>NZ_JAEQAZ010000005.1 GCF_016654115.1 Streptomyces sp. MBT53
ACGTCCTCCGGCGGCGGAGGAGGCACGGGCGGCAACAGCACCCCCACCGACGGGACCAGCCCCAGCTCCAGCCCCACCCCGGCCTGCCAGTCCATCGGCGGCGGCAAGTACAACTGCCAGGTGTGGCGCACCGCCAAGTCCTACACCGCGTCCGGCACCGAGGTGGGTGTGCTCGGCACGGGCACCAACTACTTCTACTGCCAGGTGAATCTGGGCCGCCGTGAGACCTACGGCCAGTGGACCAACGTCTGGTGGGCGAAGACGGACGACGACAGCGGCAACACGAACGTCTATGTCAGCGACGTCTACATCAAGGGCGGGGGCAACGACGAACCGGTCCCGGGGCTGCCGGTCTGCTGAGGCCGTACGAAGCGCTCCAGACCGGACACCGTCACCAGCCCCTCCTCCCGGAACAGTCGCGTACCCCGCTCGCACAACTCCCGGTCGGCGCGTGCCCGTACACAGAACTCCTCCGGCGTCCGCCCGAACAGCTTCCTCAACTCCGTTGAGGCGGCGAGGAGTTCGGTGAGCAGCGCGCGCTCACCGGGATGTCGGCGGGGGACACCCGTGCCGTCCCGGAGCACCCCGTGCCGGTTGACGTAGACATGCGCGCCCCGCAGTGACTCCCCGGAGTCCGACGACGTGAAACCGAACTCGGGCCCGGTCAACCACGCCCGGTCGTACGCCACTTCACTCGCGTCCACCACCGTCAGCTGCCGTGCGTCGAACCAGGTGACGAACAACTCCCGCACAGCACCCGGTGAGTTGACCGGCGACGCGGAGACATAGCCCACGCGGCTCACATGCGCCGAGACGCCGACATCGACGCCGGTGACCCGTACCTTCACCATCGGGACGGGGGAGTCGATCCCGAACTCGGTCATCTTGTGCCGCAGTTGACCGGGACAGGCGTTGGAGCCGATGGCGAGGACCGGAGTGCGGTCCTCGTACGTGACGCGGTCGTCGAGGGGCAACAGCCGGTCCCCGACGAGGAGTCCGGACTCGGTGGGCCATGCGCCCGGGTAGTCGAGCGGGAACTCGCGCGGTGCCCGGGCCAGCCCCAGGGCCTCCAGCGTACGGTCGTTCACGGGCCGGCTCAGTCCGACGGCGGCAGCTCGCCCGAGCCCCGGGTGATCAGCCGGGTCGGCAACTCGATGCGTTCCGGGGCGATGAGCGTGCCGTCCAACTGGCGGAAGAGACGATCGGCGGCGGTACGGCCGAGGGCCGCCGCGTCCTGGGCGACGACGGTCACGCCGGGCTGGAGCAGGTCGGCGAGTTCGAAGTCGTCGAAGCCCACGAGGGCGATCCGCCGGGCCTGTTCGGCGAGGACGCGGACGACGGTGACCGTCACGCGGTTGTTGCCCGCGAAGATCGCGGTGACGGGGGAGGGGCCGGACAGCATGTCCTCGGCGGCCCGGCGCACCCGCACGGGGTCGGTCACACCGAGGGACATCCAGGAGTCCTCGACCGCTATCCCGGCGTCCTCCATGGCGGCCCGGTAGCCGCGCAGGCGCTCGGCGGCCGTGTGGATGCGGGGCATGTCGCCGATGAAGCCGATGCGCCGGTGGCCGTGCGAGATGAGGTGGGTGACCCCCTCGTGTGCGCCGCCGTAGCTGTCGGACAGGACGACATCGGCGTCGATCTGTCCGGCCGGACGGTCCACGAACACGGTCGCGACGCCCGCCTTGATCTCCGGCTCCAGATAACGGTGGTCGTCCCCGGCCGGGATCACCACCAGGCCGTCCACCCGACGGGCGCACAACGCGAGCACCAACTCCTGCTCGCGGTCCGGGTCTTCGGCGCTGGAGCCGTTGATCAGGAGGGCGCCGTGGGCGCGGGCCACTTCCTCGACCGCGCGGCTGAGGGGGCCGTAGAACGGGTCGGCGAGGTCCTCCAGGACGAGGCCGATGCTGGCCGTGCGACCCTTGCGCAGGACGCGGGCGCTGTCGTTGCGCCGGAACCCCAGTGCGTCGATGGCCTCCTGGACGCGGCGCTCGGTGTCGGGCGTGACGCCCGGCTCGCCGTTGACCACCCGCGACACCGTTTTCAGGCCGACACCGGCGCGCGCGGCCACGTCCTTCATGGTCGGACGGTTGCCGTAGCGGTTCTCGGGGCGGCGGGCGGTCTCTGGCACGATGCGCTGTCCTGTCCTGTCGTCCACGGGGGATGCATAGGTCCATGGGTTTGTATGAGGATGTGGCGTCGAGCATAGAGCCTGGACAACGTTGTCATATGCGAGAGAGACTGTCCACCGATATCAACGGCCTGCGCCCCCACCGCGAGACCGGTCCAACTCACCTTCTGGTGGTTCTCATGTTTGACGGGGAGATCTGACACTGATGCACACCGACCTCGTGGCCGCGCTCGACATCGGCGGCACCAAGATCGCCGGGGCGCTGGTGGACGGCCACGGCAAGATCCTGGTGCGCGCGCAGCGCCCGACGCCCTCGCAGGACGACGGCGACACCGTGATGCGGGCCGTGGAGGAGGTGCTCGCGGAACTCACCGCATCGCCCTCGTGGTCCCGCGCGAGCGCCCTCGGCATCGGCAGCGCGGGTCCCGTGGACGCCTCCGCGGGCACCGTGAGCCCCGTCAACGTGCCCGGCTGGCGCGACTATCCGCTCGTGGAGCGGGTGCGTGCGGCGACCGGGGGCCTGCCCGTGGAGCTGATCGGCGACGGCGTGGCGATCACGGCGGCCGAGCACTGGCAGGGAGCGGCGCGCGGGCACGCCAACGCGCTGTGCATGGTGGTCTCCACCGGAGTCGGGGGCGGTCTCGTCCTCAACGGGCAGCTGCATCCCGGGCCGACGGGCAACGCGGGCCACATCGGCCACATCAGCGTGGACCTGGACGGCGACGCCTGTCCGTGCGGTTCGCGCGGCTGTGTGGAGCGGATCGCCAGTGGTCCCAACATCGCCCGGCGGGCGGTCGAGGGCGGCTGGCGTCCGGGTCCGGACGGTGACACCTCGGCCGCCGCGGTGGCCGCCGCCGCCCGCGCGGGCGACCCGGTCGCCGTCGCCTCCTTCGAGCGGGCCGCGCAGGCATTGGCAGCCGGTATCGCGGCCACCGCGACCCTCGTCGAGATCGACATCGCCGTGATCGGCGGGGGTGTCGGCAAGGCGGGCGACGTGCTCTTCACGCCGCTGCGCAAGGCGTTGAGCGACTACGCGACGCTGTCCTTCGTACGGCGGCTGACGGTGACGCCGGCCCAGATGGGCACGGACGCCGGGCTGGTGGGAGCGGCCGCGGCCGCGCTCGCCGGGCAGGCGAGCAGCGCGACCGCGGCCGGGGTGTGAGGCGCGGAACGGACGAAACGTTCGTGCAGTGCCCTACGCCCTTGTCCGGCACGTGAGTTGTACGTAGCTCAGCAAGTGAGCTGCGCGTCCGCCCAGTCCGCGTGGTCCGAGTCGATCCCGTCGCCGCCGTCGGTGACGACGAGTCGGACCACCTGGGCGCCGGTCACGTCCGCCGTGATCGGCTGGGCGGGCATCGCGTTGGTGAGGACGCCGGTCGAGGCGACCTTTGTGCCGTCCGCCCAGATCTCGAAGGCGACGGTCCCGTTGGCGCCCTTCTCGTCGTCCACACCGACGTCGGCGGTGACCTTCTCGCACGACTTCCCGGTGTAGTACTCCACCTCGCTCTCGGCGTGCACACCGAGCCCCTTGGCGTAGACGACTCCGCCGAGCGTGATCGGATTGCCGTCCCCGGCCGCGCTCTCCCCGTTGCTCGTGTTGCGCTCAACGGGCCCCCATCCATTGGCCGTCGACATCCACGGCAGGTCACCGAGGTACGAGGTGCCCGCAGGGGGAGCGACCACCACGGACGCGGTGAACGGCAGGGTGCTGGTGACGCGCGTACCGCTCGGCGAGCGGTAACTCGCCTTCAGCGCAAGGTCGTACGACCCCGTGGGTGTCCCCGGGGGAGCGGTGACCGTCCACTTGGTGCGCAGCGACCTGCCGGTCGGCACGGCCTTCGCGGTCGTCGACGATTTGGGCCGGATCTTCCAGCTGGCGGGCCCGGTCAGGGTCACCGAGACGTGCTCGGCGGTCGTCCGGCCGAGGTCGGTCACCGTCGTCGTGAGCGGGGTCGCGGTCGCCGCCTGGACCAACGGGGAGCTGCCCAGGCCGAGTTCGACGGCGGGCGGGTTCTTGACCGACTGCCGGTCGGCGAAGACCCGTACGAGGACGGTGCCGTGGGCCGGGACGGTCGCGGAGATCGTGCCCGCGGTGTTGTAGCTCTTGTGCTGCCACAGGTCGCGCAGGGTGTAGGCGCGGGCGTTCGGGAGGCCGACGTCCGTCGCGGTGGTGGCGATGCGCTGGGCGGTGCCGGACTCGTTGAAGAGCGCGACCGTGCGGCTGCCGTCCTTCATCTCCTTGGCGACGACCCAGCGTCCGCCCTCGGACGTGACAACGTTGCCCTGCTTGCCCAGCGGGTCCTGGTCGACCGCGATGACCTCCTTGTTGTCGAGGATGCCGAAGGTCGCGTCGGTCGCCTTGCGCAGGTCCGAGCCGATGAGGAGCGGCGCGGCCATGATCGACCACATCGAGAAGTGCGAGCGGTACTCGGTGTCCGTCA
The DNA here is from genome assembly GCF_016654115.1 of Streptomyces sp. MBT53. GTDB lineage: Bacteria > Actinomycetota > Actinomycetes > Streptomycetales > Streptomycetaceae > Streptomyces. The sequence goes on from NZ_JAEQAZ010000005.1 coordinate 4,576, forward strand.
TCCCGCCGTTGCCGACCTCCAGCATGTCGGGGTCGTTCCAGTGCCCGGGTCCGGCGTACTGCGCGAGCGGCAGGTTCTGCTTGAGGATCGACAGCATCGAGCCCCAGTTGTCGCTGATGTCACCGGTGGTGCGCCACAGGTGCCCGACGTCCGAGGCCCACTCCCAGGGCTTGTTCTCGCCCCATTCGCAGATGCTGAAGACGATGGGCCGGCCGGTCGCCTTCAGGGCGTCGCGCATGGTGGTGTAGCGCGACTTGGCGTCCACGCCCTGGTTGTTGCAGTTGTCGTACTTGAGGTAGTCCACGCCCCAGTCGGCGAACTGCCGTGCGTCGCTGTACTCGTGGCCCAGAGCACCGGGGAAACCGGCGTCGTTGCAGGTCTTGGTGCCCGCGCTCGTGTAGATGCCGAGCTTGAGCCCCTTGGAGTGCACATAGTCCGCGACGGCCTTGATGCCGTGCGGGAAGCGGACCGGATCGGGGACGAGTTCGCCGTCGGCGTCACGGGACGGCAGGGCCCAGCAGTCGTCGAGGTTGACGTACTGGTAGCCGGCCGCCTTGAGGCCCTTGGCGACGAAGAGGTCCGCGATTCCCTCGACCATGGACTCGTTGAACTCGGCGCGGCAGTTGGTGGAGTTCCAGTTGTTGAAACCCATCGGAGGTGTGAGCGCCTGACCGTCGGCCAGGGCGGGGGAGGCGGGGTCCTGTACGGGGGTGGCGACCGCGGGCACGGCGAGGCCCGCCGTGCACAACAGCCCTGCTGCGAGCACTCCTACCACTCTTCGGCGGGTCGTGCGGGTGTGGGGGTGACGCATGGTGACGTTCCTCCGGACTCGCGAGAGATGGGATTACTTCCTGTGCATGTCATGTGCGCGATTACGGTAGGACGTGTCGAACTCTGTTGGAAGAGTTGCGTATTTATTGTTCGACTTTCCATCGCGCGAGTTTTGAACACGTTCAACTCTCTGCGCTAGGCTCGCCCCCGAACAGAAGGGGGAGCCCTGTGAAGATCGTCATTCCCGGCGGCACGGGACAGGTGGGCGCGATCCTCGACCGCGCCCTGACCGAGGCCGGCCACGAGGTCGTCGTCCTCACCAGGCGGCCGAAGCGCGACCGCGAGGTGTGGTGGGACGGCGAGACCCTGGGCTCCTGGGCCCGGGAGATCGACGGCGGCGACGTCGTGATCAACCTGGCGGGCCGCAGCGTCAGTTGCCGCTACACCCCCGCCAACCTCAAGGCCATGATGGACTCGCGCGTGCGCTCCGCCCGGGTCGTCGGCGAGGCGATCGCGGCCGCCGCGCACCCGCCGCGCGTCTGGCTGCAGATGAGCACCGCGACCGTCTACGCCCATCGCTACGACGCCCCCAACGACGAGGCCACCGGCCTGATCGGCGGCGCCGAACCGGACGTCCCCGGCTACTGGTCGTACAGCGTCGAGATCGCCAAGAACTGGGAACGCGAGCAGGAGCGCGCCGTCACCCCGGGCACCCGCAAGGTGGCCCTGCGCGCCGCCATGGTGATGAGCCCCGACCGGGGCGGTGTCTTCGACGTCCTGCAAGGGCTGGCCCGGCTCGGGCTCGGCGGTCCGGTCGCGGGCGGCGCCCAGTACGTGTCCTGGATCCACGACCAGGACTTCGTCCGCGCGGTGGAGTTCCTTGTGGCTCGGGAGGACATCGCCGGGCCGGTCAACCTCGCCGCCCCGGGGCCGCTACCGCAACGCGCCTTCATGCGCGTCCTGCGCGCCGCCCGGGGCATCCCCGTGGGCCTGCCCGCCACCAGGTGGATGGCCGAACTGGGCGCCTTCGCGCTGCGCTCGGACACCGAACTCCTCCTGAAGAGCCGGCGGGTCGTCCCTGGGCGGTTGCTGGCGGAGGGCTTCACCTTCGACCATCCGCAGTGGCCCGAGGCGGCCGTGGACCTCGTACGACGGTCGCGCGGCGGGGCGGTTTCCACCCGGCGGCCGGTCCGGGCGTGACCCCCGCGCGCTTCGTCAGTTGAACGGGGCATGAAGAAGCGCAGCATGCTCGCCATCGCCTCCCTCGCCACCGGGTTCGTCGTCGCCGCGATCACTCCGTCGCACTCCCACGACCACGACGTACTCGGCGATCTCAACGTCAAGGACACCGTGGGCTCCATGGACCACCTCGTCAGCGACGGCAGTCTCGCCGTCGACGAGAACTCCCTGGGGCAGAACACCTGATACCGGCCGGAAATGCTCGGCGCCGGTGCCCCGTCGGAGGGGGCGCCGGCGCCGTCGTATGTACGCCCTCAACTGCGGCTGGTTTCCGTGGCAGGGTGGAACGGGCAAGCCTCAGGGGGCCAACAGAAGAGGGGGACCTGTGACCGTCGTCTGGATCAACGGCGCGTTCGGTGCAGGCAAGACCAGCACCGCACGGGAACTGATCGACCTGATCCCGAACAGCACGTTCTTCGACCCCGAGATCATCGGCGGAGCACTTCCGAACCTGCTCCCGCCCAAGCACCTCGCGGAGGTCGGCGACTTCCAGGACCTGCAGATCTGGCGACGGCTCGTGATCGACACGGCCGCCGCCATGCTCGCCGAGCTCGGCGGGACCCTCGTCGTCCCGATGACCCTGCTGCGCCAGGAGTACCGCGACGAGATCTTCGGCGGCCTCGCGGCCCGCCGGGTCGCGGTCCGGCATGTTCTCCTGGCACCGGCGGAAACGATCCTGCGCGAGCGAATAGCCAGCCGGGAGATCCCGCCGGACCTCCCCGACGGCGAGCTGCGGATGCAGCAGTGGGCGTACGACCACATCGAGCCGTACCGCGCCGCACTCGCCTCCTGGCTCACCGCCGACGCTCATCTCGTCGACACCAGTGCCCTCACCCCGTACGAGACGGCCTGCCGGATCGCCGACGCCGTCGGCAGCGGTACCGTCCCGGTCTGCGACATCGTGCAGACCCCGGAGCCCACCTCCGAGACCATCGCGGCCGGCGTGCTCCTCTTCGACGAAGAGGACCGGGTGCTGCTCGTCGACCCCACCTACAAGGCCGGCTGGGAGTTCCCCGGCGGCGTCGTCGAACCCGGCGAGGCACCCGCCCGGGCCGGCATGCGCGAAGTCACCGAGGAGACCGGCCTCGTCCTCGACGACGTACCCCGGCTGCTCGTCGTCGACTGGGAACCACCCGCACCACCCGGCTACGGCGGTCTGCGCCTCCTCTTCGACGGCGGTCGGCTGGGCGCCGCCGAGGCGGACCGACTGCTGTTGCCAGGACCGGAGTTGCGCGGCTGGTGCTTCGCCAGCGAGCAGGAGGCCGCCGACCTGTTGCCGCCGGTCCGCTACGAGCGCCTGCGGTGGGCGTTGCGCGCCCGGGAGCGGGGGGCCGCGCTCTATCTGGAGGCGGGTGTACCGGTTGGCTGACGACTCGTCAATTTGCTTGCTGATCAACGATGTTGAACGGGACTTTGCCTTTTCGGGGACGCCACCTGGCGATTTTGCGGGGCATGGGTCATTCCGATAACAAAGCGAGGGCGAATTGTCGCCGTCCCGGTATGAACAAGAACGTGAAGAAGGTACATCGGAGCTCTAACGTCTTTGCGCAGCTCAGTTCTCTCGCGGCCGCCGGCCGCCTCGACGGGACCGGACATTTCGCCGGTCGAAGGAGAGGAACATGCGCGCGCCATCCTCGGCCCTGACCCGGGCCCTCACTCTCGCCGCCGGGCTCACCCTGGTGCTCACCGCCTGCAGCAGTGGCGGCGGTGGGGGCGGCAGCCCCAGCAAGGGCAGCTCGGCCGGACTCACGTCCTGCAACACCGTGGGCCAGGCCAACACCTGCAACTCGGCCGCCACCAAGTCCGGCGGAACGTACACCTATGTGCTGGAGAAGAACATCCAGCAGTGGAACGTCCAGGACGTCAACGGCAACACCTTCGAGAACGGGGAGGCCCTGGAGGTCGTCCTGCCGCAGGTGTTCGTGCCACAGCCGGACTTCACCGTCGTCCTCAACACCGACCTGGTGACCTCGGCGACGCAGACCAGCACCAGCCCGCAGACCATCGTCTACAAGATCAACCCGAAGGCGGCGTGGAACGACGGGACGCCCATCACCGCCGACGACTTCACGTACTACTGGCGCACCAACAACGGCAAGGACTGTCCGCCGCCGCCCGCCAGTGACTCCAGCCAGACCCATGGCTGTCTGCCGCAGAGCACCGCGGGTTACGACCGGATCAAGTCCCTCACCCCGTCCGACAACGGCAAGACCGTCACCATGGTGATGTCGAAGCCGTACTCCGACTGGAAGTCCCTGTTCGGCGCGGGCTATCCGCTCTACCCGGCCCACACCGCGGAGAAGCTCTCCGGCGCCAAGGTCGGTGACGCCGCCGCCATGACGGCCACTCAGATGGCGCAGGCCTGGCAGTACTTCCTGAAGACGCCGCCCACCAAGTACCCCACCGCGGGCGCCTACAAGATGCAGCAGTGGGTCGACAACGACCACGCCACCTACGTACCCGACCCCAAGTGGACCGGCGCCAAGAAGGCGACCCTCCAGCGGCTCATCTTCAAGGTGATCTCGGACGCCACCCAGGAGCCAACGGCCCTGAAGAACAACGAGGTTCAGGGCATCTATCCGCAGCCCGAGGTCGACCTGGTCAACCAGGTCAAGGACATTCCCGGCATCACCTACAACATCGGCAACGGGCTGACCTGGGAGCACTTTGACCTGAACCTGCACAACCCGGTGCTCGGCAAGTATCTGGCACTGCGGCAGGCGATGTTCACGGCGATCAACATCAAGGACATCATCGCCAAGACGGTCGGCCAGTTCGACCCGGCCGTGAAGCCGCTCGGCAACCACAACTTCGTTCCCGGGCAGGCCGGTTACAAGGACGTGGTCACCGGCACCGGTCAGGGGTCGGGTGACCTGACGAAGGCGAAGGCGGATCTCACGGCCGCCAAGTTCACCGGGGTGGGCACGGCGTTGAAGACACCTGACGGCAAGACCGTCGGCCCCTTCAACTGCCGCTACACCACCGGCAACCAGATCCGGCAGAGCGAGTGCCAGATCCTGCAGAGCAACCTGGCGAGCCTCGGCATCAAGGTCACCATCAAGCCGATCGGCGCCGCCGACCTCGGCACGGTCCTCGCCGGGCACCAGTACGACATCATCGTCTTCGCCTGGGTCGCGGCACCGTTCCCGACCAGCAACGCCCAGCAGAACTGGTTCACCGGCGGTGGCGGCAACTACGGCGGCTACAGCAACAAGACGGCCGACTCCCTGATCTCCCAGGCCGTGGGCGAGACGGACGCGACCAAGGCCGCGGCCCTCCTCAACCAGGCCGACCAGCTCATGGTGAACGACGCCTACGTCCTGCCACTCTACCAGAAGCCGACGTTCTTCGCCTCGCAGACACGGTTCGTGAACATGCGGAACAACTCCACCAACGTGGGACCGGCCTACAACACCGGCACGTGGGGTCTGAAGAAGTAGCCCACAGCCAGAGGGAATTGCTCCACCGGCACGCCCGTCGAGCCCGGCCCCGGCGACACCGGGGCCGGGCCCCGACCACGGACGGCATCACCGACCCGCCGGCCTCCGAGAGAAGACCGCATGCTCGCCTACACCGTGCGCCGCATCCTCGTCTCCATACCCGTCCTCATCGTCTCGACGTTCATCGTGTTCCTCGTCGTCATCAACTCCGGTGACCCGGTGGCCAATTTCGCCACCTCACGGCAACCCGCGCCCAGCAAGGCGGCGGTGGCCGCCTTCGCCCGGCACATCCACGCCAACCAGCCGGTGATGGAACGCTATTGGAACTGGATCACCGGGGTCCTGCACGGCGACTTCGGCCCGTCCGTGCAGGCCAACCTGAACATCGGACACGACCTGTTCACCCGCTTCAAGGTGACCATCACCCTGGTCGCCGCGGCCATGATCCTCGCGCTGATCATGGCCGTCGTCTTCGGCGTGTTCAGCGCCATCCGCCAGTACTCCGCGGCCGACTACACCATCACCTTCTTCGGCTTCCTCTTCCTCGCCATGCCCGTGTTCTGGTTCGCGGTCCTCCTCAAGCAGGCCGGAATCTGGCTCAACGAGAAGACCGGCAGCCAGTTCCTCGGCACCATCGGCGAGAAGTCCCCGTACCTCGAAGTCGACACCACCTGGAACGAGTTCACCGATCACGTGGGCCATCTGATCCTGCCCACCATCACCCTCGCCCTGGTCTCCTTCGCGTCCTGGACCCGCTACACCCGCGCCTCCATGCTGGAGGTTCTCAACAGCGACTACGTACGGCTCGCCCGCGCCAAGGGACTTCGGCGCGGCAGGGTGATGACCCGGCACGCGCTGCGCACCGCCCTCATCCCGCTGGCCACCGTCACCGCGCTCGACATCGCGATCATCCTGGGCGGCGCGGTGATCACGGAGACGATCTTCCAGTGGCACGGCATGGGCGAGATGCTGGTGCAGGCGGCCACCACGCTCGACGTCTACCGCACCATGGCCTGGCTGTTGCTCTCCGCCGTCGTCGTCATCGGGTTCAACCTCATCGCCGATCTCCTCTACGCCGTACTCGACCCGAGGATCCGCTATGACTGACATCGAGGCACCGGGTCCGGCGGGCACTCAACTGCCGCCGGGCGACCATGAGTTCACCGTACGACAGCGCACCCAGACCCAGCTGGTGCTGCGCCGCTTCGTGCGGCACCGGGCCGCGATGGTCAGCCTGGTCGTGTTCGTGCTGATCCTGCTGTGGGCGTTCATCGGCCCGCACCTGTGGCACTACTCCTACGAGAAGTACACCGAGGACAACTCCAAACCGCCGTCCTGGAAGCACCCGTTCGGCACCAACTCCTCGGGATACGACGCCTACGCACAGGTCATGCGCGGCACCCAGACCTCACTGAAGATCGCCATCATGATCGCGCTCGGCTCCACCCTGCTGGGCGCGATCTGGGGCGCCATCGCCGGCTTCTACCGGGGCGTCGTCGACGCCGTCATGATGCGCATCGCCGATCTCGTGCTGACGCTGCCCCTGTTCGCGATCGCCCTGGTCATCTCCTCCCGTACCGGCGGCTCCTGGTACTGGATCGCCCTCGTCATCGCCGGACTCACCTGGGCATACGTGGCCCGGGTGGTGCGCTCCTCGGTGCTGTCGCTGCGCGAGAAGGAGTTCATCGAGGCGGCGCGGGCGCTCGGCGCCTCCGACGTGCGGATCATCTTCCGGCATCTGCTGCCCAACGCCCTCGGCCCGATCATCGTCAACGCGACGATCCTGGTGGCCACCGGCATCCTCACCGAGACCGCGCTCTCCTTCCTCGGCTTCGGCGTCCAACCCCCCGACACCTCCCTGGGGTTGCTGGTCTCCCAGGCGCAGACGGCGGTCGACACCCGCCCCTGGCTCTTCTACATCCCCGGCGCGTTCATCATCGCCATCGCGCTGACCATCAACTTCATCGGCGACGGACTGCGCGACGCCTTCGACCCCCGGCAGCAAAGGGTGCGACAGTGACGACCACGAGTCATGGAGTGCGCGAGGTCCCCGTGACCTCCGCCGTGCTCGAAGTCGAGGACCTCAGCGTGGAGTTCGGCACGGAGGACGGGACGGTACGGGCCGTACGCGGCGTCGGCTACCGGCTCGACCGCGGCGAATCGCTGGGCATCGTCGGCGAGTCCGGGTCCGGGAAGTCGGTGACCGCCCTCGCCGTGATGGGTCTGCTGCCGACCGGCGCCAAGGTACGCGGCTCGGTCCGCTTCGAGGGCACCGAGCTGCTCGGACTGTCCGACGCGCGCCTGTCCGACCTGCGCGGCAGCGGCATCGCCATGATCTTCCAGGACCCTATGACCTCACTCAACCCCGTCTACAACGTGGGCTACCAGATCAGCGAGACCCTGCTCCGCCACAACCCCGAGATGAAACACAAGGACGCCCGCAAACGGGCCGTCGAACTCCTCGGCACCGTCGGCATCCCCAGCCCCGAACGGCGCGTCGACAGCTACCCGCACGAGATGTCCGGCGGCATGCGCCAGCGCGTCGTCATCGCGATCGCCATGGCCAACGACCCGGACGTGATCATCGCCGACGAACCGACCACCGCCCTCGACGTCACCGTGCAGGCGCAGATCCTCGAAGCCCTGGAGACCGCCCGCGCCGAGACCGGCGCGGCCCTCGTCCTCATCACCCACGACCTGGGTGTGGTGGCCGGCCACACCGACCGGGTCGCGGTCATGTACGCGGGCCGGATAGTGGAGACGGGGTCGGTCGAGGACATCTTCTACACCCCGCGCATGCCCTACACCCTGGGCCTGCTCGGCTCCCTGCCCCGCCTCGACCGCGAGGAGGCACGACTCACCCCCATCACCGGCTCACCGCCCAGCCTGCTCAACCTGCCGCCCGGCTGCCCCTTCGCCCCCCGCTGCCCGATGCGCCGGGATGTCTGCGACACCGACGAACCCGCACTCCGCAGGGCCGGCGGCGACCTGCACCTCAGCGCCTGCCACTTCGCCGACGAACTCGTCGACACCGGCGCGGATCAGGTCTTCGACGCGGTCGGCGCGGACACCGAGGCCCTGGCCCGCTTCGCCGACGCGGCCCCCGCCACGAACCCCGAGGAGGACGCCGTATGACCGCGCCCGCGCAGGCCGTCACCCCTCTGCCGCCGCTGCCCGGCCACGGCGGCACCGGCGAACCGGTCCTCCAGGTACGGGACTTGGTCAAGCACTTCCCGGTCATGTCCAAGGGCGTCATCCGCCGCCGCGTCGGCGATGTGCACGCCGTCTGCGGAGTCTCCTTCGACCTCCACGAGAACGAAACCCTGGGCCTGGTCGGGGAGTCGGGATCCGGCAAGACCACGATCTCCCGCACCGTCCTCGGTCTGGAACGGGCGACCGCTGGCCAGGTCCGCTATCAGGGGCATGAGCTGACCGAACTGAGCAGACGTCAGATGCGGCCCCTGCGGCGGGAGTTGCAGATCGTCTTCCAGGACCCGTACGCCTCGCTCGACCCCCGGATGACCGTCCACGAGATCGTCGCCGAACCGCTGCGCATCCACGGGCGGTACGGGTCCGGAGCGGGCGCCGAGGTGAGCGAACTCCTGCGACTGGTCGGGCTCAACCCCGAGCACGGCAACCGCTTCGCCCACGAGTTCTCCGGCGGCCAGCGCCAACGCATCGGCATAGCAAGGGCGTTGGCCCTGCGCCCCAAGGTCGTCATCCTCGACGAACCGGTGTCGGCCCTGGACGTGTCGATCCAGGCCGGTGTCCTCAACCTCCTGATGGACCTGCAGAGCGAACTCAGCCTGTCCTTCCTGTTCGTGGCCCACGACCTGTCGGTGATGCGGCACGTGGCGGGCCGGGTGGCCGTCATGTACCTGGGCCGCCTGGTCGAGATCGCCCCCGCCCGACAGCTCTTCGCCCGCCCGGCACATCCGTACACCCAGGCCCTGGTCTCGGCCATCCCGCTGCCCGACCCGCGCAAGGAACGCGCCCGGAAACGGATCACCATCCAGGGCGACGTCCCGAGCCCGGTCCGCCCGCCGAGCGGCTGCCGGTTCCGCACGCGGTGCCCGAAGTTCGCCAACCAGCTGACCGAGAGCGAACGCGCGTCCTGCGTCGATGAGGTGCCGGCGCTGGTGGACCGGGGCGGGGGGAACCCGGTCGCCTGTCACTACGCGGAGAGCGTGGAGTTGTTGTAGGCGCGGTCCAGTTCGTCGTCGGGGTACGGAGTGAGCCGACTCTCGTTCTGCACACGGCGGTTGAAGTCGGCCAGTACGGCGGTGAGCGGCGCGTGCCGGGTGATGATCGAGGCGGCGGCTTCGGGGATTCCGCCGGGCCGCTCGCCGTCGGCGCAGGCGCGCACGAAGGCCTCGCGCTCTGGAAGGTTGTACCCGTACAGGGCGACGACGAGCCAGTTCACCAGCCGGGCGGTGGCGTAGGAGCGGTCGTAGTGCCGGTGCCGGTCGAGGAACTCCCGTTCCTCGGGGGCGAGTCGGAAGCGCGATGAGACCGCCAGGCCGAAGTCGGTGAGGTAGAGCTGTCGGCCGTCGGTGAGGATGTTCTCGAAGTGGGCGTCGAAATGCAGCAGTCGGCGCTCGTGGAGGAATTCCGTGGTGCTCTTGAGCTGCTGCTCCACGAGGCTGCAGGCGGCGTCCGGATCGCCGGTGCGCAGCTGGTCGTCGAACCAGTCGTGCAGCGTGTGCGGGAAGTGCTCGACGAACAGCGTCAGGCTCGCGCTCGCCGTGCGCCGTGCCTCGATGTGCTCGCGCACCTGTCGGCTGCCGCCCCAGTAGGCCACGACCCTTTCCACATCCGCCAGTTCCTTGTGCAGCGGCTGGGGCGTGTCGGGCAGTACCCGCCAGTGGTACATGAGCGGAAAGCCCGGGAACCGGTCCGCCAGCACCCAGTTCGTGGTCATCGTGTGCACGGCCAGCTCCCGCCAGACACCGAAGCCCGGACTTCCGAGGCCGTAGTGGCAGTAGGCCGGCATTCCGAAGACATTGGCCGTCGACCGGACGTTCTCCGCCCGCCGCTCCACATCCGTGAGCGGCATCCGCTTCACGAACACTTTTCTGCCGTCCACCTCGATCAGCGCCGAGCGCCCGCCGATACCGGTCCCCAACGGCGTTCCCGCGTCGACCAGTTCGGCGAGTTCGTGGTCGGAGAGGAGGGCGAGGGAGGTGGCGATGTCGCTGTGGGCGGTGATGCGCTCGATGCGGGACATGGCACCATCCTCGTTCAGAGGGCGCCCAGCCGGACGGTCATCTCCACCGTCACCTCGTCGTCCGCGCCGAGACCAAACGGCTTCCGCACGGCGTTCTTGAGCGGCAGCAAGTAGCCGCCGTCCTTGGGGAAGAGCGACGTCGTGAACACGGCCTCGCCGATCCGCGCCTCGACGGGAATCACTCCCCAGCCGTACGAGGCCATGCCGGCGACCTCGCGGATGTCCGCCGACTCCTCGTCCGGCACGGGGACGAAGTAGTACGGCGCGGGGCCGCGCCACTCGATCACCCGGCCGGTGAAGACGAAACGGCTGCCGTCGATCTCCCCGACACCTCTCAGAATGCGCTCAGTTGGCCGCGTAGTTCTGGAGGAACAGCGCCTCCGTCACCGACAGCCGTTCCAACTCCTCCGGTGACACGCTCTCGTCGACCGCGTGGATCCGCGCCTCCGGCTCGCTGAGGCCGATGAGGAGGATCTCCGCCTGCGGGTACAGGGCGGCGAGGGTGTTGCACAGCGGGATGGAGCCGCCCTGGCCTGCGTACTGCATCTCCTCGCCCGGGTAGGCGACCGCCATCGCCTCGGCCATCGCCGTGTACGCCGGGCTCGTCGTGTCGGCGCTGAAAGGCTGGCCCTGGCCGATCTGTTCGGTGCTGACGCGGGCGCCCCACGGGGTGTGGGCCTCCAGATGGGCCTGGAGCAGCTTGGTCGCCTCGGCCGTGTCGACGCCCGGCGGGACGCGCAGGCTGACCAGCGCGCGGGCGCCGGCCTGCACGGACGGGGTGGCGCCGACGACCGGCGGGCAGTCGATGCCGAGGACCGTGACGGCCGGGCGCGCCCAGATGCGGTCGGCGACCGCGTCGGACCCGATCAGTTCGACGCCGTCCAGCACCTTGGCGTCCTCGCGGAACTGCCCCTCGTCGTACGACAGTCCGTCCCAGGTCGCGTGGGCGGCGAGCCCGTCGACGGTCGTCGAGCCGTCCTTGGCGCGCAGCGAGTCCAGCACGCGGATCAGCGCGGCCAGCGCGTCGGGCGCGGCACCGCCGAACTGGCCCGAGTGCAGGTTGCCTTCGAGGGTGTCGATCTGGACGCGCACCAGGGTCATGCCGCGCAGGGTCGAGGTGACCGTGGGCAGGCCGACGCGGAAGTTTCCTGTGTCGCCGATCACGATGGTGTCGGCGGCGAGGAGTTCGGGGTGTTCCTCGGCGTACCGCTCCAGGCCGCCGGTGCCCTGCTCCTCCGAGCCCTCGGCGATCACCTTGACGTGCACCGGGACACCGCCGTTGGCCTTGAGGGCGCGCAACGCGAGCAGGTGCATGATCACGCCGCCCTTGCAGTCGGCGGCACCGCGCCCGTACCAGCGGCCGTCGCGCTCGGTCAGTTCGAACGGCGGGGTCGTCCAGGCGGCCTCGTCGAGCGGCGGCTGCACGTCGTAGTGGGCGTACAGGAGCACGGTCTTCGCGCCCTCCGGGCCGGGCAGGTAGCCGTAGACCGACTGCGTGCCGTCCGGGGTGTCGAGCAGGGCCACGTCCTGGAAACCCTCGGCGCGCAGCGCGTCGGCGACCCAGTTCGCCGCGCCCTCGCTCTCGCTCTTCGGGAACTGGTCGAAGTCCGCCACCGACTTGAAGGCCACCAGCTCGCCGAGCTCAGTTCTTGCCCTGGGCATCAGCGAGGCGACGGTCTCGGCGACCGGATTCGACGACATGGGCACGCTCCTTGTGGGTGCGACGTTGTACGAATGATGCCGTCGATCCTCCCACAACGGCCTGGGGCGATGTCCGCCGTAGGATGCGGGGGACAGGTGCGGCAGCGGCTTGATCGGGAGCAGTAGACCATCGTGAGCAGCGAGAACTCTTCGGCGGACGACGAACAGCGGGTGTGGGACGTCGTCGTGGTGGGCGCGGGACCCGCGGGGGCCTCGGCCGCCTATGCGGCGGCCGTCGCGGGACGGCGTGTCCTGTTGCTGGAGAAAGCCGAATTGCCCCGCTACAAGACATGCGGCGGCGGCATCATCGGACCCTCGCGCGACTCCCTGCCACCCGGCTTCGAGCTGCCGTTGAAGGACCGGGTGTTCGCCATAACGTTCTCGAACAACGGGCGTTTCACGCGTACCCGCCGGTCCCGGCAGATGCTGTTCGGGCTGATCAACCGGCCCGAGTTCGATCAGCAGCTCGTCGAGCACGCGCAGAAGGCGGGCGCCGAGCTGCGCACCGGCGTCACAGTGACACGAGTCGAGCAGCACGGCTCCGCGGTGCCGGACCGCCGTACGGTCGCCGTGGTGCTGAGCGGCGGCGAGACGGTCCTCGCGCGGGCCGTCGTCGGCGCCGACGGCAGTGCCAGCCGCATAGGGGCGCACGTCGGGGTCAAGACCGACCAGGTGGACCTGGGCCTGGAGGCGGAGATCCCGGTGCCGGAGACCGTCGCCGAGGACTGGAAGGGGCGGGTCCTCATCGACTGGGGCCCGATGCCCGGGAGTTACGGCTGGGTCTTCCCGAAGGGGGACACGCTCACGGTCGGCGTGATCTCCGCGCGCGGTGAAGGCGCCGCCACCAAGCGGTACTTGGAGGACTTCATCGCCCGGCTCGGCCTCGCCGGCTTCGAACCGAGCATCTCCTCCGGGCACTTGACCCGCTGCCGGGCGGACGACTCGCCGCTCTCGCGAGGGCGGGTGCTGGTCTGTGGAGACGCGGCGGGCCTGCTGGAGCCGTGGACCCGCGAGGGCATCTCGTTCGCGCTGCGCTCGGGACGGCTCGCGGGGGAGTGGGCGGTCCGGATCGCCGAGGCGCACGACGCCGTGGACACCCGCCGCCAGGCGCTGAACTACGCGTTCGCGATCAAGGCGGGGCTCGGCGTGGAGATGAGCGTCGGCAAGAGCATGCTGGCGATCTTCGAGAAGCGCCCCGGTCTGTTCCACGCCGCCCTCACCGGCTTCCGGCCGGCCTGGAAGGCCTTCATGGACATCACCCGGGGCTCGACCACACTGGGCGAGCTGGTGCGCAGCCACCCCATGGCGCAGCGCGCGCTGACCGCCTTCGACCGCAGGACCGCGGAACCCGTCACGCCCGTGGAGGCGGTGGAGGCAGTGGAGTCCACGGAGGGCGAGGTCAGCTCCTGACCGTGACGTGGAAGACGGGGTGGTCGTCCGCGATCCCCCGCAGTTCGTCGTCGGAGGAGTCGGGGCCGACTCCTCCGAAGAACACGCCGACCTCGGCCTTCCAGCGCTTGAGGTAGGCGCGCAGCAGCGGCACCTTGTCGTCGCCGGTGACCTCGGTCGCGGTGAACGTGTCCACCTTCTTGCCGAGGCGCAGCTCGCCGCCGCCCGCAGCCCGCATGTTGTGGGTCCACTGGACGTGGCCGCGCGGGGCGACGAGGTACTGCTGTCCGTCCACCGTCAGCAGGTTCACCGGGGTGGTCCGCCACTCGCCGCTCTTGCGGCCGCGGACCGCGAGCACCCGTGAACCCCAGACGCTGAGGCCGCGGCGGGTGAACCAGGCGACGGCGCGGTTGAAGACGTTGACCGTGAACCAGCCGGGCTTCTGGACGTGCGTGCTCATGACGACTCCTGGGTTTTGGAGAGCGCGGCTCCCTTTTGTGAGCACTGCTCTCGCTCTCGGGAACAGTCTGCACCGGTTCGGCGATCCAGTGCAAGAGCGGTGCTCTCTTTTTTGTGCGCTGCTCTCGTTTGTGTGCACTGATCTGAATCCATGCCACACTTGCCCGTATGAGCACCACACAAGGCGCCCGCGCCCGAGCCAGGATCGAGGTCACCGCGGCCATCAAGGACGAGGCGCGCAGACAGCTCGCCGCCGAGGGCGCCGCGAAGCTCTCGCTGCGCGCCGTGGCCCGTGAACTGGGCATGGTCTCCTCCGCCCTGTACCGGTACTTCCCCAGCCGCGACGACCTGTTGACCGCTCTCATCATCGACGCGTACGACTCCCTGGGCGAGGCCGCGGAGACGGCACATTCCGAAGTCGCCGACGCGGCCCCGCTGCGCCGCTGGACGACCGTGTGCGAGGCGGTGCGCACCTGGGCACTCGCGAACCCGCACGAGTACGCGCTGATCTACGGCTCACCGGTCCCCGGCTATGTCGCCCCGGAGACGACCGTCCCGTCCGCGGCCCGCGTCGCCCTTCTCCTCATCGGCGTCGCCCAGGACGCCCAACGGGCCGGCACCCTCACCGAGCCCCCGCTCCCGGCAGGCCTGCGCCCCGAGGCGGACCGCATGATCGCGGACTTCGCGGGCGGCCTCCCGCCCGGGTCGGCCGTCGCCCTCGTCGCCGCGCTGGCCGAGACGTACGGGCTGGTGAGCTTCGAGCTGTTCGGGCAGTTCCGCCGGGTGGTGGAGGACCGCGGGCCGTTCTTCCGTCATGCGGTACGACGACTGGCCCTCGGGGTGGGTCTCGCGGAAGGCTGACCTAGGGGACGTACTCCCCGGGAAGTACACGTGATCGCGCCGTCCGGCTGACGACCCCGACCCCGCCCGGCGTCTAGCGTGACGTGCATGGACGAGCAGCGTGTGCGCGGCGGGGGACCGCCCCAGTGGTGGCGCCACGGACCGCCGTGGGGCGGGGAGGCGGCCCCGACCCGGTGGCCGTGGCGTTCCACGCTGCTGGTCACCGTGTTCGTGCTGGTGGGCAGCAGCTTCGCCGGGCACGGCCAGCCCGACCGCGTCCAGCTCGACCTCTACGCGCGCGTGCTGCTCGTCGCCGGATCGGTGCTGCTCCTGTGGCGTCACCGCTACCCCGTAGGGGTGGCCTTCGGGACCGTGCTCGCCGCCGTGCTCTACTTCGGGTCCGGATACCCGTACGGCCCCGTCTTCCTGCCCGTCGCGCTCGGCTGCTTCGGCGCGGTCGTCGCCGGGCGCCGCTGGGCGGCCTGGACCGCGCTCGGCGCGCTCTGGGCGTCGCACCTCCTGATCGCGCACTGGCTCTACCGGTGGCTGCCCCCGCAGCACGACCACGCGATGCCCTGGGGCCGCGAACTGGCCGTCGCCACCTGGCTGGTGGCCGTCGCCGCGATCTCCGAACTGGCCCGCACCCGCCGCGACCAGTGGGTCCGCGAGCGCGCCGAGCGCGCCCAGGCGGCCCGTCGCCGCGCCGACGAGGAGCGGCTGCGGATGGCCCGCGAACTCCACGACGTCCTCGCGCACAGCATCTCCGTCATCAACGTCCAGGCGGGCGTCGGCCTCGCGCTTCTCGACTCCGACCCCGAGCAGGCCCGTACGGCCCTCACCACCATCAAGGCCGCCAGCAAGGAGGCGCTCGGCGAGGTCCGTCAGGTTCTCGACAGCCTGCGCGCCCCGGGCGACGCGCCCCGCGCCCCGGCCCCCGGCCTCGACCGGCTGCCCGAACTGGTGCAGCAGGCGGCGAGCGCGGGCCTCACGGTCGAGGTCCAGGGAACCCCGCCCCGCCTCCCGCCCGGCACCGACCTCGCCGCCTTCCGGGTCGTCCAGGAGGCCCTCACCAATGTCGTACGGCACTCGGGTTCGCGGCACGCGCGCGTGCACGTCGAGCACGACCCCCGGGAGCTGCGGCTGCGCGTCGACGACGACGGGCCCGCGACCGGCACGGACGCCGGGGGCAGTGGCAACGGACTGGCCGGGATGCGGGAGCGGGCCGCCGCGCTCGGTGGCACCATCGAGGCGGGCCCGCGCCCGGACGGCGGCTTCCGGGTGCTCGCCGTACTGCCGTTGAAGGTCACACCGAAGGAGGACGACCGGTGATCCGGGTACTGCTCGCCGACGACCAGTCGCTGGTTCGCGCCGGCTTCAAGGCGCTGCTGGACGCGCAGCCGGACATCGAGGTCGCGGGCGAGGCCTCCGACGGCGAGGAGGCGGTGCGCAAGGTGCGCGAACTGCGCCCGGATGTCGTCCTGATGGACATCCGCATGCCGTCGCTCGACGGCCTCGCGGCGACCCGGCGCATCACGGAGGACGGCGACTTGGCGGACGTGAAGGTCGTCATGCTGACCACCTTCGAACTCGACGAGTACGTCTTCGAGGCGATCCGCTCCGGTGCCTCCGGCTTCCTCGTCAAGGACACCGAGCCGGACGAACTCCTGCGCGCCGTAAGGGCGGTGGTCGACGGCGACGCGCTGCTCTCACCTGGGGTGACCCGCCGTCTGATCGCCGAGTTCGCGGCCCGCTCCAAGGAACCGGCGACGGCCGACGCCCTCACCCAACTCACCGAGCGGGAACGGGAGGTGATGGCCCTGGTCGGTATCGGCCTCTCGAACGAGGAGATCGCCCGCCGTCTGGTCGTCAGCCCGCTCACCGCGAAGACCCATGTCAGCCGCACGATGGTGAAGCTGGGCGCCCGGGACCGGGCCCAACTGGTCGTACTGGCCTACGAGTCGGGGTTGGTCCGCCCCGGCTGGCTGGGCTGACCGGCCGCCCGCCGATACCGGTACAGCACGCTCGCCGCACGCACGAAGAACACGACGGGCAGCAGCACGAGCCCCGCCGACATCAGAACCGTCTCGACGGTGCCCGGCAGCTCGAACAGCCACACCGGACCGGCGACCGCCCCGAACACGACGACAGCCGCGAAAACCGCGCTGACCAGCGCGTACCCGATCTCGACGGTCATCGCGTCCCGCTCGGCCTGTGTGCGCCGTCCCCCGGTCATGCTCATTCCACGAGTCTCACACGCGTGCGCCCGGCGGAGCAATCGGCTCCGCCGGGCGCACACTCAGGGAGGCGTCCCCCTAGTCACGGACCGCCACGCGCTCCGCTTCCGCCTCCTTCACGGTGGACTTGGCGACCACGAGGGTCTGCTGGTCGCGACGACCGCGCAGCCCCGGCAAGGTGATCAGCAGCCCGGCGAGGGCGACGAACGTCACCACGACCAGCCCGGGCCGGTAACTGTCCAGCACCGCCTGCGGGGTGGCGTGTACGGGGGCGTGTGCGGTCACCACGGCCGTGACGACGGCCAGGAAGATCGCGCCGCCCACCTGCACCGAGGTGTTCAACAGCCCCGAGACCATGCCCTGTTCGTGGTCCTCGACCCCGTTGGTGGCCTGGATGTTCAGTGAGGGGAAGACCAGTGCGCAGGCCGCGCCGATCAGCAGCATCGACGGCAGGATGACCGCCGCGTACCCCGGATCGAGGCTGACCCGCAGGAACAGCGCGTACCCGACGACCATCAGCGCGAA
Source organism: Streptomyces sp. MBT53 (assembly GCF_016654115.1). Taxonomy (GTDB): domain Bacteria; phylum Actinomycetota; class Actinomycetes; order Streptomycetales; family Streptomycetaceae; genus Streptomyces. The sequence continues at coordinate 22,401 of NZ_JAEQAZ010000005.1, forward strand.
GCCCGTCGCGATCAGCCGCTGCGTGCCGAACCGGTCGACGATCGAACCGACCTTCGTCGAGGACACCGCCACCACCGCCCCGGCCGGCAGGAAGGCGAGAGCGGTGTGCAGCGCGGACCAGCCGAGCAGCGACTGCATGTACAGCGTGACGAGGAACTGGAAGCCGACGTACGACCCGAAGAACGCCATCGCGCCGAGCTGGGCGCGGATCTGGTTGCCGGAGCGCAGCACCCCGAGCCGGATCAACGGCCCCGCGGAGCGCCGCTCGACGTACACGAAGACGCTCAGCAGGACGGCAACCGCCAGGAAGGACAGGAGAGTTCGGGCCGAGGCCCACCCGGCCTCGGGAGCCTGCACGACGGTGAAGACCAGCAGCAGCATCGACGCGGTGCCGAGGACGGCGCCGGGGACGTCGTAGCCGTTGTGGTTCTTCTCGCGTTCGCTGCGCGGCAGCAGCTTCAGGCCGGCGAGCAGGGCGATCAGCGCGATGGGCGCGGGAAGCAGCATGGTGAGCCGCCAACTGGCCTCCGTGAGCAGGCCGGAGAGCACCAGGCCCATCGAGAAGCCGGTGGCCGCGCAGGTGGTGTAGATGGACAGGGCACGGTTGCGCAGCGGGCCCTCGGCGAAGGTCGTCGTGATGATCGACAGGCCGGCCGGTGCGGTGAAGGCGGCGCTGAGGCCCTTGATGAAGCGGCTGGCGATCAGCAGCGGACCCGAGTCGACGAGTCCGCCGAGCAGGGAGGCCACCGCGAAGACTCCCAGGGCGACCAGGAAGACCTGGCGTCGGCCGAGCAGGTCGGCGGTCCGGCCGCCGAGGAGGAGCAGCCCGCCGTATCCCAGGATGTAGCCGCTGACGATCCATTGGAGCGTCGAGGTGGAGAGGTCCAGTTCGGAGCCGATGGAGGGCAGGGCGACGCCGACCATCGACACGTCCAGCGCGTCCAGGAACATCGCGGCGCAGAGCACCAGCAGGGTGCCCCACAGCCGTGGGGTCCAACGTCCCTCGGACAAGGGAGGGGAGAGCGGAGTGGTCATGCCGCAGAGACTACATGCGCATGCATCGAATGCAAATGCATTTAATTACGATGCAACAAACCCACTTCTCTGCTACGGTGCCCTGTCATGGCGGCGAAGAAGGCCGAGCAGGCGCTCGTGGAACAGTGGCGGGAGATGCTGGCGCTGCACGCCCGCACGCAGTGCGAACTCGACCGCACCCTCCATCAACACGGCCTGTGCGGCAGCGACTTCGAGGTGCTGGACGTGCTGGCCGGTGACGCGTGCGCCTATCGCGTCCAGGAGATCTCCGAGCGCGTCCACCTCAGTCAGAGCGCCCTGTCTCGACTGATCGCCCGGCTGGAGAAGGACGGTCTAGTCGAGCGCGGCATGTGCGCGGAGGACCGCCGGGGCGTACGCGTGACCCTCACGGACAAGGGGCGTGATCTGCACGGCGAGGTACTCCCGCTGCAGCGCGCGGTGTTGACGAGGATGCTGTCCGGCTGACGGACCGTCAACTCCAGGTGATCGCCGACTTCTCCCGCCACAGCCCGGCGAGCGACATGTCACCGGTCACCCTCGGGAACGGCCCCCGGTTCCACAGTGCCCGGTACAACTGCCCCGCAGGACCGGCCAGTTCGCAGTCGGCATCCCCGGTGTCGTCCCGCTCGGCGGCGGGCGGTTCCTGGGACAGCCGTACGGTCCACACCGCGCTGTCCGTGTCCGTCGCCCGCACCCGCAGTACCCGGGGCTCCTCGCTGCGTACCCTGCTCTTGCGGCGAGCATGGAAGCCGCGCAGCAACTCGTCGATGCCGTCGGCCGCGAAGTCCGGGGCGATCTCGCCGGCCACCCCGCCGCGCGCCGCCTCGGCGTCCAGCCGGTGCACGGTCGTCTCGTGCGCCTGACGCCGCGCCCAGAAGGCGAGCGGTGACGGCGCCGGCAGGAAGTGCCAGCACTCCACGTCGGGCGGGGCGGCGGCGAGGGCGTCCACGAGGGAGCGGTGCCCGTCCCTGAACCAGGCCACCAGATCGGCGCCGTCGAGATCCGGCAGACCGCCGTCGGGGTGGTACTCGGCGTACCCCTCCGCCACGAACGCGGTCGCCCAGCGGTGCACCATCCCCGTGTGCCGGAGCAGATCCCGCACCCGCCACTCCGGACAGGTCGGCACCTCGGCGGCGACGCCCGCCTCCTCGGCGGCCGAGGCCAGCAGACCGCCCTCCCGGTCCAGGGTCCGTACGAACGCATCGGTGTCCATGGGGGCGAGTGTGCCGTACGGAAGGCGGGGGCGGGCGCTCCCGGGATCAGCCGGTGGCGAGTGCCTTGCGCAGCACGGCCACGGCCATGGTGATCGCGGCCTCGGCGGCCTGCGTCCCGCGCAGGGCGTTGAGCATCACGAAGTCGTGGATGATGCCCTGGAAGCGGACCGCGGTGACGGGGACCCCGGCCTCGCGGAGCTTGTTGGCGTAGGCCTCGCCCTCGTCGCGCAGGACGTCGGCCTCGCCGGTGATGACGAGGGCCGGGGGCAGTCCGGTGAGCTGCTCGGTGGTGGCGCGCAGCGGGGACGCGGTGATCTGGGCGCGTTCGGTCTCGTCGGTCGTGTACTGGTCCCAGAACCACTGCATGCCGTCGCGGCGCAGGAAGTAGCCCTCCGCGAACTGGTGGTAGGAGGCGGTGTCGAAGTTCGCGTCGGTCACCGGGTAGAACAACACCTGCTGGACCAGGGGGACATCGCCGCGTTCCTTGGCCATCAGGGTGAGCGCGGCGGTCATGTTGCCGCCCACCGAGTCGCCGACGACGGCGATACGGGTGGCGTCCAGGTCCTTGGTGGCGCCCTGCTGCACGACCCATTGGGCCACGGTGTAGTTCTGCTCGATGGCGACCGGGTAGCGGGCCTCGGGGGAGAGGTCGTACTCCGGGAAGACCACGGCGGCGTGCGCGCCGACCGCGAGTTCGCGCACCAGCCGGTCGTGGGTGTGGGCGTTGCCGAAGACCCAGCCCGCGCCGTGGATGTAGATGATCACGGGGAGCGTGCCGGTGGCGCCGGCCGGGCGGACGACACGGGCCCTGACCTGGCCGGTGGGGCCGCCGGGGACGGTGATCCACTCCTCGTCGACGGCGGGCTTGGCGATGTCGCCGGACTGGACCTCGTCGACCGCCTTGCGGCCCTCGGCCGGGGCGAGGTCGAAGAGGTAGGGCGGGTTCGCGGTCGCCTCGGCGAAGGCCTGCGCCGCGGGTTCGAGGACGGGGCGGGGTGCGGTGCTGTCGGTCATGACGGTCTCCTCACGAGCGGGTGCCGCGGACGGGCCCGGTGGGGTCCGGGGCCGGTGGTGCGGCACAAGGATGAGAGTAGCGTGCGATTAAGTCGCGCACAACTAAAGCGTGCTCGATAGGATCGACCGGACCTGAACGATAAGGTGGAGATTGCCCTGAAGAGCACCGGAGTACCGGAGCGAGGAGTCGCACCATGAGCCCAGCCGCCGCGGAACCGGCCGAGGGATCGCTGCTCCTCGACGACCAGCTGTGCTTCGCGCTGTACGCGGCCTCCCGCGCGGTGACCGCCCGCTACCGGCCGCTGCTCGACGAACTGGGCCTGACCTACCCGCAGTACCTCGTCATGCTCGTCCTCTGGGAGCAGGACTCGATCTCCGTACGGGAGTTGGGCGCCGCGCTCCAACTGGAATCCAGCACGCTCTCCCCGCTGCTGAAGCGGCTGGAGGCGAACGGACTGCTGCGCCGCGAACGCCGGCTCGACGACGAGCGCTCGGTCGCCATCCGGCTCACCGACACCGGCGCGCGGATGCGGGAGCGGGCCGCCGCCGTGCCCCCCAAGATCGGCGACGCGATGGGCCTGACCCCCGACCAGGACGCCCTCGCCAAGCAGCTCCTCCGGCTGATCACGGCCAACGTCGCCGCCGGCTGACCGGCCTCCCACCTGCGCGTTCATGCCCCGCGGAGCAGTGTGTCGTCGCCGCTGTTCAGCTTAGTTTGCAGGTCCAACGGCATCTCCAGGACCGGGTCCCCGGTATACGGTCCGAAGCGATTTCCCGAAACGAAATGGCTTACGTCAATGGAGATTCAAGCCGAACAACCACGTCAGCCTCCGGGCCACGGGACACGACTGACGGAGTCGGCACCGTCACCCCCGCCGTAGCCAGGCACGGAACGCCACGCGCAGTTCACACCCGGTCAATCCGCCCCGTACCGCCCCGTACGACGACGTTTAGAGGTGCCATGCCGACCCTGGTCTCCGAAGTCTCGCCTGCGTCCCCCCAACCGGACTCCTCGTCCCGCCACGTCACCGGCACGATCCTGCTGGCCTGCTTGGGAGTCTTCGTCTCCTACCTGCCGGTCGTCGGTGTGTCGGTGGCGCTTCCGGTGATCCAGCAGGCGCTGGACGCCTCCACCACCGGGCTCCAGTGGATCACCGACGCGTTCATCCTCCCGACCGCCGCCCTACTGCTGACCTGCGGTGTTATCGGTGACCTCTACGGCCGCAAGAAGATGTACCTGATCGGCCTGGCGCTGTCCTGCGTCGGCTGTCTCGTCGCCCTCACCGCGCACAGCGTCGTCCAGGTCTGCGTCGGCCAGGCCCTCACCGGGATCGGCACCGCCGCACTGCTCCCGGCCACCCTCGGCCTGATCAGCCACGTCTGTCCCGACCACCGCAAGCGGGCCGGCGCGATAGCCCTGTGGACCGCCGCCCTCGGCCTCGGCCTGACCCTGGGCCCCCTCTTCAACGGCCTGATCGTCGAACACACCGGCTGGCGCTGGATCTTCCTGCCCACCCTGGTCATCGGCGCCCTCACGGTCCTGGTCGGCGCCTTCGTCCTGGTCGACTCCCGCTCCGACCGCGAACGCCACCTCGACATCCCCGGCCAGCTCCTCGCGATCGTCGCCATCACCGGCATCGTCTACGGCGTCATCGAGGGCGGCGGCGCTCCGGGCTGGGGTTCGGCGGAGGTCGTGACCGCGTTCGTCGTGGCCGCCCTCGCACTTCCGGCCTTCGTGGTCGTCGAACTGCGCTCCCGCTGCCCGATGTTGGACATGCGTCTGTTCAAGTCCACGGCGTTCTCCGGGGCCGCGTTCGTCATGGCGCTCACCCTGTTCGCCCAGGTTGGTCTGGTCTTCTCGCTCAGCGAGTACTTCGGTCTCGTCCACCACGCCTCGACCTGGGACATCGGGGTGCGCCTGATCGCCCTCAACGGCTTCACCGTCGTCCTCGGCCCGGTCGTCGGCCGGCTGATGCACCGCTTCTCGCCCGGCCTCGTGCTGGTGACCGGCCTGCTCGTCGGCGGCATCGGGGCGCTCCTGGTCAACCTCTTCGACGCCACCACCGGCACCGGCGAAGCGGCCCTGGTCATCGCGGTGTTCGGCATCGGCATCGCGCTCGCGATGGCCCCGATCACCACCATCGCCATGAACAGCCTGCCCCGCCGCCTCGGCAGCACCGCGGGCGCCGCCAACAGCGCGCTCCGCCAGATCGGCAGCGCCCTGGGCCCGGCCATCTTCGGCGTCATCCTCACCAACCGCACCCTGGGCACCCTGCCCGGCCACGTCGCCGCGTCCGGCCTGAGCCCCGCCGACCAGGGCCAGGTCATCGGCACGGTGAACGGCGTCGGCATCCAGGCGGGCGCCTTCCTGCACCTCAACTCCGGCGAGGCGACCGGCCGGGCCCTGACCGCCTACGGCGCGAGCTTCACCGACGCGCTCCACACCTGCGCCCTCGTCGGCGGAGTCGGCATGCTGGTGGCAGCCGCCGTGGCCCTCGTCACGATCGGCGTCCGCGCCCGCGCCCCGCATGCGGAACCCGTTGTGGCCACCCAAACGGCCGCCGGGGCGACGGCCGTCGGCGAGACCGGCTGACCAACGACCGCTGTTCCAGGGGTGGTTGGTCATCGGCTACGACACCGAGGGTCAACCACCCCTGACGTACGGCCCGTTCAGGCCGAGGCACTGTCGCTCTCCACTGCGGGGGCGAGGAGATGACAGAGCGAGTCGGCCAACAGGCCCAGCGGGTCCGCGGTTTCCAAGGGCCACTCGACGGCGATCCAGGCGGAGAAGAACGACTCGGTCTGCAGTACGGCCATCAGCGCACGCTGCCGCGCCTCCGCGGGGTCCACGCCCCACCACCGCTCGTAGTCGCCGACCAGCATCCCGACATACCGCTCGTGCGCCTCGACGTACTGCGTCCGGCCGTCGCCCAGGCTGCGCAGTGCCGTCGGGGCCGCCGCGTTGGCGACACGACGGATGGGCGCCATCTCGCGCCAGCGGACCGCAGCCTCGTCGAGCCACGCCCGGATGTCCGCCGGCGTCCACCGGGGAAGGGCGGCCAGGTCGGCGTAGGCCTCGCCCATCAGGCCGTACAGGCGCTCCACCAGCGCGTCCACGATCTCGGCCTTGCCGGGGAAGTGGGCGTAGACCGTCACCCGGGTCACCCCCGCGGCCTGGGCGATGTCCTCCATCCGCGCTTCGAGAAAGGGCTTCTCGGTGAACACCGTGACGGCCGCTTCGAGCAGTCGGCGATGGGTGAGGATCTTCTGCTCTTCGCGCAGGTTCCTGCGGGGCGTCGGCTCCATCCGCCCAGTCTCTTGCATGACGCGACTATACGGCGGGTGGGGCGCGGTCCGTTTGGCGATGCTGCCCTGACCTGGTGCTTTGGTGAAGTCGACCGCTACGGCTTGTGGAAGGGTTTGTAGATCTGCCGCAGCGCCGACGCCGCCATGACCGACTGGCCGATGGCGTTGGGGTGCGCGGCCATGGTGTTCGGGCCGGGGGTCAGGGACTCGATCCACCGTTCGTCGCGGGGTCGGCACATGTCGTGGCCGATCGTCGGCGTGTAGGTGTCCGCGAAGGAGGTACCCGCCCCGGCGGCCTCCGCCTGACGCTCCAGCGCCCGGTTGGCCTTCTTCGTGGTGTCCCGCAGATAGGCGAAGTCGCCCTTGGCGAACGGGACTTCGGGGCAGGCGACGCCGTCGTCGGGGAAGAGCGCGGGATATCCGACGACGATCACCTTCGCGTGCGGGCTGCGCCGTCCGATGTCGGCGAGCACGTCGTGGACGCGCCCCTCCATGGTGGCGACTCGCTCCTCCAGTACGTCCTTGCCGTCCGCCGTGAAGTACCGCTCGCAGGGGCTGCCGTCCCGGTCGGAGGAGCCGAGGCGCGCGCAGGTGGCGAGCACGCTGGAGAAGCCGACGTCGTTGCCGCCCAGCGTCAGGGTGACGAGTCTCGTGTCGGGGGTGAGGGCGTCGATCTGGGGCGGGGTGCCGCCCCGGCTGTTCCAGAAGTCGGATGTGGTGGCGCCGCTGCAGGTGACGTCCTTGAAAGCGTGGCGCGCTCCGGTGACGGAACGGAACTTGGCGATCTGACCGGGGTAACTGCCGCTCGTACGGTCGCACTTGGCGTCCTTCACCCCGGCCAGCCCGGCACCCGAGGCGTAGGAGTCGCCGAGCGCGACGTAGGGGGATCCGCCGCGGGTGCCGACTGCCACCGGCACGGTTGAGATCGGGGTTGCCGTCGGCGCGCTCAACGTGAACGCGGCGGCCGAGGTGACCACAACTGCCGTGGCCGTACGGAGATTTCGCGACCGTCGGCCGGGGAAAGGGGGCAATCCGAATACGGGCACAACGCCTCCGCGCTCTCGGGGAATGGGATCGCCGCGGCGCGCTGCGCTGCCGGCGCCGCCGCGTACCGGAGAGCGGGCGGCCGGCTCCGTCGAGGGGCCGCGCGCTTTCTCGATGTGATCGAGGCTATGGCGGAGGTGGGGCGCCGTCCTCGTGCCGCGGGACGATCACCGGGTCCAACCGGAGATAGAGGGCTCCGTCGCGTCAGCTCGGTGTGGCCTGGAGATTGCGGGTGAGCAGTTCGACGGACTGGGGCACGCCGACTCCGCCGTCCCCCGTCTCCGGGAGCCGTCCGCCCGTCAGCTTGAGGTCGGTCAGAGCCTTGTCCATCGCCTCGTGCGCGGCGAAGAGACAGGGGGTGCTGTAGATCGCGACGTCCACGCCGAGTTCCGCCAACTCGCCCAGGGACAAGCGGGGGGAGCGGCCACCGGCGATCTGGTTGAACAGCAGCGGCTTGTCGCCGATGGAGTCGCGGATCCGGCGGATCGCGTCGACGTCACGCACTCCGTCCACCAGCACCACGTCGGCGTCGGTGGCGGCGAGCGCCTTGGCGCGCGTGAGGATCTCGGCCTCGTCGGTCGCGTCGGTCCGCGCGACCACGGTCAGGTCGGTGGTCCGGCAGGCCAGCACACGTTCGAGCTTGTCGAGGTACTCGTCGAGCGGGAGGAGCTGCTTGCCCGCCACATGACCGCACCGCCGCGGACGCTTCTGGTCCTCCAGGATCACCCCCGAGGCACCGGCCCGCTCCAGCCGACGTACGACATGACAGGCCACCTCCGGGTCGCCGTAGCCGTCGTCGATGTCCACGAGCAGGTGATGGCGGGGGAAGGCCCAGCGAAGCCGTTCCGTGAACGCCACGATGTCCGGCCACGCGATGAAACCGATGTCCGGCAGGCCGTAGAAGGACGCCGCGAATCCGAACCCGGAGACGAAGAGGCCGTCGTAGTGCTGGGCGGCGATCGACGCCGAGTACATGTCGTACACGCCGATCAGAGGAGTCGTGCCGGAAGCGGTGATCGCGCTGCGCAGTGCGCTGCCGTGAGGCATTGAACGGGTCCTCTTGTCTTTTGCGATGGTTGTGATGTGCGCTTACGCAACGAGCGTTATGTTTTTGGGGTTACGCGGGTGGCGGCGGGTACCCGCGGGTAGCTCGATCAAGGGAATTTGACGATTCCTCCACCGGGAATGGAAGGCGTCTGCGCCGCCGTGCATCGATGAATGGGGCGATGTCGGCGGCCGTCTCAAGGGAAAGGTCTCCGGATGGCCCGCGGCCCGTCACCAGGACGTTGTGGTCGTCGATGGTTGTCTGCAATTGCCAGGTCTGTGGACGATGCGCGTGTGGTTCCGGTCGGTGTCCCACGGTCCGTAAATGAGGGTTGCGGATTGCCAGGAGCCGTTTACTTCGTGATATTCGCCGAGAGCGCAGGGAATCTCCCGCCGGGAGGGCAGATGATAGAGGACCAGATGTTCCTCGCCGAATGCCCGCTTCGTTTTCCGGTACAGGCGCTCTTCCAGGTCGAGTGCGCGATCGACGGATCCATTGCGCCTCATGGCTGCGAGTCTGACAGTCGAACAGGCAGGGCGGTAGCGGCCGGTAGCGGCCGGTCGGTAAATGAGTGGCGTGCTGTTGCGGGCGCCGCGAGACTGCCTCGGTGACCCGTACCGTTCCGCCCCAACTGCTCCGGCCCCGGGCCCTGTTGCCCGGGGATCTCGTCGTCATCGCCGCGCTGTCCGGACCGCTGCACGCCGTCTACGGGCCCGACCTTGAGCAGGCGGTGGTCGTGCTGGAGCGGATGGGTTTCCGGGTGCGGCTGGCGCCCCTTCTGCGGGCAGGGCGGCAGCGTTGGTGGAGTGCGGCGCGGCCTGCGGAGATCGCCGAGGAGTTCAACGGCCTCCTGCGTGATCCCGAGGTGCGGGCGATCGTCGCGCACGACGGTGGTCAGACGGCGCTCGGTTATCTGGATTTGATCGACTTCGAGGCGGTCGCCGCCGATCCCAAGCCGGTCCTCGGCTACAGCGACATCTCGCTGCTGCACCTGGTGCTCTACGCGCGCACCGGCCTCGTCGGGTTTCACGCCGACCTGGCCACCCCGGGACTCGGCGGCCACTGGCAGAGAGCGTCGGCGGAGCGCCAAGTGGTGCTTGAGCGGCTCTACTTGAGGCTGCTGACCGGCGGCGAGGCGATCGGCGCGCTGCCGACCACCCCGTCCTGGGAGTGCTGGCGCGCCGGTCGCGCCGAAGGCCCGCTGATCGGCGGGGTGATTAATCGCATCGTGTTCGCGCAGGCGACGCCGTACGCCCTGCCGCTCGAACGGTTCGACGGCGCCGTGCTGTTCTGGGAGGAGCTGGGCGGCCAGGCGGCGCATGTGTGGAGCCTTCTGCATGTGCTGCGGCACTGCGGCATTCTCGATCGGATCTCCGGCATGGTCGTGGGCGTCCCGCACGAGATCGACGGGCTCGGGACGTCCGACGACGGGCTCCCGACTCTCCGGGACATAGTTCTCGATGTCCTTGGCGACCGTGACATCCCGGTCCTGGGCAACGTCGAGTTCGGGCATGCCGGGCCGAATCTGCCGATGCCGGTCGGCGTCCGTGCCCAACTGGACGCCGGGCAGCGGACGTTGTCGTTGCTCGAACCGACGGTCGTCGTTTCTCAGACCGATGTCGAGGCCGCCGTGAGGTCCGAGGGGTGACGTGCCAGCGGTGTCACCTCGATCGTCATGTCATGTAGGGGAACAGCGGTAGATCCCACAGGAGTTGGTGCAGCGCCTCGTTGTCGGCGACGTCGAAGACGCTGATGTTGGCGTACTGGCCGACGCACCGCCAGATGTACACCCACCGCCCCGACTTCTGCAGTTCCTGGCAGTAGGACTTCTCGCGGGCCACCAGGTCGGCGCGGATCTTGGAGGCGAGGTCGCGGGGGAGGGAGACCTGCGTGTGTACGGCGAACAGTACGGTGCGTCACGCCTTGTCGAGAACGAAGTCGTAGGTGACCTCCCGGCCGTTGCCGTCGGCCGGGATCTGGTACGGCGCCGGCTGGATGGTGCGGATCCGGAAGCCGCCCTGGTCGTCGGCGACGACCGTGCCAGGCAGGTTCCACTCGGGAGGCCGGGGGCGAACTGGGAGTACAGGCCGTCGTTGTCGGCGTGCCACATCTCGAGGGTGGCGCCGGGCAGAGGGGTGCCGTCGACGGAGCGGACCTGGCCCTGGAACAGCAGCGCGGTGCCGTCCTCGCCGTCCCTCATGGGGAGGGTCGAATCGGCGGGCAGGGCAGGCGAGTTGGGCACGTAGTAGGGGCCTTCGATGGTGCCCTTGCTGCCTTCGCGGCTCGCGCCCGCGACCTCCTCGTCGGCGTGCTCCAGCCATACGTCGAGGAAGAGCGGCCACTCGCCGTCCTCGCCGAACCGGATCAGCCAGGACTTCCGCGCGTCGTACTCGGCGTACGTCACCTCGTGGCGGCGGATGATGTGGTGGGCGGCGGTCAGCAGTTCGGCGACGAGGGTGTCTACGCGTTCGGTGTCGACGTCGGCCGCGTCCGTCCGCTGCTTGCTGCGGAACGGGAGGGCGTCGACGAACCGGGCTTCTGGCCCTGGCCCGACATGTACGCCAACGCCCTTGTGGTGACCGGCCGTTGGGGCGAGGCCGATGCCTTTCTCGGCCCACACGAGGAACTGGCCGCCCGTCGGGGGCGACGCTCCGCACAGGCCCGCCTCGGCCTCGCCCGGGGCCGGCTCGTCGCCGTGCATGGTGACATCGACGCGGCGCGCAAGGAGTTCGAGCTGGCCCTCGCCCACCTGGAACACCTGCCGTTCCCCTACGACCGGGCCCGGGTCGACTTCGCCTACGGTCAGACCCTGCGCCGGGCCGGCAAACGCCGGGAGGCCGACACCGTTCTGAAGAACGCCCGCGACGCCTACGCCACCCTCGGCGCCCGCACCTACGTGGAACACTGCGACCTGAACTGCAGGCGGGCGGTCTGCACACCGGCCGCCTCACCCTCGGCATGGTCCAACTCGCCCCGCAGGAACGGGCCGTGGCCCGGCTGGTCGCGGACGGGGCCACCAACCAGCAGGCGGCGCTGGAGCTGTTCATCTCGGTCAAGACCGTCCAGTACCACCTGACGCATGTCTACTCGAAGCTCGGCATCCGCTCCCGCAGTGAACTCGCCGCACAGTTCAGGGAGTTGCCGTCGAGCGATTGACGTCTTCAGTCCAACACGGCCCACGCGGCGACGAGTTCCGGGACGTAGACCGTCGCCTGGACCTCAGTGCAGGCGCGGGACATACGGGCGCGCAGGGTGTCGAGGTCCGCTTCCCGGGCGGTGGTGATTCCGCCGCGCTCCATCACCGGCAGGAGACTGCGCGCCGACTCGGCGATCAGGGTCACCGCGGCCGAGTCGGGTCCGCCGGTGGGCACGGCGACCGCCACCCGGGGCTCGGGCAGCCCTGAAAGCCGTAGCACATGGGCCAGTTGCTCACCCATGTCGGGGTTTCGGCCGCCTTCCCTGAGCGCTGCCGCGATCCACTCCACGGTCTGCGTCACCAGGGGGACGTGGGGGACGGCGCGCGTCCTTGAGATGTTGAAGTCCTGGAAGGTGATGACGCCACCGGGGCGCACCAACCGTGTCAGCTCTTTCACGACCGCTGCCGGGTCGTCGAGGTGGATCAGGATCAGCCTCCCCACCACGGCGTCGAAGGGCCCGGTGGTACGGAGGTCGGAGAGATCGTCCTGTTCGAAGGTGACGTTGTCGGCGGAGGACACCGCCGCGTTGGCGTGTGCGCGCTCCAGGACACCCGGTTCCATGTCGACGCCGAGGACCCGGCCGCTCGGGCCGACGATCCGCGCGGCGCAGAGCGACACCTCACCCGTACCGCAGCCGACGTCGAGGACACGCATTCCCTCCTTCAACCCCGCGGTCCTCAGCAGGTATTCGGTATGGCGGTCGTAGAGAGAGGCCTGTATTCCGAGCCTGTCCGCCTCCTCCGAGCTGTTTCCCATGACATAGGAACTCGGGTCCGTCTCGGCCATTCCTGATCCATTCCATCGTTTTATGGAATGCCGCCTGAACGCGGCACATCGTCAACTACGGAGTGTAGGAATCGGGCGGAGGGCGGTCTTCGGCGTGATCATGGAGTGATCGGGCGGTTCGCTGTGGATTCCACAGTCACAGTCAAAGTCAACTGGCGACGTCAGCCTGTGATGCCGACGACCGAGCGCAACAGGCCGTCGAAGCTGCGCGGGTCGGTGCCGGTGAGCTTGTGCCACTGGCCGAGCCGGTAGGCCACCGTGTTGGCGTGGATCCGGAGCGCGTCGGCGGTATGTGCGAGCGACAGCCCTGCGTCGGCGAACGCGAGGACGGTCTCGGCCAGTTGGGGCTGCTCGCCCGCGACCCGACGGATCTCGGTGAAGAGGGGGAGTAGCCGGTCCCGGCTGTCGACGAGGCTCGCCCGCAGCCAGGCGTCCTCGAACGACGTGGCACGGCCGCCCTGTTCGGCGACCACCAGGGCGCGTTCGGCGTCGCTGATGCTCATCTCCGCGCCGGCCAGCCCGGACCGGACGAGGCCGACGCCCACGAGAGCGTCGTCGCCGCCCAGTTTGGTCACGCGGCTGACGAGGTCGGCCGGGTCGCCCCGCTGGGTGATGGCGACCATCAGTTCACCGCTCAGACCGCAGGAGATCTTGCCGGCGAGCTGCTGTGCCGCGCGCTGCAACAGGCCGAGGCGTCCTTCCGCGGCCCACACGGCGGCCGTCGTGCACAGGGCCTGGAACTCGCCGTCCGGGTCGAAGCCCAGCTCACGGGCGATCTCGGCGGTGTGCTCGCGGGGCGCCCCACCGGTGCGGAGCAGCTCGAGGAAACGCTGGCGCAGACCGGCCTCACGGCCATACCGTGCCCCGGCCTCGTCCGCGTAGACGTCCGCGACGACACCGCTCATCGCCTGGACCCACAGCCACAGCGGCGCGACCAGCTCGATCGCGGTGTCCTCGGCCGCCGTACCGCGCGCCGCGTCCCGCAGTTCGTCCCACAGTCGGCGCGAGACGAGATGGAAGGTCGCGAGCACGTCCTGGACGGGCAGGCCGTAGTACGCCCTTCGGCGGGACGCGGTCTGCACCTCCAGCAGGTCCTCGGCCGTCGGTTCCACATCGAGGGCGAGGCCGCGCAGCACATAGCCGAGGCGCACCCGTACCGTCCGGCGCTGCTCGGCGAGCGGCATCGCCGCGTACGAGGGGATCTCGCGTCTGATGTCGTCGGTGAGCTCAAGGCTGAGTTCGTGAGCCGGGACCGCAGCGATTCGCAGAGCAGGCGCAGCGGATGTCCGTCCGGTCGTACCGCGGAGGCTGTCACGCCCGACACTGTCGAATCGACAACAAGCCGGTGTCAAGCGGGCTCACACGGAGTGACGGGAGGATGGCCGGCCCGGGGAGTCGAACCCGCCCTTGCCTACCCGAAGTTGGGTCAGGCTGCGGGCGCGATCGCTGCCCATACTGAGTTCCGTGAACGCAGAAACGCAGCTCGGGGATTTTCTGAAGGCTCGGCGTTCTCACCTCCGTCCTGCGGACGTCGGGGTGAGCACCTACGGGGAGCGACGACGCGTGCCCGGTCTCCGGCGCGAGGAACTGGCGCTGCTCGCGGGGGTCAGCGTCTCCTACTACACGCGGCTGGAACAGGGACAGTCGCCGAGCGCGTCGCCGGAAGTACTGGACGCGCTGGCCGGTGCCCTGCGGCTCGACGAACCAGAGCGGCGGTATCTGCACGATCTGGCCCGTACGGGCAGACAGCGCCCCCGGGGCCGACGGCTCCCGGCGGAGCGGGTGACGGAGGAGAACGCCCAGCTCCTGGACGTGCTGGGAGACACTCCCGCGATCGTGCAGGGCCGCTGCGCCGACGTGCTGGCGTGGAACCGGCTGGGGCACACGTTGTTCGCCGGGCACCTCGACCCCGAGGCCCCGGACCGGCCGGCCGAGCGCCCCAACCTGGCCCGGCTGGTGTTCCTGGACCCGCACACCCGCGATCTGTACGCGGACTGGCCGACCAAGGCCAGGGCCGTGGTGGGCAACCTCCGGTTGATGGCGGGCCGGTTCCCCGACGACGCGGCGCTGCACGCGCTGGTCGGTGAACTGAGCTCCAAGAGCGGCGAGTTCGCCTCGATGTGGGCCGATCACCGCGTCAAGTCGCACATGTTCGCCGCGTACGACATGAAGCATCCGCTGGTGGGTCCGCTGACGGTCGTGCAGCAGAGCCTCGGTCTCGGGCGTGGCATCAGCCTCGTCGTCGCCACCACCCCGGCCGACTCACCCTCGCGCGCGGCACTGACCCTGCTCGCCCAGGCCGCCGTACCGGCCGGGTCCGCGTCGAACGGGTCCAGGGTCCATACGGACTGACCCCGTCCAGGGCGGTCGACCGCCGCCCGCATCAATGTCATCGGCGCATCGGCGCATCGGCACCGCGCTGCCGCATGCCCAAAAGCAGGGCCCAAAAGCAGGGCCTGAAAGCCGTGCCCAATAGCCGTGCCCGAAAGCACCGTCCGAATTCACCTCTCAAGAAGGAACCAACCCATGCGCAAGATCCTCACCAAGTCGGTCCTGTCCACGGCCGTCGTCGTCGCGACCGCCACCGCCGTGCTGTCCCCGGCTCCCGCGTCGGCCGTCTCCGCGCCGCTGAGCGACGCGCGGATCGCCCGCCACTTCGACCTGGCCAAGGGGCAGACCCCGGAGAACATCGCGCTCGCCCCGGACGGCAGCGCCTACGTCACCTTCGCCGCCGCCCGCCAGATCGCCCGGCTCTCGCCCAAGGGCGCCACTCGGATCCTGGCGACCCTGCCCGCGCCGGCGGACGGCGGGGTCCACACCCCCGTCCTGGGCTTCGCGCTGACGTCCGGCATCGTCCGGGCCCACGACGGGACGCTGTACTTCCTCTACGCCACCGGCACCGCCGACCTCACCGGCGTATGGCGGTTGCGGCCGGGCGGCGCACCGGAGCGGATCGCCGCGCTGCCGGCGGACGGGCTGCCCAACGGCCTTGCGCTGGACGCCCGTTCGCGCACCCTGTACGTCACCGACTCCGTGCTCGGCACCGTCTGGAAGGTGCCCGTCTCCGGCGGCACTCCCACCGCCTGGTCCACCGCCCCGGAACTGGCGTCGGCCGGCTTCCTCGGTGCCAACGGCCTGAAGATCCGGGGCGGGGCGCTCTGGGTCACCAACCTCGACCAGGGCACCGTCGTACGCATCCCCGTCCTGCGGGACGGACGCGCGGGCCGGGTCCGCACCGAGGCCACCGGCCTGCCGGGGGTCGACGACTTCGCCTTCACCGGGCGCGGGGACCAACTGCTCGCCACCGTCAACGGTTCGAGTGAGGTCGTCCTCGTCGAGCCGCACGCCGGCAACACCGTCGTACTGACCGAGGCCGACGGCCTGCGGAACCCGACCTCGATCGCCCTGCGCGGCGACACGGCCTATGTCCTGAGCGCGGCCTACGTCACCGCCGAGGACCCCAACCTCCTGCTGGCCCACCTGGAACGGTGACCGGGTCCGCCGACGCCCCGACCGGGTGGCCGGGGAAAGGCCCTGATCACATAGCCTCTCCTGGCACGCACACGACAAGGGGAGGACCATGAGAGGCAGAACGGCCTGGGCCGCGGCCGGTGGGGCTGCGGCCCTGGTGTTGGTGACGGCGACCGGGGCACACGCGGAGGGGCGGGGTGATGTCCGGGTGGTGAAGACCGTCGTCAACGGTGGCGGCAACGTCATCGTGGGCACGGCCGAGACGATCCGCTACCCGGTCGACATCACCGTCAAGGACAACTCGGGGGTGAAGGGGCTCACGCACGTCAGCACCTTCAACAAGACGAGCGCCTACACCTTCGCGACCTGGAACGACGACTCGTCCTGCACGAAGAAGAGCGCGACGACCTCGGTGTGCCGGGCCACGCTGACCATCGACCCGGCCTGGATCGCCGACAGCGACGACATCGACTCCAACAAGGTCGCCGGGGTCTGGCAGATCAACGCCACCGTCAAGGCCAACGACGGCGACTACTGGATCTCCGACCACATCGCTGAGTACAAGGTCAAGAGGGCCGCCCGGCTCACCATGGTGATCGCACCCGAGAAGGTCGCCAAGAACGCCAAGGTGACCGTCACCGGCAAGCTGTCGCGGGCCAACTGGGAGGACCGCAAGTACCACGGGTTCCCCGGGCAGCAGGTCAAGCTCCAGTTCAGGAAGAAGGGCGCCGCCCACTACGCCACGGTCAGGACCGTCACGACGGGCAACGTCGGGCAGCTGACCACCAAGGTGACCGTCACCTCGGCGGGCAGCTGGCGCTGGTACTTCCCCGGCACCACGACCACCTCGCTGAAGGCGGCCGCGGGGGACACCCTCGACCTGAAGTAGCCGGCGAACGACGCCTCAGAAGTCCCGCGCCCAGCACGGCTATACACCATGTATGGTAAAGCGATGTCGCTATACATGGCGTATAGCGAGCTGGGCGCGGGGGGTTCGTCGGATGAGTGCGGCAGTGAATGGGGCGAGCCCCACGGACACGTCCCCCGCGGTCCGTCGCAAGGTGTTGAAGGCGCTCAGCGGGCTGCTGCTGGCGCTGTTCGTGTCCACCCTCAGCAGTACGGTCGTCTCCAGCGCGCTGCCGAAGATCATCGGGGCGGTGCACGGATCGCAGACCCAGTACACGTGGGTCGTCACCGCGACCCTGCTCACCACCACGGCGACGACACCGATCTGGGGCAAGCTCGCCGACCTGTTCAGCAAGAAGACCCTCGTGCAGGCGTCCATCGCCGTGTTCGTGCTGGGGGCCGTGGCCTCCGGGGTCAGTCAGACCGCCGGGCAGCTCATCGCCTCGCGGGCTCTGCAGGGTGTCGGTGTGGGTGGTGTGCAGGCCCTCGTCCAGATATCCCTGGCGGCGATGATTCCGCCCCGCGAGCGCGGTCGCTACAGCGGCTACCTCAGCAGTGTCACGGCGACTTCGACCATCGGCGGGCCGTTGCTCGGCGGGGTCATCGTCGACACCTCGTGGCTGGGGTGGCGGTGGTGTTTCTTCATCGGCGTGCCGATCGCCGTCGTAGCCCTGTTCCTGCTCCAGCGGACGCTGAACCTGCCCGTCATCCGCCGTGAGAACGTCAGGATCGACTACCTGGGGGCGACCCTGATCGCCGCCGGGGTCAGTGTGCTGCTGGTGTGGGTGTCCTTCGTCGACAACTCCTTCGGCTGGGCCTCCTGGCAGACCGGGGCCATGGTGGGCGGCGGGCTGGTGCTGATCGCCGTCGCCGTGTGGGTGGAGTCGCGGGCCGCCGAACCCGTCGTACCGCTCGGCATCGTGCGGCAGCGGACGACCGCCCTGGCGATCGTCGGCAGCCTCGCCGTCGGTACGGCCATGTTCGGCGCGGCCGTCTTCCTCAGCCAGTACTTCCAGCTCAGCCGGGGGCACAGTCCGACCGAGGCCGGTCTGCTGACGATTCCCATGATGGCGGGGATCCTCGTCGCCTCCACGGTCGCGGGGCGGCTGATCAGCAGGACCGGGAAGATCAAGCCGTTCATCATCACCGGGGCCGTCCTGCTCACCGTCGGCTTCGCCGGTCTCGGCACCCTCGACTCCAGGACGCCGATCCTCCTGCTGAGCGTGGAGATGCTCTGCGTCGGGATGGGCGTCGGGATGACGCTGCAGAACTTGGTGCTCGTCGTGCAGAACACCGTCCCGCTCAAGGACATCGGCGCGGCCAGCTCCACGGTGTCCTTCTTCCGTTCGCTCGGCGGCACGATCGGTGTCTCCGTGCTCGGCGCCGTACTGGCCCGGCACGTCCAGGACCAGATCGCGCACGGTCTCGCCGACGCGGGACTGCGGAGCACCGCCACCGGATCGGACGCCGGCGCCGTGCGGGAGATCGTCCGTGTCGCCTACGGGGACGCCACCGCGCAGATCTTCCTGCTCTCCGCCGGGGCCGCCCTGCTCGCGGTGATCGCCGCGATCCTGCTCAAGCCGACCGGCCTGCGCAGCAGCCTCGACCTGGCCGAGAAGAGCGAGGGAGCGGCGGTTCCCGCTGAGGCGGGGTGACGGTCGCTGTCGCCGGACCGAGGTGTTCCGTTCCCGGCGGCCCGCTCCGTCCACCTGGCTAAACTGTGCGGATACGCCAAGCCTTTGAGGGGGAGTGGGGATGCCGCCGCACAGTCCTTCCGCGGCCGGGGTTCCGGACGAAGGCGACGAGCCGAGCGTGCCGCCCGTCCGGCTGGCGCTGTCGGACAGCGTGTACGAGAGCATCAAGGCGATGGTCATGGACCACGAGATCGCCCCCGGCGCACGGGTCGGCATCGATTCGCTGGCCCGGGCGCTCAAGGTCTCGCCGACCCCCGTCCGCGAGGCGCTCGCCCGGCTGGAGTCCGAGGGCCTGGTCGTGAAGCGCGCGCTCTCCGGATACCGGGCCACGCAGTTGCTGACCCGCCGGGGTCTTGAGGAACTCTTCGAGATGCGGCTGCTGTTGGAACCCAGGGCAGCCGCGCTGGCCGCGGTGAACGCCACCGAGGCACAGCTCGACGGCCTTGAGCGGATCGTCGAGGAACTGCAGGCCCACCCGAGCCCCAAGGGCCGGTACGCGTCCTACCGCGACTTCGCCGCCCTCGACCAGCGTTTCCACGAGGCGATCGGACAGGCCACGCACCGGCCGCTGCTCGCGGACGCGGTGGAACGACTCCACGCCCATCTGCACATCTTCCGGCTCAGCAAGGTGGTCGGCGCCGAGGGCCCGACCGTCGCCGAGCACGAACGGATCGTCCGCGCGATCCTGCGCCGCAACCCCGAGCGGGCGGCCGAGGCGATGACGGAGCATCTCACCCGGAGTCTGGAGCGGCAGCTCGACGACGACGGCGCTGACCCTGTCGCCTGAACGGCCCCCGAGGCAGCGGGAGTCGGGGCCCGCTTCCGTCACTCCATGAGGAACACCTGTTCCGCCGCGGCCCACCATTCGCCGGGTGCCGCCTCCGGCACGGGCACCTGGCAGGGCGCGGTGAGCTTCCACCACCGCTGGGTGGCCTCGTCCTCGGCCATCGCCGCCAGGTCCGCGGCGAGATCCTCGCCGTGGTACTCGAAGTAGCTGAACAGACGGTCGCCCAGCAGATGGATCGAGTAGTTGGAGATGTGACTGCGCCGGATCCGGTCGAGCACCGGCTCGGGCACGGCTCGGTGCAACTCCCGGTATTCGTCGAGCAGTTCCGGGCGTACGGCGATCACTTGGGCCACGCGCTTCATGACCGCACCGTATCGCGGTCGTGGATCAGGCGGATCACCCGGCCGCTCACGCGGTCGTAGTCACGGTCGTTGTCGATCTCGCCGCGGACCCGGTGGTCCGTCATGACCACGATGCGGTCGGCGAGGGTGACCGTCTCGGCGAGGTCGCTGCTGATGAGGAGGATGGGCAGACCGTCGGCGGCCAGGTCCCAGATCAGTTCGTGGAAGGCCCGCTTGGTACGGACGTCGACGCCCACCGTCGGTTCGTCGATGACGAGCAACTTGGTGTCCGCGGCAAGCCACTTGGCGAGGCTGACCTTCTGCTGGTTCCCGCCCGAGAGTTCACCGGCGTTCTGCTGGAGTCCCGAGACCCGGATGCCGAGGCGGTCGACGAGATCCTGGGCGGTGTCGCGCTCCTCGCGGGCCGACACGAATCCGAGGGCCTTGGCGAGTCGCTTCCACACCGTCACCGTGATGTTGCGTACGACGGGCTGCTCCAGGAAGACGCCCTCCTCCTTGCGGTTCTCGGTGACGTATCCGATGCCGAACTCGTGCAGCGCCTGGCGGGGCGAGGTGATGCGGGCGGGCGTGCCGTGCACGCGGACCTCGCCGCCGGTGATGCGGTCCAGGCCGAGCACGGCCTTCACCAACTCGCTGCGTCCGGCGCCGACCAGGCCGTACAGGCCGACGATCTCTCCGGGGCGGACCTCCAGGCTGATGTCACGGTGTCCGCCGGCCGTGGACACCGCGTCCAGGACGAGAGTCGGTGCGGCGGTACGGTCGACCGTGCGTGGGCGCAGCTCCGTCGCGGTGTGGGCGCGGCCCACCATGAGGCCGACGATGTCGTCGTGGGTGTGTTCGGCGAGGGGTGCGGACTCCAGTACCGACTTCCCGTCGCGCAGCACGGTGACCGTGTCGCAGACGGCGAAGACCTCCTCGAGTTTGTGGCTGACGAAGACCACACAGGCACCCCGCCCGGCCAGTCGCCGGATGACCTCGAAGAGGTGCTCCGCCTCTTGTGGGGAGAGGGAGGCGGTGGGTTCGTCCAGCAGCAGCACCCGGCTCTCGGTGTGGAGGGCCTTGGCTATCTCCACCAACTGCTGCTGGGCGACGGACAGTTCACGTACCGGTTGGTGCGGATCGAGGTCGACTCCCAACTCCGCGAGACATGCCAGGGCCGGTGCGGTCATGGCCTGACGGTCGATCAGGCCGTGGTGGGAGGGCGGGTGTTGCAGGGTGATGTTCTCCGCCACCGAGAAGTCCGGGATCAGATTGCGTTCCTGGTGGACGACACCGATGCCGGTACGGGTCGCCTCCAACGGCGAGCGGAGCTGGACCTGTTGGCCGCACCAGGTGAGCGTGCCGCCGTCGGGGGAGTGGACTCCGGTCAGGACCTTGATGAGGGTGGACTTGCCGGCGCCGTTCTCGCCGAGGAGTGCGTGGACGGTGCCGGCGGTGAGCCGCAGGCCCACGCCGTCCAGTGCCCGGACACCGGGGAAGACCTTGACCAGGTCGTCGCATTCGAGCAGGACCGTGTCGCTCACCGGGCACCTCCCGGCTGCGGCAGGGCAGTTGGTGACTGCGGGCTCTTCTCCAGGCGGGTCTGGTGCAGCCGTCCACCGGCGACCGTGCCCAGGACCACCAGGCCGATCAGGAGGTTCACCCAGCTCGGGTCCAGCGAGAACTGCGCCCGCGCCGCGTCGATGAGCCGGGTCACGAAGGCCGCCAGCACGGTCCCGAACACCGCGACCGAACCGCCGGTGAGCGCCACGCCCCCGATGATTGGCGCGGCGAAGCTCGGCAGCAGCCAGTCGCCGCCGACGCTGCGGTTGACGCCCGGCAGCGAGGCCGTGGCCGTCACCGCGGCCACACCGACCAGCAGCCCGGACAGGGTGTGCGCGACCACGATCTGCCGGTCGGTGGAGATCCCGGACAGCCGGGCGGCGAGCGGGTTGCCGCCCGCGGCGAGGAGCCTGCGGCCCGCGACCGTGCGGTACATGAAGGCCGCCAGCAGTGCCGCCGCGACGAGCGCGGTGACGAAGACGAGCGGGATGTTCAGCGGCGCCGACGTGCCCAGGTCGCGCAGGGTGCGCGAGTAGCCGTCGACGGTACGGGTGCCGGTCAGCCGGTACTGCGCTCCGAGCAGGATCGTCATCGTGGCGAGGGTGACGATGAACCCGTTGATCTGAGTGGCGACGATGGCGACACCGGTCGCCAGGCCGATCGCCGTCGCGGTCAACAGGCCCACCAGCACGGCGACTTCGGCGGGCACACCGTGGTCGGCCATGAGAACGCCCATGAGGCAGGCGGTGAATCCGCCCAACGCGCCCACGGCGAGGTTGAGTTGGCCCACGCACAGCGCCACCATCTGGGCGAGGCCGATGAGGATGGGCGTGGCCAGGTACTGGAGGAAGACCCGCACCGAGGGGCCCTCGAAGAAGGCGCCCGACGAGGCGATGCCCAGTGCCGCATACCCGGCCACGACCACGGCGAGCAGCATCGCCGCCGTGGAACGGGAGAACCGGCGCAGCGCTCCGGCAGCCCAACTCCCTTGACCAGCAAGCATGTTCACGCGGCTCATGTGGAGCGCACCACCTTCCGATAGGACACCACGGCGCGGATCCGGTCGGCCGACAGGGCCAGCAGCAGGACACAGCCGAGGTAGATGTTGAGGCTCTCCAGACCCACGCCGAGCAGATCGAGCCCCTTGCGGATCACCCCGACGAGCGCGGTGCCCAACAGCGTGCCCAGCACCGACACCACCCCACCGGTGAGCAGGGTGCCGCCGAGCACCGCGCCGAGGAAGGACGGCAGCATGAAGTCGTCACCGATGGAGGCGCGGAACGTGCCCGTGCCGGCCGCCGCCATGAACCCGGCCAGCGCGGCGAGCAGCCCGGAGAGCGTGTGCGCGAGCACGATCCGGCGCCCGGTGGGGATGCCGGACAGCTCGGCGGCGGCCGGATTCGCGCCGGTGAGCAGCAGTTCGCGGCCGATGCGCGTACTGCCGTAGAGGAATGCGAGGCCGAGCATGGCGAGGACGGTGAACTGGGCGATCTGCGGGACGGCGGGGGAGCCGCAGATCGGGCCCGCGCAGATGTCGGCGAGGGAGTAGGAGCGCAGGGCGTCGATGCCGGAGGGGTGGGTGGTGAAGGCGGCGTCGTCGGTGAGGGCCGAGTAGAGGAGGGAGACCAGACCCAGCAGGGCGAAGTCCATGGCCAGGGTGACGACGAAGGAGCTGACTCCGGTGCGGGCGATGAGCCAGCCGGTGAGCGCGCCGACGGTGGCACCGGCGGCCAGGCTCAGGAGCAGGCCCACCTGCATGGGGACGCCGAGACGGTCGTAGCCGAGGCCCGCGAACAGTGCGCCGAAGGCCGCCATACGGCCGACCGCGAGGTTCATGTGGCCTACGGACAGGGCGACCATCTGGGCGAGCGCGACCACGGTGAGGGTGGAGATGTCCCGCAACAGCGGGAAGAGCACCAGCCGTTGGTCCAGGAACGCGGGGCGCAGCACGCCGAACAGGACGCTGAGCGCGATGACCAGGAGCAGCAGGCCGAGGCGCTGGTTGACCCAGAACGGCAGGCGGCGCGGTGCCGTTCGCTCCTCCGTGACGGTGTCGGGCGGGCCGACGGCGGTCGTCACGCCACCCTCCGGTCGTCCAGCGCGTCCGGGTCCCAGTCGATGCCGATGCCCGGTACGTCCGGGGCCACCGCCATGCCCTCCCGGATGGTCAGCTCGGTCCGGGTCACCGCCCTCAACTGCGGTATGTACTCGACGTATTGGCCGTTGGGCACCGCGGCGGCGAGGCTGACGTGCAGCTCCATCAGGAAGTGCGGGCAGACCATGACGTTGTGGCTCTCCGCGAGGTGCGCGACCTTCAGCCACGGGGTGATGCCCCCGATCCGGGCCGCGTCGACCTGCACGACGGAGGCGGCGCCGGACTCGAGATAGGAGCGGAACTGCGTCAGCGAGTACATGGACTCGCCCACGGCGACCGGGATACGGGTCGCCGCCGCGAGCCGGGCGTGCCCGCTGATGTCGTCCGCGGGCAGCGGCTCCTCCAGCCAGTACGGGTCGTACGGCTCCAGCGCCGCCGCGAGCCGCAGCACCGAGGAGCCCGTCTGCGACTGGTTGGCGTCGGTCATGATGTGCAGGGAGGGGCCGACCGCCTCGCGTACGGCACGCAGCCGTTCCGCGTCCTCGGCGGGGTGCGGCTTGCCCACCTTGATCTTGACGCCCGCCCAGCCCGACTCCTGGGCGCACAGGGCGCCTTTGACCAGTTCCTCGGTGCTCAGATGGAGCCAGCCGCCCTCGGTGTCGTAGACCGGCACCTCCTGGCGGTGGCCGCCGGCCAGCCGCCACAGGGGCTCGCCCGTCCGCCTGGAGCGCAGGTCCCACAGGGCGGTGTCGACGGCGGCGAGGGCGAGCGAGGTGATGGCTCCGGTGGTGGTCGCTCGGGTGAGCGCGAACAGCCGTTGCCACAGCGCCTCGATGTTGCGGGCGTCCTGTCCGACGAGGGCGGGCAGCAGGTGGTCGCGCAGCAGCGCCAGTACGGAGGTGCCGCCGGTGCCGATGGTGTAGGAGTAGCCGGTTCCCTTGGCGCCGTCCCAGGTCTCCACGTCGACCAGGATCGTCTCCTGTTTGACGAACGACTGCACGGCGTCGGTGCGGTCCTGCTCGACGGCGATGTCGACCAGCCTGGCGGTCGCGGTCGTGATGATGCTCATCCGGCGGTTCCGATTTCTGTCGTGGGGATTTGGGGGCGGTCAGCCGCAGTTGAGGATCCTGTCGGCGAACTGCTGCTTCAGCTCTGCCGTCTTCGCCCGCCGCGCGGTGTCGTAGGCCGAGACGTTCGCCTTGTCGACGACGAACGAACCGGAGTCCACCCGCACGCCGGGATCGCGCACGGAGCACTGTTTCGTCTGCAGCAGCGCCAGCGCCCAGGTACCGATCTCGGCCTGGCCGACCGGGTTCTGCACCACGGTCGCCGTGACCGTGCCCTCTCTGATGCCGCTCAGGATCTTGGCGTCGTCGTCGATCGCTATGACCTTCGCCTTCGAACCGGACGACTTGACGACGTCGGCGGCTGCGACGGCGGGGTTGTAGGCGGTGGCGACGATGCCCGTGATCTGCTCGCCCTTGGCCGCCATCAGGTCGGACACCGCCTTCTGCGCGGTCCCCAGGTCGGTGTCGATGTCGGTGATGGTCTGCAGGAGCCTCACCTTGCCGCCCGTCTCCCGCACGGCCCGGCCGACGCCCTTGATCCTCAACTGGGTATTGGCGTCAACGTTGTTGCCGGTCAGATGGACCAGGACGCCGTGGCCGCCCATGGCCGCGATCGCCGCCTTCGCGGCTTTGTAGGCGGCGAGTTGGACGTCCGTGGAGAGACAGAAGTCGGCCTGGTCCTTGTCGCCGGCGGGGCAGGAGCCGAGTGAAGCCACCGGGAAACCTTGCGACTTGAGGTCTCCGAAGGTCGAGTTGATGTCGGTGGGGGAGACGCCGAACACCCCGAACGCGTTGTAGCCGCGCGCCGCCAGCGTGGACAGCAGGTTGTTCTGCTTCTGCTGGTCCCACTCGGCCGTCTCGTCGAAGGTTACGGCGCCGAGGCCGTAGGTCTTCTTCGCGGCGGCGCCCGCGGTCTTCCAGGGCTGGAAGTACGGGTGGGCGCCGCCCGGTACGAGGGCGACCTTGGTCCCGGAGCCGTCCACGAGGTCGGCGCCGCCGCCCGTCCGCGCGGCCGACGAGGCCGAACCACCGGACTGGGCACCCGAGTTGCGGTAGGTGCAGGCCGTCGTCCCGGCGCTGAGCAGCACGGCGGCGACAACTCCGGGCAGGACGGATCTGGTTGGGAAGCGCATGCCCGACCCCTCGCCAAATCAAATAGGAAATGGATGCGGCGATCGTGGGGCAGGAAGGCTTACGCGTCAAGGGTTGCGGCAGCGGCAGGCGGTGATGGAGACGTCCCTGGTCTTTAAAACGCCCGATGGCCCGGAAAATCGTATAGGAAAGCAAACTCTTGAGCACGGCGAGTTGACAGCCAAGAGCGCCTAGGATGACTGGCCGTAGCGTTCGTCCCCACACAACGTCGCGTGCACCGCAGGGAGATATCGACCATGGGTTCCGACGAGGTCTTAACCACACCGCCCGACAGCGCGCTCCTGGACGGCCGTTCGGCCGGACCCATGGTGCCGCGTCTGGTCCTGGGCGCGCGGCTGCGCGAACTGCGGGAAGAGCGGCAGATCTCCCGCACGGCCGCGGGCGAGGTGATCCGCGCCTCCCGGTCCAAGATCAGCCGCCTCGAGGCAGGCCGGCACGGATTCAAACTGCGTGACGTGGCCGACCTGCTCACCCTCTACGGCGTCCGCGACGAGGGCGAGCGCGCCACCCTGCTGACCCTGGCCGAAGAGGCCAACGCCCCTGCCTGGTGGCAGTACTTCAACGATGTGGTGCCCACCTGGACGCAGGCCTACCTCGGGGCCGAACAGGCGGCGAGCCTCATCCGCTGCTTCGAGGTGCAGCGCGTGCCCCAGTTGCTCCAGACCCCCGACTACGCGCGCGCCTCCCTGCGGCTCGCCCACGCGGACGCCCGCGGGGAGGAGCTCGACCGGCGGGTCATGCTGCGGATGACCCGCCAGCGGATCCTGCGCCGGCGGCCCGCGGCGCAGTTGTGGGCCGTGATCGACGAGGCGGCGCTGCGCCGACCGGTGGGCGGCATCCGTACGATGCGCGCGCAGCTGAGGCATCTCATCGAGATCTGCCGGCTGCCCCAAGTCACCGTCCAGATCATGCCGTTCCTCGCCGGCGGGCACGCCGGGGAAGCCGGCCCGGTGACGATCCTGCGGCTGCCCGGCGGTCGGCTGCCCGACATGGTCTACCTCGAACAGCGCGTCACGGCCCTCTATCCCGACCGGCCGAACGAGATCGAGTGCTACTGGGACGTCATGAACCGCCTGGTGGTCGAGGCGGAATCGCCGGAGGAGACTCCGACGATCCTGCATCGCATCCTTCAGGAGACCTGAGCCGGGCCGGGCGCCGAACCGGGCGGGGTCAGCGCTTGAGGCCGACTCCGCCGTACTGGTGCACTTCGGCGGGCAGGCCCCAGGCGCTGTCGTCGGGACGCCAGCGCGAGCACGAGGCCACGCCCGGTTCGAGCAGTTCCAGCCCCTCGAAGAAGCCCGCGATCAGCTCGGGGCTGCGCAGGATGTAGGGGATCGAACCGCCCTCGTTGTACTGCCGGATGGCGTCGACGTAGGCCTCGCTCGTGTCGGTGCTGTCGTACTGCACGAGATAGCTTCCGGCGGGCAGGGCCGCCACCAGTCGCCGCACGATCGAGCGGGCCTCGTCGTAGTCCTCGATGTGGCCCAGGATGCCCATCAGCATGAGCGCGACGGGCTGGTCGAAGTCCAGCGTCTTGGCCGCCTCCCGCACGATGGTGTCCGGGTCGCGCAGGTCGGCGTCGACGTAGTTGGTGACGCCCTCCGGGGTGCTGGTGAGCAGGGCGCGGGCGTGTGCCAGCACCAGCGGGTCGTTGTCGACGTAGACGATGCGGCTCTCGGGAGCCACCCGCTGGGCGATCTCATGGGTGTTGTCCACGTTGGGCAGGCCGGTGCCGATGTCCAGGAACTGCCGGATGCCCTCCTCGGCGGCCAGATGACGAACGGCGCGGGCCAGGAAGTAGCGGGCGGCGCGGGCCCCGGTCTCGATGCCGGGGAAGATCTCGCGGAAGGCGTCACCGGCGACGCGGTCCACTTCGTAGTTGTCCTTGCCCCCTAACCAGTAGTTCCAGATCCGGGCCGACTGCGGCACCGTCGTGTCGAACTTGGAGAGCGCTTCCTGCTCGGAGCCGGCTGCCTCGTCCGTCATGGTCACTCCTGTGTGTACGTGGTGAGAACCACCGTGGTCAGAGCCACCGTGGTCAGAGCCACCGTGGTGGGAGCCACGAAACCGTCGAACACCGGTCGTGGAGGCCCACGTTATTCCCCCACGCCTCGACTCATGCGCCCCGCCGGCCCCAACCGCCCATGTTCGGCCGCCCGTTGGCTTGATTGCCACCCCGGGTGAACGGGAGTCAACGTTCTGCCGCGTGCCGCGTGAGGAATCCGATGAGCGCGGCCGTGGCGGCGAGGACCGCCACGCTGGTGAGAGCGGCGGGCAGCGAGTACCAGTCCGCCATGAAACCGATGGCGGGCGGTCCCAGGAGCATGCCGCCGTAGCCGAGGGTGGAGGCGATGGCCACTCCGTCGGGACCGGCCAGGGTGCCGGCGCGCTCCACGGCGACGGGGAAGAGGTTGGCGAGACCGAGCCCGGTGATCACGAAGCCCAGGACGGCCGCCCACAGGGTGGGCGCGAGCGCGCCGAGCAGCATGCCCACGGCGGCGGTCGTGCCGCCGGCCACGAGGGTGCGGGTCCGGCCGAGGCGTTCGAGCAGCCGGGTGCCGCTGAGCCGGCCGGCGGTCATGGCGAGCGCGAAGCAGGAGTAGCCGATGGCGGCGGCACCGGCGGTGGCGTCGAGATCCTGCTGCAGATGCAGGGCGCTCCAGTCGGCGAGGGCGCCTTCGCCGAAGGCCGTGCAGAGGGCGATCAGACCGAAGGTGACGACGAGGCCGCGGGTGCGGGCGTCGAGGCGGCGGGGTGCGGCCTCTGCGGTCTCCTCCTTCGGTGAGTCCTCGTGCGGTGGCGGTGGCGGGGGCTGGAGGCGGAGCAGGGGGCGGCCGATCAGGACGGTGACGACGAGTCCGAGCACCGTGAGGCCGAACAGGTGCTGCGTGGGGGTCAGGGTTCCGGCGACCAGGCCGCCGAGGCCGGCGCCGACCATGCCGCCGAGGCTGAACGCGGCGTGGAAGCTCGGCATGATGGGCCGCCGCATGGCCCGGACCAGTTCGACCGCCGCGCTGTTGAACGCCACGTTGATCCCCCCGTAGGCGGCGCCGAAGACCAGCAGGACGAGGCCGAGGGTGAGCGCCGAGTGGGTGAGCGGGGGGAGGGAGACGCTGAGGGACAGCAACACGGCGCAGGCGACGGTGACTTGGTGGTTGCCGTAGCGGCGGCAGAGGCGGCCGGTGAGCATCATGGTGATGACGGCGCCGGCGGAGACACCGAGGAGCGCGAGGCCGAGGGTGCCGGCGGAGGCGCCGGTCTGCTCCTTGATGGCGGGGATGCGGACGACCCATCCGGCGAAGATGAAGCCGTCGAGGGCGAAGAAGGCGGTGAGGACGGCTCGTAGCCGGGTGAGGTCGGTGGCGGTGCCCGGCACGGCGTTGTGCGTTCGGGGTTTGTTTATTTGCGGCACAAATTGAGGTTAGGTGGGTGCTGTGGCTGGGGCAAGGGAGTCGGGGCGCGTTCAGGGATCCGCCCGGCATGTGGTGGCGTGGTGCGCGGTGCCCCCGGAGGACTCGACCCGGCCCTCCCCGCCTTCGACGAGCGGGGCTGCGGACCGGGCGCGCTTTCTCGCGGAAGTGGTAGCTCCGCCCGGGCGGAGGGCAGAACGTGGCCATGCGAGACGACAAGGACCCAACGAGTCGCAGGGGGTGGTGACTTGACCGTCATCGTCGGGCTGGTCCATCGGCAGCGTGTGCACCTGGCCGGAGACTCGGCAGGCAGCAGCGGATCGCAGCTCACGATCCGCCGCGACCCGAAGGTCTTCACCAACGGTCCCTATGTACTCGGGTTCACGTCCTCGTTCCGTATGGGCCAGCTTCTGCACCACGCCTTCGAGGCACCACACCCCGAGGGCGACCTCGACCGTTTCATGGCCACGCGCTTCATCAACGCCGTCCGGGCCTGCCTCAAGGACGGTGGCTGGGCCCGCAAGGACTCCGAGCAGGAACAGGCGGGCGTCTTCCTCGTCGGCATCCGCGGCCGTCTCTTCGAGGTTCATGTCGACTACCAGGTCGGCGAGCCCGCCGAGGGATATGCCGCTGTGGGTTCCGGGGACGACCTGGCTCTCGGCGCCCTTCACGCCACCGCCGAGCTCGGCCTCAAACCGCGAGAGCGCCTGACCGCCGCCCTGCGTGCCGCGGATCATCACAGCGCATACGTCTGCGCCCCGTACACCTACGTCAGAACACCCCGCTGAACCGTCCCCGGCCGGTGTGTCACTCCGTACTGCGCAGGGCGAGCCAGGTCTCGTGGTCCACGATGCCGTCGGCGTCCAGCAGCCTGTCGCTCTGGAAGCTCCGCACCGCGGACTCGGTTCCGGCGCCGAAGTCGCCGTCCACGCCTGTGCTCCCGATGTCGTATCCGCGCTTCGTCAGCACGCACTGCACCTGGAGCACACGCTTGCCGCTGTCTCCCAGACGCGTGCGTCCGTTGCCGCGGTAGTACGTGCAGTCCGAGATCCAGGCCGGGATCGCGGGCCCGGTGGTGGGCGGACTGCTCGGAGACGACGAGGGAGTCGCGTCGGCCGGGGCGCCGGGATCGGCATCGGGAGCGGAGGGAGTGCCGTGCACCGCCGGTGCGGCGGAGCCGGAATCCCCGGGATCCGCGGCCGTGCCGTTCGGGTTCGCGGCGCCGTCGACGTTCTTGCCGGACGCGGCTCTCGCGTCCGAGGCCCCGGGTGTCGGTGACAGCACGGTGCCGCCCGGCACGGTGCGGCCGGTCGTCGTGGCGGACCGCGGGGCGGCAGCGGCGGGCGGAGCGTCATGGCGACTGAGCACGAAGACCCCCGCGGCCACCGCGCAGACCGCGATGCCCACGACGACGGCCCGTACCGGCTTCCGCCGTGCCCAGGTGCGGACCCGGCTCTCCTGGGGGCGTGCCGATGGTGCCCCGGAGGCGGCGTCGACGGCCACCACCGGTGGTTCGGGAACGGGCGGACCGGGCCGGCCGCCCTGCCCGGCCGACGCCGACGCCGACGGCATCGCCATCGGGCGTTCGTCCGGAGACCGTAATCGGGCTCGGGACGCGACGGGGATGCGGTGCAGCACCTCGTACGCCCGTTGCCGGGCCAGCAGTTGGCCGGCGAGCGGCTCCGGCCACACGGTCGTCTCGGTGCGTTCCCCGGCGGCATCGGTCAAGTCCTGCCCTGTGGGCCGCCGTTCGGGCTCCTTGGCCAGGCAGGCGGTCAGCAGCGAGCCGAGTGCCGCGTCCGCGGCCGAGATCTCGGCGATCAGCTCGGGATCCGGCTCCTCGAACGCGACCCGGTGCATCACGTCGACTCCCGTACCGTCGCCGAACGGGGCACGCCCCGCTGCCGCGTACACCAGGGTCCCGGCGAGTGAGAACACGTCCGACGCCGTGTCGGACCTGCCGGTCCGCAAGTGTTCCGGGGACATGTAGGCCGGAGTTCCCACCCGGACACCCGTGCCGGTGATCGTGCTGGCGTCCATGGCCTTCGAAATGCCGAAGTCGATCACATGCGCGCCCCCGACGGACAACAGCACGTTGGACGGCTTCAGATCCCGGTGCACGATCCCCGTGGCCGCGAGGTCGGCCAGCGCCTGCCCCAGCTCGGCCACCAGACGCCAGACCGCGGCCGTCTCCAGGGGGCCGTGCTCCCGTACGGCATGCGCGAGATCGAGCCCCGGGAGGTACTCGGTGGCCATCCACAGCAACTCGTCCTGGAAGCCCGTGCCGCACAGTCTCGGCGTGTGCGACGTGCTGACCCGTTCGTGCACCGACGCCTCACGTTCGAACCGGCGTCGGAAGCCCGGATCGTCCGCGTACTCCGGCCTGATCACCTTCACCGCGGCCAGACCGGGGCCGCCGTCCGCCGGACGCGCGAGATAGACCCGTCCCATACCGCCGCTGCCGAGCAGGGCCAGCGGCACATAGGGGCCGATGTGGTCCGGGTCGCCGAGGCGTAGGGGTGAGGCACCGGTCTGCCGCACTGCGGCGGCCTCGTTCGTCGCCAAGTCCGGTGGCAGCGGCCGCTGTTCTGACAAGGAACCCCCGAAGTGATGTGCGCCGTACGTCAGTTCGGCCCCAAGGAGTCACGAGGCTAGCCGAGCGGTGGCGTACGTTCTGGGTTTCCCGCACTTCCGTTCCCCCGGTGGGCTGTTCAGGACGGCCGATCAGGCTGGTTGTTGATCTGAGGCACAGCAACACGGCGCAGGCGGCCTCCGGAGGGCGGTCAGTCGCGGGGCGGCGGAGTGTAGAAGTCGCCGACGGACGTCCAGACGCCGTTCTTCACGACCACGCGCTGCACACTGCGCGTCCCGAGGTGATCGCTCGCGCTGAACCTCATCACCGGTGACACCCCCGGGTCCACCGAGGACGCCTTCTCGTACGCGGCGGTGATCGCCTTGGACGTGACGGGCCCCTTGATGGTCTTCGCGATCTCGGCGAACACCTTCGCGTTGCTCCAGCCCCACAGCGCGAGGAACCCGGCGTCCTGACCGGGCTCGTACTTGGCCATCGCGGTCCGGAACTCCTTCACCGCGGGGTCGTTGTCGGACGGCGCCTTCACCAGCTGTACGGCCTTCAGGCCCTCGGCGGCGTCCTTGGCCAGCGCGACCGTCGACTCGGCGGCCACCGGAGCATAGGCGTAGGTGGGCAGCGACAGGCCCTGGAGCTTGGCCTCCTTGAGGAAGGCGGCCGCCTCCGGGGAGGTGAGGATCAGGACCACCGCCTGGGTCTTCGCGGCCTTCACCTTGCTGATCACGGGGGTGTAGTCGGTGGTCTGGTACTTCACCGGCAGCCGGTCGACCTCGACCGAGGGGTCCAGCTTCTTCGCGACGGGCTCCACCTGCTTGGCCACGTTCACGAACGCGGCCGGGTCGCTGTGCACCACGAGGATCTTCTTCGCGCCGTCCTGCACCGCCCACGCGGCGATCGCCGCCGCCTGGTCCTCGTACAGGGTCTGCGTGCCGAACAGACCGGCGCGCGGCGGCTTGTACCAGGACTCGGTGCCGCCCACCTCGTTCACGACGGGCACCTTGGACTGGTTGAGGACGAAGGGGAAGGCCGCCTCGGCCTGCGAGGTGCCGTTCGCGTTGACGATGGCAACGACCTTGTCCTGGCCCACCAGTTCACGCGCGATCTGCACGGTCTGCTGCGGATCGGCCGCGTTGTCCTTGACGGTCCAGTCGATCTTGCGGCCGTTGACGCCACCTTGGGCGTTGACCATCTTGAAGTACGCGTCGGCGCCCGCCTTCTCTCCTATGCCGTAGGTCGCGGTGGCGCCGGTGAGCGGGAGCCACGCGCCGATGTGGATCTCGGAGGAGCTGCCTCTGGCAGCGGTGGAGTCCTGGCCGGCGCAGGCACTGGCGGTGAGTGCCACCGCGGCCAGGACGGCCATCGCGCCCAGGGCGTGGCGGGAGTTTCTCTTGGTCCGGAACACGGTCCACCTCGTTCGGTACGGAGTTCGGTACGGGCTGTCAATTCACGGGTGAGGTACGGGCGTTGCCCGCCGCGGTGGGTGCGGCTCCCAGGCCGCCGCCGAAGTAGGCCGCTTCCGCGAGGGCCGCGAACTCCGGGTCGCCGGGCCGCCCTCGCACCGCGACGACGCCCTCGTGCAGTACGGCCACCTCGTGGCACACGGACAGGGCGCGGCTGAGGAGCTGTTCGAGGAGGACGACGGTCAGCCCCTCGTGAGCCAGCCTGGTCAGCCGGTCGTACACCTCGTCGACCAGGGCGGGGGCCAGGCCGAGTGCCGGTTCGTCGACGATCAGGACGTCCGGCGCGCCGATGAGGGCCCGGGCGATGGCGAGCATCTGCTGCTCCCCGCCGGACAGCCCGCCCGCGGACGCCGACATCCGGTCCCGCAGCCGGGCCGGCAGCCACTCGACGGTCTCCTCCAGCCGTTCGCGCAGCGCGCCGCCGGTGATGCCCGCCGCGTACGCCGCAACCTCGAGGTTCTCGCGCAGGGAGAGCGTCCTGAACAGGGCCCGCCCTTCCGGCGCCAGACCGGTCCGCACGACACCGCCCAACTCCCTTTGCCCGCGCGCCGGTTCGAGCGAGCCGTGCAGGATCCCGGCCAGCGTGCTCTTGCCCGCGCCGTTGGCCCCGGCGATGCCCAGCACCGCCCCCTGGCGGACATCGAGGTCGACGTCCCGCAGCGCGACCACCCCGCCGTAGGTGTGGCCGACCCCGTGCAGGCGGATCATGCTCCGTCCGCCCACGTGCTCGGGCGGCCGGGTCCTGGTGCCGACCGTTCCCAGGTACGACGACCGCACCCTCGGGTCCTTCAGTACGGTGTCCGGGGTGCCCTCGCCGATCGTGCGGCCGAAGTCGAACGCGAGGACGCGGTGCGCGACGGCGAACAGGTCGTCGAGGACGTGGTCGATGATCACCACAGAGGTGCCGTCGGCGTGCAGCCGCCTGATGTGCCCTGCCAGCAGCGCGCGTTCACCCGCGTCGAGCCCGCCGAACGGCTCGTCCAGGATCAGGAGTTCGGGCCGCTCGGCCATCGCACGCGCCAGGTCGAGGCGCTTCTGGAGACCGAACGGCAGCTCCTTCGGGCGCCGTTCGGCCACCTCCGCGAGACCGACGGAGCGCAGCAGCCGCGTGACGTCGGCCCGGTGCCCGGCGGTGATCCGCCGGCGGGTGCACAACACGTTCTCCGCGACGGTGAGTTCGGAGAACACCTCCGCGTGCTGGAACGTACGGCCGATCCCCAGCCGCCGCCGCGCGGTCGCCCTCGCTCCCAGCAACGGCTGCCCGGCGAAGCCTGCGGTCCCGCTCACCCGGCCGTTGCCGGTGAGCCCGGATAGGACGTTCAACAGGGTCGTCTTTCCGGCCCCGTTGGGCCCGATGACCGCCAGGATCTCGTTCCGACGGAGCGTCAGAGAGGCGTCCTCCAAGGCCTTCAGCCCGCCGTAGGAGACCGACACGTGCTCCAGGCGCAGCAGTTCGGGTCCGTCGCCGACCGTTTCGGACGGGGGCGGCGAAGGCATGGGCTCCGTCAACTCCTCGGACAGCGAGGTGAGTTGAGCACTCGACCGGCGCAGGACTCGGCGCACGAGCCCGCCGAGGAACGGCACGACCCCGCCCGGCAGGAAGAGCAGCACCGCGATCAGCACGAGGCCCTGCACGACCGGCTGGGGCAGTCCCACGGCGGAGGAGAGCGAGGGGTTCCAGGTCAGGTAGACGCCACCGGCCACCGCGCCGACGATCGTGCCGACCCCGCCGAGCACACAGGCCGCGATCAGCGAGATGCCGAACGTCAGCGAGAAGGGATCCGGGCTCACGAACCCGGTGAGCAGTCCGAGCAGCACGCCCGCGAAGCAGGCGCACGCCCCGCTCACCGCGAACGACAGCGCCGACTGCGCCTCCGGCGCGATGCCGATCGTACGGGCCGCCAGGGGATGCGACTTGGCGGCCACCAGGCGCATCCGCAGCCCGGAGGCGGCGGCCGGTACGGCCAGCGCGAGGACGACGGCCGCGGCGCCGACCGCGAGGTACTGGGTCTCGGTGCCGCCGCCCGCGAGAGTGCCGAGGCCGAGGGCGCTGCGCAACTGGACCACCGGTACTCCCTGGTCGCCGCCGGTCACGCTGCTCCAGCGGTTGATCAGTTCCAGGGTCACCGTGGTGAACGCGAGGGTCAGCAGGGCGATGTAGAGCACCGAGAACCGGGCCCCCGCGTACCCCAGGAAGGCGCCCAGCGCGGCACCGGCGGCGACCGCGCCGAGGACCACCGTCTCCAGCGACCAGCCGTGACCGCTGCCGTACGCGGCGAAGTAGGCGCCGATGGCGAAGAACGCGGGGTGGCCCACCGACCAGATGCCGGACCAGCCGGCGAGCAGGCCGACCGACAGGATGACGATCGTGTACACGGCCGCGAGCCCCACCGAGTACATCTGGTACGCGGGGATCGCGCCGGAGGCCATGAACGCGATGAGCACCGCGCCGGCCACCGGACCGAGGGCGGCCCGTGCCAGGAGGGAACGGTTGAAGACCATGGATGCGACCCCTCAGACCCGTTGGAAGGTGCGGGTGCCGAACATGCCCTGCGGGCGGATCAGCAGCACCAGCACGGTGAAGGAGAAGACGAACGTGTCCCGGAAGCTGGCGGAGACGTAGTTCGCCGCCAGGTTGTCCAGGACGCCGATCGTCAGCCCGCCGAGGACGGCGCCGTACATGCTGGTCAGGCCGCCCAGGAAGATTCCGGCGAAGGCGCGGAAGAGGGGCGCGACCAGCGCGGTGGGCACCAGACCGGAGCGCGGTGCGTACAAGCAGGCGGCGAGTGCGGCGAGGCCCAGGCCGAGTGCCCAGGAGATCCGGGCCAGCCGCTGCGAACTCAGGCCGACCACGCGGGCGGTCTCCGCCGACTCGGCCGCGGCGCGCATCGCCGAGCCGAGCGTGGTGCGGGCGAAGAGATAGCCGACCAGGGCCATCGCCACGGCGGCCACGGCGATCGTCAGCAGGCTCTGGGCCGGCACCGCCGCCCCCGACCAGCGCACCGTCCCGTCGACCAGGCTGGGAAAGGCCTTGGGCTGGTCGCCCCAGACGGACCCGGCGACGTTCTCCGCGACCAGGGACACCCCCATCGTCACGACGAGCGCGGAGAACAACTGGCCCTGTCCCAGCGGCCGGATCACCGTCTCCCGTACGAGCAGGCCCGCCACGACCGTGATCACGACGGCGGCGAGGACGCCGAGGAGTGTGGCCACACCGCGGTCGTGCAGCGAGAGCGCCACGTACAGGCCCAGGGTCGCGAGCGACGCCATCGCGAAGTTCACGACGTCCGTGGCCCGGTAGATGATGACCAGCCCGAGACCCATGAGGCCGTAGACGGCTCCACTGGCCACACCGCTCACCAGGACGAGCAGGAACTGACTCACAGTCCCTCCTTCGGGGAAGAGCGCGTTCGCGCCACATGTGCGGGAAGCATGATCGCCTCACAAGAGAGTCAAAGTGAACTCACTTCAGTAAGCTAGGCACTGTCGCGCCGGAGGGGCAAGCCTCGTGCACCGGATTTGTGCCGGGCGCCCCGAGCGGAGTCAGTGCCCGGTGGCCGACGGTGACTCGGCGAGCGCGGTGCGTGCCGCCGCCAGACCGAAGACCAGCGCGGGGGCGAGACCGCCCGCGTAGGCGCGCCGGTACAGGCCGCCCGCGTCGGCGCCGGCCGCGAGCAGGCCCGGGACCGGCACCCGTCCGTCCGAGGCCGCCGACAGGGCGTGCGCCCCGGCGTCGATCAGCAGACCGCCGAAGGTGAACGTGATCGCCGGGGCCGCCTCGACGACGTAGAACGGCGGTTCGTCCAGGGGGTGTTGGTCGAGGGCGCGGCCGGGCGTCGGGCTGCCCTTCGCGCTCGCGGTGGTGTTGAACTCCGCGATCCGGTCACGGATCGTCGCGCCGGGATAACCCCACTCCTCGGGCATCGACGCGAAGTCGTCCAGGCTGTCCGCCACGGCACACCGGGCACCGGCCCGATGGCACAGCTGGAACTTGTCCACGCCGGGGATGCCCTCCACGTACGAGGCGCTGATCCGCTCCCGGTGCACCCGCGCGTCGGCCACCAACAGGCCGCGCGCCTCCGGCCGTTCGAGCAGCGCCATCGCGGTCAGGTGGTCCCCGACCGTCTCGTCGACGAAGCGCTCGCCCGTCGTGTCGAACAGCAGGGCGTGCTCGCTGTAGTAGAGCGCCAGGTCGACGAAGCGCGCCGGGTCGGCCAGTGAGACGCCCGCCGGCATCAGGTGGCCGTAGAAACCCGCGTCCTTCTTGCCGAACGCCGCGCCCGCGGTGCGCCCGAGAGTGAGGCCGTCGCCGCGGCTGTGCGGGTTGGCCCGCAGCCCGATGCCGGCGGCCCGGGGGTGGATGTGCTCGGCGCGCAGGTCCGCATCGCCCTGGAAGCCGCCGGTGGCGAGCAGCGTCCAGGTGGCCTCGATACGGCGCGGAGTTCCGTCCGGGAGCAGGACGTCCGCGCCCCTCACCACCCCGTTCTCCGTCACGAGGGACGTGGTCCAGGTGTCGGTCAGTACCTCCTGGCCCCGGTCGCGGATCAGCCGCTCACACGTGTCGAGGTAGTGGTTCGTGTCGAGCTGGTGCCCCCGGCCGAAGCCGAGCACCGGCACCGGCGGACGGCAGTCCACGCCGAGCGACCGGATCCACGCCACGCCGTCGGCGAACCCGTCCAGGAGGGCGGCGGCCAGCTCCGGGTCGCCGTCCGGGTTGACCCGACGCATCTGCTCGACGGTCGGGGTCGTCCACACGAATCCGGCGAAGCGGGCGGAGCCGCCGGTACGCTCCGCCTTCTCCACCAGCACCACCGAGCCGCCCTCCGCGGCCACCCGGGCGGCGGCCGAGAGCCCGGCCATGCCACCGCCGATCACCAGCAGATCCACTGTCTCCGCGTCCGTCACGGGTCCCACCGCCTCTGTGTCGCTGACTGGAATGTGACGCTAATTGAACTCACTTCTGTAGTCGAGAGGATGGACGACGGGGGATGCGGGTGGTGCGGGTTTCGGCCGCGTGGGCCCTCGGTCGGATACGTGGGTCCGGCGCGTCAGTCGGGTACGAGGACCGCGCGCCCCCGTACGGTGCCGGACCGAAGCCGCTCGATCGCCTCCGCCGCGCTCGACAGCGCGAACCGCTCGACGCCGACCTTCAGCGCGCCCTCGCGTGCCAGGGCGCTGACCGCTTCCAGTTCCGGCAGCGTCCCCCAGAACGGCAGCGAGATCCGCGCTCCGGGTGGGAGTGCGCCGGGTTTGCGTACGGCCAACTCGCCGCCGCCGCTGCCCACCACGGCCAGTTCGCCGCCCGCCCGCAGCACCGCCACCGCGAG
The DNA here is from genome assembly GCF_016654115.1 of Streptomyces sp. MBT53. Classification (GTDB taxonomy): domain Bacteria; phylum Actinomycetota; class Actinomycetes; order Streptomycetales; family Streptomycetaceae; genus Streptomyces. The sequence goes on from NZ_JAEQAZ010000005.1 coordinate 60,905, forward strand.
CTCCAGGCTGGACCGGCTGCCGACGAAGTCGAGCACCGCCACCGCCCCGACGCCGCCCGTCCGGTCCCGCAGGACCCGCGCGGTGTCGGCCCGCGACAGCGTCCCGAAGTGCGCACCGCACTCGACGGCAAGGGCGAGCGCCTCCTCGCGCACGTCCACGGCCAGGATCCGCGCGGCCGTCGTGGCGCGCAGGATCTGCACGGCCAGATGCCCCAGGCCGCCGATGCCGATGATCACCACATGGGCTTCGGCGCCCTCGCTCAGGGCGTGCCGGACCATCGTCACGGCGTGGTACGCGGTCAGCCCGGCGTCCGACAGGGGCGCCGCCTGGACGGGGTCCAGGTCGCCCACCGGGACCAGCAGCCGCCCGGACGGGACGAGCAGCAGGTCCGCCATCCCGCCGTCGCGCCCGAGCCCGGCTCCTGTGCCGACGCGGCCGGTGTCCAGTGCCGGGCGCCGGTCGCAGTAGTTCTCCGCCCCGGCCGCGCAGCGAGCACAACTCCCGCAGCCCCAGGGGCCGTAGACGATCACGCGCTCGCCGACGGCCGGTCCCGTCGCCAGTGGGCCGCGGTGCAGCACCCGGCCCGCGACCTCGTGTCCGAGGGTGAACGGGAGCCCGTAGGGGAGGGCTCCCGGCCGGGCGTCGATGACATGGAGGTCCGACCGGCAGAGGCCGGCCGCCTCCACCTCGATCAAAACCTCCTCGTTCGTGGGAGTGGGTCGTGCCACCTCGGTGAGGACCGGTGGGCCGCCCCAGTGGGTCAGTCGGACCGCTCTCGCTGCGCCTGTTGACATACGTGGGACAGTAACAAAAATGAAGTCAGTTCAGGAGATGGAGTGGGGTGGAGTGGGGTGGTGACTGTGCATGGGCGGTGAGCATGCGGGGCGCTTCGACGGGCGGATCGCGCTCGTCACCGGCGCGGGATCCGGCATCGGCGCGGCGGTCGCCCGGCGACTCGCCGCGCAGGGGGCCGACGTCTTCGCCACGGACGTCGACGGCCCGACCGCCGAGGCCGTCGCCGCGGACCTGCCGCGAGCACACCCGCTGACCCTCGACGTGGCCGAACCGGCGCAGGTCGACAGCGCTTTCGACGAGGTTCTACGGCGGCACGGGCGGCTCGATGTCGTGGTGCACGCGGCCGGCGTCGACGATCCCGTGGCCAAGGAGTGGATCGCCGAGGCGCTGGTCGCGGGGCGGTCCCCGGACGTTACGGGGCGGCTCGGCGACGACGCGTGGCGGCGCGTCATGCGCGTCAATCTGGACGGCACGTTCCATGTGCTGCGTGCGGCTCTGCGGGTCATGGCGCCTCGCCGGTCCGGGGCCGTCGTCACGGTTGGTTCGTCCTCGGTCTTCGACACCCAGGCCGGTTATCCGCACTACGCGGCCTCGAAGGCCGGTGCGCACGCGGTGAGCCAGTCCGTGGCCAAGGAGGCGATCGCGTTCGGCGTTCGCGTCAACACGGTGGCGCCGGGGCCCACGGAGACGGGGATGGCGGCGCGGACGCCTGCGGCGCTTCGGCGGGGGTTCGCTGAGCCCGGGGTGCGTGGCTATGCGACGCCGGAGGAGATCGCCGACGTCGCTTTGTTCCTGGTGAGTGAGGAGGCGGCGAATCTGGTGGGGGCGGTGGTGCTTGCGAATGGGGGGCGGTTCACGGTGTGAGGGCTCAATCGGTTGTGGGCGGCTGCGGGTTCGTCGTGGCTGGTGGCGCCCACGCGGCGGAGCCGCAAATCGATACAGCCCCGCGCCCCTTCGGGGGTTCGAGCTAGGGAGGTTGGGATGTTTCGGCTCGATATTGATCCCGCAACGCTGGCGGAGACTGATGAGCAGCGCCAACTACGTTCGGTTCTACGGGACTTGCTCGGCGAATTCCGTGGATCCGACCAGGTGCTCTGGGAGCGGCTCGCCGGTGAGATCGGGGTGCACGGGCTCGCGTTGCCCGAGGAGTATGGCGGGGCTGGGTACACGTACGCCGAACTTGGCGTCGCTTTCGAGGAGTTGGGGCGGGTGCTGTGTTCCGCGCCCCTGCTCACCACTGTTGTTCTCGCCGGGCATGCCCTGTTGGTGAGCGGTGATCAACAGGCCTGTGCGCGATGGCTCCCGGGCATCGCGTCCGGCGAACTCACGGCCACGGTCGCTGGGTTCGTGCACGCAGCCGACGTCACCGCCGAACGGGGCCCCAGCGGCTGGGTGTTGCGCGGAGATGCCGACTTCGTACCCGGCGGAGAGGGTGCGGATCTGCTGCTGGTCAAAGCCCGCGCGCCTGACGGGGAGCGGGTGTTCGCCTGTGAGCCGGACGGTGCGACCTGTGACCGTACGGCTCGGCGGGTCCTCGATCCCACGCGGCGGCAGGCACGCGTGGGATTCCGCGGAGCGCGGGCCGAGCCGGTCGGTGAGCCCGGGTGGGCGGCGGCGGTTGTCGACGCCGTGCTCGACGCCGGCCGGGTGGCCCTGGCGGCCGAGCATGTCGGCGGCAGTGCGCACGCCCTGGACGCCGTGCTCGACCATGTCTCGGGGCGGACCCAGTTCGGGCGGGCCATCGGCTCGTTCCAGGCGGTCAAGCACCGGCTGGCGGATCTGCTCGTCGAGATCGAGGGGGCGCGGTCGGCCTCGGCGTACGCGAGCGCCTGCCTTGCCGCGGGTGCGCCGGAACTCCCGCTCGCCGCGAGCGCCGCGGCGGTCGCGTGCACCGGTGCCTACCGGCTCGCGACGACGGAATACGTGCAGCTCCACGGCGGGATCGGCTTCACCTGGGAGCACCCTGCCCATCTGTATCTGCGCCGGGCGCGGGCCGACGAGGCGCTGTTCGGCACCGGTGACGACCATCGGGTGCGTCTGGCCGGACTGCTCGGCCTCGCCCGCTGATCGCTTGCCGGTGGATCGCCTCCCGATCCATTGACAGGGGCATCCGTCCACCCACAGAATCGAACTCAATTCAGTTCAGTTTGGAGGAGCTCATGGCAGTCGAAGACGAGATCCAGTTCGAGCGCGACGGACAGGTCGCGCGGGTCTGGCTGAACCGCCCGCACAAGAAGAACTGCGTGACCGTGCCGATCCTCGACCGGCTGGACGAGATCATCACCGAGGTCGACGCCGACCCCGAACTGCGCGTGCTGGTGCTGCGCGGGCGCGGGAACACCTTCTGCTCCGGGTTCGACCTGGACAGCCTCAAGGCCGACTTCGTGGGCAGGTCCAACGCGATCGACGTCGCCGTGCTGTCGGCGAAGGTCTGCGACCGGCTCTACTCGATGAGGACCCCGTCCATCGCCGTCCTCGAAGGTCATGTCACCGCGGGCGGCTTCGAGTTGATGATCTCCTGCGACTTCGCGATCGCCGCGGACGACGCCCTCATCGGCGACTTCCACATCCGTCGCGCCCTGTTCGGCGGCGCCGGTCCCATCTACCGCGTGCCGCGCATGATCGGCGTCCGCAAGACCAAGGAGCTGATGCTCACCGGCAAGCTGCTCACCGGGGTCGAGGCCGCCGAGTTCGGGCTCATCAACTCCTCTGCGCCCGCCGACAAGTTGGACGCCACGGTCGAGGAGTTCGCCGACCAGCTCGTCGACAAGAGCCCGTTCACCATGTGGATCACCAAGATGACCATCGACCGCAGCCTCGACGCCGACATCCAGTCGCTGATGGTCATGGAACACCTCGCGGTCGGCGTGATGCTGAACTCCGAGGACGCGGCGGAGGGCGTGGCCGCCTTCCTGGAGAAGCGGGAGCCGCAGTGGAAGGGGCGCTGAGCGCCGTGCCGTCGCGGGCCGGGGGCCGGCTGCACGGCTCCCGGTGCGCCGACTGCTCGGTGGCCACCTACCCGGCCGACCCGGCGTGCCCGCGCTGCGGCGGCCCTGCTGAGCCGGTCGTGCTCTCCGGTACGGGCACGCTGTGGACCTGGACCGTGCAGCGGTACGCGCCCAAGTCGCCGCCGTATGTCCCGCCCGCCGCCGGATTCGCGCCGTTCACCGTCGGCTACGTCGAACTGGCCGAAGGCGTAAGGGTGTTGGCGGTCCTCGACATCCGGCCCGAGGACGCGGAGATCGGCATGCCGATGGCGATCGCGGCGGGGGACGGGGTGCCCAGGGCCACAGGAGCCGTCGTATGACCGCCGAGGACGTCGTCGTCTGCGGGGCCGGGATCACCTCCTTCGCCCGTACGGAGGAGAGCGGCCGGCAGCTCGCCGTGCGGGCCGTGCGGGACGCGCTGGCCGATGCCGGACTGCCGTGGGCCCGGGTGCGCGCGGCCTACGGCGGCAGCGACGCGGCCGGGAACGCCGACACCCTGGTCGCCGAACTCGGCCTGACCGGCGTCCCGTTCACCAATGTGCGCAACGGCTGCGCCACCGGCGGCAGCGCCCTCGTCTCGGCCGTCAACGCGATCCGGTCCGGGGCGGCGGACGTGGCCCTCGCCGTCGGCTTCGACAAGCATCCGCGCGGCGCCTTCGACCCGCGGCCCGCCGACTGGGGGCTCGACGAGGCCTACGGCCACGACGGGTTGATGGTCACCACCCAGTTCTTCGCCATGAAGATCCAGCGGTACATGCACGACTACGGCATCAGCCCGCGCACCCTCGCCCTCGTCGCCGAGAAGGCGTACGCGAACGGGGTGTTGAACCCTCATGCCTGGCGCCGCAAACCGCTCGACGCGGCCGAGATCCTCGCGTCCGGCATGGTCAACGACCCTCTCACCCGGTACATGTTCTGCTCGCCGGGGCAGGGTGCGGTCGCCCTCGTGCTGTGCAGTCGTGCGGTGGCCCGCCAACTCGGCGGCACGGCCGTGGCGTTGCGCGCGGCCGTCGTACGGACCCGGCGGTTCGGCTCCTTCGAGGTGTTCAGCCCCTGGGCGCCGATCGGGACACCGACGAGCGTGACCGCCGATGCCGCGCAACTCGCCTTCGAGGAGGCCGGGTTGGGGCCGGGCGACATCGACGTGTGCCAGCTGCAGGACACCGAGAGCGGTGCCGAGGTGATGCACATGGCCGAGTGCGGGTTCTGCGCGCACGGCGACCAGGAGTCGCTCATCCCGTTCGGGGCGACCGGCATCGGCGGCTCGCTGCCGGTCAACACCGACGGCGGCTGCATCGCCAACGGCGAGCCCATCGGCGCCTCCGGACTGCGCCAAGTCCACGAGATCGTCCAGCAGTTGCGCGGCCGGGCCGGTGAGCGGCAGGTGCCCGGCGATCCCGCGACCGGCTTCACCCACGTCTACGGGGCACCCGGCGTGAGCGCCTGCACCGTGCTGACCCGCTGAACCGCACTGTCCCACTGAAAGGAGGAAGGAGCGCCATGGAGGACATACCCGGCCCCGACGAATTCCGTGCCGATGCACGGAGTTGGCTGAAGGGCGCGGCGACAGCGCGCGCCGCGCACCGGGAACAGGGCCGCGGCGACGACTCGGTGGCCGTCTTCGAGAACTGGACCGAGGCCGAGGAACGCGCCCACACCGATCGGACACGGGACTGGGAGCGCACCCGGTACGACCAGGGCTGGGGCGCGATCGGCTGGCCTCCGGAATACGGAGGACGCGAACTGCCCACGTACTACGAGCAGTTGTACCGTGCCGAGGAGTCCGGCTTCGACGTCCCGCGCCGTACCGAGATCTTCCCGGTCACCCAGCAGCTCGTGGCACCCGCGATCCGGATCTGGGGCACCGCGGAACAGAAACGGCGCTGGCTGCGCCCCATGCTGCGCACCGACGAACTCGCCTGCCAGCTGTTCTCCGAGACGGAGGCGGGCTCCGACCTCGCCGCCGTCCGCACCCGGGCCGCGCGGGACGGCGAGGGCTGGATCATCAACGGCCACAAGATCTGGACCTCCGGTGCCAGGGTTGCCACTTGGGGTGTCGCCGTGTGCCGCACCGACTCCGACGCGCCCAAGCACGCGGGCATCACGGTCTTCCTCGTCCGCATGGACGCGCCGGGCGTGACCGTACGGCCCATCCGGCAGATGACCGGCGGCTCCAGCTTCAACGAGGTCTATCTGGACGACGTCCGCGTGCCCGACACCGACCGGCTCGGGCCCGTCGGCGAGGGCTGGCGGGTGACCCTCACCGTGCTGGCCGCCGAGCGCCTCGACTCCGGCGGGCTCGGACTCGACAACGCCGACCGGGCCCTCGACCTCGCCCGGCACCTGCCCCGCCCGCTCACCGGCGGCGAACAGCAGCAGGCGGCCGACCTGTTCGTCCGTGCCCTGGTCCAGCGGCTCATCGCACTCCGCGTCACGGCCGCCCTGGCCGCCGGCCGTGAACCCGGCGCCGAGGCATCGGTCGGCAAGCTCCACGCCACCGCGACCATGCGCGCCACCACCGACCTGGTCCAGCAACTCCTCGGCCCGAGCCTGGCCGCGGACACCGGGGAGTGGGGCACCTTCGCCTGGACCGAGCACCTGCTCGGCGCACCCGGCTACCGCATCGCCGGCGGCAGCGACGAGATCCAGCGCAACATCCTCGCCGAACGCGTGCTGGGCCTGCCCAAGGAACCGAAGGGGGCGGGACGTTGACCACCACGGCCGAGACGACCGCCGCACTCGCGGCCCGGGTGCGCCAACGTCTGACGGAACGTCATCCTGGGGTGCATGTGGGGGAGTTGCGCACACTGCCCGGCGGCCACTCGGGCCTCACCTACCGCATCGCCGCGGGACCGGTCTCGTACGTCGTGAAGGCGGTGCCGCCGAGGCAGCGGGCCGTCGGCCGCAACGACGTGCTCCGCCAGGCCCGCGTGCTGCGCGCGCTCGCCGGATCCCCGGTGCCCGTGCCGGGTGTGGTCGCCGTCGACGAAGCCGAACCGGCCTGGTTCGCCATGGAGTTCGTCGACGGCGAGGCCATCGAGCCCGTCCTCGACGACCACCGGCTCGATCCGGGACTGTGCCGCGAACGGATGCTGGCCCTGGCTCCCGTACTGAGTGAGCTGCATCGGACCGAGGCGGAGGGCACTGAACCTCTCGACCCCGCAGGCGAGTTGGAACGCTGGAGCCGCACCATGCGAGCCGTCCCGGCAGAACTCCGCCCAGGCGCGGAGGACTTGCTCGCCGCCCTCGCCACCGCGATCCCCGGCAGCATCCAACCCACCCTCACTCACGGCGACTTCCGCCTCGGCAACGTCCTGTGCCGGGGCTCACGACCCGCAGCCGTCGTCGACTGGGAGATCTGGGGATACGGCGATCCGCGCATCGACCTCGGCTGGTTCCTTCTCTTCGCCGACCACCGCAACTTCCCGCTGCTCGGCCGCGCCGTCCCCGGTCTGCCCGGCGAGGACGAACTGCTCGCCGCCTACCTCGACGGTCGGCCCGAACCTCCCGACCTCGACTGGTTCCGCGCCCTGGCCCGCACCAAGATGGCCGCGATCATGGGCCACAACCTGCGCCGACACCGCGAGGGCAAGCACCACGACCCCGACCAGGAACGGCTGCCTCCGACGATCGCGGCGATGATCCGCACCGCGCGCGACCTCCTCGCCCGACGGTCCTGAAGGAGCGACACCATGGATTTCGGACTCTCGCCGAAGGCCGACGAACTCCGCTCGCGCATGGCCGCGTTCATGGCGGAGTACGTACTGCCCGCCGAGGACGTCTACGACCGGCAGCTCGCCGAGGCGGCCGATCCGCACGAACTGCCGCCCGTCATGCGTGAGTTGAAGGAGAAGGCGCGCGCCGAGGGACTGTGGAACCTGTTCCTCGCGCACGGGGACATGGGCGCCGGTCTCACCAACCTCGAATACGCACCGCTGGCCGAACTCGCCGGACGCTCGATCATCGGCCCCGAGGTGTTCAACTGCTCCGCCCCCGACACCGGCAACATGGAACTCCTCGCCCTGTTCGGCACACCCGAGCAACAGGACCGCTGGCTGCGCCCGTTGCTGGCCGCCGAGATCCGCTCCTGCTTCGCCATGACCGAGCCCGAGGTCGCCAGTTCGGACGCCCGCAACATCCGTACGCGCATCACGCGCGACGGCGACGAGTACGTCGTCGACGGCCACAAGTGGTACACGTCCGGCATCCTCGACCCGGACTGCCGGCTGATCATCCTGATGGGCGTCACCGACCCCGACGCGCCCGCGTACCGGCGGCAGAGCACGCTGCTGATTCCGCGCGACACCCCCGGGATCACCGTGCTGCGTGATCTGCCGATGTTCGGCTACACCGACCGCTGCGGCCACGGCGACGTGCTCTTCGAGAACGTACGGGTCCCGCTGTCGTCGATGCTCGGCGGCGAGGGCGACGGATTCGCCCTGGCACAGGGGAGGTTGGGCCCCGGCCGCATGCACTACGCCATGCGGGCCGTCGGATTCGCCGAACGCGCACTGGAGTTGATGTGCCGCCGGACACTGACCCGCACCGCCTTCGGCGGCCCGCTCGCCGAACGGGGCGTCGTCCGCGAGTGGATCGCCCGCAGCCGGATCGAGATCGAACAGCTGCGGCTGCTGGTCCTCAAGTCGGCCTGGGTGATGGACACCCAGGGCAACGCGGCGGCCCGTACCGAAGTCGCCGCGATCAAGGTGGCCGCGCTGGAGGTGGCACACCGGGTGGTCGACCGGGCCGTCCAGGCGCACGGAGCCGCGGGGGTCAGCGACGACACCGTACTGGCACGGCTGTACGCCATCACCCGGGCGCTGCGGATCGCGGACGGTCCGGACGAGGTGCATCTGCGGACGGTCGCCCGCCGTGAACTGGCCAAGTATCAGGAGGAGTCGGAGTGAACGGACAGGTCTTGGACGGCCGGGTCGCCGTCATCACGGGCGGCTCCCGGGGCATCGGCCTCGGTATCGCCAAGGCGTACCGGGAGGCGGGCGCCCATGTGGTCATCGCCGCCCGGAAGCCGGACGGACTGGCCGCGGCGCGCGAGGAGTTGCTGCGGACCAAGGGGGACGGCGAGGTCCACGAGGTCGTCGCCAACGCGGGGGAGCCCGAGGACGCCGAGCGCTGCGTCGCGGAGACCGTGTCCCGCTTCGGCCGCCTCGACATCCTGGTCAACAACGCGGCCACCAACCCCTACATGGGAGATCTCCTCGATCTCGACCTGCCGCGCGCGGAGAAGACCGTACGCGTCAACCAGTACGGCATGATCGCCTGGACCCGGTGCGCCTGGCGGGCGTGGCTGCGGGAGCACGGGGGAGCGGTCGTCAACATCGCCTCGGTCGGCGGGCTGATCGTCGACCCCCACATCGGCTGGTACAACGCCACCAAGGCGGCCATGCTGCACATGACCCGCCAACTCGCCTACGAACTCGGCCCGATGGCCCGCGTGAACGCCATCGCACCGGGACTGATCAAGACCGAGCTGGCACGGGCCGTATGGGAGCCGCGGGAGCCGATCCTGACCGCGAAGCTGCCGCTGCGCAGACTCGGGACGGTGGAGGACGTGGCGCACGCGGCCGTCTTCCTGGCGTCCGGGGCCTCCTCCTGGATGACGGGGCAGACGCTGGTGCTGGACGGCGGGGCGACCGTGCTGCCGATCGGGGTGGAGGGGTGAGCCACGCGATCGCGGACCTGTTCTCGCTGCACGGCCGGACCGCCGTGGTCACCGGGGCCTCGTCAGGCCTCGGAGCCCGGTTCGCCCTGGTGCTCGCGTCGGCGGGCGCCACCGTCTTCGCGGCCGCCCGGCGGCTGGAGAAGCTCAAGAACCTCTCCGACGAGAATCCGCGGATCCATCCCGCCGTCTGCGACGTCTCGCGGGAGGAGGACCGCGTACGGCTGATGGAGACGGCGCTCGACGAGACCGGACGGGTCGACGTGCTGGTCAACAACGCCGGCGTCTCCGGCGCGGTGCGCGCCGAGGAGGAGAGCGCCGACGACTTCGCGGACGTACTGGCCGTGAATCTGGTGGCGCCCTTTCACCTCGCACGGCTGCTGGCCGAGGCTCCGGCCCGCGACCACGGTCGTACGACCCGGTCGATCGTGAACGTCTCGTCCGTCCTGGGGCTGGTCTCCGGTGCACCGCTCGGTGGCGCGGCCTACGCCGCGTCCAAGGCGGGACTTGTCGGACTGACCCGTGAACTGGCCGGACAGTGGGGGCCGTCGGGAGTACGGGTCAACTCCCTTGCACCCGGCTGGTTCCGCTCCGAGATGACCGACGAACTCTTCTCCGACGAGCGCGCCCGGCGCTGGGTCGAGCGCGGCACGATGCTCGGGCGGGGCGGTCAACAGGGCGAACTGGACGGGGCGTTGCTCTATCTGGCGTCCGACGCGTCCTCGTACTGCACCGGGCACGTGCTCACCGTGGACGGCGGGTGGACGGCGCGATGAGGGTCACGGTCGAGGTCGACGGCGACGGTCTGGCCCGGGTCGAACTGTGCCGCGGGTCGGGCAACGCGATCGATCTGGCGACGGCCAGGGAGTTGCGGGACGCCGCCCTGGAGTGCGAGCGGAGGCAGGCCCGGGCGGTGCTGCTCACCGGGCGGGGGCGGTCCTTCTGCGTCGGCGGTGATCTGAAGGAGTTCGCCGCGCTGCCCGGGGAGCGTCTCGCTGCGCACCTCACCGACGTCACCGACGCGCTCCACACGGCGCTGCGGATCCTGTCCGGGCTGGACGCCCCGCTGGTGGTCGCCGTGCAAGGGGCGGTCGCGGGCGCCGGACTCGGGCTGGTGGGGGCGGCGGACATCGGCCTCGCGGCGACCGACGCGGGCTTCACCGCCGCGTACACCGCGATCGGGTACACGCCGGACGCAGGCGTCAGCTGGTCCCTGCCCCGGCTCGTCGGCCCGCGCCGGGCGATGGAGCTGCTGCTGACCAACCGGCGCGTGACGGCGGCCGAGGCGCTGAGCATGGGCCTGGTGAGCCGGGTCGTGGAACCTGAGCGGCTGAACGAGGAAGCCGTGCGGACGGCGGGCACGCTGGCGCGCGGGGCGACGGCGGCGTACGGGGTGACGCGGCGGCTGGTCGGACGGGCGCACTCCACCGGCCTGGACGAACACCTCGACGAGGAGGCCCGCCGGCTGGCCGCCGCCGCGGTGTCCGGCGAGGGCCGCGAAGGCGTGGCGGCGTTCCTGGCGGGGCGCCGGGCCGACTTCGCGGGGTGCGAGCGTGGTTCGGGAACTCAGGGTCGCGCGCTCCGGTGACCGACGCGAACCGAGTCCGCGGAATCCCCGGCCGATCTTCGATTCGTACCCGACTTGAACTTGGGTCTACTCTCGGACGACCGGACGGCGACGGGTACCGGCCGTGGAGAAGAGGGAGAGACGATGGCAAGGGCACGGATCGTGGATCCGGAGGAGGGGCCCAGGTCGAAGCGTGGCGCGATCCTCGTGGCAGCCGTGGAGCGGTTCGGCGAGGACGGCTACGAGAACACCAAGTGGTCGGAGGTGGCCGACCGGGTCGGCATCGGGCAGACCGCCCTCTACCACTACTTCGAGTCCAAGGCCCACTGCCTGCTCACCATCATGCGCCTGGAGCTCCAGCGCTCCCACGACCAGTTCGTCGAGGCCACGAAGGACGAGACGGACCCGGTGGAGGAAGTGCGCGCGGCGGTGCGGTCCGCGTTCGCCGTCACCGAGCAGGAGATTCGCCAGATGCGCATCCTCCAGGCCAACATGTCCCTGCTCGCCACCCCGCGGAAGTCCAAGCGCGAGGAGACCGAGCGCGTCGCGGCCCGCCAGCTGGTGCAGATGGTCGAGCGGGACTGGACGAGCCTGCTGATGCGCGGCATGTCGAAGGGCGCCTTCCCGCTCCGCGACGCGCACACCCTCGGCCTCTCCGTCCTCGGCATGATCGTCAGCGTCTGGCGGTGGTACCGCCCGACCGGTGCGATCCCCCTCTCGGAGATCAGCGAGATGATCGAGGGATGCGTGGTGCGGATGGTCGCCGAATAGTCTCCGCCCCGCCCCTTGTCGGCGGCGGGGCGGTCGTCCTACAGTCAAACTGAACTGAACTCAGGTTGTTTAGGGAGGGTGATCGGCAATGGTGCTTCGCGAGTACATGGCCAGAATGGACGGCCAGGACCCGGAAAAGGCCCTCGAACTCCTGGAACCCGACTTCCGGTTCCTGATCGCGCTCCCGGGCGGCGGGCGGACCGGTACGTCCCGCGCGGACTTCGCCGGCTACATCGCCGGGCGCAACGCGCTGGACCGCAGGCACGAGATCGTGCGCTACTCGGTCGACGGCGACGTCGAGACGGCGTACGGCTTCGTCGTCGACGAGGGTGTGACGAGCGGCGCCTTCCTGTCCGCCGCGCAGGTGTCGCCCGCCGGGCTGATGGCGCGGTACCAGTCGTTCTTCACCCCGGACTTCGACCTCGTGGACCGGCCGTGAGCGCGCCGACCGCGTCCGCCGCGCCGTTCCTGACCACCTGGTTCGGGATCCTGGACAGCGACGACGCCGACCGCATCCTCGACCTGATCAGCGCAGACTTCTCCTTCTCCATCCTGTTCTCCACGGGCGGCGACGCCGGCACCGACTTCCACGGCGGCCGGGCCGAGATGGAGGGCTACCTCGCCCAGCGCGAGGTGGGCACGCGCACCCACCACATGCTCACCGGATCCGTCGTCGGCCGGGACGAGCTGTACCTCGGCGAGGTGCGCAGAGCGGGGGTACCAGAGGCTACCTTCGTCGCCTCGGCCCGGCTGGACGACGCGGGCAGGGTGCGGCACCTGCTGATCGGGCGCTCGCCCGCGGTCCTGTTCACCTGAGGAGACACGGAGACACACGATGTACAACCTCGTTCTGCTGGCCGCCCGGCCGCCCGAGTGGACCCATCAACGGTTCATCGGGTGGTGGCGCGGCGAACACGCCGAACTCACCCGGCAGTTGCCCGGACTGAGGTCGTGGCGGCACACCGATCTCGACGCGGCCCTCGAACCGCGTTCGGAGGGCTGGGACGGTCTGTCCGTCCTGGGCTTCGACACCGCCGAGGATCTGCGCAAGGCGCTGGACAGTCCGGAGTGGGCCGCCGCCGTCGCCCAGGTCGGCGACATGCGCGGACGCCGGATCGCCGTCATGGGCGGCGAGTCGGAGCTGTACGCGGACCCGGCGCAGCGGACCGACCACACCGGGGCATGACCCGGGGCCGACCCGGAGCGCCCCCTTCGCAACGAGGCGAGGAAGCGGATGCGACAGACAGTACGGGAGTTCCAGGACCGATCCGAACAGGCCGACTTCACAGCTGTCGTCGACGACCAGGGGCCGCACGGCGCACGTGAACTCCTGCGGCGGGCGCACGAGTTGGCCGACGCGATGACTCCGAACGGCACGTCCGGCGGCACCGTGCTCCTCCAGGCCGACAACTCCTGGCGCACCGTCGCGGCGACCCTCGCCGTGGGGCTGACCGGCGGTGTCCTGGCCCTCGTCAACCGCCACACGACCCGCGCCGAGTTCACCGGCGCGGCGGCGGACATCCGGCCGGACGTCCTGGTCGCCGAGCCGTCCGCGATCGAGGAGTGGGACGCCGCCCCCGCCCTGCCGGACGCGGTGACCGCCGAGGCGCTCGACGGCTGGACGGTCCGCGCCGGACTCGGCCCGCGCGATGTGTCCCGCTGGTCCGGCGGCAGTCTCATCGGTCTCACCTCCGGCTCCACCGGCCGGCCCAAGGGTGTCGTCCAGTCCGAGAGCGCCCTGCGGTACGCGTGCTCCTGCACGGTCGACGTCAACGGACTGCGCGAGGGCGACGCGGTGGCCGCCGTCGTCCCGCTCTCCTCGACCGCCGCGTACTGCTTCGGCGTCTGCCTCGCGCTCATGCTGGGCGGGCCGCTCGTCCTCTCCGGCCGCTGGGACCGCGAGGAGGCACTCGCCCGGATGGCCGCCCACGACGTCCGGTGGACCATGTGCGTGCCCACCATGGCCCTCCAGATGGGCTCCGCCGCGGCTGGTTCGAAGATCCTCGACGGGGTCCGCGCGATCACCGTCGGCGGCGGCCCCATGGACCGCGGCGCCCTCGCCCGTGCCGAACTCTCCCTGGGGACCCGGATCCTGCGCGTCTTCGGCATGTCCGAGTGTCTCGGGCACACCTCGCCCCGGCCCGACGACCCCGAGGAGATCCGTCTCGGCCGCGACGGACGGCCCTTCCCCGGCACCGACCTGCGGGCAGTCGCCGCGGACGGTACCGTCCTGGGACCTGGCGCGACCGGCCGGGCCCAGGTCCGCGGCCCGTCCCTCTTCCTCGGTTACGCCCGTGACGGCAAGGTCGAACCGCCCGCCCTCACCCCGGACGGCTTCTTCCCCACCGGTGACCTGCTGGTGACCGGCGAGGACGGCACGGTCACCATCATGGGCCGGGAGAAGGACGTCATCATCCGCGGCGGGCGCAACCTCGACATCACCGAGATCGAGCGCGCCGTCGCCACCCATCCGGCGGTGGCCCGCGCCTGCGTGGCCCCCGTACCGGACCCGCTCCTCGGCGAACGGGCCGCCGTGCTCGTCGTGGTCGAGGACGGCGCCGGCGAACTCGGCCTCGACGAGATCAGGGCGCACCTCGCCCGTACCGGCCTGTCCAAGGCCAAGTGGCCCGAATTCGCCTTCACCGTAGGCGAGTTGCCACAGACCACCGTGGGCAAGCTCGACCGCTCGGGAGCCCGCAGGCTCGCCCACGACCTGCACGCGGGAATCGCCGCGCACCCCGAGCAGCACCGGCAAGGAGATGCATGACCGTCCCCACGACCCCCACTCCCCGTCTCGACCGCGGCCGTTGGGCGCAGGCGGGACCCGAGACGGTACGACCCGGGGTCCACCGCATCCCGCTCCCGCTCCCGGAGGACGGACTGCGGGCCGTCAACGTCTACGCACTGGAAGGGCTGACGGAGGGGCTGGTCCTGATCGACGGGGGCTGGTCGATTCCCGAGTCCCGCAAGGCACTTGAGGACGCCCTGGCCCAACTCGGCCACGACCTCGGCGAGATCGACCACATCCTGGTCACCCACATCCACCGCGACCACTACACCCAGGCCGTCGAACTGCGCAGGCTGCTCGGCTCCCGTGTTCACCTCGGCGCGGGGGAGCGGCGCGGACTCGAGCTGCTGGGGGAGTTGCGCACGGACGCGCCGGTCGGCTCGCTGGAGACGCTGCGCCGGGCCGGGGCCCACGACCTCGCCGAGCGGGTCCTCGCCATGTACGACGGCGAGTTCGACGCCACCGTCTGGGAGGCCCCCGACCGTTGGCTCACTGCGGAGGAACTCCGTTTCGGGGACGTCCGGTTGACGGTCGTGCCGACGCCCGGCCACACCCAGGGCCATGTCGTCTACCTCGACCAGGAACGAGGACTGATGTTCTCCGGGGACCACGTCCTGCCGCACATCACCCCGTCCATCGGCTTCGAACTCGGCGGTCCCGCACTGCCGTTGGGCGACTACCTCGACTCCCTCCACCTGATGACCACCCTCGCGGACGCCCAACTCCTGCCCGCGCACGGCCCGGTGGGCGACAGCGTGCACGCCCGGGTCGGAGAGCTGCTGGCCCACCACGACGACCGGCTCGCCGAGACGCGGGCCGCCCTCGGCGACCGTACGCGCACCGCGCACGAGGTGGCGCGGGAACTGGGCTGGACCCGGCGCAGGGTGCCGTTCGCGGATCTCGGCCTCTTCGACCGGATGCTCGCCGTCAACGAGACGGCGGCCCACCTGGATGTGCAGGTGGCCCGCGGCCGGGCCCGGCGCACGGAGTCCGACGGGGTCAACCGGTATACGGCGACCGTGGGTTAGCGCGGCTCACCGCGCGGTCCAGCCTCCGTCGACGTAGAGCTCGGACCCGGTCATGAAGCCGGCGTCGTCGGAGGCGAGGAACGCGACGGCGGCGGCCACCTCCTCGGGCCTGCCCAGCCGGCCGAGCGGCGTCCCCTCCAGCATCGCCGTCAACCGGGGTGTGTCGCGCCACAGTTCGCGCGACCGGGGCGTCTCGATGAAGCCGGGGTGAAGCGAGTTCACCCTGACACCGCGCTGCGCCCAGTGCAGCGCGGCGTTCTTCGTCATCAGCCGTACGGCACCTTTGGCCGCGTGGTACGAGAACTGGGCGCCGAAGCCGCCGACCGTGCCGAAGATCGACGCGACGTTGACGATCGAACCGCCGCCGGACCGCTCGATGGACGGGCCGCCGTACTTCATGCCGAGCCACACCCCGGTCTGGGTCACGCCCAGAACCCGCTCCCAGGACTCCATCGTCTCGGTCTCGACCGTGTTCATCGAGGCGATCCCGGCGTTGTTGACCAGCACGGACAGCTCACCCCGGGCGGTGGTCGCCGCGCCGACGACATCACGCCACGCCGACTCGTCCGAGACGTCCAGGGCCATGCCGAGGGCGCCGCCCCCGACCTCCGCGGCGAGCTTCTCGCAGCGTTCGGCATCGAGGTCGGTCACCACGACCGCCGCGCCCTCGGCCGCGAGCCGTCGTACGACGGCGTCACCGATCCCTCCCGTCGCACCGGTCACCAGCGCCGTCCTCCCGGCCAGCCTCGACTGCATCGGAACCCCTCTCACTTGCTGATGGTGTGTCAAATACCGTGCACGGAATGCCTTGTGTGGGGCTCAGTCCCGTACGCCGAGCCAGGCGAGCGCGCCGCCGTCGATCACGTACGACGACCCCGTGATGAACGCGGCGTCTTCGGAGGCCAGGAAGCACGCCAGTTTCGCGACCTCCTCCGGGCGGCCGAGCCGCCGCACCAACTGCGGTGCGGTCAGCTCGCGTTCCATGGCGTCACGGTCCTTCGCGGCGGCGAAGAAGTCCTGGGCGAGCGGTGTGTCGATGACGCCGGGGCAGAAGCAGTTGCAGCGCACCGGGGCCAGGTCGACGGCGGTGACCTTGGTCAGATGGATGACACCGGCCTTGGTGACGCCGTAGGCCGGCGCGTTCGGGAAGCCGGTGAGGCCGGACACGGAGGCCGTGTTGACGATGGCGGGCCCGCGCCGCGAGCGGCGCAGATACGGCGCGGCGAACTTGGTCGTCAGCCACACCGCCTTGAGGTTGACCTCGTAGACCGCGTCCCAGACTGTCTCGGACAGCGTGTCGACGCCACGGTCCGGCTCGGCGGTGAACGCGGTCTCGATGACCCCGGCGTTGTTGACGAGGACGTCGAGACCGTCGAAACGCTCCGCTGTGCGCGTCACCATGTCGGCGATGTTGTCGCGGACCCGCAGGTCACAGACGATCACCTCGGCCCGCGCCCCGGCGGCACGCACCAGTTCCGCGGTCTCGGCGGCGGTCTCCTCGGTCCGGTCGGCGACCGCCACGGCCGAGGCGCCCTGCCGGGCCATCTGGACCGCGATCGCCCGCCCGATGCCCTGACCCGCCCCGGTGACGAGGCAGGTCCTGCCGTCCAAGGAACCCGTCATGAATCCGCTCCCAGCGCACATCGCGAAACCTGAACTGAACTAGCTTCATTTTCTGTGAGTCTAGATTCGCGAGGCACGGGCGACAAGGCTCCGGGCGGGTCCGCCGCCGACCCCGGGTTCATCGACCGTCGCCCGGCGCCGCTAGCCTCGCCGGTCATGGGAGCACGAGCGCAGTACGTGGTGGTCGAGAACGGCACCTGGCAGCGGTACTACTCGCACTGGGCCGCCAACAGGGTGGCTGACGATCTGCTGCCCGGTCCGGCGGCGGCGACACGCTGCTTCCGCGCCAACCGGGAGATCGACGAATGGCTCGACGACGTGTGGTGCGAGGGCGCCGCGCTCATCGACCACGACCGCCGGACCCTGCTCTGGTTCGCCTCCCCGGACAGCTGGGCCGACCACCTCGCCGCCCGTGCCGTACTGGCCCGGACCTGGCCCGGCTGGGACGTCCGCTTCGCGCACGACGGCATGGGCGATCTGACTCAACACCTGGACCTGGGGCGGGAGTTGACCCGTGCGCCGGGCTGGTTCGAAACCTTCGAAGCGGCCGGGTTCGCGCACACCGAGTACAGCGAGCCCCACTCCGTCGCCTCCCTGCGCCTGCCCGACGGAAGCGTTCGCGCGTGGGGCAGCGACTGGGAGCCCGTCGAACACCTCGCGGGCGGCCTCGGCCTGATCGACCATCTCGCCGCGTCGCCGGTCACTCCCGCGCTCACCGACATGCCGTACGGCGGCGTCCATTTCGACCCGCGGGCCCGCACCGTCTCGCTCTGGGCGGTGCAGACCGTGGCCGGCATTCACGACTGGCCGTTGCCGGGCTGGGAGGACTGGACGCTGGACTTCCGCGGCGACGACCACACGCTGCAGGCCGGGCTGCTCCCCGCGGACTTCCCCTTCCCTCGGCCCTCGCTCGCCGCCGCGCTGCGGAGGCTCGGCGACGGTCTCGGCACCCCGCCGCCCGACAACGGCCCGCTCCTCGCCCGCGCCGCGGCCGCGCCCGGCCCCGAGGGCACCACCCCGGTGGTGACCCCCGCCGCGCTGGTACCGCACGAACCGGCCGACCCCACCCCGGCCGAACTGGCCGCCCTGCGCACGGCGATCACCGCACTGGTCGCGGAGGCGGAGGAAGCACTGCCGTAACACTTCTAACAGAATTATCATCGAAATTGTTAACAATCCTCGACCCCCGACCGACAGTCTGGGACGCGACCGAGCCGCACGCCGCCCAACCTGCCCGCGATCTCGCCGAGGCGCCGGGCGCGCACGGCTGTGACCACGCAACCAGCTGTTCAAGGAGGTCCACGGGTGGACGTCAACCGTAGAACTGTGATCCGGAGCGCCACGGGCGTCGCGGCCATGACCGCGTTCGGAGTCGCCGAGGGCACGGCGGGCACGGCCTTCGCCGCCACCTCGTCATCGGGCAGTTCGTCGAACAACTCGTCGACCACGTCCTCGGCGTACTCGCTGGAGTTCGATCCCACCGCCTGGTCGTACGACGCGACGAACGACGTGTACTACCAGCTCGGGAAGGTGTACGTCGCCAACCCGGCCGCGAGCGACTACGAGAACCTGTCGATCTACGTGCCGGGCGCCTATCTGACGGCGACCGCCAACAGCGACGGCACCACGTACACCGCGAAGCTCAACCGGAAGGGCACCCTCGGCCAGTACTCGGGGGGCACGGCGCCGATCGTGATCCCGGTCAACACCCCCGGCTACGCCCAGCAGGCGCCGGCCACGTCGTACAGCTACACCGCCGTGTCGCAGTACCTCAAGGCCGGGCTCATCTACGTGTGGCCGGGCCTGCGCGGACGGGACAGCTCGACCACCACCCGCTCCGACGCGGCACCCTGGGGCGTGACCGACCTGAAGGCCGCGGTCCGGTTCCTCCGGTACAACGAGAGTGTCCTGCCCGGCAGTTCGGACGACATCG
Source organism: Streptomyces sp. MBT53 (assembly GCF_016654115.1). GTDB lineage: Bacteria > Actinomycetota > Actinomycetes > Streptomycetales > Streptomycetaceae > Streptomyces. Next base: position 80,075 of record NZ_JAEQAZ010000005.1, read on the forward strand.
TCCTGTTCGGCATGAGCGGCGGCGGCGCCCAGGACACCGTGGCGGGCACGTCCGGTGACAGCCCGCTGTACCACCCGTACCTGCGCACGATCGGCGCGGCGATGGAGGACGCCCAGGGCCGCCCCCTCAGCGACGCGGTCGCCGGCGTCATGGCCTGGTGCCCGATCACCAACCTGGCCGAGGCCAACCTGTCCTACGAGTGGAACATGGGCCAGTTCGCCTCGACCGGCACCCGCGCGTCCACCACCTGGACCAGCGCCTACTCGGCCGACCTCGCGAAGGCCTGGCCCAAGTACCTCAACCGCCTCGGGCTGCGCGACGAGCACGGCAGGCGCCTGGAGCTGACCGAGTCCACCAACGGCGTTCACCTGGCGGGCAGTTACTACGACCACCTGATCGAGGTGATCACCACCTCGCTGAACAACTTCCTGTCGGACAACACCTTCCCGTACACGATCACGACGATGGGCGGGCCGCCCGGATCGGGCCAGACGGGGACCTCGACGACGTACGAGACGGTCGACGACTACATCGCCTACCTCAACACCGCCACCACATGGGTCACTTACGACGCCACGACCAACACCGCCACGGTGTCCGGCCTCGAAGGCTTCGTCAACAGCCAGAAGAACGCGAACAAGCCGGTCGGCGCGTTCGACGGGGTCTCCCGCGGGCAGGGTGAGAACAGCGTCTTCGCGATGGGGCTGGGCGTCCCCTCGCACTTCGCGCCGCTCACGCGTGACGTCGTCAAGGCGAACGAGACGACGTACGCCACGTACTCCGACTGGAACTCCGCCTACGGTGCCGCTGCCTACGACAGCGACTTCGCGAAGAAGGACAGCGTCGGCAAGGACATGGCCTGGCGGGGCGAGGCGTACAACCCGCTGTACTTCCTCTCGCCCGCCTTCGCCGGCTACCGGCAGTCGAAGGTGGCGCGGCACTGGCGCATCCGCACCGGCATCATGCAGGGCGACACGGCCAACACCACTGAGATCAACCTCCAGTTGGCCCTACGGAACTACGGCATCCGCGACGTCGACTTCGCCACGGTGTGGGCCATGGCGCACACCATGGCCGAGCGCACCGGTGACCCGACGACGAACTTCATCAGCTGGGTGGAGTCGATCGTCAAGAAGTGACGCTCAGTTCGGACACCCCGGGTGCCTGACCGACGACGAGCGTCGTCGGTCAGGCACCCGGCCGCGTTTGGACAGCGTTTCCTTTGGCTTGGTGTCCGGGCCGTCCTCGCAGAGCGGCATGTCGGTCTGGCAGGCTGTTCTCGTGGACGATCTCATCGGCACCCAGGCGCCACACCGCCGCCTGCACGCGCCAGTTGATGCCGTTGAGGAACTGGAGCGTGCGGTGCCAGGGCTGGTTGGCCACCGTCGCTCAGCCCCCGTAGACATCGACTGGGCGATGACCGAAGCAGATCTCGGCGTAGGGCTGCCGGACGACTACAAGCTGCTCTGCGAGCTGTTCCCAGCGTTCGCGCTGGGAGACTTCCTGCTTCTCGGCGGACCTCAGCCCGGCACGGAGGCGGCGTGGGTGCAGGGCACGCGCGAGGAGTTGGAGATCGTCGCGGAGTGGTGCGCTGATGCCGACCTGGCCGTCCCGCTCCAGCCATTTCCAGCCGCGGGTGGTCTGCTGCCTTGGGCGGCTTCCAACGAAGGCGACATCTTCCTCTGGACGACGGGCCCGTCCGCTCCCCGGGAGTGGACGGTTACAGTCGCCTCCCGCAACGGCGGGTGGTGGCACTACACGGGCGGAGCGGTCCAGTTCGTGGCTGATCTGGTCAGTGGCGCCCTGGAGCCGTGGGGGCTGCCGAGTGTGCGTCCTGAACCGAGCTGGGTGGGGCGCTGAGCCGGCGGTAGCCGATCAAGGCCGCGGCACTTCACTGGCCCTCAGCGGCGCGCACTTCCTGGCCGAGGAACTCGACGACGCAGCCGGCGATCACACGCCGGCGTTCGAGCGCTACGAGCAACGCCGGCGCCCCTACGTCGAGTTCGCCCAGAACAGCGTCATGAACGGCGGCGAACTCATCGCGCCGTCCACGCGGGACGATATCGACGGGCGTAACGTGCGGCTCCGGGCTGGCGCGGTCTGATGGCGGCATCGACGAGCACCGATGAGTTTTGCCGACAGCCCCGGTCTACCAGGACGTACACCATCGAGCCACTGACCGGAGATCCATCATGACCACTCCCGCACACCCCGGCCGCATGCTGTTCCTGAACATTCCCGTGGTGGACCTGGAGCGGAGCAAGGCGTTCTTCGCCAAGCTCGGGTTCAGCTTCAACCCGAAGTTCACCGACGAGACCGCCACCTGCATGCTGGTCGGCGAGCAGGCCTTCGTCATGCTGCTCACCCGCGAGAAGTTCGCGGAGTTCGCGAAGCTGCCGCTGGCCGATCCCACCACGCACACGCTGGCGCTCTACTGCTTCAGCGTGTCCTCCCGCGAGGAGGTCGACTCTGTCAGCGCCGCCGCGCTCGCGGCGGGCGGCACCGAGGTGGACGGTGCCGAGGACTACGGCTTCATGTACTCACGCAGCTTCTACGACCTCGACGGCCACGGCTGGCAGGTCATGTGGATGGACCCGGCGGCGGCGGAGCAGGGCCCCGAGGAGTTCGCGGCCGCCGCACAGGACGCCGACGCGCAGGCCTGACCCGAGAAGCCCGAACCCTTTTCGGAGTCGGTGGTCCGCGGATGTCGAGAACGGACCACCGACTCCGTCCCGGGGGCAACAGCGGTCGCCACCGGCCGCTACTGGCCGCATGAGGAAGAAGGAGAAGCCACCATGGCGATTCAGCGGATGGACAACGTCGGCATCGTCGTCGAGGACATGGACGCCGCCGTCGCGTTCTTCGTGGAACTCGGTATGGAGCTGGAGGGCAGGGGAGAGGTCCAGGGCCTCTTCGCCGACCAGTGCACCGGACTCGACGGCGTCCACTGCGACATCGCGATGGTCCGGACCCCGGACGGCCACAGTCGGCTCGAACTCGCGAAGTACCGCAGCCCCGAGGCGATCAGCGACGGGCCGCGCGACCGGCCGCACAACATCCTGGGCACGCACCGCGTCATGTTCGCCGTGGACGACATCAAGGACACCGTCGCCCGCCTGCGCCCGCACGGCGCCGAACTCCTCGGCGAGATCGCCCGCTTCGAGGACATCTACCTGCTCTGCTACGTCCGCGGCCCGGCGGGCATCATCGTCGGACTGGCCGAGCAACTGGGCTGAGAGCGAATCCGACAGGGGACGCCTGACCTGCGATCCCCTCGCCGCGCCCGGGAATGGTCTGGGGCCCGCCCCGCGTTGCCACGACCATGACGACGAACGCGCCGCGGCCCGAGGTGTTGCGCTACACCGCCTTCTCCAGCGACCCCGACGGCGGGAACCCCGCCGGCGTCGTGCTGGACGCCACCGCCCTGGCGGACAGCGACATGCTGGCCATCGCCGCCGAGCTCGGATACTCGGAGTCCGCGTTCCTGACCGCACCCCCGGAGGGGCTCGGCGGTCCGGACGGGCGGGCGTACCGCATCCGGTACTTCAGCCCCAAGGCCGAGGTGCCGTTCTGCGGGCACGCCACCGTCGCGGCCGCCGTCGCGCTGGCCGAGCGGACCGGCACGGGGGAACTGGTGTTCGCGACGCGCGCGGGCACCGTACCGGTGGAGGTGACCGAGGAGAACGGGACGCTCCGCGCCACCCTCACCAGCGTCGCACCGCACATCGAGGACATCGCCGACGCCGACCTCGACGAGGCGCTCGCCGCGCTCGACTGGCCGCGATCCGATCTCGACCCCGCCTTCCCGCCCCGTATCGCCTTCGCGGGTGCCCGCCATCTCGTACTCGCGGCGGCGACGCGGGCCCGACTCGCCGATCTCGCCTACGACTTCGGACGCCTCGAAACCCTGATGCACCAACTGGACCTGACCACTGTCCAGTTGGTGTGGCGGGAGTCGGCCACCGTCTTCCACGTCCGTGACCCCTTCCCCGTCGGAGGTGTCGTCGAGGACCCGGCGACGGGCGCCGCGGCTGCCGCGTTCGGCGCGTACGCGCGTGAACTCGGCCTGGTTCCGGAGGACTCCGTCCTCACGCTGCACCAGGGCGAGGATCTGGGTCGCCCCGGCGAACTCACCGTGACGCTGCGCGCGGGCGACCCGCGTGTCCGCGTCGCGGGCGCGGGAGCACGCATCGACATCGGCTGAGGCGCCGGTCGCCATGACGGTGCACGTGTCCGTCCGTCCCCGGTGTTCGCTGACCGGTGAGCCGATACGCTGAACGACAGCCATGTCGGGGGCGGGGCTGGGGGCGTGGACATGGATCCGCGGATGCAGTTGTCGGTGGGCGGGTACGTCTGCGAGCGCGAGTTGGGCCGCGGCGGACAGGGCGTGGTGTGGCTCGCGCGGGACCGGGCCGGGCAGCAGGTCGTGGTGAAGTTCCTGCTGCCGGGCAAGGAGTACGACGAGGTCGCACTCGCCCGGGTGCGCCGGGAGTTCGGCGCGGCGAGCCGGGTCGGTGAACTGGCCACGGCCCGGGTCCTCGACGCGGACCTCTCCGGCCGACACCCCTACATCGTCAGCGAGTTCGTCCCGGGTCCCACGATCCACCAGCATGTCGCCGCGGGCGGCCCGCTGTCCTCGGGGCGGCTGCAGTCCCTGGCGCTCGCCGTCGCGCACGCGCTGGCACAGGTGCACCGGGCGGGTGTCGTGCACCGGGACATCAAACCGTCCAACATCCTGCTCTCCCCGGACGGACCGCGGATCATCGACTTCGGTATCGCCCGCGACGACCACTTGCTGGAGTCGGCGCTCACCACACCGGGGAGTGTGCTCGGCTCACCCGCGTACATGTCACCCGAGCAGGTGAAATCCCTCCGCGTCACCAGCGCCACCGACGTGTTCTCCCTCGGCGGCACGCTCTACTTCGCCGCCACGGGGAGACATCCCTTCGAAGGGGAGAGCGACTACGAGGTACTGGTCGCCGTGTCCACCCGCGACGCGGATCTCGCGGCGGTACCGGAACCGGTCCGCTCGGCCATCGCCGACTGCCTCCGCAAGGACCCGGCGGAACGCCCCACCGCCGCCCAACTCGTCACCCGGCTCGCGGAGTTGGCGGAAGCGGTGGAGGGGGTGGAGGGGGTGGACTCCGCGCGCACGGAGACGAGCACGCCACGACCCGGAGACGGCGGCGAAAGCAGTGACTCCGGGCCCGACCCCGTTCCCGCCCCCGGCAGAAGCGCCAAGCACCTACGCCTGTGGGGCTTCGCGGCCGGCAGTGCCGCGGTGGCCGTGCTGCTCGCCGTCGTGCTCAGCACGACCTCGGGGGGATCGGCGTCGGAGAACGGCTCGCGGACGGACGGCTCCGGGAGTTCCACCAGCTCCCAACCCCTCACGTACACCGACGACTTGACCGATTCGGGCGACTGGTCGTACAAGGACCCGACCCTGGCGACGATCACGCACAAGGGCGGGACCATGCTGGTGGATCCCGAGTCCGAGCTGGAGGTCTGGCCGCAGGCGCCGTTCGAGCCGTCGTCGTTCGCGGTACGGCTGAGCACCCAGACGGAGTGGTACGGCGGTGAGGGCGGGGTCGGGCTGTGGTGCGACGGCTCGGGGGACTATCGCAAGGGCTCCCGTTGGGCGACCTATCTGACGACGGATCAGGAAGCCCTGATCGTGCGCGAGTTCAGGTACAAGGGAGCCTTCCAGCACGACCGGGTCGTGGAGGTCGACCTCGCGGACCTGGGTCTGGAGGTGGACAGCGGGCAGCAGGTCGACATGTCTATGACCTGTTCCTCGGCGGGTACGGGCCGGATCAAGGTGGAACTCGCCGTCAACGGCACCCGGGTCGCCTCGTACACCGGCGTCGCCTTCAACGCGCGCGGCTGCGGGTTGGCGGCCTTCCACTACAGCGCGACCGACCCAAAGGGGACGGCCTTCCACGCGGGCTTCGAGCGCTTCATCGCGTCGGAGCTGCCGACGAGTTGACGGGGGTCAGTCACTGCCGATGCGATCCGCGGTTCTTGCCCAGCTCTTCCCTTCCCTTGGTGAACCTCGACGGCTCCTTTCACCTCTACAACATGTAGTAGAGGTTGCCCCGGCATGAACCGCGGGCCGACGAGGGCGGAACGAGGAGGAGAAGGACGCCATGGATGACGGTCCCCGCGCCGGCGGTGGTCTCCGACTGCGGCGCCGTGACGCGCCCGCCACCGCAGGGCCGCCGCTGACCCGGCCGCTCACCACCGGGCCCGCCGCGCCGCAGCAGCTGCACCGGGGGATGACGCTGATCGCCACGATCAGCCTGTTCATCGGCACCCGTGACGCCTGGACGAGGGCGATGACCTCCCGCCCGCCCGTCGCCGGGATCATCTCCGTCTGCTACGCCGGGATCCTGGTCGCCGGAGTCCTCGCCCTCACCACCCGCACCCGCCGCGCCCTGACCAGGGTCGACGCCGGCGTCCTGGTGCTCGCCGTCGTGCTGGTGCTCTGCGGCTACTGGCTCAACCACGCCGGCACCGACGAGGGCGTGCTCACCGCGCAGGCCGCGAACCAGATCCTGCACGGCCACCCCGTCTACGGCCAGCCCTGGCCCTGGCTCTTCGACTCCTCGTCCGTCGGCATCACCAAGACCATGGCGGGCAGCGCCGACTACACCTACGGCTACCCGCCGCTGACCGCGCTCCTCGCCGCCCCCGTGCACGCCGTGATCCACTCCACGGCGGCCGCCACCCTCGTCACCACCGGCGCGCTCCTCGCGGGCGCCGTCCTGCTGTGGCTGCTGCTCCCGGCCCCCTGGCGGTCCGCCGCCACCGCCGTGTGCCTCGGTTTCGGCTTCCTGCCCGGCTACGCCTACTCCGGCTACCCGGCCGTCCTCGCCCTGGTCCTGCTCATCCCGGTGGTGGTCAGGTGGCCCGACACCGGAACCGGCGGCCGGCTCGGACTCCCCGGAGTGCTCCAGGCCCTCTGCCTCGGCGCGGCCTGCGCCACCCAGCAGCTCGCCTGGTTCCTCACGCCGTTCCTCCTCGTCGGCCTCTACGCCGTCCGCCGCGGCGACCTCGGCCCCCGGCTCGCCCTCGGCGTGGTCGCCCGCTACACCGGCACCGCCGCACTCACCTGGGCCGCGATCAACGCCTACTTCGCCGCCGAGGACTTCTCCAGCTGGCTGCACGGGCTGCTGCTCCCGATCACCCAGAAGGCGATCCTGCACGGCCAGGGCCTGATGGGGATCTCGTACTACTTCACCGCCGGCAGCAGGCACCTCGACTACTACTCCTACGGCAGTCTCCTGCTCCTGTTCGGCCTGCTCGCCGCCACGCTGCTCTTCGTGCGGCGGCTCGGCCCGGCGATCACCGTGCTGCCCTGGCTGAGCTTCTACCTGGCCACCCGGTCCCAGGACGGCTACTTCCTGATGATGACCCCGCTGTGGCTCGCGGCCGCCGCCACGGTTCCCGCCTCCGCGCTGGCCTCGGCCTGGCAGCCCCGCATCCCGCGCCTGACCGCACGCCCGGCGCGGGCCGTGCTCGCCGCGGGGCTCCTCGCACCCGCCGTCGTCTGTGTGACGATCGCCGCGGCCAGTCCGCCGCCGCTGCGCATGAACGTCACGGCGGACATCGTGGAGCGCTCCGGGCACCGCGACATCACGCAGCTCGTCGCCCGGGTCGTCAACACGACCGCCACCCGGCTCACCCCCCACTTCGCCAGCCGCCTCGGACAGGGCGCCTCCGACTGGTGGACCGCCTCCGGCGGCCCGGAGTCGCTCGCCCCGCACGCCTCCGCGACGTATGTCGTGAAGCCGCCCGGCGGTCTCCGGCGGGTGCCCGGCGGCTCGCATCCGCGCTTTTTTCTCATCGCCGTCACCGGTACTCCGATGACCATCACCAGCGCCCGCATTCCGACCAGTTGACCGACCTTGACGCAAAATGAAAGTCCGTAAATGAGAAAGCCCCTGCGGTGTTCTCATCTGAGATTGTTATATTGCGCAACCACGCAAGCGAGTCGGGAACCCCGCCTCGTCCGACCTGACATGGCCGCGCGCCCCTGGCCGCAGCACCGACGGCCTGAACGGCCCGACCGTTTTGTGGGAGTGCCAGATGACCGACCTCGGGGACGGCCCCGTGGGACACGCCACGCGCAGCCGCACACGAGGGGTGCCCAGACCGCGGGAGGGCGGGGCCGACGAGCCGCTGCCCACCGGTGGCCGGGCCGCCTCCCGCGCCGCGGCCCGCCAGGCGCCGCGCGGTGGATCCCGGGCGGCCGGTCGTGCCGCCTCGCGCCGCAAGCAGGCTCCGCGCGGCAGGCGGGTGCTGAAGATCAGCGCGATATCCCTGTCGGTGGTGATCATGGTGACCGCGGGCGCCGGCTGGTGGTTCTACGAGCACCTGAACGGCAACATCAACAGCGTCCCGATCGACGACGGCGCGGGCGGCAAGGAGAAGGCCGACGCCTTCGGCCGGACGCCGATCAACCTCCTGGTGATGGGCAGCGACGCCCGGTCCAGCACGACCGACTGCAAGCTCGGCGGCGGCTGTTCGACGACCGGTGTGCAGTCCGGGAACGGCAACGCGGACGTGGAGATGGTGGTGCACATCTCGGCGGACCGTTCCAACGCCACCGTGATGAGCATCCCGCGCGACACCATGACCCAGGTCCCCGCCTGCAAGGACCCCAAGAGCGGCCAGTCGACGTCCGGCTACTACGGGCAGATCAACAGCGCGCTCCAGTACGGGCAGGAGTGCCAGGTCAAGACCGTGCACGCGCTCACCGGCATCACCATCGACCACTTCGTGCAGATGGACTTCTCCGGTGTGGTGAAGATGTCCGACGCGGTCGGCGGCGTCTCGGTCTGCGTCGACGCCGACGTCTACGACACCTACTCGCACCTGAAGCTCGCCAAGGGCACCCACACCCTCAAGGGCACCGCGGCCCTGGAGTTCGTCCGCTCCCGGCACGGCTTCGGCGACGGCAGCGACCTCGGCCGTACCGTCTCCCAGCACCTCTTCCTCAGCGCGATGATCCGCAAGTTCAAGAGCGCGGGCACCCTCACCAACCCTTCGGCGGTCTACAACCTGGCCGACGCCGCCACCAAGGCGCTCACCGTCGACACGGGCCTCGGCACCGTCAAGAAGCTCATCGGGCTCGCCGCGGACCTGGACAAGGTCCCGACGAAGCGCATGACGTTCACCACGATGCAGACCGGCGCCGACCCGACCAACGCCAACCGGGTCGTACCGGCCGCCGCCGCGAAGAGCCTGTTCGCGACGATCGCCAACGACCAGTCGCTGACCAGCTCGTCCGGCAAGAAGTCGGCGGCGGCCACCGCGACCGCCACGGCAGTCGCCGTACCGGCCGCGAAGATCGCCGTCACGGTGGAGAACGGCACCAGCATCAGCGGCCGCGCCTCCACCGTCGCCACCGGCCTGATAGACGGCGGCTTCAGCTCCGACACGACCACCGGCAACGCCTCTGTCAGCGCGACCACGACCACCCTCACCTACGGCACCGGGCAGAAGGCCGAGGCCCAGACCGTGGCCAAGGCGATCGGCCTCGGCTCCTCGCATCTCAAGCAGGGCACCGGCACCGGTCTGACCCTGGTGATCGGCACGGACTGGCCCAGCGGTACGACGCTCCCGGGCGGCAGTTCGTCCCCGGCCCCGGCCGACACCAAGGCGGCCACCTCCAACGCCCAGGCCTCGACCGCGGACGAGTCGAAGTCCTGCGCCAAGGTCAGCACCTACAAGACGGTCAGCCTCAACGGCGTCGCGATGACCCCGACCCAGGCGTACCGGGCGGCGACGAACAAGAAGGACTCGGCGTCCTGACCCACGGCTAACCGGCGGCGGCGGTCCAGGTGATGCGCGGGGGATCCACCCGCGCGCACAACGGGCCGCCGTTCGCGTCGGTCAGACCGAGACGGCCGACGAGCAGACCGTCGCTCGCGGCGGCGGCCAGGACGTCGGCGGGCACGGAGTCGAGCATGAGCTTGGCGCGCCGGAACATCGTGAAGACCCCGTCCCCGTCGACCGTGCCCCAGGACAGATAGACGAACCGCAGACCCATCCGGTGCTGCACATAGGGGCCCGTGACCACGACGCCGTCCGGAGTGACCTCCGCCGCGCACTCCAGCGTCCAGGTCGCGGACGCGGCGTCCCCCGGCTGCGGATCGAGGAGTTCGGCCGGCCGGTCCCGGCGCTGCACGGCGACGTGGACGTCGTCGTACGTCGCGACGGGCTTGTCGGCGGGGGCGGGGCAGGTACGGCCGGGCAGGTCGACGGCGTCGATGCGGAGGTGCATACGGGCCATCATGCCGCGCCCGCCCTCCCTACCCTCAGTCGATCAAGGGGAAGTGGCAGGCGGTCCGGCGGCCGGACGCCGTCACGGTCAGCTGTGGGCGTTCCAGAGCGCAGCGCTCACGGGCGTAGGGGCAGCGGGTGCGGAACGGGCATCCTGTTGGCTTGTCCACCGGGTTGGGCACCTCACCGGTCAGCACGATCCGCTCGCGGCGCGGCGCGTCCACGCCGTCGTCGATGTCCGGGACCGCCGACAACAACGCCTGTGTGTACGGATGCGCCGGCTCCTTGTACAGGGCCTCCGTCTCGCCGAGTTCGACGATCTCCCCGAGATACATGACCGCGATCCGGTCGGACACGTGCCGGACCACCCCGAGGTCGTGCGCGATGAAGACATAGGTGAGCGCGAACTCCTCCTGGAGATCCGCGAACAGGTTCAACACCTGTGCCTGGATGGACACGTCGAGCGCGGACACCGGCTCGTCGGCGACGATCAGCTTCGGGTTGGTCGCCAACGCCCTTGCGATACCGATGCGTTGCCGCTGCCCGCCGGAGAACTCGTGCGGATAGCGGTCCAGATGGGCCGCCGCCAGGCCTACGACGTCGAAGAGCTCGGCGACCCGACGACGTACGGCGGCGGCGTCGCCGTACCGGTGGACGAGCAGCGGCTCCGCCACGATGTCCCCGGCACGGCGACGCGGGTTCAGCGAGGCCTGCGGGTCCTGGAACACCAGCTGCATCCCCGGACGCACGGGACGCAGCCGCCGCGTGGACAGCGTGCTGATGTCCTGGCCGTCGAACTCGACCCGGCCGCCCGTGAGTTCGGTGAGCCTGACCAGACAGCGGCCGAGCGTCGACTTGCCGCAGCCCGACTCGCCGACGATGCCGAGCGTCTCCCCGGTCCGCACCTCCAGCGACACCCCGTCCACGGCCCGCAGCACCCTGCGGTGCCGGGAGAACCCGTCGGCGCGCAGGGGGTAGTGCTTGGTGACGTCGGAGGCGCGCAGCAGCACCTCTGACGGTGTCGTTCGCGCGGTCACGGTGTCGCCTCTCGTTCCAGGTCCGGTACGTCCGTCGCCGCGGCCCGTGCGGTCAGGCGCAGCGCGGCGCGGTCGTCCTCGGGAAGCCAGCAGGCATCGCGGTGCGCGCTGCCACCGAAGTCCCTCAACTCCGGGCGCTCCTCGCACCGTTCGTGCCGCAACCGGCACCGGGGCGCGAACGCGCACCCCTCCGGCAGGTCCCCCGGCGCCACCGGCATGCCCGCGATGGTGGGCAGCCGCCGCAGCCGGGGCCCGCCCACGCGGGGCACCGAGTCGAGCAGTCCCCAGGTGTACGGGTGCCGTGGTCCGTGGAACACCGCCCGGCGCGGGCCCTCCTCGGCCGCCCGGCCGCCGTACATGACGAGGACCCGGTCGGCGATCTGTGAGATCACGCCCATGTCGTGCGTGATGAGGACGACCGCCGAGCCCTCCGTGTTCAACTCCCGCATCAGGTCGAGGATTTGGGCCTGGACCGTCACGTCGAGGGCGGTGGTCGGCTCGTCGGCGATCAGCAGGGCGGGGCCGCAGGAGAGGGCCATCGCGATGACCGCGCGCTGCCGCATGCCGCCGGAGAACTCGTGCGGGTAGGCGTTCGCTCGCGAGGCCGCGTCGGGGATGCCCACGTCGGAGAGGAGACCGACGGCACGCGCGTGGGCCTCCTTGCGGGACACCTTCTCGTGCGCCCTGATCTGCTCGGCGATCTGCCATCCCACGGTGTACACGGGCGTGAGCGCGGTCATCGGGTCCTGGAAGACCATGGCGATCTCCCGGCCCCGTACCGCCCGCATCTCCTTGTCGGGGAGGGTGAGCAAGTCCCGGCCACGGAAGCGGACTTGGCCCTCGACGGTGACGTTGGGACTCGTCAGCAGGCGGAGCACGGCCAGCATCGAGACGCTCTTGCCCGAGCCCGACTCGCCCACCACGCCCAGGATCTCGCCGGGGTCCACGGAGAAGGACAGGCCGTCGACGACGGTGACGGAGCCTCGGCGGGTGCGGAAGGACACCCTCAAGTCGCGTACGTCCAGCAGGGGTTGGTCAGGCATGGCGGGCCCTCGGGTCGAGTCGCGCGTACAGGATGTCCACCAGGGCGTTGGCCAGGACGACGAAGAACGCCGCGTACAGGACGGTGCCCATGATCACGGGCAGGTCCAGGTTCTGGAGGGCGTCGAAGGTCAGCTTGCCGATGCCGGGGAGGCCGAAGACCACCTCGGTCAGCAGCGCGGCCCCGCCGACCAACGCGCCGAAGTCCAGGCCGAACAGCGACACGATCGGGATCAGCGAGCAGCGCAGCGCGTGCCGGATCAGGATGCGCCGTTCGGAGAGGCCCTTGGCGCGCGCGGTGCGGACGTAGTCCTCGTTCAGGGCGGTGACGACCTCGCCGCGCAGCAGCCGGGCGTAGATCCCGGCGTACAGCAGCGCGAGCGTCAGCCAGGGGAAGAGGAGGTGCAGGGCCCACTGGCCGGGGTGGCCGAGGCCGACGTAACCCGGCGGCGGCACCCAGGAGAACAGCGAACCGTGCAGCTGTTTCTGGGTGATGAGGTTGACGACCTCGCCGAGCCAGTAGGCCGGCAGCGAGACCCCGACCACGCCGACGAGCATGATCAGCGGGTCGGCCGCCCTGCCGCGCAGGGCCGCGGCCGCCGTGCCCATGACGATTCCCGCCGTCATCCAGATCAGCGCGGCGCCGACGACGAGCGAGAGGGTCACCGGGGTGGCCTGCACGATCTGCGGGATCACGCGGGAGCCGCGGTTGACGAACGACTCCAGGTCCCGGTCGATCAGCAGGTGCCGCATCATCAGCAAATAGCGGATGGGCATGGGCCGGTCGAGGCCGAAGGAGTGCCGGACCTGGGCGAGCGTCGCCGGGTCGGCGTTGCGCCCGGCGATGCGGGCGGCGGGGTCGACTCCCGGTGTGGCGAAGAAGATCAGGAAGACCAGCACACTGATCGCGAACATCACCAGCAGGGCGGACGCGAAGCGTTTGACGATGAACCGGAGCATGGCTCTCACACCCCTCCGCGCAGCCGGGCGCCCGGGTCGAGCGCGTCGCGGACGCCGTCGCCGAGGACGTTGAGGGCCGCTGTGGTCAGCGCGATCAGCAGGCCGGGCGCGATCGTCACGGCGGGCCGGGTGTAGAGGAGTCCGAGTCCGTCCTCGATGATCGTGCCCCAACTGGCGTCCGGCGGCTGGACACCGACGGACAGGAAGGACAGCGCCGACTCGGTGAGCATGGCCAGCGCGGTCATCAGCGGCAGGAATACGATCGCGGTGGGTAGCACGTTCGGCAGCACCTCGCGGCGCAGGATGCGCACGGTCGGCGCTCCCGAGCCGATGGCCGCCTGGATGTACTCCTTGTTGCGCAGGACGAGTACCTGACCGCGCAACGGCCGTGCGATGTACGGCACATAGATCGCCGCGATGATCGCGACGGGCAGCCAGAGACTCCCCGCCTCGACGGTGAGCGGTCCGAGGTGCAGTCCGTCGGTGAGCAGGACGACCGAGAGGCAGATCGCGAGCAGGTACACCGGGAAGGCCCAAATGACGTCCAGGACACGGGAGATGACGGCGTCGACGACACCGCCCGCGTACCCGGCGACGACTCCGACGACCGTACCGAGGGCGCAGGTGAGCAGCGCCGCCGTGAACCCGATGAACAGGCTCGTCCGGCCGCCGTAGAGCAGCCGGGCCATCACGTCACGGCCCTGGTTGTCGGCGCCGAGGAAGTAGTGGGCGGGGTCCCAGGTCGGGCCGATCGGGGTGACGCCGAGGCCGAGGCCGGTGCTGCTCGGGGTGAGCACCGGCACGGTCTTCCCGCCGACGACCGTGGTGCCGGAGACATGCGACTGGAAGGGGTCGGTGTGCGCGATGTGGTGCGCGTACAGCGGCCCGCACAGGGTCGCCAGGACGACGAGGAAGAGGACGACGGCCGCGGCGAGCGCCGACCTGTTGTGCAACAGGTCGGCGCCGGCCGTCCGCCAGGGGCCCGGCGAGCGCCGGGCCTCCGCGGTGGCCAACTCGGGTGCGGCGGTGCTCACTTGACCCATGTCTGGCCGACGAGCATGTAGAACTGCTTGCTGAACTGGTAGTTGCCCAGCCGCTTCGACGTGAAGTCGATGATCTTCGGGTTGATCAGCGGGACCACCGGGGACTGCCGCATGATCGTCTGGTCGATCGCGCCCCACTGCGTGTTGGCCGCCGTCGGGTCGGTCTGGGCGGTCTTCAGCGCGGTCTGCATCTTCGCGTCGACGCCCTTGTCGCAGAAGCCCGAGATGTTGATGCTGGAGTCGCTTCCCGGGTGGAACGCGGCGCAGGAGAACAGCACGTTGAGGAAGTCGGAGGCCGCCGGATAGTCCTGGTACCAAGAGGTCAGGGCGAGTTGGACCTTGTTCTTGGTGTTCTGGATGTAGGTGAACTGGATGTTCCCCGACAGCGGCTTGAGCGTCGCCTTGTAGCCGAGCTGGGTGAGCAGGCTCTGCAGGTACTGCCCGATCGACTTGTTCACGTCGTCGTCCTGCACGACGATGCCGACCTCCTGCCCGGCCGTCCCGGACTGCTTCACCAGCGCCTTGGCCGTGGCGAGGTCCGCGGCCGTCCAGGTCTTGCCGCCGCCCTTGGTGTAGTCGCAGGAGTCGACGTGCCCGGGGAAGCCCGGCGGCAGGATCGTGCACGCGGGGGAGGCGAGGTTGGTGCCGCCGTACAAACGCACCACGGCGGACCGGTCCACGGCCCAGTTGATGGCCTGGCGCGCCAACTTGTTGTTGAACGGGGCCGTGTTGACGTTCAGCGTCGCGTACCAGAACGCGGTCAGCGGGTTCACATGCGCCTGGGCGGTGTACTTGGTGCCGATCTCGTTGAGGCGGTCGGCGGGCGGCGGGTCGTACATCCAGTCCGCCTGGCCGTTCTCGACGGCGGTGACCTCGGACTCGACGGTCTGCCCGAAGGTGTAGTCGATCTCGTCCGGGTACCCCTGCGGTTCGGCCTCCCGCGACCACTCCTTGAAGTGCGGGTTGCGCACCAGCTTCAGCTCACGGTTCGGGTCGTAGGAGGCCGCCATGTACGGGCCGGTCGTCGGCAACGGCTTCGTGCCCGCGTCCTTCGTCGGCGAGTCCTTGGGCACGATGCTGGCGTGCGGGACGGCCAGCTTGTACGGGAACTCCGAGTCCGCCGCGGTGAGGTTGATCGTGACCGTGTTCGCCTTCGCGTCACCGGTCACACCGCCCTTGAGCGTGCAGGACGCGGGAGTCTTCAGGCAGGCGGTGGCGCCGACGATGCCGTTGTAGAAGGTGCCCGCGGTGGGGCTGGAGACCTTGAAGATGCGCTGGAAGGACGCCACCACGTCGTCGGTGGTCAGCGCCTTGCCGTTGGAGAAGCTGATGCCCTTGCGGAGCGTGAAGGTGTACGTCTTCCCGCCGTTGGTGACCTTCGGCATCGCCGCGGCCAGGTCCGGGACGACCGTGAACGAGGCCTGGCCGCCGACCTTCTTGAACGACAGCAACCCGTCGTACATCGACTGGTACAACTGCCAGTACTGGAGCGTGTAGTTGACCTGCGGGTCGAAGCTGCCCGCCGCCGCGTGGGCGACCAGCTTCAGTGTGCCGCCCTTGTGCTGCGGCAGGAAGGCGGAGGAGCCGGACGCCGACGAGGACGTGGTCGCGTCGGCGGAGGAACTGTCGTCGGAGGACGAACAGGCGGCGGTGGTCAGGGCGAGGGCGACGGTGGCGGCGGCGAACGCGGTCCGTCTCGTGCTGCGGGACATCCAGGGAACTCCCGTCGGAGGAAAGGCTGTTGGGTCGACCGGGGAATGGGCCGGGGATCAGTCGGTGGAGTCGAGGAAGGTGCCGACGACCCGGAGGTAGAGCTCTTCCTCCTCGACGTGGGGCATGTGGCTGGAGTGCTCGAACATGTGCCAGCGCACGTCGGGGATGTGGTCGGCGAACGGGCGCAGCGTGTCGGGAGTCGCCTCGTCGTACCGTCCGGACACCAGCAGGGTCGGCGCCTCGACGAGATGCAGCCGGTCGATCACGGACCAGTCCTTCATGGTGCCGACGACATGGAACTCGTTCGGCCCGTTCATCGTGTGGTACACGGTCGGATCGGCCGCGATGTTCTCCCAGGTCGCCTGTACCTCGGGCGGGTTGGGGTTCATACGGCACACATGGCGCTCGTTGAAGACCTGCTCGGCGGCGAGGTAGTCGGGGTGGTCGGTGGTTCCGGCCGCCTCGTGGGCGAGCAGGGTCCGCTGGACCTCGGGCGGCAGCTGGGCGCGCAGTTCGGCCGCCGCCGCGAGCCACAGCTCCATGGACGCGGGGGAGTTGGCGATGACCAGCCCGCGCAGCCCGGCCGGCCGGCGTACCGCGTGCTCGGCGGCGAGCATGCCGCCCCAGGACTGGCCGAGGAGGTGGTAGGAGTGGGCGATGCCCAACTCCTTGAGAAGATTGTCCAGTTCGTCGAGGAAGAGCTGGACGGTCCAGAAGCCGGCGCCCTCGTCGGGCAGATGCGTGGACAGTCCGATGCCGAGCTGGTCGTAGTGCACCACTTGGCGTCCCTGCTCGGCGATGCCCGCGATGCTGAGGGTGTAGTTGTGACCGGCGCCGGGGCCGCCGTGCAGGACGACCAGGGGTGTCCGGCCGGGTTCGCCGGTGATCCGGTACCAGGTCGAATGGCCGTTGAAGTCGACGGTGCCGGTGTGATTCGGTTCGGGAATCGCCACGCGAGGGCCTCCCAGGAGGGCCGGACGCGAGCCGGCCGGTGGCGGAAACGGAAAAGGATGTGACGGATGGCTGCGATAGTGATTGGGTAAAAGGTCAGCGCACAAGACCTTTTAGCGGGGGCTGGGCAAGACGTAACGGCGAGTTCACGTGGCCCGCCCGCGTTTACAGCGGCGGCATTGGAGGGGGAGGACAACTGACATCCGTACCTGAGGCATCCGAGGCCGGGGACGAGTTCTCACGCGTCCTCGACCGGGTCCTCCTCGGCGGCTCCCCGTCCTCGGCACTCCGTCCGGTCCGGGTCGCCTCGGCGGTCGACGAGGTGTCCGACCGGCTGCTCACCGCGATCGCCGTCGGCGACTTCCTGCCGGGCGAACGGCTGCCCGCCGAGCGCGAACTCACCGGTCTGCTCCGGGTCAGCCGCCCCACCGTGCGCGAGGCGGTCGCCCGCCTCCAGGCCGTCGGCGTCGTCGAGATCCGCCGCGGCCGCAACGGCGGCACCTACGTCCGCGACAGCTGGACCGAGTCCACGGCCGCCGCCGTCCGGCACACCCTGCTGCCCCGCTGGGAGGAGTTCGAGCAACTCTTCGACCTGCGCGGCCTGGTCGAGGGCATGGTGGCCGCGACGGCCGCCCGGCGCCGGGGCTCCAAGGACCTCGACCCCATGAAGGACGCCCTGTCCGCCTACCTCACCGCGAGCACCCCGCGCGACGCGCACACCGCGGACAGCGCCTTCCACCAGGCCGTCCGCGCCGCCACGGGCAACCCCCAGATCGTCATGCTCAGCCAGGACCTGCTGGCCCGCATCAGCCTCGGCTTCCCCGTCGAACCCTGGGGCAGGGGCGAACAGGCCCACTTCCACCAGGGCGGCGAGGACCACAAGGCCCTGTACGAGGCCATCGCGGCGGGCGAGCCCGAGCGCGCCGAGGAGATCGCCCGCGGCCACTTCACGATCAGCGCGGACCTGATCCGTGACGTACTGGAGCGGGTCCGGGCCCGCTAGACGCTCAACTCCCGCACGACAGGGGCGACTTCCGCGACGCCGCCCAGCCGCAGCACGGGGCGCGCGCTCGCGGTGATCGTGGCCGGGCTGCCCTGCGAGTCGCCCATGTCGACGGCGATCTCGGTGATGCCCCGTTCGGCCAGGTCGGCGGCGAGGCACGCGGTGCTGTTGGCGTTCGCGATGTCCTCCGGGACGCCGATCGACGGCGCGAACATGCGGGCCGCGATCCGACCGGAGCGCTCCGGCACCGAGTAGACGTAGCAGCCGAGGAGTCCGAACCGGTCGCAGGCCGCGCGGAGCCCCTCGAAGTCCGGTGCCAGCGCGGCGAGTTCGGCGCGCGAGGCGACCGGGACGAGCAGGCGCGCTCGCCCGACCGAGGCCACACGGGCGCCTGGCGCGAGCCTGTCCGGGGTGACGCCCAACGGGGGCAGGACGTGCGCGTACTCGTCCGGGGTCGGCTCGCGCAACTCGACGGGACCCGGCTCGAAGACGGCACGGAACCGTGTGCCCTCCCGTACCGCCCGGCCGGCGAACGAGCGCCCCGCGGCGCGCAGCATGCCCCGGTACCCCGCGCCCCGGGCGCGCGCCGCGAGGTACGCCAGGGCGGCGACCGTACCGTGGCCGCACGCCGGCAGTTCGCCCCCGGCGGTGAAGAAGCGGAGCGACACCCCGGACCCGCGCACCGAGACGAAGACGGCGTGCGAGGTCCCCGCGAGGACCGGCACCCGACGCCGCTCGTCGTCGCTCAACGGCACCTCGTCCAGCACCGCCGTGGGGCTTCCGCCGACGCCCTCGCGCAGACACGCGCGGACGATCGTGACGGACAGTCGGCTTATCACGCGAGAACCGTACTATGTTCTGTCGCAACATCAGACATTCGGAGCAAATATGCCAAAAGCGGATGAGCTGCTTGATGTGACGGAGGTGGTGGCCCCGGCCATCGCCCACCCACCCGAGCGACGGCGCCGCCGCCTCCCGCTCAGACCCCCGCCCAGGACGGCGCTCGTCGCCGCCCTCGGCCTGGCGGCCTGCGCCCTCCTGCTGTCGGGCACACCGTGGCTGAACGGCCCCGCCGTGGCAGCCTGGCGCACCGTCTGCCTGGCCATCACCGTGCAGGCGCTGCCCTTCCTTCTCCTTGGCACCGCTCTGTCCGGGGCCATCAACGCCTTCGTGCCGGCCGACCTGTTCACCAAGGTGCTGCCCAAGCGCGCCGTGCTCGCCGTCCCCGTGGCCGGGCTCGCCGGAGCCGTCCTGCCGGGCTGCGAATGCGCGTCCGTGCCGGTCGCCAACAGCCTGATCCGCCGGGGCGTCACCCCGGCCGCCGCCTTCGCGTTCCTGCTCTCGGCGCCCGCGATCAACCCGATCGTGCTCACCGCCACCGCCGTCGCCTTCCCCGGCAGCCCCGCCATGGTGCTGGCCCGGCTGCTCGCCTCGCTCGCCACCGCCGCCGTCATGGGCTGGCTCTGGCTCTGGCTCGGCCGCACGGAATGGCTGCGCCCGGTCGTCCGGCACACCGGACACCAGCACGGACACAGCCGCTTCACGGAGTTCCGTCTCGGCTTCCAGCACGACTTCCTGCACGCGGGCGGCTTCCTCGTCCTGGGCGCCATGGCCGCGGCCACCTTCAACGTGACCGTCCCGCGCTCCGTCCTCGACACCTTCTCCGGCTCGCCCTGGCTGTCCGTGCTGTTCCTGGCCGCGCTCGCCATCGTCCTCGCGGTCTGCTCCGAGGCCGATGCCTTCGTAGCGGCCTCACTCACAGGTTTCTCACCCACAGCCCGGCTGGCTTTCATGGTGGTCGGCCCCATGGTCGACCTCAAGCTGATCGCCCTCCAGGCCGGCACCTTCGGCCGCGCCTTCGCGGTCCGCTTCTCCACCGCGACCACCGTCGTGGCCGTGGCCGCCAGCGTCCTGATCGGAGGCGCCCTGCTGTGAAGCGCACCGCACAGATCCCGCTCCTGATCCTGACCGGCCTGGGCCTCCTGCACACCGCCCTCTTCACCGACCTCTACCTGCGCTACGTCAAGGAGGGCCTGCGCCCGCTGCTGATCATCTCCGGCGCCCTCCTGCTGCTCCTGGGCCTGGCCCACGCGGCGTTCGACCACGACACCGGTGAGCAGGAGGACCACGGCCACGGCCACGACCACTCCACCGCACCCCGTATCGCCTGGCTCCTCTTCCTCCCCGCGCTCAGCCTCCTCCTCTACGCCCCACCCGCCCTCGGCGCCTACACGGCCGCACACGCCGGCCGCGAGACCGTCAAACAGCAGAAGGGGTTCGCCGCACTGCCCGCGACCTCACCCCTCCCGATGACCCTCACGGACTTCACCACCCGGGTCCAGCAGGACAAGCAACGCGCCATCAAGGGCCGTACCGTCGAAATGACCGGCTTCGTGACACCGGGACACGGCGGCTGGGACCTGACCCGCATCATCTTCACCTGCTGCGCGGCGGACGCCCAGACGGTCAAGATCCGGATGTACGGCACCCCCGCCCCGCCCGCCAACACCTGGCTCGCCGTCACCGGAACCTGGCACACCCAGGGCGCCCTCGGCACGAAGTCCGCGGCGGCGGCCCTCGACGTCCACGGCACCCGGCCCATCGCCCAACCCGTCAACGCCTTCACGGACGACCTGCCCCTCACACCCTCCCGGTGACACGAACCGCCTTTGCGGACAAGGGCGTTGGGGCAGCGGGAGTCGCGACGCCCCGACCTTGGTTAACCTGCACGGGTGACCACCGACCTGACCCTGCTGTCCCGCGTCGCCCACCGCGGACAGGAAGTCACCGCGCCCCGGCTGCGCGGCCTCCTCGCGCTGCTCGCCGGCGATCTGCGCACGGGCTGCAGCACCGAGCGGCTGGTGGCGGGGCTGTGGCCGGACGAGTTGCCGGAACGGCCCGGCAAAGCGGTCCAGGTGCTGGTCTCGCGGGCCCGGGCCCAGCTGGGCGCCGATGTCATCGCCAGCACCCCGACCGGCTACCGGCTCACCCTCGCCGAGGACCAGGTCGACAGCTCCGCCCTGCTGCTGCACGCCACGGTCAGCGCCGACCGGTCCAGGGCCGGTGACCACGCGGCAGCGCTGGCCGCGGCCGAGGCCGGACTCGCCCTGTGGGAGGGCACTCCGGACGGCGACCCCGACAGCGCCGACCCGGTGGCCGTACTGCGCGCCGAACGCGCCCCCGTCCACGCCACGCTCGCCCGTGCGCGGGCCCTCGCACTCGCCCGCCTGGGGCGGCACGCGGAGGCGGCCGGCCCGCTCGCCGCAGCCGCGGCCGAGCATCCGCGCGACGAGGAGGTGCTCGCCGAACTGCTGCGCGGCGAGGCCGCGTCGGCGGGCCCGTCCGCCGCGCTGATGCGCTACGAGGCGTACCGCCGCGAACTCCGCGACGACCTCGGCACCGACCCCGGCGCCGGACTCAAGGCCGTGCACAAGGAGTTGCTGCGCGGTGAGGCGCCGGTGGTCAGACACGGAGTGCCGCACGAACCGAACCCCCTCCTCGGCCGGGACGAGGACATCGCGGCCGTCGAGCGGGCGCTGCACGCCTCCCGCGCCGTCACCGTCGTCGGCCCCGGCGGACTCGGCAAGACCCGGCTCGCGCACGCCGTCAGCCGCCGGGCCGAACAGCGCGTGGTGTACTTCGTGCCGCTCGCGGGTGTCACGGCCGACGCGGACGTGGCCGCCGAGGTGGCCTCCGCGCTCGGCGCGGGCGGCATGAGCGGCCCCACCTCCGGCGACCCGGTGGCCGGCATCCTCGGCGTCCTCGGCGCCGGGCCCGCGCTGCTCGTCCTCGACAACTGCGAGCAGATCGTCCGGGGCGCTTCAGCCCTCGTCCAGGCTCTCGTCTCGTCCTCCAAGGACCTGCGGGTCCTCGCCACCAGCCGCGCCCCGCTGGGCCTGACCTCGGAGGCGGTGTACGCGCTCCCGGAGCTGGGCCTCGCCACCTCCGTCGAACTGTTCACCCAGCGGGCGCGCGCCGCCCGTCCCGGTGTGGAGCTGCCGTCGGACGCGGTGACCGAACTCTGCCGCCACCTCGACGGGCTGCCGCTCGCCGTGGAGTTGGCCGCGGCGCGGGTCCGGGTCCTCTCGGTGCCGGACATCGCCCGGCGTCTCGGCGACCGGTTCGCCCTGCTGCGCGGCGGTGCACGCGACGCACCCGAGCGGCACCGCACGCTGCACGCGGTCGTGGAGTGGAGCTGGAACCTCCTCGCGGAGGACGCCTGGGCGGCGCTGCGCACCCTCTCCGTCTTCCCCGGCGGCTTCCTGGCCGAGGCGGCGGAGCAAGTCCTCGGTGAGGACCCGCTGTTCCTCCTGGAGCAACTGGCCGACCAGTCCCTGCTCACCGTCGCCGACACCCCGGCGGGCGTACGGTTCCGCATGCTGGAGACCGTAAGGGAGTTCAGCGCGGCCCGTCGTACCGAGGCGGGCGAGGACGAGACGGCCGTAGATCAATTCCTGTTCTGGGCACGGGACTTCGGGGTCGCCCACCACGACGTGCTGTTCGGCTCGGACTCGCAGACCGCCTGGGAGCGCATCAAGGCCGAGCAGGACAACCTCGTCCTCGCCCTGCGGCACGCCATGGCCCGCGCGGACGGTCCCGCGACCGCCGCCGTCACCGCCGTCCTCGCCGCACTGTGGTCCACCGGCACCAACTACCCCCGCCTCACCGCGCTCGCCGAGGACACCGGCCCGCCGCTCTCGCACTACCGCCCCGAGCCCGCGTACGTCGAAGTCGTGCGCACCGCCGCGGTGTTGGGCACCGCGACCGTGTTCATGGGCCCCGGCCCACGCGCCGTACGCCAGCTCGCCGTCCTCCGCCGGCTGCCCCCGGGCCCGCCGGACACCCTGATGCGCGCCACCGCCCTCGTGCTCAGCGCGATCCCCGAGATACGGCCGCCCGACTACGACGTGCTGCGCGCACTCTGCGCCAGTGAACAGCCGCTGCTCTCCGGCATCGCCGAGTGCGTCGCCTGCTACGTCTGGGAGTTCGAGCACGACATCGACCGCGCGCTCGTCTCGGCCCGCCGGGCGGTCACCGGACTGGCACCGGTCGACAACCCGTCCGTACAGCTCATGGTGCACTCCCGGCTGAGCGAGCTGTGCCTGCGCACGGGCAGGGGCGAGGAAGCGTACGAACATCTCAAGGCGTCGCTCGCCGTCCTGCCGCGGCTCGGCGACGGGCACGACCACATCGGCATCCGCCCGCTCCTCGTCTTCGCCTGTCTGCAGCGCGGCGAGTTGGAGGAGGCGGAGGAGTGGCTGCGGCGGGCGGAGAGCGACAACTCCCCGCGCCAGGACGACTTCTACCGGCCAGATCTCTGCGGTCGTGCCGAGATCGCGCTCACCCGTGGACTGACGGAGGTCGGGCTCGGTCTGTGGCGCGGGGTCGTGGAGCGGATGCTCGCGGCCGGCTCCGCGCACGGAGGCGAAGCACTGTTCGACCCTTGGGCGTTGGTGATCCAGGCGGTGGCGGTGACGGCGCACGCCCACGCCGGCCGCCTCGCACCGGTCGCGGAGCTGATCGCCCGACTGCGGCTGCGGCTGGGGGAGTTGCTCTCGGAGCCGGTCGGCTCGCCCGCCGAACTCCCCATGTTCGGGACGATGTTGCACGCCCTCGGCATGGTCGGGCTCGCGTCCGGCGACACCGGTGCCGTACGGATGCTCGCGCTGGCCGAACGGCTGCGGGTGATGCGGGAGTTCCACCCGACGATGTCCGCGGAGCGCGCCCGTGAGGCGGCCGAGGACGCCGACAGGGCGGCGTACGCCGACGCCGTGTCGGAGTACGCCGCCCTGGGGCGGGACGAGTTGCGGGAGGCGGCCCGCGCTGTCATGGCGGTTACTTCGGGTCGTTCTTGAACGACGCCATCGCCCAGCGGTAGCCGAGTGCGATCAGCGCGACGCACCAGGCGACCGCGATCCACCAGTTGTTGCCGATCTCCGTGCCGAGCAGCAGTCCACGCAGGGTCTCGATGGCCGGGGTGAAGGGCTGGTACTCGGCGATGGGCTGGAACCAGCCCGGCATCGTGTCGGCCGGGATGAACGCGCTGGAGATGAGGGGCAGGAGGATCAGCGGCTGGGCGCTGTTGGCCGCCGCCTCGGCGTTCGGGCTCGCCATTCCCATGGCGACCGCGATCCAGGTGAGCGCGAGGGAGAACAGGACGAGCAGCCCGAACGCCGCCAGCCACTCCAGTGGGGTGGCGTCCGTGGACCGGAAGCCGATGGCCACGCCGACGGCGCCGACGAGGACCACGCTGGCGACGCACTGCAGCACGCTGCCCACGACGTGTCCGATGAGCATCGACCCGCGGTAGATCGCCATGGTCCGGAAGCGGGCGATGAGGCCTTCGTTCATGTCCATGGAGACATGCACGGCGGCCCCGATCACCGTGCCGCCGATGGTCATCATGAGGATGCCCGGGACGATGTAGGCGATGTAGTCGGAGCGGTCCGCGTCGCCGCCACCGATGCCCGCGCTCATCACGTCACCGAAGATGTAGACGAAGAGGAGCAGCAGCATGATCGGGGTGAGCAGCAGGTTCAGGGTGCCGGACGGGTAGCGCCAGGCGTGCAGCAGGTTGCGGCGCAGCATCGTGTTCGAGTCGCGCAGGGCGAGGGCGAGGGTACTCATCGGGCGTTCTCCTTCGACTGGTTGGGGACCTTGCTGTCGCCGGTGAGGGCGAAGAACACGTCGTCGAGGTCGGGGGTGTGCACGGTCAGCTCGTCGGCCTCGACGCCTGCGGCGTCCAACCAGTCGAGTACGGCGCGCAGTTCGCGCTGGCTGCCGTCGCTGGGGATCTGCAGTGCCAGCGCCTCGTCGTCGCGGGTGACCTCGCGCAGCTCCGTGGCGGCGGCCTGGTAGGCGGCCGGGTCGGTGAAGCGGAGCCGGACATGTCCGCCGGGGATGAGCCGCTTGAGTTCCTCGGCGCTGCCCTCGGCGGCGATCCTGCCGTCGTTCAACACCGCGATGCGGTCGGCGAGTTCGTCGGCCTCGTCCAGGTACTGGGTGGTGAGGAAGACGGTGACCCCGTCGGCGACCAGGGTGCGGATGATGCCCCACATGGTGTGGCGGGAGCGCGGGTCGAGGCCGGTGGTCGGCTCGTCGAGGAAGATGATCCGCGGGCTGCCGACGAGCGTCATGGCGATGTCGAGGCGGCGCTTCATGCCGCCGGAGTAGGTGGAGGCGGGCTTCTTCGCGGCCTCGGTGAGGTCGAAGCGCGCCAGCAGTTCGGCGGCCACCCGCCGCCCCTCCTTCCTCGGCAGGTGGTGCAGATCGGCCATGAGGAGCATGTTCTCCTCGCCGGTGATCAGTCCGTCGACGGCGGAGAACTGCCCGGTGACGCCGATCGCGGCCCGTACGGCCTGTGGATCCACGGCCAAGTCGTGGCCGGCGACGCGCAGTTCGCCGGCGTCGGCGGCGATGAGGGTGGAGAGGATCTTGACGGCGGTGGTCTTGCCGGCGCCGTTCGGACCGAGCAGGGCGAACACCGTGCCGGCCGGTACCGCGAGGTCGATGCCGTCGAGGACCGTCTTGTCCCCGTAGGCCTTGCGCAGCCCCTTGGCCGCGATGCCGAGTGAGTGCGATGTCGTTGTCGTCATGCCGCAGAGCGTGCGGCAGGCCGCATTCAGCGCGGTTTCACGACGGTTTCACTGCCCCGGAACCGGTCGCCCGAGCCCCGCCGCCGATGTCTCCCGTGGGGTTCATGTCCCGATCTCCCGCCACATCCGAGAGTTAACGGGTCATTGGGGCACATGCGGTGTGAAGGCGGGGTCGAGCCGGAAATCATCTTGTCATGAACCTGCGATCCGACGGGCGGATCGCGGTCTCATGGAGGTGTTGGATGCACCGCAGACTCGCCACCGGTCTCGCCGCCTCGACCCTGGCCCTGGTCGCCGTCGTCGCCACCGCGACAGCCGCCACCGCCGTACCCGCCGACAAGCCCCAGGTTCTCTCCAGCTGGACGCAGACCAGCGCGTCGAGCTACAACCTCTGGGCCGCGGCTCGCGCCAACCAAACCGCCTGGTCCGCCTACGAGTTCGACTGGTCCACCGACTACTGCTCCGACTCGCCCGACAACCCCTTCGGCTTCCCCTTCGCCACATCCTGCGCCCGCCACGACTTCGGCTACCGCAACTACAAGGCCGCCGGCGGCTTCGACGCCAACAAGTCGCGCCTCGACAGTGCCTTCTACGAGGACCTCAAGCGCGTCTGCACCGCCTACAGCGGCGCCACCGCGACCGCCTGCAACAGCACGGCATGGACGTACTACCAGGCCGTCAAGGTCTTCGGCTGACACATCGTCACCCGCTCGGCCGGTACGGGACGTCGACGTCCGGCGTCCCGCAACTCCGGCTCAGGCGAGGCGGGTTCACACCGCGACGACCCGAACCCCCGCCTCCTCGAACCGCCTTGCCATCTCCGGCGCCACCGCCGAGTCCGTCACCAGCGTGTCCACCGACTCGGCCGAACAGATCCGGGCGAAGGCCCGCTGCCCGAGCTTGCTGGAGTCGGCCGCGACGACCACCCGCTCGGCGCGCTCGCACAACAGCCGGTTGATCGCGGCCTCCGCCTCGTCATGGGCCGCCGTACCGTGCGTCACGTCGAAGGCCACCACACCGAGCACCGCCACATCGACGGTGATCTGCGAGAGCACCCCGTCCGCGAGCGGCCCGACGAGTTCGTACGACTGCGGGCGCGCGACCCCACCGGTCAGCACGATCTTGAACTGGGGCCGTACGGCAAGCTCGTTGGCGATGTTGAGCGCGTTGGTCACGATCGTCAGCGCGGGGGATCCGGAGGTTCCGGAAGTGAAGTCGCCGCGCACGGCCAGGGCGCGGGCCACCTCCGTGGTCGTCGTGCCGCCGGTCAGGCCCACCGCCTCGCCCGGCGCGACGAGTTCCGCGACCGCCTTGGCGATGCGCTGCTTCTCGGAGGCGTGCCGGGCGGTCTTGTAGCGCAACGGCAGTTCGTACGACACCCCGTGCACCACGGCGCCGCCCCGGGTGCGCACCAGCATCTGCTGCTCGGCGAGCTGGTCGAAGTCGCGGCGGATCGTGGCGGCCGACACCGCGAGATCGGCGGCCGCCTCCTCGACGTCGAGCCGCCCGCGCTCCACGAGCAGCTCCAGCAGCGCCTTCCAGCGGGCGTCGCGCGACATCCGCACTCTCCGTTCCTCGATTCTCCGCGACCTTAACGCACGTCCCCTTGGTTCGTTTGCTTGATTGTGCTCGAAAGCTCGCTATATCTTGCAGGAACGAGCATCTCTGGGGAGGGGTACGGCATGACCCATGTCGAGGACGAGCTGAAGAGTCAGCCTGAGTGCTGGACACGCGCCGCGTCGGAGGCGGCCGGGTACCGGGACGTGCTGCCGGCGCCGGGGGAGCGGGTCGCGATCGTCGGCTGCGGCACCTCGTACTTCATGGCGCAGGCCGTCGCCGCGCTGCGCGAGGGAGCGGGCCAGGGCGAGACCGACGCCTTCGCCGCCTCCGAGTTCCCGTACGGCCGCCCGTACGACCGGGTCCTGGCCCTCACCCGTTCCGGCACCACCACCGAAGTGCTGGAACTCCTGGGGCAGTTGAAGGGCCGCACCCGCACCACCGCGATCACCGCCGACCCGCACACCCCCGTCATGACGGCCGCCGACGACATAGTGGTCCTCGATTTCGCCGACGAACGCTCCGTCGTGCAGACCCGGTTCGCGACCACCGCGGTCACCCTGCTCCGCGCCCACCTCGGCCTGCACACCGACACCGCCGTCGCAGACGCTCGTACCGCACTCGCCGCGGAACTGCCCCAACAGCTCGTCGCCTGCACCCAGTTCACCTTTCTCGGGCGCGGCTGGACCGTAGGGCTCGCCAACGAGGCCGGGCTGAAGATGCGCGAGGCCTCACTGTCCTGGACCGAGGCCTACCCGGCGATGGAGTACCGGCACGGCCCGATCAGCATCACCACCCACGGCACCGCCACCTGGATGCTCGGCGAGGCACCCGAGGGACTCGCCCAACAGGTACGCGCCACCGGCGGGTTGTGGATCGAGGGCGGCCTCGACCCGCTCGCCGAACTCGTCCATGCCCAGCGCCTCGCCGTCGCCGTCGCCGCACACCGGGACCTCGACCCCGACCGCCCGCGCCACCTCACCCGCTCGGTGATCCTCGCCCCCTGAAAGGACAGGACAGGCCGTGCCCCTCGTCACCACCGGCGAACTCGTCACCCGCGCCGCCGAGGCCCGCTCCGCCGTGGCCGCCTTCAACATCATCACGCTGGAACACATCGAGGCCGTCATCGCAGGCGCCGAGTCCACCGACAGCCCCGTCGTCCTCCAAGTCAGCGAGAACGCCGTCAAGTTCCGCCACGGCCGGCTCCTCCCGCTCGCCCGCGCGGCCGTCGCCGCCGCCGAACGGGCCTCCGTACCCGTCGCGTTGCACCTCGACCACGTCCAGGACGACGACCTGCTGCGCCAGGCACCCGGCGCCGGATTCAGCTCCGTCATGTACGACGCCGCCCGCCTGCCCTACGCCGACAACCTCGCCGCGACCCGCGCCGCCGCCGACTGGGCACACGCCCAAGGTCTGTGGATCGAGGCCGAGTTGGGAGAGGTCGGCGGCAAGAACGGCGAGCCGCCGCTCGACGCCCACGCACCCGGCGCCCGCACCGACCCCGCCCAGGCCCGCACCTTCGTCACCCACTCCGGCGTCGACGCCCTCGCCGTCGCCATAGGCAGCTCCCACGCCATGACCACCCGTACGGCCACCCTCGACCACGACCTCCTCAAGCGGCTCACCGCCACCCTGGACGTCCCCCTCGTCCTGCACGGCTCCTCGGGAGTTCCTGACGACGAGCTGATCGCGGCCGTAGCCGGCGGCATCACCAAGGTCAACGTGGGCACGGCCCTCAACCTCGCGATGACCGGCGCGATCCGCGCCTACCTCGCCGAGCACCCCGAGGCGGTCGACCCCCGCAAGTACCTGAGCGTGGGGCGGGCGGCGATGACCGGGGCGGTGGCCCGCATCATCGGCGTGCTCTCCGCGCGAGGCCCTAGCGTTTGACGGCCTTCAGCACCACGAACTTCGGGTCGCTGGCGACCAGTTGACTGTTGCCGAACAACCGCTTCAGCTTCACGTGATAGGCGAGATGTCGGTTGCCGATCACGTGGAGCTCTCCGCCCGGCCGCAGCGCACGCTTCGCGTCGCTGAACATCCGCCAGGCCGTCGCGTCGGTCGTCGCCTGGTGGGAGTGGAACGGGGGATTGTTCAGCACGAGGTCCACACTCTCGGCCGGGACCCCGGTCAGCCCGTCCCCGACTCTGAACTCGGCCTGCCCCGGCACCCCGTTGGCCTTGTACGTGGCCTCGGCGGAGGCGACAGCCTGGAACGACTCGTCCACGAACAGGACTTCGGCCTCCGGATCGGCCAGCGACACCGCCGTACCGACGACACCGTTCCCGCACCCGAGGTCAACGACCCGGCGCAGCCCGCGACTTGAGGGCAGGTGCTGGAGCAGGAAACGGGTGCCGATGTCGAGGCGCTCGGCGCAGAACACGCCCGCGTGATTGACCACGGTCCGCCCCGACACCACACCGATGCCGTCGGGCAGGGCGTAGCTGTGCGGCCACGGATTGGTGGCACGCGTACCCGACGACCGGGGTGTGCAGTGGATCAACCGGGCCTTCTTCTCGGCCAGCGAGGTCCGGGTCGGGCCGAGGATCCGCTCGAACAGCTTCAGCGTCGAGGTGTGGATCTCCTTCACCATCCCGGTGCCCACGACCACCGTGCCGGCGTGCACCGCGGGCGCCAGCCGCAGCAACTGGTCCTCCAGCAGCGCGAGACTCTTCGGCACCCGCACGAGCAGCACGTCGACGCGCTCGGGCGGCGGATCCTGGGTCGTGAGCAGCCGTACGGAATCGGCGGCGACCTCGTTCCGGGCCAGGTTCGCCCTCGTCGCCTCCTGGGTGAGGAACGAGTCCGTGATCTGAACCGGGCCGTGCTGCGCGAGCGCCGTGGCCAGGGCGCCCCAGCGGTCGCCCACGATCACGACCGTGCCGGACAGCGGGGTGTCCTGTTCCGCGAGATGTCGCAGCAGGTACTCGTCGGAGGCGTCCCAGGCGCGCAGCCGGTCGCGCGGGTCCTCGGGGAAGCGGGCCAGGGCGCGGTCGCCCCACGGAGTCGTCATGCGGTCGATATGGTCGTCCATCGTGCGCCAAGGCTAACCGAGTACCAGCTCACGGCCGGTCGGGGCAGGATGGAGCACATGGACGCCGAGCTGTTCCCACGAGCCCGCACGGAGATCGCGCCCGGCGCGGTGCACGTCCCGGACTGGCTCGACCCGGCCCGCCAGCGCGACCTCCTCACGGCCTGCCGCGAGTGGGCCCGCCCACCCGCCGGCCTGCGCACGGTCCACACCCCCAGCGGCGGCACGATGACCGCCCGCCAGGTCTGCCTGGGCCGGCACTGGTACCCGTACGCCTACGCCGAGACGGTCGTCGACGGCGACGGCACTCCGGTGAAGCCGTTCCCCGCTTGGCTCGACGAGCTGGGGCGGCGTGCGGTCGCCGACACACTGGGGACGCCGACCTCGTCGTACGACATCGCACTGATCAATTTCTACGACGGCGACGCCCGCATGGGCATGCACCGCGACAGCGACGAGAAGTCCGACGCACCGGTCGTGTCGCTGAGCCTCGGCGACACCTGCGTCTTCCGCTTCGGCAACACCGAGACGCGTACAAAGCCGTACACGGACGTCGAGTTGAGGAGTGGTGACCTGTTCGTGTTCGGCGGCCCGTCGCGGCTGGCGTACCACGGGGTGCCGAGGGTGTACGAGGACACGGCGCCGGGGGAGTTGGGGCTGAGGGGGAGACTGAACGTGACGCTGAGGGTCAGCGGCTTCTGAGACGGGGGCAAGCTCTGAAGGGGCGCGGGGCTGTTTCGATATGCGGCTCCGCCGCGTGGGCGCGACCAGCCCCCACCGGCCCGCACTATGAACACAACCCCCACCGGCTCTCGATACGGATCATGGGAGACTCCCCCTCATGAGCGGCGAAGGGACAACCTCAAGAGCGCGGCTGGACCGAGGACGCGGAGCCCTCGGCCCCGCACTGGAGCTCGTGCACACCGGCCGCGCCCCCACCCGCGCCGTACTCACCGCCGAACTCGGCGTGACCCGCGCGACGGCCGGCGCGGTCGCCGCCGAGCTGGAGGCACTGGGCCTGATCAGGGTCGACGCGAGGCCCGGCGCGGCGGCAGGCTCGCAGGGCCGCCCCTCCCACCGGCTGGCCCTCGCCGAGGACGGACCCGTCGTGCTCGCCGCGCAGGTGCACGCCGACGGCTTCCGCGCCGCGCTGGTCGGTCTCGGCGGCCAGATCGTGGTGACAGCCCCCGGCTGCGAGGCCGTGGACGCCGACCCGGCGAAGGTGCTCGGCTCGGTCGTGGAGGCGGGCGCGGATCTGCTGCGCGAGACGGGCCGGCGCTGCGTGGGCGCCGGACTCGCCGTGCCGTCCGCCGTCGCCGAACCCGAGGGGCTGGCACTGAACCCCCTCCACCTCGCCTGGCCCGCCGGGGCACCGGTGCGGCGGATCTTCGCCGAGTGCGTGCGCGCGGCCGGCATCGCCGGACCGGCGTTCGCGGGCAACGACGTCAACCTCGCCGCGCTCGCCGAGCACCGGCACGGCGCGGGTCGGGGCGCCCGCGACCTGCTGTGCGTGGCGACCGGGCACCGGGGTGTGGGTGGTGCGCTGGTCCTCGACGGGCGTCTGCACACGGGGAGTTCGGGGCTCGCGCTCGAGGTCGGACACCTCACCGTCAACCCCGAGGGCCGCCCCTGCTACTGCGGCAGCCGCGGCTGTCTCGACGTCGAGGCCGACCCCCTCGCCTTCCTCACCGCGGCCGGTCGGGAGCCCGGTCCCGAGGTGTCCCTGCTCCAGCAGGCCAACGACCTGATCCGTCGGCACTCCGACGACCCGTCCGTCCGGAGGGCCGCCGAGACGCTCATCGACCGGCTGGGGCTGGGTCTCGCGGGGCTGGTGAACATCCTCAATCCCGACCGGATCATCCTCGGCGGACTGCACCGCACCCTCCTGGACGCCGACCCGGACCGGCTGCGCGCGGTCGTCGCCGACCGCAGTCTGTGGGGGCAGAGCGGGGGCGTGCCGATCCTCGCCTGCACCCTCGACCACAACAGCCTGGTGGGCGCCGCCGAGTTGGCGTGGCAGCCCGTGCTGGACGACCCGCTGGCGGCCCTTTCCTGAGCGCGCGGACGGCACGTGACGCAAGGAATTGACGAGCCCGTTGGGAGCCGGGGCAGAGTAGGTCTATCGTCGGAAACCTAAGGCCAGAGGATGGAGGGCGGCCGGTGATGCCGCAGGATGAGCCCGTGATCGGATGCACGGGGCAGGTGATCATCGGAACCCGTGGAAACGCGGGCCCCGGCGAGATCCTGGTGCGCGTCCGCGGCGGCTCCGAGACCTTCCTCGCCTGGTCTGACGATCCTCTGCCCACGGGGGCGACCGTGCTCGTGATCGAGTCGCGTGGGGGTCGTGAGGTCCACGTCATCGAATGGGTGGATCCATTGGACGCGCTGGGCGGGGACCCCGCCGGCGCAGAGTGAGGAGTACCAATGTTCGGTTACCGCGTTCCCGCTCCCGATGAGGCGATGCTGATCTCGGGTGGCAGGCGGGGACTGGGGGGCGCGCCGTTCCGAGTGGTGACGGGGCACGGAAAGTTCGTGCTCCCGGTTTTCCGCAAGACCCGTTTCCTCACCCTGGCGATGTGCGAGGCAGAGGTCACCGAGACCTGCGTGACCCGGCAGGGCATCGCGCTGAACGTCCGCGCCGTCATCGCCTTCAAGGTGGGCAACGACACCGAGAGCATCATCAACGCCGGCCAGCGCTTCCTGTCCGACCAGGACCAGATGTCGGTCCTGACCGGCCGTATCTTCGCAGGTCACCTGCGGTCCATCATCGGCTCGATGACGGTCGAGGAGATCGTCACCGAGCGGCAGAAGCTCGCCGCCGAGGTGCTGGACACCTCGAAGATCGAGATGGCGAAGATCGGCCTGATCGTCGACTCGCTGCAGATCCAGTCGATCGACGACGGTGACACCGGCTACATCGAGGCCATGTCCGCCCCGCACAAGGCGGCCATCCAGCGGCAGGCCCAGATCGCCCAGGCACAGGCCACCCAGGCCTCGGCCGAGGCGCAGCAGGTCGCGGCCCGCAACCAGGCCGAGTACGCCCGGCAGACCGCCGTCGTCAAGGCCGAGTACTCCGCCGAGGTGGACCGCGCCCAGGCGCAGGCCGCGCAGGCCGGACCGCTTGCGCAGGCCCACGCCCAGCAGGAAGTGCTCGCCGCGCAGACCGAACTGGCCCAGCGCCAGGCCGAGTTGCGCCAGCAGCAGCTGGTCGCCGAGATCGTCAAGCCGGCCGAGGCCGAGGCCCAGCGGATCAAGCTGCTCGCCATCGCCGAGGCCGACCGCATGAAGATCCAGGCCGAGGCGGCCGCCTCCTACGACCGGGTCGCGCTCGACCGCATGCTGATCGACCAGCTCCCGCAGATCGTGAAGGAAGCGGCGGGCGGCCTCGCGGGCGCCAACGTCAACGTCCTCAACGGCGCGGACGGCCTCGGTGAGATCGCGGCCGGCCTGGTCTCGCAGGGCCTCACGATCCTCGACTCGGTCCGGGGCAACCTGGGCAACGCGGACAACGACGGCCGCCGCCCCGGCGACGAGGTCAAGAACCTCCTCCAGCTCCCGGCGAAGAAGGACGACAAGAAGGACGACGGCCCGGTGGACCTCGACTAGCACAGACGCGGAAGGCGGGCCGGTCCTACCAGGGAGCCGTGAGGCTCCACAGCGTCGCCACCAGCGGGCGGCGCAGATCTGCCCGCCGTACGCACAGCCCGATCGGGAGCGGCTCCGGCGCGGGATCCGCCGCGACGACCACCAGCCGCTCCCGTACGGCACTGCACTCCAGCACCAGCCGGGGCACCACGCCCGTCCCGCAGCCCAGCGCGACCAGCGTCAACAGCCCCTCGTGGCCGTCCGGTTCACAGACCACGTCGGGTGTCGTGCCCCGGGTCCGGAACCAGCGATCGGCGGCCTCCCGGACCAACCCCCGGTGCGGCAGCACGAACGGGCCGTCGAGCCCCGGATCGGGACGGTCGCGGGCGGTGACCAGCACCAGCTCGGTCACCGCGACCGTCCGGCTCACCAGGGGTTCCGGCAACCGCGCCGGGATCCCCGCGACCGCCACGTCCACCTCACCCTCGTCCAGCCGGGCCAGTGCGGCCGCCGCGTCACCGGTGCGCAGATCGAGCCGTACCTGCGGATGGGCGGACCGGAAGGGCGCCAACAGGTCGGGCAGCAGGGCCTGGCAGGCGGTCACCGTGGCGAACAGGGCGAGGTGGCCGGTGAGTTCGGCCGGGTCGGGATGCTCCTCGCGGTAGGCACGCCACAACTCCAGTGCCTGGACGGCGTATTCACGGAACCGGTGCCCCTCCGCCGTCAGCGACACCCCGCGCGCCCCACGGTCGAACAACCGGTGCCCGAGGCCGGCCTCCAGCCGCTGCACGGTCCGCGTCAGCGTCGCCGGACTGACATGACAGTCGAGACTCGTCCGCCCGAAGTTCAACGTCTGCGTCAGATGCAGGAAAAGCTGCAGCTCCCGACGGTCGTCCCGCATCCCTTGACCTGGCCCTTTCACTTCCCGCAACAGCCCGCTGCACAGATTGCGCTTGCCGCAACACTCGCCCGGAGCCTACAACTCGACCATGACCTCGACCACGCACACCTCCGCCGTCTTCACCCTCGAAACGATGGACGTGCCCGGCGGCACGGAGACCATCCTGCGCGGCGGCCGCCACCTCTTCCCGCTGCTCCCGCAGGCCTTCGCCGGCGTCCGCCGCATCGGCGTCATCGGCTGGGGCCCGCAGGGCCGCGCCCAGGCCCGCAACCTGCGCGACTCCCTCGCCGGTACGGACATCACGGTGAGCGTCGGCCTGCGCCCCGGCTCGGCGTCCGCCGCCGACGCCCGCGACCACGGCTTCACCGAGGAGGACGGCACACTCGGCGACTGGCTCGCCGTCACCGCCGACAGCGACCTCGTCATCCTCCTCATCGCGGACGCCGCCCTCGCCGCCCACCACGAGGAGATCTTCGCCGCGCTCAAGCCCGGCGCCACCATCGGCCTCTCCCACGGCTTCCTCCTCGGCCATCTCCGCACCACCGGCGGCGAGTTCCCGCCCGGACACGGCGTCATCGCCGTCTGCCCCAAGGGCATGGGCGACTCCGTGCGCCGCCTCTACGAACAGGGCGCGGAGATCAACGGCGCGGGAATCAACAGCAGTTACGCCGTCCACGCCGACCCCGACGGCAAGGCCACCGACCGCGCGCTCGGCTGGTCGGTCGCGCTCGGCTCGCCGTACACCTTCCGCACCACCCTGGAGAGCGAGTACCGCTCCGACATCGTCGGCGAACGCGCCATCCTGCTCGGCGCCGTCCACGGCATCGTCGAGAGCCTCTACACGCGCTACCGTCTGGCCGGCGACGACCCGGTGACCGCGTACGAGCGCTCCTGCGAGAACGTCACCGGACCTATCGCCCGCACCATCTCGCACGCCGGACTCCGCGCCGTCCGCGAGGAGTTGGACCCGGCCGGACGCGAGATCTTCGACCGCGCCTACTCGGCGACCTACGGCCCGGCCCGCGAGATCGTCGCCGAGATCTACGACGAGGTCGCCGACGGCACCGAACTGCGCAGCGTCGTCCTCGCCGAACGACGCCTCGGCGCACGGGAGATGAGCGGGATCGGCGGCTCACCCATGTGGGCGGCAGGACCGGAGGTCCGCGCGCGCCGGGCCGAACGCGCCCTGCCCGTCGAGCCGTTCACCGCCGGGGTGTTCGTGGCGACGATGACCGCCCAGGTCGACGAGTTCGCCGAACGCGGCCACCCCTGGTCCGAGATCGTCAACGAGTCCGTCATCGAGGCGGTGGACTCCCTGCTGCCGTACATGCACGCCCGCGATGTGGCGTACATGGTCGACAACTGCTCCCGCACGGCCCGCCTGGGCACCCGCCGCTGGGGCCCGCGCTTCCAGGCGGCCTACGAGCAGATCGCCTACCCCGCGTCCGAACTCCCGCCGAACGAAGCCCTGTTGACGGCCTTCGACACCCACCCCATGCACGAGGCACTGGCAGCCGCGGCGAAACTGCGGCCGTCCGTGGACATCTCCGTCGCCTAGGCGCAGGTCACCGCGAGGTCGGGAACGGCAGGGCGTCCTGGTAGGCGTTCACCGGCTTGGCGACCTTCTCGACGGTGACCCCGTTGAGCGCGGCCGGGGCGGAACTCGTGCCCAGGGTTCCGCCCGCGTGCCAGGTCCCGGTGATCGTCACCCAGGTGTTGGCAGCCAGCGCCGGAATGCCGTAGACCCGCACCTTGATGGACTGGGCGTCCGCCGCGCAGCACGAGATCATGATGCGGGTCAGGTCCCAGGAGGTGCTTCCGCCGTCGGGCGTGACGAAACCGGTCATCTGGACGGTGCGGCCCTTGATGGTCCCCTTGCGGTCCTGCTGCACACGGGTGGTGAAGTCGGTGAGCGTCATCGGCAGCGGCGAGGTCGCGGGCAGCGGATCGAAGGAGTCCTGCTGGGGGACGGCCTTGGGAGCGGCCCGCGAGGCCGTGTAGGCGCCGAGGGCGGGCGGGGCGTAGAAGAGCAGGCTGAGCGCGGGCAGGAAGAGCAGCCAGGCGACGCGGGGCACCTTGGAGTGGTTGTGGCCCACATGCTCTTCGGTGGGTTCGGTGTGGTCGTGGCCCATGTGGTCGCCATCCACTCCCGGCTTCCGGCGTGACCACGCCTCCGCGATGCCCAGCAGGATCAGCAGGAACCCCGAGACGACGAGCATCGGACGCATGCTCGGCTTCACGTAGCGCAGGCACAGGTCGGTGAAGAGCGAGGCGTGCAGCAGGCCCAGGCCGCTGAGGACGAGCAGGGTCACCTGAAGGGGGCGTCTCACAGCAGTACGGCTCCGATCAGCGCGCTGGACAGGACCGCGACGACCGTCGTGGCGGCGGAGAAACGGGCCGCGAAGGCCCGGCCGAACGTGCCGGCCTGGAGGGCGATCAGCTTCAGGTCCACCATGGGGCCGACCACCATGAAAGCCAGCCGGGCGGTGGGGGAGAAGCCCGTGAGTGAGGACGCCACGAACGCGTCGGCCTCGGAGCAGACCGCGAGGATGATCGCGAGCGCGGCCAGGAACAGCACCGACAGCCACGGCGAACCGGCGAACGTGTCGAGCACCGAGCGCGGTACGGCGACATTGAAGGTCGCCGCCGCCATGGCACCCACGACCAGGAACCCACCCGCGTGCAGGAAGTCGTGCTGGAACCCGGTCCGGAACTCCGTCCAGCGACTCTGCCCCGGCTGATGCCCGGCATGCCGCGCGACCGGCCGCAGCCACTCCTCCCGCCCCAGCCAGAGCCACAGCCAGCCCATCACCACGGCGGTGGCGAGCGAGGCGAGCAGCCGGGCCAGCACCATGACCGGACTGGCGGGGAACGCGATCGCGGTGGCGGTCAGCACCACCGGGTTGATCGCGGGCGCCGACAGCAGGAACGCGAACGCGGCGGCCGGAGTCACCCCACGCCCGATCAGACTGTTCGCGACCGGCACCGACGCGCACTCGCACCCCGGCAGCACGACCCCCGCCATCCCGGCGACCGGCACCGCGAACGCGGCCCGCTTCGGCAGGATCCGCGTGAACACCCGCGCCGGCACGAACGCGTTGATCGCCCCCGACAGCGCCGTGCCCAGCAGCAGAAAGGGCAGCGCCTGCGTGGTGATCGCGAGACAGACGGTCCGCCAGGCCTGCACGGCCGGCGAGTCCAGCCACCGCCCGACGGAGAAGAGCAGCAGCCCGGGAAGAACGGCCGCCCCCAGCAACAGCAGCGGCCAGGACCGGGGCCACCCCGCCGCCGCGACATCCTCAGCCTCCGCCGCTCTGGGCGGCTCCACTGTCGTCTGCACACGAGCTCCACATGTTCGATGTCCGCGTCGAACATATCGGGCCCTCGCCAACCCCCGACGACCGCCTCCGGTACAGAGGCGTACCGCACCCTCCACTCAATGCCAGTCGACGGCGAAAGCCCGCGCGGGGTTCTCCCTGAGGACGCGCCCCACCAGCTCCTCACCCAGCTCCAGCGCGAGTCGTGGCGCGACCCGGCGCAGCAGATACGGCATCCCCGGACCCCCGTCCACCGAGCGGGCGCCCGCGACCACCGTGTCCCCACCGAGCAGCAGCCGGTCACCGAAACCGCCCTCGGCCAGCGCCCGTACCGCGTCCGGCATCCGCCAGTCGGTGGCGTGGTGAGCCCGGGACGGGCCGTCGAACGCGAGGTAGGCCCCCGTCTCCGCGGCCTGCCGCTGGACCACGAGGTCGGGGGAGCGGTTGAGATGACCGAGGATCACCCGATGCGGCTCGACACCCAACTCCCCGCACAACAGGTCGAGTACGTCGAGCGCGCCCGTACCCATCTCCAGGTGGACGGCGATCGGCGCCCCCGTCGCCCGGTGAGCCTCGGCCGCCGCGGTCATCGTCCACCGGGCATGCGCGTCGAGTCCGTGGAAGCCGCCCGCGACCTTGATGACCCCGGCCCGGACCCCCGACGGCCCGACACCCTCCGTCAGCTCGGCGACGAAAACCTCGGCCAGCCGACCGCGCAGACCGGCCAACAACTCCCGTCCGTAATGGGCCGCTTGATGCAACCCGGTCGCGCACACCACATGCACACCCGCACCCCGGGACAGCGAGGGCAGATCGGCGACCCGCCGCCCCATCCCGTACGGCGTCCACTGCACGACACTGCCACCGCCCACGGAACGGAACGCGGCCAACTCGGCCCGCGCGGCCGAGGCGTCCTCCAACTCCTGGCCAGGCAGTCGGGGACTGCGCAGAAAGAGGTGGTCGTGGGCGTCACACACCCCCAACTCCCCGGGCTCCACATCCCCCAGCACCGTACG
This sequence comes from Streptomyces sp. MBT53, assembly GCF_016654115.1. GTDB lineage: Bacteria > Actinomycetota > Actinomycetes > Streptomycetales > Streptomycetaceae > Streptomyces. The sequence continues at coordinate 119,112 of NZ_JAEQAZ010000005.1, forward strand.
GACGAAGCCGACGGCACTCCCCACTACCACTGCCGACCGCGTGGCAACGCGCCCCGCCCGGGCTCCGAAACGTGCAGCACCTGGAACACGTCCCCCTCCGCCTTCGGCGTGTCGTGCTCCCAGAGGGAGAAGTGGACCAACTCCCAGCGGTGCGGGTCGACGGCCGCGGCAGCGAGCACCGCGCCGTCCTCCCCGGCCAGCCGCCGGGTCTCACCGACGGCGTCCTCCATGGCCGCGGCCAGCTCCACCCCCTCCGGTATCGGCCGCCGGCTGCGCACGGCGACGACGGCGGAGGAGCCCGCAGCCGCAGCCCCACCCTCCTCGTAGGCGAGACCGGTCCACTGCCGTACCTCCGGCCGCCCGAAGTCGTCGGCGAGCCGCTGGAAGGCGCCGCCCCAGAGGAAGCGGTTCATGCCCTCCACCGTGTTCCACAGATAGAACGGCGCATACTGATTGACCGGCGAACCGTGAACCCCGCGCTCACGCAGCAGATACGTCTTGAAGCCGAGCCCGTCCCAGTCGTCGAGCAGATGCCCGACCCGCGCCACCCGGCCCCGGATGATGCCCATGTCGTAGTCGGCGGGCAGGGTCAGTTCGTACTGCATGGCGTGCATCAAGTGCCTCCTCAGGAGGGGTAGTTAGCGGGGTCGACGTGCCCGTGCCAGTCGGCGGTCGTACCGTCCTCGGCGGCCTCGACGACCGCGATATGCGTCATGAACGTGCGCGGTCCGGCGCCGTGCCAGTGCCACTCACCCGGCTCGATCCACACGGTGTCGCCCGCGCGGATCGGCTCGACGCCACCGCCCCTGCGCTGCACGAGCCCCTCGCCCTCCGTCACGTACAGCACCTGGCCGTGCGGATGGGTGTGCCACGCGGTGTGCGCGCCGGGCGTGAAGTGCACGCTGAACATCCGTATCCGGGACGGCGGTTCGGGCGCCGCGAGTTGGTCGAGCCACACCGTGCCGGTGAAGTTCTCCGCCGGACCCTGCCGTGTGTCGGGGCGCTTCCTGCTGATCTGCACGTGCCTGGACTCCTATCGGGAAGACATGGAAGTGGGGGAGGACAAGGGGGAGAGCAGGGACAGCAGCCCCCTGACACCGGCGTCGAACGCACCCGCCGAACCGGACGCACGGGCCAGGACATAACCACCCTGTACGGTCGCGAGGATCGCCGACGCGATCTCCTCACCGTCCAGTTCCGCCCCGAACTGCCCCTGCTCCTTGCCCTCTTCGACGATTCCGGCGAGCCGCTCACGGATCGCGTCGAGCGCATCGTCGACCGGCTCGCGCAACTCGGCGCTGGCGATCACATCCGGATCCATCGTCAGCCGCCCGACCGGACACCCGCGCAGCACATCGCGCTCGCGCCGCAGATACGCCTCGATCCGCTCGTACGGCGTGCCCGGCCCGTCGAGTACTCCCTCGGCGGTAGCACGCAGCTCCTCGGCCGTCCGCCGGATCGCGGCCAGTGCCAGATCCGGCTTGCCCTTGAAGTGGTGGTACATGCTGCCCTGCCCGGCGCCCGCACGCTCCAGGATCGCCTTGGGACTGGTGCCCACGTACCCGCGCTCCCACAGCAGCTCGCGGGTGGACTCGATCAACCGCTCCGGAGTACTCACACAACGACTGTACATACTAGTAGTTACAGAAGTCGAGACCTCAAGGAGCAGCCGCAACGACCCCACGTACTCCCCGGGAGGTACACACACTGCCGCTGGCCGTACGACGACCCGCCCCACTCCCCGGAGCCAGTCTCGATACATCACCGGAAGCCCCACCCGGGGCTCCACCTCAGGGAGATGAATCGACATGCAGACTCTGGCGAACTGGAACGGCGGCGGCCCCGGCCCGTGGATCCTGTTCTTCCCGCTGATCTGGGCGGCCGTGGTGGTCGGCGTGGTGAACGTGCTCCGCCGCACGGCCTGGCGCGGACGCGGAGCCCCCTGGCGGGCAATGGCCGACCCCCGCCCCACCGGCGACTCCCCGCTCGCCGTCCTCGGCCGCCGCTTCGCGTCCGGCGAGATCGACGAGGACGAGTACTGGCGCCGGCTGTCCGTCCTGGACGAGCAGTTCGGCCGCGTAGGCAAGGGCGGCGGCCCGGCATGACCACCCAGACCACCATCCGCACGGCCGCGCGGGTCGTCGACGCCGTCAAGGTGTACGGCGTCGGCGACACCGCAGTTCGCGCCCTGGACGGGGTGAGCGTCGACTTCCCGGCCGGCCGCTTCACCGCGATCATGGGCCCCTCCGGCTCAGGCAAATCCACCCTGATGCACTGCGCCGCCGGACTCGACACACTCACCTCCGGCGCCGCCCACATCGGCGACACACAACTCGACGCGCTCGACGACCGTCGTCTCACCACCCTCCGCCGCGACCGGGTCGGCTTCGTCTTCCAGGCCTTCAACCTGATCCCGACGCTGACCGTCGCCGAGAACATCACCCTCCCCCTCGACCTCTCCGGAGCCCGAGGCGACCGAGCGTGGATCGACGAACTCATCGACGTCGTAGGCCTGCGCGACCGCCTCCACCACCGCCCCTCCGAACTCTCCGGCGGCCAGCAGCAACGTGTAGCCGTGGCAAGGGCGTTCGCGGGCCGCCCCGAGGTCGTCTTCGCCGACGAGCCGACCGGCAACCTCGACTCCCGCTCCGGCGGCGAGGTCCTTGGCCTGCTCCGCCGCGCCGTACGCCAAACAGATCGCACGGTCGTCATGGTCACCCACGACCCGGTCGCCGCCGCCCACGCCGACGAGGTCGTCTTCCTCGCCGACGGACGCCTGGTGGACCGTATGGAATCCCCCACGGCCGACAGGGTGTTGGACCGCCTCAAGGCCTTCGAGGTGAGGTCATGAACGCGTCCCTACGCCTCAGCATGTCCTCCCTGCGGGCCCACAAAAGGCGCTTCGCCGGTACGTTCCTCGCCGTGTTCCTGGGCGTCGCCTTCCTCGCCGGGACCCTGGTCATGGGCGACACCCTGCGCGCCGACTTCGACACCATGTTCGGCGACGCGACCAGCGGTACCGACGCAGTGGTCCGCAGCGCGGACACCATCACAACCCCGGGCGAGAGCCAGGGCGTACGACAACCGGTGAGCACATCCCTGGCAAAGACCATCACCCAGATCCCCGGCGTCGCAGCCGCAGCCCCCAGCATCCAGGGCGCGGGCCAACTGGTGGGCGCCAACGGCAAACCGATCGGGGGCAAGGGCCCGCCCACCCTCGCCGGCAACTGGATCACCGACCCGAAACTCAACCCGTACCGCCTGGCCGAGGGCCGCACTCCCACCGCCACCGGCGAGGTCGTGGTCAACCGAGGCGCCGCGGACAAGGGCCACTTGAAGATCGGCGACACCACGACACTGCGCACACCGAACCCCGTCAAGGTGAAGATCGTGGGCCTCGCGACCTTCGCAGGCGAGGACGGCATGGCCCAGGTGACATTCACCGGCATGACACAGACGGACGCCGAAAGGTACCTCACCGCCAAGCCCGGCGAGGCATCGAGCATCAACGTGCGCGCGGGCCCCGGCGTCAGCCAGCGCCAACTGGTGGACCGGCTGACTCCCGTACTCCCCAAGGGAGTTGAGGCGATCACGGGCCAGCGGTCGGCACAGGAGAACACAGACATGATCTCCGCCCAATTCCTGACGATCTTCACCACCTTCCTCCTGGTCTTCTCAGCCATCGCCCTCCTGGTAGCGACGTTCTCCATCCACAACACCTTCGCCATAGTCATCGCCCAACGCACCCGCGAGAACGCCCTGTTGCGAGCCCTCGGCGCCTCCCGCCGCCAGGTCACCGCAGCCACAGTCACCGAGGCGAGCGCCGTAGCAGTGACCGCATCGACAGCGGGCCTGGCGGGCGGCATAGCCATCGCAGCCGGACTCCAGGCGCTGTTCCCGGCAATCGGATTCCCTTTCCCGGGCGGCGACTTGGTGATCCGCCCCCTGTCCATGGCCCTGCCGCTCGCGGTAGGCGTGCTCGTCTGCCTGGCCTCCGCCCTCATGCCGGCCGTCCGCGCGGGCCGTACCGCCCCCTTGGCCGCGCTCCGCGAGACGGCAGTCGACGAGTCCGGCGCATCCCGCCCCCGAGCAGTGATCGGAATGACCCTGGCCACCCTCGCGGTAGCCACGACACTCACCGGCGTACTGGTCTCACCGTCCCTTCTGCTGGCGGGACTTGGAGCGCTGCTGGCCCTGATCGCCTTCGTGGTCCTGGGCCCGGTCGCCTCGTCCACGGCAGTACGCGTCCTGGGCATCCCGCTGGACCGACTGCGAGGCATCACCGGCGGCCTGGCCCGGCGCAACGCCCTGCGCAACCCCCGCCGCACGGCCGCCACCGCGAGCGCGTTGATGATCGGCGTGGCAGTCGTATCCCTCTTCACGGTCTTCGGCGCCTCACTGAAGGCCACGATGGACCAGACCGTGTCCCGCTCCTTCGCCGGAGACGTGGCGGTCAGCACCCCCTCCTTCGGCGCGGGCGGCAGCGGACTGAGCCCGCAACTGGCCGGAGCCATAGCCAAGTTGCCCGAGGTGGACACAGCAGTGGGCCTGGGCCGAGGAGTGGCCGAAGTCAACGGCAAGGGAAGGGCGTTGACGGTTACGGACCCCACAGCCCTGGCCCGCACCTTCGACCTGGGCAAGGTCCAGGGCTCCCTGACCACCCTGGGCACGGACGGCATCGCCATCACACGCACAGAAGCGAACCGCCAACACCTCACCACCGGCAGCAAGGCCCAACTAGCCTTCACCGACGGCAAGAAGAAGACCTTCACGGTCCGCGCGGTCTACGGCGAGTCCGAACTCGCCGGCGACTACGTCATCACCCGAGCCGCCTGGTCCCCACACCGCACGCAGGACTCGGACACACTGATCGCAGTCTCCTTCACCAAGGGCGTAAGCACGGCGAAGGGCAAGGCGGCCGTAGAGAAGATCGCCGACCGCTACGGCGCCCCACAGGTCCAGACCCGCCACGAATACGCCCAGTCCTCGGCAGGCGGCATAGACATGATGCTGACCCTCGTCTACGCCCTACTCGCCCTGGCAGTCCTGATCGCCTTGCTGGGCATAGCCAACACCCTGACCCTGGCGATCCACGAACGCACCCGAGAACTGGGCCTGTTGAGGGCCGTAGGCCAGACCCGCCCCCAACTGAGGGCCATGATCCGCTGGGAATCAATCCTGCTAGCCGCCTTCGGCACGGTAGGCGGCCTGACCCTGGGCGCCTTCCTGGGCTGGGTCCTGGTAAAGGCCTCGGACGGAGCAAGCGACAGCACCTTCGCCTTCGCCGTCCCACCCCAACAACTCCTCCTGGTAGCCCTGGTGGGCCTTACAGCAGGCGCACTGGCAGGCCTCCGCCCAGCCCGCCGTGCCGCACATCTAGACCTACTCCGAGCCATCGCCACGGAGTAACTCCGTTGAGGGCCCACCCACTTGCACTGTCCCCACGCGCCGGCCGAGAGGGAGCCGTAGGGGCGCGCCGGTGTCGAGAGCACCAGCGCGCGGAGGCGCGCAGCGCCGAGCACGGTGGGGCTCTCGACACCGGCTTCCAGCGCCCCGTAGGCGACCGAACCAAAAGAGGTGCGAACGGCGCGTTTTTGATACCGGCCCAGTTGCGGGTGCGCCTACTCAACGTCGGCCCAGTTGCGGGTGCGCCT
>NZ_JAEQAZ010000060.1 GCF_016654115.1 Streptomyces sp. MBT53
GCCGAGGCCCTCCCGCCATCACGACCGGCACGGGCACCGGCCCCAACACCTCCGCATCCGTGGGCAGTTCGACAGCCGCGAGGAACTCCGCGACCGCCTCCCCCACCCCCGCCACCGCAGCCATCCGCGACACCGGCGGAAACCCCAACTCCGCCCGCTCGGCAAGCTCCCGCACCGCATGCCCCACGGGATCCCATCGCACCAGCGCCTGCACAGGCCGCAAGGTGGGTTCGGCCACGACGACCACCGTCCCCCCAGCCCCCTGCGGCCGTACCAGCGAACTCGCCGCGATCCACCGCCGCAACGCGTCCTCCCCGGCGCGCAGATCGGGCCGCCCGAGCATCGCCCAGCCGTCCAGCAGCAGAGCCGCCGCATACCCGCCCTCGGCGACCGGCTCGGCTCCGGGCGTACTGACGACCAGTGCGGGAGTCCCCGGCACGGTGTCGAGCACCTGCTCCCGCCCGGACGTCCGCACCGGCACCGCCGGAAACGCCCGCCCCAACTCCTCCGCGGTCCGCCGCGCCCCCACGACCTGGGCCCGCAACCGGAACCCCCCGCACTCGGGACAGTGCCAGGAGTTCTCCTCGACCCCGCACCACGCGCACCGCAGCACGCCCGCGTCCTGCGCCTCCAACGGCCCGGCGCAGTGCCGACAGCGCGCCGCGGCACGGCACTGCGCGCACGCCATCCGCGGCACGTACCCCCGCCGGGGCACCTGCACCAGCACAGGCCCGTGCTTCAACCCCTCCCGCACCGCCTGCCAGGCGAGCGTCGGCAACCGGGCGGCCCGCGCGGCCTCGTCCCGCGCGAGGTCCCCGTCCCCCACGGTCCGTACCAGCGGAGCGGCCACCCGCACCTGATCGCGCGAGGCGACCAACGGCCGCGCCCACCCGCTCTCCACCAGCTGCGCGGCCTCCACCGTGCAGCTCCAACTCCCCAACAGGAACCCGCACTTGTCGAGCGCGGCGCGCAGCAGCAGCACCTCCCGCGCATGCGGCTGCGGCGCGTGCAGCTCGCTGTGGCTGTCGTCCCCGTCGTCCCAGATCACGACGAGCCCCAGGTCCTGAACCGGCGCGAACATGGCGGCCCGGGTCCCGACGACAGCCCGTACAGCCCCCCGTCGCACGGCCAGCCACTGCCGGTACCGCTTCTCCGGCCCGGCGTCCGCGGTGAGCAGCGCATGCCGCCCCTCACCCAGCAGAGCCGTCAACGCGGCGTCGACCCGCCCGGCGGCCCGCCCGTCCGGTACGACGACGAGCGCCCCGCGCCCGGAGGCGAGCGTAGCGGCGACGGCCCGCGCGATCTCGTCGCTCCATTCGGGCCCCGGCAAGGCGTTCCACACCGCGCGCGGCGCACCCCCCGAGGCCAGCGCCTCCAGAAACCCGGCCCCGCGCTCGTACCGCCCCCAGGACCCCACACCCGGAACCCCCGGCGGCGGCAACGGCGCGGGCGACGGCTTCTGTTCGGCCCGCGCGCTGCGCGGCGGCACGGCCAGCTGCAGCACATCGGCGAGACTCCCCGCGTACCGGTCGGCGACGGCCCGTGCCAGCCCGAGCAGTTCCTCGCTCAGCACCGGCTCCGGCGAGACGACCTGCGCCAGCGCGGCGAGCGGCCCGGAGTAGTCGGACTCGGCGAGCCGCTCGACGAGGAACCCGTCGATGAGCCCCCCGCCTTCTCTCCGCCCGTCCCGCACCCGGTGCCGCCCGGCCCCGAACCGCACCCGCACCCGCACCCCGGGCTGCGCGTCGGCGTCGAGCTCGGCAGGCACGGCGTAGTCGAAGTACCGGTCGAGATGCAGCACTCCCTTGTCGACCAGCACCCGCGCGACGGGCAGCTCCCCGGCCAGCGCGGCCCCCCGCCATGTCCGCGGCTTCGCCTTGGGCCCCTTCGCCTGCCGCATACTCTCCCGAATCAGCGCAAGCTGCTCGGGCGGCGCACCCTCCGCCCCGCCGTCCCGTTCCCCGTCCGCGCTGCTCACGCCTGCATTCTTACCAAACGCGACTGACAACGGCCGCCGACCGCCGTCCACACCAGGCCGTCTAGACCTCGGCGAGAAGCCGCACGACGAGCCGCTCGGCGTAGGCCATGTCCTCGTCGGGATCGCCGTCCCGGAAGCGTCCGCCCGCCTCCGAGGCGGCGAACCCGAGCATGAACGTCGACAGCAGCCGCTCGGTCCGCGGAATCCGCTCCTCCTGGAGACCGGCGGCGCGCAGGGCGCCGTAGACCGCGTTGCGCGGCCCGACGGCCGCCGGGGTCACGGCCGGGCGCTGGAAGAGGAGCAGGAACAGGTCGGGGTGACGTCGGGCGGTGGCCCGCATGCTGTGGCCGAGCAGCCGCAGTTGCTCGCGCCAGTCGAGTCCGGGACCCGGCACCTCGATCTCCAGCAGCAGCCGCTCGACCAGGCCGTCGAGGAGTCCCTGTTTGTCGCCGACGTGCCGGTAGAGCGTCATCGGATTGACGTCGAGTTCCTGCGCGACGGCCCGCATGGTGACGGCCGGCAGTCCCTTCCGGGTCGCCAACTCCCATGTCACGTCGAGCACTTGATCACGACTGATCCGCCGTGGCGTCACTTGACATCCTCCCTCGAAGCTACGTATACACAGTATACGTATACGTTGTATATATCGAGGGAGTGACCATGCTGACCGTCAGCGGCCTGCGCAAACGGTGGGGTCCCGTCCAGGCCCTGGACGGCTTCGACCTGGATATCGAGCCCGGCGAGATCTGCGGCCTGATCGGCCACAACGGCGCGGGCAAGACGACCTTCGCCCGCGTCGTTGCCGGCCTGGAACGCCCCGACGCGGGCTCGGTCCTCGTAGCGGGAACAGACCTCGCCACGGCCCCACGCGCCGCCCGAAGTCTGATCGGCCTGGCACCCCAGGAGTTGGCCCTCTACCCCACCGCGACCCTGCGCCAGAACCTCCGCCTCTACGGCGGCCTGGCCGGCCTGCGCCGGACCGAACTCCGCGCCGAACTGGCCGCCGTAGCAGAGGAGTTGGCCCTCACCGACGTACTCGACCGACCGATCGCGACGCTCTCCGGCGGCCAGCAGCGCCGCGCCCAGGCGGCCACGGTCCTGCTGCCCCGCCCCCGCGTGCTGCTCCTCGACGAACCCACCGTCGGCGCCGACCCCACCACCCGCGAAGCGCTGCTACGACTCGTCAGGACCCGCGCCGACGAAGGCGCCGCCATCTGCTACACCACGCACTACCTACCGGAGTTGGAGCAGCTCGGCGCCACGCTCGCGGTCGCCGCGGCCGGCCGGGTGATCGCCCGCGGCGACCGCGCCGACCTCCTGGACGGCCTGCCCGGCGAGGTGACGGTGACCTTCACCGGCCCCGTACCCGAACACCTCGCCCAGACCTCAACCACCCCTGGGGAACTGCGTTTCAGCACCACGGACCCGGCCCGGTCCCTGGCCCGTCTCCTCCGCGACCTCGGCCCCGACACCACCCGGGTCCGCTCGGCCGCGGTCCGCGAACCCTCCCTCGACGACCTCTACCGAAGCCTGGCCGCCGACCGACTCCCCACGGAGACCCACCATGCGGCCTGAACCCGCCCCGACCACGGCCCGCCGCACCTGGGCCATGACCCGCCACACCCTCGTCCTGCTGGTCCGCGACCCGGGAACCCCGCTCGCCTACACGGTCATGTCCCTGGTCCTCCTGAGCGTGCTCCACCCGGTGTACGACCGCCTGGCCACCCCCGGCACACCGGGCGTCGTACAGGCCGCTCCCGGCATCGCGGTGATGTTCACCCTGCTCGCCCTGGACGTGGCCGGCCAACTCCTGCTCTCCGAACGCACCTGGCGCACCTGGGACCGCCTGCGCTCAAGCCCTGCGACCCCCACGACGATCCTGACCGGCAAGGCCCTGCCGCCGCTGGCGCTGTTCCTCGCCCAACAGGCCGTGCTCTTCCTCTTCGCGACCGCGACCTTCGGCTTCCCTCTCACCGCCGGCACCTGGCGCCTGCCGCTGCTGGCCCTCCTCTGGGCGGCCTGCGTGACCGCCTGCGGCCTCGCGCTCGGCGTCCACGCCCGCAGCCAGGGCCAGTTGGCCGCCGCCTCCGACATCGGCGCCCTCACGATCACCTGCCTCAGCGGCTGCCTGGTCCCCCTCACGGTCCTCCCCCACTGGGTCTCCACGGTGGCCCCGGCAACCCCGGGCTACTGGGCCCTCCACGGTTTCCAGGCCGCGGTCACCGGCGACTCCCGGGCCTACGCACACGCGGCAGCGGTGATCGCGGCGATCACGACGGCAGCCCTTTTGGTGGCCGTCCGGGGGACCCGGCGCTGACCCCGTCGTCGGGAAACGCCGAGGCCCGGCTCCCCAAAGGAAACCGGGCCCCGCAACAGCCATCGGGAACTACAGCCCCGCAGCCTTCCGCAGCGCGTCCACGCGGTCCGTGCGCTCCCACGTGAAGTCGGGGATCTCGCGGCCGAAGTGGCCGTACGCGGCGGTCTGGGCGTAGATCGGGCGGAGCAGGTCGAGGTCGCGGATGATGGCGGCCGGGCGGAGGTCGAAGACCTCGTCGATCGCCTTCTCGATGCGGTCGGTCTCGACCTTGGCGGTGCCGAAGGTCTCGACGAAGAGGCCCACGGGCTCGGCCTTGCCGATCGCGTACGCGACCTGGACCTCGCAGCGCGAGGCGAGGCCCGCGGCGACGACGTTCTTCGCGACCCAGCGCATCGCGTACGCGGCGGAGCGGTCGACCTTGGACGGGTCCTTGCCGGAGAAGGCACCGCCGCCGTGGCGGGCCATGCCGCCGTACGTGTCGATGATGATCTTGCGACCGGTCAGGCCGGCGTCGCCCATCGGGCCGCCGATCTCGAAGCGGCCGGTGGGGTTCACGAGCAGGCGGTAGCCGTCGGTGTCGAGCTTGATGCCCTCGTCCAGGAGCGCCTTCAGCTCGGCCTCGACCACGAACTCGCGGATGTCGGGGGCGAGCAGCGACTCCAGGTCGATGTCGGAGGCGTGCTGCGAGGAGACGACTACCGTGTCGAGGCGGACGGCCTTGTCGCCGTCGTACTCGATGGTGACCTGGGTCTTGCCGTCGGGGCGCAGGTACGGGATGGTCCCGTTCTTGCGGACCTCCGAGAGGCGCTTGGCGAGGCGGTGCGCCAGGAAGATCGGGAGCGGCATCAGCGTCGGCGTCTCGTCCGTCGCGTAGCCGAACATCAGGCCCTGGTCGCCCGCGCCCTGCTTGTCGAGCTCGTCCCCTTCTCCACCTGCGGCGGCACCCTCGACACGGTTCTCGTACGCCGTGTCGACACCCTGCGCGATGTCCGGGGACTGCGCGCCGATGGACACCGAGACACCGCAGGAGGCGCCGTCGAAGCCCTTCTTGGAGGAGTCGTAGCCGATCTCCAGGATCTTGTCGCGGACGAGCTGCGCGATGGGCGCGTAGGTCTTGGTGGTGACCTCACCGGCCACGTGCACCAGGCCGGTCGTGATCAGCGTCTCGACGGCGACCCGGGAGGTCGGGTCCTCCCGCAGAAGCGCATCGAGAATGGTGTCGCTGATCTGGTCAGCGATCTTGTCGGGGTGACCTTCGGTCACGGACTCCGAGGTGAAAAGACGACGGGACACAACGCTCCCTGAGGTTGCAGCGGCTGCTGGCTGATCATTGGCGGACGGGACGGGAGCTGCGCCCGACGTCGTCCGAGAACAGTTTATCGGTCGCGGTCGACAGACGGTCCCCCTGTCTCGACTCTCGGGAAGCGCTGTGACCTGCGGCACGCGCATTTTGCCGAATGCCGAGTGCCGTTGGCCAGAGTCGCCACGCACGAATGTCAGGTTTCGGCGAACTGTCAGACGGCTGAAACAAATCAGGAGAGACGGTGTGCGACCAGGTCCCACACGGTCTCGGCCAGGGCTTCCTTGGGACCGTACGGCACCGCGGTCTCGCTGCCGTCGGCACCCAGCACGACCGCCTCGTTCTCCTCGGAACCGAAGGTCTTGCGCTCCCCCACCTCGTTCACCACCAGCAAATCGCAGCCCTTGCGCACCAGTTTGGTACGTCCGTTGGCGAGGACGTCGTCCGTCTCGGCGGCGAACCCGACGACCACCTGTCCCGGTCGGGCCCGGTCGGCGGAGATCTCCGCGAGGATGTCCGGATTTCGCACCAGGACGACGGGCTCGGGGTCCTTGTCGTCCTTCTTCTTGATCTTCCCGGTCGCGTACTCGGCGGGCCGGAAGTCGGCGACCGCTGCGGCCATGACGACCGCGTCCGCGTCCGCGGCGGCCTTCAGCACCGCCTCCCGCAGCTGTACGGCGGTCCCGACCTGGACGACGTCGACGCCGGCCGGGTCCGGCAGTCCCGTGTTCGCCGCGAGCAGGGTGACCCGGGCGCCCCGGGCGGCGGCGGTGCGGGCGAGGGCGTAGCCCTGCTTGCCGGAGGAGCGGTTGCCGAGGAAGCGGACGGGGTCGAGGGGCTCGCGGGTGCCGCCGGCGCTGACGACGACGTGCCGGCCCTTGAGGTCGGGTTCGGTGACGCCCCGCGCGAGCACTCGGCGGCAGACCTCGAAGATCTCGGTGGGGTCGGGCAGCCGGCCCTTGCCGGTGTCGACGCCGGTGAGCCGGCCGACGGCCGGTTCGATGACGACGGCGCCTCGGCGGCGCAGTGTCGCCACGTTCTCCTGGGTGGCCGGGTGTTCCCACATCTCCGTGTGCATCGCGGGCGCGAAGACGACCGGACAGCGGGCGGTGAGGAGGGTGTTGGTGAGGAGGTCGTCGGCCAGGCCGTGGGCCGCCTTCGCGAGCATGTCCGCCGTGGCGGGGGCTACGACCACCAGGTCGGCGCTCTGGCCGATGCGCACGTGCGGGACCTCGTGGACGTCGTCCCACACCTCGGTGGAGACGGGGTGCCCGGAGAGCGCGGACCAGGTGGCGGCGCCGACGAAGTGCAGGGCGGAGGCGGTCGGGACGACCCGGACGTCATGCCCGGACTCCGTCAGTCTGCGCAGCAGCTCGCACGCCTTGTACGCGGCGATACCACCACTGACTCCCAGAACGACCTTGGGCTTGTCCACGTCTCTCCCCGAGTTCGGCACCGTGCGACCCGTACGACTCCATGCTGCGTCACAGCGGGGGACGACCCCCGCACCCCCGAGCAGACCACAGGCCCGACAGTCGCTGCCGGGCCTGTGGACAAAGCTGCTGCGACTCAGGTCGCGGGGCCCTCGACGGCCTCGGAGGTGAGCAGACCCGCGTTGATCTCGCGCAGGGCGATGGAGAGCGGCTTCTCGTGGACGTGGGTGTCGACGAGCGGACCGACGTACTCCAGCAGGCCCTCGCCGAGCTGCGAGTAGTACGCGTTGATCTGACGGGCACGCTTGGCGGCGTAGATCACGAGGCTGTACTTCGAGTCGGTGGCCTCGAGGAGCTCGTCGATCGGAGGGTTGATGATGCCCTCGGGAGCGGTGATGGAAGAGGACACGCTCTGCCTTCCGAAAGATGGGATGAGATCGGAAAAACGATCACACAACTTCCATCAAGGCTAGCAGCTCGCGCGCTACGTCCTCGACGGAGGTGTTGACCAGGGTCGCGTCGAACTCGGGTTCCGCCGCCAGTTCGATCTTCGCCGCGTCCAGGCGGCGCTCGATCACCTCGGGCGGTTCGGTGCCCCGTCCGGTGAGCCTGCGCACCAGCTCCTCCCAGGAGGGAGGAGCGAGGAACACCGAGTGGGCCTCGGACATGGAGTCGCGGACCTGCCGGGCGCCCTGGAGGTCGATCTCCAGCAGCACCGGCACACCGGACTCCAGGTGCTCCAGCACGGCCGTACGCGGTGTGCCGTAGCGGTTGCCGGCGAACTCCGCCCACTCCAGCAGCTCGCCGTTGGCGATCAGCTTGTCCATCTCATCGTCACTGACGAAGAAGTAGTGGACCCCGTGCTTCTCACCGGGGCGGGGCTTGCGGGTCGTCGCCGACACCGAGAGCCAGACCTCGGGGTGTTCCTTGCGCATATGGGCGACGACCGTGCTCTTGCCGACCCCTGAGGGGCCGGAGAGCACGGTCAGCCGCGGACGTTCACTCATGCAGCGATTATTCCAGCAATCCCGGGGTGCCCGGGACTCACGAGCCGGTGCTGCCGAACTCACGCTCCAGGGACGCGATCTGGTTGGAGCCGAGGCCACGTACTCGGCGGCTCTCGGAGATGCCGAGTCGCTCCATGATCTGCTTGGCGCGGACCTTGCCCACGCCAGGCAGGGACTCAAGCAGCGCGGAGACCTTCATCTTGCCGATGACGTCGTTCTCCTGGCCCTGCTTGATGACGTCATGCAGGGAGGCGCCGGAGTGCTTGAGTCGATTCTTGACCTCGGCCCGCTCCCGGCGAGCCGCGGCGGCCTTTTCGAGCGCGGCTGCGCGCTGTTCAGGGGTAAGGGGCGGAAGAGCCACGCCTACGTCACCTCGGATGTCGAACTGTCGGATACGGACCGGTGAGGAACCTAGTCGCCCCACACCTGGGGAGCTACGAGCAACACGCTTGCCCGTTGACTCTGCTCGGAGACTAGCGGCCAAGGGCGCCAGAGTCAGCGAGAACAGAGGAAAAGTCCTGGTCAGCCTGCGCCAGGCCGGACATTTCCGACATAACGCCCCGGATTTGAGGATGTATTCAGACTCAAGTCACTCCGGAGCCGGCCGTCGAGCCACTCATCGGAGGACTCGATCGACCCGTTCGAACACCTCAGACGGTCGCAAAGGCGACGCGGATCTCCTCCGCGAAGCGATCCGAGGCCGCTCGAAGCACTCCGACATCGGGACCGTGACGTAGAACACCTCGGCTCACGTTCGGAACCACGTTGCGCAGCACCGACCCGAAAACCCCGGGAAGGTCGGCCGGAGTCGCCCCCTGCGCCCCGATGCCGGGCGCGAGAATCGGACCGTTGACGGCGAGGTCGTACGACGACAGATCGCCCAGGGTGGCGCCGACGACGGCCCCGAAGGAACCCAGGGGCTCCTCCCCCGCGTTCTCGGCGGCCAGGTGGGCCAGCATGGTCGCTCCGACATTCCGCCCGTCCGCGCGGACCGCGTGCTGCACCTCTCCGCCCTCCGGGTTGGAGGTCAGCGCGAGCACGAAGAGCCCGGCGCCGCTCTCACGGGCCAGTTCGACCGCCGGGGCGAGCGAGCCGTAGCCGAGATACGGCGAGACGGTCAGCGCGTCGGAGAACAGCGGGGAGTCCTTGCGGAGGAAGGACTCGGCGTACGCGGCCATGGTCGAGCCGATGTCGCCGCGCTTCGCGTCCATGACGACCAGCGCGCCGGCCGCCCGCGCCTCCTCGACGGACTTCTCCAGGACGGCGATCCCGCGCGAGCCGAAGCGTTCGAAGAAGGCGCTCTGCGGCTTGAGGACGGCGACCCGGTCGGCGAGCGCCTCGACGACCGTGCGGCTGAACCGCTCAAGCCCTGCGATGTCGTCGTTCAGGCCCCAGTCCGCGAGCAGCGAGGCGTGCGGGTCGATGCCGACGCAGAGCGGGCCGCGTTCGTCCATGGCTCGGCGCAGACGTGCGCCGAAGGGTTCGAGAGGGCTCATACCGGCTTCCTTACGTCGGCGCCGACCGCGTCGGCCAGGGTGGCGTACGGGCTCGTGCGCAGGCGCGCGGCGAGGCCCTTGTGGATGGCACGGCCCCAGAAGGGCCCTTCGTAGACGAAGGCGCTGTAGCCCTGCACGAGCGTGGCACCGGCGAGGATCCGCTGCCAGACGTCCTCGGCGTCCTCGATACCGCCGACGCCCACAAGGGTGATGTCGTCGCCCACGCGCGCGTAGAGGCGGCGCAGTACCTCCAGCGAGCGAGCCTTCAGGGGTGCCCCGGACAGCCCGCCGGTCTCCTTGACGAGCGAGGGTTCGGATTTCAGACCGAGGCCCTCGCGCGCGATGGTCGTGTTCGTGGCGATGATCCCGTCCAGGCCGAGTTCGACCGCGAGGTCGGCGACCGCGTCCACGTCCTCGTCCGCGAGGTCCGGCGCGATCTTCACCAGGAGCGGGACGCGCCGGTCGGTCACCGCGCGGTCGGCCGCCTCACGGACTGCGCTCAGCAGCGGGCGCAGCGCCTCGGTCGCCTGGAGGTTGCGCAGCCCGGGCGTGTTGGGCGACGACACGTTGACGACGAGATAGTCGGCGTGCCGGGCGAGCCGCTCGGTCGACTTCACGTAGTCGCCGACGGCCTCCTCCTCGGGGACGACCTTGGTCTTGCCGATGTTGACGCCGACGACGGTCCTGAAGACCGCCTCACGCGCCTCCAAGCGGGCCGCCACGGCCGCGGAGCCCTCGTTGTTGAAGCCCATGCGGTTGATCAGCGCCCGGTCCGGCACAAGGCGGAACAGCCGCTTCTTGGGGTTGCCGGGCTGCGGCTCCCCGGTGACCGTGCCGATCTCGACGTGGTCGAAGCCGAGCATCGACATGCCGTCGATCGCGACCGCGTTCTTGTCGAAGCCGGCCGCGAGCCCGAAGGGGCCGTGCATCCGCAGCCCGAAGGCCTCCGTCCGCAGCTCCTCGAACCTGGGCGCGAGAGCGGCGGCGACGAACGTGCGCAGTACGGGGATGCGGACGGCCAGCCGGATCCAGCGGAAGGCGAGGTGGTGGGCCTGCTCGGGGTCCATCCGTTTGAAGACGAGATTGAAGAAGATCTTGTACATGGTGTCCTCATGAAGAGGGGGACACCGTTTCCGGTGTCCCCCTCTTCGGCGCTAGTCGCGGGCCGCGGTCAGGTGTTCTGCGTGTTCCTGGAGTGAACGCACGCCCACGTCACCGCGGTTGAGGGCGTCGATGCCCTGGACGGCGGCGGCGAGCGCCTGCACCGTCGTGAGGCACGGGACCGACCGGGCCACGGCCGCCGTACGGATCTCGTAGCCGTCGAGGCGGCCGCCGGTGCCGTACGGGGTGTTGACGATGAGGTCGACCTCGCCGTCGTGGATGAGCTGGACGATGGTCTTCTCGCCGTTCGGGCCGACGCCCTCGGACTGCTTGCGGACGACCGTCGCGTTCAGGCCGTTGCGCTTGAGGACCTCGGCGGTGCCGGACGTGGCGAGCAACTCGAAGCCGTGGGCGACCAGTTCGCGGGCCGGGAAGATCATCGAGCGCTTGTCGCGGTTGGCGACCGAGATGAACGCGCGGCCCTTGGTGGGCAGCGGGCCGTAGGCGCCCGCCTGGGACTTGGCGTACGCCGTGCCGAAGACGGAGTCGATGCCCATGACCTCGCCGGTGGAGCGCATCTCCGGGCCGAGGACGGTGTCGACGCCACGCCCGTGGATGTCGCGGAAGCGCGACCACGGCATGACGGCCTCCTTGACGGAGATCGGCGCGTCCAGCGGGAGTTCGCCGCCGTCGCCGTGGGCCGGGAGCAGCCCCTCGGCGCGGAGTTCGGCGACGGTCGCGCCCAGGGAGATGCGGGCGGCGGCCTTCGCGAGCGGCACCGCGGTCGCCTTCGAGGTGAAGGGGACCGTACGGGACGCGCGCGGGTTGGCCTCCAGGACGTAGAGGATGTCGCCGGCCAGCGCGAACTGGATGTTGATCAGGCCTCGGACGCCGACACCCTTGGCGATGGCTTCCGTCGACGTCCGCAGGCGCTTGATGTCGAAGCCGCCCAGGGTGATCGGCGGCAGGGCGCACGCCGAGTCGCCGGAGTGGATGCCGGCCTCCTCGATGTGCTCCATGACACCGCCGAGGTAGAGCTCCTGGCCGTCGTAGAGCGCGTCCACGTCGATCTCGATCGCGTCGTCCAGGAAGCGGTCGACCAGGACGGGCCGCGAGGGGCTGATCTCGGTCGACTCGGCGATGTACGACTCCAGGCGGGTCTCGTCGTAGACGATCTCCATGCCGCGTCCGCCGAGGACGTAGGACGGGCGGACGAGGACCGGGTAGCCGATCTCGTCGGCGATGGCCTTGGCGCCCACGAAGGTGGTCGCCGTGCCGTGCTTCGGCGCCGGGAGGCCCGCCTCCGCGAGGACCTGGCCGAAGGCGCCGCGGTCCTCGGCGGCGTGGATCGCCTCGGGGGGCGTGCCGACGATCGGGACGCCGTTGTCCTTGAGCGCCTGGGCGAGGCCGAGCGGGGTCTGGCCGCCGAGCTGCACGATCACGCCCGCGACCGGGCCCGCCTGCTGCTCCGCGTGGACGATCTCCAGCACGTCCTCGAGCGTGAGCGGCTCGAAGTACAGGCGGTCGGAGGTGTCGTAGTCCGTGGAGACGGTCTCGGGGTTGCAGTTGACCATCACGGTCTCGTAGCCGGCGTCGCTGAGCGCGAAGGAGGCGTGGACGCAGGAGTAGTCGAACTCGATGCCCTGGCCGATGCGGTTGGGGCCCGACCCCAGGATGATGACGGCGGGCTTCTCGCGCGGGGCGACCTCGTTCTCCTCGTCGTAGGACGAGTAGAAGTACGGGGTCTTCGCGGCGAACTCGGCGGCGCAGGTGTCGACCGTCTTGTAGACCGGGCGGATGCCGAGCGCGTGCCGGACCTCGCGGACGACGTCCTCGCGCAGCTCGCGGATCTCGCCGATCTGCTGGTCGGAGAAGCCGTGCCGCTTGGCCTCGGCGAGCAGTTCGGGGTCGAGCTTGGGGGCGGCGGCCAGCTCGTCCGCGATCTCCTTGATGAGGAAGAGCTGGTCGACGAACCAGGGGTCGATCTTCGTGTACTCGAAGACCTCCTCCTGGGTGGCGCCCGCGCGGATGGCCTGCATGACGGTGTTGATCCGGCCGTCGGTGGGCCGTACGGCCTCTTCGAGGAGTTGGGTCTTGTCGCCGGGCTCGCCGACGAACGTGAACTGGCTGCCCTTCTTCTCCAGGGAGCGCAGCGCCTTCTGGAAGGCCTCGGTGAAGTTGCGCCCGATGGCCATGGCCTCGCCGACCGACTTCATCGTGGTGGTGAGGGTCGAGTCGGCGCTCGGGAACTTCTCGAAGGCGAAACGCGGGGCCTTCACGACCACGTAGTCGAGGGTCGGCTCGAAGGAGGCCGGGGTCTCGCGCGTGATGTCGTTCGGGATCTCGTCGAGGGTGTAGCCGACGGCCAGCTTGGCGGCGATCTTGGCGATCGGGAAGCCGGTTGCCTTGGAGGCGAGGGCCGAGGAGCGGGAGACACGCGGGTTCATCTCGATGACGATGACGCGGCCGTCGACCGGGTCGATCGCGAACTGGATGTTGCAGCCGCCGGTGTCGACGCCGACCTCGCGGATGATCGCGATGCCGATGTCCCGCAGGTTCTGGTACTCGCGGTCGGTCAGCGTCATCGCCGGGGCGACGGTGATCGAGTCGCCGGTGTGCACGCCCATGGGGTCGAAGTTCTCGATGGAGCAGACGACCACGACGTTGTCGTTCTTGTCGCGCATCAGCTCCAGCTCGTACTCCTTCCAGCCGAGGATGGACTCCTCCAGGAGAACCTCGGTGGTCGGCGAGAGCGTGAGGCCCTGGCCGGCGATGCGGCGCAGTTCCTCCTCGTCGTGCGCGAAGCCGGAGCCCGCGCCGCCCATGGTGAAGGAGGGGCGGACGACGACCGGGTAGCCGCCGAGCGTCTCGACGCCCCCGATGACGTCGTCCATGGAGTGGCAGATCACCGAGCGGGCGGACTCGCCGTGCCCGATCTTCTGACGGACGGCTTCGACGACGCCCTTGAAGAGGTCGCGGTCCTCGCCCTTGTTGATGGCCTCGACGTTGGCGCCGATCAGCTCGACGCCGTACTTCTCCAGGGTGCCCGCCTCGTGCAGCGAGATCGCGGTGTTGAGGGCCGTCTGACCACCGAGGGTGGGCAGAAGAGCATCCGGCCGCTCCTTGGCGATGATCTTCTCGACGAAGTCCGGGGTGATCGGCTCGACGTAGGTGGCGTCGGCGATCTCCGGGTCGGTCATGATCGTCGCCGGGTTGGAGTTGACCAGGATGACGCGCAGCCCCTCGGCGCGCAGGATGCGGCAGGCCTGGGTGCCGGAGTAGTCGAACTCGGCGGCCTGGCCGATGACGATCGGGCCGGAGCCGATGACCAGGACGGACTGGATATCGGAGCGCTTAGGCACGCTGGCCCTCCATGAGAGATACGAAGCGGTCGAACAGGTAGGCGGCGTCGTGCGGGCCCGCTGCCGCTTCGGGGTGGTACTGGACGCTGAAGGCCGGCCGGTCCAGGAGCTGGAGCCCCTCGACGACCTGGTCGTTCAGGCAGACGTGGGAGACCTCGGCGCGGCCGTAGGGGGTCTCGGAGACCTTGTCGAGGGGCGCGTCGACGGCGAAGCCGTGGTTGTGCGCGGTGACCTCGACCTTGCCCGTCGTACGGTCCTGCACGGGCTGGTTGATGCCCCGGTGGCCGTACTTCAGCTTGTAGGTGCCGAAGCCGAGCGCGCGGCCGAGGATCTGGTTGCCGAAGCAGATGCCGAAGAGCGGGGTGCCGCGCTCCAGGACGGCCTGCATGACGGCGACCGGGTGGTCGGCGGTGGCCGGGTCGCCCGGGCCGTTGGAGAAGAACACGCCGTCGGGCTGGACCGCGTAGATGTCCTCGGCCGTCGCTGTGGCCGGGAGGACGTGCACCTCGATGCCGCGCTCGGCCATGCGGTGCGGGGTCATGCCCTTGATGCCGAGGTCGACGGCGGCGACGGTGAACTTCTTCGTGCCGATCGCGGGGACGATGTACGTCTCCTTGGTGGCGACCTCCGCGGACAGGTTCGCGCCCGTCATCTCGGGGGCCTGGCGCACCTCGGCGAGCATGGTCCCGTCGTCGGGCAGCGCGTTGCCGGAGAAGATGCCGACGCGCATGGCGCCGCGCTCACGCAGATGGCGGGTCAACGCGCGCGTGTCGATGCCGGAGATCCCGACGACACCCTGGTTGCGCAGCTCCTCGTCCAGCGAGCGGCGGGAGCGCCAGTTGGACGGCACGCGCGCGGGGTCGCGCACCACGTAACCGGCGACCCAGATGCGGGCCGACTCGGGGTCCTCGTCGTTGACCCCGGTGTTGCCGACGTGCGGGGCGGTCATCACGACGACCTGGCGGTGGTAGGACGGGTCGGTCAGGGTCTCCTGGTAGCCGGTCATGCCGGTGGAGAACACGGCCTCGCCGAAGGTCACCCCCACGGACCCGTAGGCACGGCCGCGGAAGATCCGGCCGTCCTCCAGGACGAGTACGGCGGGAACCTTGTCGGCTCCCCTGGTGGAGGTGGTCATCGTGCGCCTTCCGTGTCGGTCGTCTCGAGACTCTTGTTGATCATGCTGTTCAGGGTGTCGACCCACTCGGCGTGCTCGGCCGCGGTGTCGGACCGGAACCCGGAGTCGATCAGCCGGTCGCCGTGCGCCCACGTCACGACCAGGAGACCGCCCTCGCTGAGCACCTTCCCGGCGATGCCCTTGCCGAGCAGGGCCTCGCGCAGCGCCCCGGCCGGGATGAAGAAGTCGGTGGCTCCGGGCCGTACGACATCCAGTCCCGCGTCCGTCAGCGTGAGCTCGACCCGGCTGCGGGTGCCCAGGCCGTGCGCCACGATGCGGTCGAGCCACTGCCCGGCGGTGGTGGAGCCGTGGTAGCGGCCGTTCATCGTCAGTTTCGCCGGACCGGGGTCGGTCGGCGCGGTGGGAAGGTCCGGCAGGTCGCCCTGGAGCGTGCCGCGCCACTTCCAGCCCTCGCGCATCAGCCAGTAGACGAGCGCGATGAACAGGGCGAGCCCGACGAGCCAGCCGATACGCGCGGCCCAGTCGGTCACCGGGGCGGACTTCTCCCCGGCCGCGAGGTGGGTCAGTTGCAGAGGTGTCACGTGAGCTTCCCGTCGACGAGCGTGGCCTTGCCCCGGAGCCAGGTGTGCGTCACACGGCCCGGCAGCTCACGCCCCTCGTACGGGGTGTTGCGACTGCGCGAAGCGAAGCCCGCGGGGTCCACCGACCCACGGTATTCCGTGTCGACGAGCGTGAGGTTGGCGGGCTCACCAGCCGAGACGGGACGGCCGTGCCCCACCGCCCGCCCGATCTCGGCGGGCTTGACGGACATGCGCTCGGCGACCCCGGCCCAGGTGAGGAGCCCGGTGTCCACCATGGTCTCCTGCACCACTGACAACGCGGTCTCCAGGCCGACCATCCCCATCGCGGCGGCGGCCCACTCGCAGTCCTTGTCCTCGTGCGGGTGCGGGGCGTGGTCGGTGGCGACGATGTCGATCGTGCCGTCGGCGAGCGCCTCCCGCAGGGCCAGCACATCGCGCTCGGTGCGCAGCGGCGGGTTGACCTTGAAGACGGGGTTGTAGGAGCGCACCAGTTCATCCGTGAGGAGGAGGTGGTGCGGGGTGACCTCGGCGGTCACGTCGATGCCCCGGGACTTGGCCCAGCGGACGATCTCGACGGACCCGGCGGTCGAGAGGTGGCAGATGTGGACGCGGGAGCCGACGTGCTCGGCGAGCAGGACATCCCGGGCGATGATCGATTCTTCGGCCACCGCCGGCCAGCCCCCGAGCCCGAGTTCGGCGGAGACGACACCCTCGTTCATCTGGGCGCCCTCCGTGAGGCGGGGCTCCTGCGCGTGCTGGGCGACGACTCCCCCGAAGGCCTTCACGTACTCCAGGGCGCGGCGCATGATCACCGCGTCGTCGACGCACTTGCCGTCGTCGGAGAAGACGGTGACCCCGGCGGCCGACTCGTGCATCGCGCCCAGCTCGGCGAGCTTCTTGCCCTCCAGGCCGACGGTGACGGCGCCGATGGGCTGCACATCGCAGTACCCGTGCTCCTGGCCGAGCCGGTAGACCTGCTCGACGACACCGGCGGTGTCGGCGACCGGGAAGGTGTTGGCCATGGCGAACACGGCCGTGTAGCCACCGCTCGCGGCAGCGCGCGTACCGGTCAGGACGGTCTCGGAGTCCTCACGGCCGGGCTCGCGCAGATGGGTGTGCAGGTCGACCAGCCCGGGGAGGAGGATCTTCCCCTGGGCCTCGACGACCTCCGCGCCCTCGGCACTCAGCCCGATGCCCACCTCGGAGATCGTGTCCCCGTCGATCAGCACGTCCTGCGGCTCACCGCCGAGGATCTTCGCACCACGGATCAGGATCTTGCTCATGTGACTTACTTCTCCTCGATGCGGGCGTGGCTGACGGCGGGTTCGTTGCCGCCCAGAAGTAGATAGAGCACGGCCATCCGGATGGACACTCCGTTTGCGACCTGCTCGACGACGGTGCAGCGGTCCGAGTCGGCGACCTCGGCGGTGATCTCCATGCCCCGGACCATCGGCCCGGGGTGCATCACGATCGCGTGCTCGGGCATCTTCGCCATGCGGTCGCCGTCGAGGCCGTAGCGCCGCGAGTACTCGCGCTCGGTCGGGAAGAAGGCCGCGTTCATGCGCTCGCGCTGCACGCGCAGCAGCATCACCGCGTCGGACTTGGAGAGCGTGCTGTCGAGGTCGTAGGAGACCTCGCAGGGCCAGGCCTCGACGCCGACCGGGACCAGGGTGGGCGGGGCGACGAGGGTGACCTCGGCGCCGAGGGTGTGCAGCAGGTCGACGTTCGAGCGGGCGACGCGGCTGTGCAGGATGTCGCCGACGAGCGTGATCCGCTTGCCGGCCAGATCCTGCCCGATCCCGGCGTCCCGGCCGACCAGCCGGCGGCGCATGGTGAACGCGTCCAACAGGGCCTGCGTCGGGTGCTGGTGGGTGCCGTCACCGGCGTTGATGACGGCCGCGTCGATCCACCCGGAGGTGGCGAGCCGGTACGGCGCTCCGGAAGCCCCGTGCCGGATGACGACCGCGTCGACACCCATGGCCTCCAGGGTCTGCGCGGTGTCCTTCAGGGACTCACCCTTGGAGACGCTCGATCCCTTGGCGGTGAAGTTGATGACGTCGGCGGAGAGGCGCTTCTCGGCGGCCTCGAAGGAGATACGCGTGCGCGTGGAGTCCTCGAAGAAGAGGTTGACGACGGTACGGCCGCGCAGGGTCGGCAGTTTCTTGATCGGCCGGTCGGCGACCCGGGCCATCTCCTCGGCGGTGTCGAGGATCAGGACGGCGTCGTCGCGGGAGAGGTCGGCGGCCGAGATGAGATGACGCTGCATCTGTCAGGCTCCGTAAGGCAGTTCGCGAAAGAGGGAGATTCCGGGCGAGCGGGGGCACGCCGAACCGGCGTACGCCCCTTTGCCCGCTACGGGGTCTGCTTGGCGCCGAGCAGCACGGTGTCGCGACCGTCCTCCTCGGCGAGCTGGACCTTGACCGTCTCCCGCAGCGACGTGGGGAGGTTCTTGCCGACGTAGTCGGCGCGGATGGGCAGTTCGCGGTGGCCTCTGTCGACCAGGACCGCGAGCTGCACCGCGCGGGGGCGCCCGATGTCGTTCAGGGCGTCCAGGGCGGCGCGGATGGTGCGGCCGGAGAAGAGCACGTCGTCGACGAGGACGACGAGGCGGCCGTCGATGCCGTCACCGGGGATGTCGGTGCGGGCCAGCGCTCGCGGCGGGTGCATGCGCAGGTCGTCGCGGTACATCGTGATGTCGAGGGAACCGACCGGGATCTTGCGGTCGGTGATCTCCTCGAGCTTGGCGGCGAGCCGCTGGGCGAGGAAGACGCCCCGGGTCGGAATACCGAGGAGCACCACGTCGTCGGCGCCCTTGGCGCGCTCGACGATCTCGTGGGCGATGCGGGTCAGGACCCGCGCGATGTCGGGGGCTTCGAGAACCGGCCGGGCATCGGACTCGTACTGCTGGGTGTCCATAAGAAACGGACCTCCTTCTCCGCCTCACGGGACGGACCTTAAAGGACGTCGGATTTGCGCCATCCACGGTAGCAGGCCGGGGCGACACCCCTGATCACCCCTATGGAGTAATCAGCCACCGCCGGCACGGAAGCCCCGGTGCGGACCATTCGGCTTGACGCGGAAGTGTAACGCTGCGTAACCTCACAGTGAGTTACCAGCCGCGCGGCACGGAAACACTGTTGCCGCGTAGACACAGTGTCCGGGGAGCTATATGTCCAGCGAATACGCCAAACAGCTCGGGGCCAAGCTCCGGGCCATCCGCACCCAGCAGGGCCTTTCCCTCCACGGTGTCGAGGAGAAGTCCCAGGGACGCTGGAAGGCGGTCGTGGTCGGGTCGTACGAGCGCGGCGACCGTGCCGTCACCGTGCAGCGCCTTGCCGAGCTGGCGGACTTCTACGGGGTTCCGGTGCAGGAGCTGCTGCCGGGCACCACGCCGGGCGGGGCCGCCGAGCCGCCGCCGAAGCTGGTGCTGGACCTGGAGCGGCTGGCCCACGTGCCCGCCGAGAAGGCCGGCCCGCTGCAGCGGTACGCGGCGACGATCCAGTCCCAGCGCGGTGACTACAACGGCAAGGTGCTCTCGATCCGCCAGGACGACCTGCGCACACTCGCCGTCATCTACGACCAGTCGCCCTCGGTCCTCACCGAGCAGCTGATCAGCTGGGGCGTGCTGGACGCGGACGCGCGTCGCGCGGTTTCCCACGAGGAGAACTGAGCCGCTCCCCGTCTCAGCAGAAACGTGCCGCCGGGGTGGCCGGAACTTCACGGTTCCGGTCGCCCCGGCGGCTTTCTGCGGCCCTCAGGGGTCACGGACGCAGCGATACGCCAGGGGGCCCGCAGCAGTCACGCTGCGGGCCCCCTGGCGATGCCGTACCTCTTTACGCCTCGTCCCGGCGCAGCGAGGGCTTCAGGTCCTTGAAGCGGCCCAGCAGGCCGTTCACGAACGAGGGCGACTCGTCCGTGGAGAACTCCTTGGCCAGCTGCACCATCTCGTCGAGGACGACGGCGTCCGGGGTCTCGTCGACCCAGATCAGCTCGTAGGCGCCGAGGCGCAGGATGTTGCGGTCCACCACGGGCATGCGGTCCAGCGTCCAGCCGACCGAGTACTGCGCGATCAGCTCGTCGATGCGGCGCGCGTGCTGCGCGTACCCCTCGACCAGCTCCATCGTGTACTCGCTGACCGGCGGCTGCCGGGTGTCGTCCCGGGAGAGCCGGATCCAGTCCGCGAGGACCGTGGTGACGCCGACTCCGCGCTGGTCGCCCTCGAAGAGGATCTGGAAGGCGCGCTTGCGGGCCGTGTTGCGAGCAGCCACGGTTAGCTGTTCACCCGGCCGAGGTAGTCGCTGGAGCGGGTGTCGACCTTGATCTTCTCACCGGTGGTGATGAAGAGCGGGACCTGGATCTGGTAGCCGGTCTCCAGGGTGGCGGGCTTGGTGCCACCGGTGGAACGGTCGCCCTGGACGCCGGGCTCGGTCTCCTGGATGGTCAGCTCGACGGCCGCGGGCAGCTCGACGAAGAGCACCTCGCCCTCGTGCTGGGCGACCGTGGCGGTGAAGCCCTCGATCAGGAAGTTGGCGGCGTCGCCGACGGCCTTGCGGTCGACCATGAGCTGGTCGTAGGTCTCCATGTCCATGAAGACGAAGTACTCGCCGTCCATGTACGAGAACTGCATGTCGCGCTTGTCGACAGTGGCCGTCTCGACCTTGACGCCGGCGTTGAACGTCTTGTCGACGACCTTGCCGGAGAGCACGTTCTTGAGCTTGGTGCGCACGAAGGCAGGGCCCTTGCCGGGCTTGACGTGCTGGAACTCGACGACGGACCAGAGCTGGCCCCCGTCGAGCTTGAGCACCAGGCCGTTCTTGAGGTCGTTCGTGGAAGCCACGGTTGCGGAATCTCCTGGACTGACGTGGACGACCACGGGGCCCGCGCACAGCTCGAAAAGCTAGAGCGCGAGCAGTTCCTTGGTCGTGATGGTGAGTAGCTCGGGTCCGCCGTCCGCCTCAGGGCGTACGACGAGCGTGTCATCGATCCGGACACCGCCCCGGCCCGGGAGGTGGACCCCCGGTTCGACGGTGACCGGCACGCAAGCGTCCAGTTTACCCATGGCCGCGGGGGCCAGCTGCGGGTCCTCGTCGATTTCGAGTCCGACGCCGTGGCCGGTGAGGGGTGCGAGGCCCTCCGAGTAGCCCGCGGAGTCCAGCACCTGACGTGCCGCGCGGTCCACGTCGCGGTAGGCCGCGCCGGGGGTCAGGGACTCCCGTGCGGCGCGCTGGGCGGCGAAGACGAGGTCGTACAGCTCGATCTGCCAGTCCGCGGGAGAGGTGCCGATGACGAACGTACGGCCGATCTCGCAGCGGTATCCGCGATAGGTGGCGCCGAGGCAGACGGAGAGGAAATCTCCTTCCTCGACCCGGCGGTCGGTCGGCCGGTGACCGCGCCGGCCGGAGTGCGGGCCGGTCGCGACGGACGTGGCGAAGGCCGGGCCGTCCGCGCCGTGGTCGACGAGCCGTCGCTCCAGTTCGAGGGCGAGATGGCGTTCGGTACGGCCGACGAGGATCGACTCCAGCAGCTCACCGAGGGCCTGGTCGGCGATCTCGGCGGCGATTCTCAGACAGGAGATCTCCTCCTCGTCCTTGATGACCCGCAGTTGCTCCGCCGCGCCGCCGATGTCGGTGAGTCGGAGCGCGGGGGCGACCGAGCGGAGGGCTCGGTGGCGGGTCACGGTGAGGTGGTGCTCTTCCACGGCCATGGATTCGGCGCCGGTCGCTGACGCGAGGTCGGCGGCGGCTACGGCGGGGTCGCCGCCTGGGCCGGGGAGGGTGTGGATGTGCAGGGTCTCGTCGGGGCGGCCCTCGCCTCCGGCGGGGCGCTCGTCGAGTGGGGCGGTGCAGACCAGCAGATCTTCGCTCTTGCCCAGCAGCAGGACGGTGTCCTGCGGGGCGGGGCCGGCCAAGTAGCGCACGTTGGCCGGGCTGGTCACCAGGGCGGATTGGCTGCCGCCGGCTTGGGCGCGTTCCCTCAGCCTGGCTCTGCGGGCTGCGTAGACCTCTGACATGAGATGAGCGTAGGAGGGGTGGCTGGATTGTGCTGGTTGGGAGAGTGCCGTTCGGGGGACGGCGCGTGAGTTTCGGGTGCGGGCCGGTGGGGGCTGGTCGCGCCCACGCGGCGGAGCCGCACATTGATACAGCCCCGCGCCCCTAAAAGCCACACGTCCCGTTCGTCACCAGCTCGGTGGGCTCGCTATGGAGCGTGCGAGGACGTCATTCAGCACCTGGGCCGTCTGCTGTACGTCCATCTGGGAGTTGTCGATGATCGGGAGGCCCGAGCCGTACCAGCCGGCCATGCGGCCGTGGATGCGGGCGACCTCCTCGTCGGTGAGGCGGCGGTTGCCGGAGCGTTCGGCGTTGCGTTCCAGGACTATTTCCAGGCCCGGGAGGAGGACGACCGGGAGGAGGCCGGGGCCCACGTGGCGTTTCCAGCCGCCGAGGCCCACGACCGGGCGGTCGGGGAAGACCGCGTCGTCGAGGATGCAGGAGATGCCGTTGGCGAGGAAGTTGCGGGCGGCGAAGCCGCAGGTGCGGCGGGCCAGGCGGTACTGGGCCTCGGAGTGGTCGTTCCAGCCGGACTGGGGGTCGGCGAAGCCGGAGCGCACCCATTCGCGGACGTCGTCGAGGCTGATGTGGGCGGTGGGGACCCGGCGGTGGTCCGCCCAGTACTTGGCGACGCTCGTCTTGCCCGCGCCGGCGGGGCCGATGAGCAGCACCGCGAGGGTGGTGGAGGTCGGGTCGGGCGCGGCCTGCGCGGGGGGCGTGCTCGGCATGGCCACGGGGCCGCCGGGCGGCAGTTGGACATGGCCGGTGGTGTCCGGTGCGTGGCGCGGGATCGTGTACGGCATCGGCGGGGCCGGTGGTGGTGGGGGCACGGAGCCCGGATGCGGGCCCGGGTGCTGTCCCGTCGGCATCCAACCGGCGGCCGGTCCCTGCCCCGGCTGGTGGGGCGGCGGCAGCGGAGACCCCACTGCGTGCTGCATCCGGTGCCACTCCAATTTCTTACGGCGATTGGCGCTGGCAGCGGGCCCGAACCCCCGCTCCCTACCGAACGGTACCTTCCCCGGCCGCCATTTGGTGAACGGCCGGGGAGGGGCCGAAGTGCCCGTCCCCGCAAGGCAAATCGGGTGGACGGGACTTGGCGGGACTTAGTCGCCCACTTCGCCGTATGCGGCGAGGAGGACGGCCGGGTCGGGGCCCTCCAGGACCGTGGGTTTGGCGAGGCCGTCGAGGACGATGAAGCGGAGCAGGTCGCCGCGGGACTTCTTGTCGACCTTCATGGTCTCCAGGAGCTTGGGCCACTGGTCGTAGCGGTAGCTGAGCGGGAGGCCGACGGATTCGAGGACCGTGCGGTGGCGGTCGGCCGTCGCGTCGTCCAACCGGCCCGCGAGACGGCCGAGTTCGGCCGCGAAGTGCATGCCTACGGCCACTGCGGCGCCGTGCCGCCACTTGTAGCGCTCGTTCTTCTCGATGGCGTGCGCGAGGGTGTGGCCGTAGTTGAGGATCTCGCGCAGGCCCGACTCCTTGAGGTCGGCGGAGACGACCTCGGCCTTGACCTTGATGGAGCGCTCGATGAGTTCGGCGGTGTGCGGTCCGGCCGGGGTGCGCGCGGACTCCGGGTCGGACTCGATGAGTTCGAGGATCACCGGGTCGGCGATGAAGCCGGCCTTGATGATCTCGGCGAGCCCGGAGACGTAGTCGTTGACCGGGAGGGAGTCCAGCGCGGCGAGGTCGCAGAGCACGCCGGCCGGCGGGTGGAAGGAACCGACCAGGTTCTTGCCCTCGGCGGTGTTGATGCCGGTCTTGCCGCCGACGGCCGCGTCCACCATGGCGAGAACGGTGGTCGGTACGGCGATCCAGCGGACCCCGCGCAGCCAGGTCGCGGCGACGAATCCGGCCAGGTCGGTGGTGGAGCCGCCGCCGACGCCCACGATGACGTCGGAGCGGGTGAACCCGGACTGGCCCAGCGCCTTCCAGCAGTAGGCGGCGACCTCTGCGGTCTTGGCCTCCTCCGCGTTGGGCACCTGGATGGCGACGGCCTCGAAGCCCTGCCCGGCCAGGTCGGCGCGGAGCGCGTCACCGGTCTCGGCGAGCGCCTCGGGGTGGATGACGGCGACCCGCTTGGCCTTGTCACCGACCAACCCGCCCAGTTCGCCCAGGAGTTGACGGCCCACCAGGACCTCGTACGGGTCACTGCCCGCCGTGCCGCCGACCTGGATCCGCGTCACTGACTCGCTCATGCTTCCTTCAACTCCAGTGCGTCCAGGACGGCTTGGGTGACGTCCTCGGGGGTGCGGCCGTCGGTGGGTACGACGGCCTGCGCGACCTCGGCGTACAAGTGGCGCCTGGCTTCCATCAGTTCGCGCCACTGCTTGCGCGGGTTGACGGCGAGCAGCGGGCGGGCCACGTTGAGGCCGGTGCGCTTGACGGCTTCGTCCACGTCCATGGAGAGGTAGACGACCCGGTGCGTCGCGAGCAGCGCGCGCGTGTCCTCGTCGAGGATCGAGCCGCCGCCGAGCGCGAGGACGCCGTCGTGCTCGCCCAGGGCCCCGGCCACCGCGCGCTTCTCGAGGGCGCGGAAGACCGGCTCGCCCTCGTCGACGAAGATCTCGGCGATGGTGCGGCCCTCGGCGGCCACGATGTCGTCGTCGGTGTCCCGGTAGCCGACACCGAGCCGCTCGGCCAGCTGCTGTCCGACCGTCGACTTGCCGACGCCCATCGGGCCGACGAGGACGACCAGTGGTGCTGCGGTCACCGGATGGCCAGGTTCTCGAGGTACGAGCGGACGTTGCGGCGGGTCTCGGGCACGCTGTCGCCGCCGAACTTCTCCGCCACCGCGTCCGCGAGGACGAGGGCGACCATCGCCTCGGCGACGATCCCCGCGGCCGGGACCGCGGAGACGTCGGAGCGCTGGTGGTGGGCCTGTGTGGCCTCACCGGTGACCACGTCGACGGTCTGCAGCGCGCGCGGCACGGTCGCGATCGGCTTCATCGCGGCCCGCACCCGCAGCAGCTCGCCCGTGGACAGCCCGCCCTCGGTGCCGCCGGAACGGCCGGAGACGCGCCGAATGCCCTCGTCGGTCTTCACGATCTCGTCGTGCGCCTTGGAACCGGGCACCCGCGCCAGCTCGAAGCCGTCACCGATCTCGACGCCCTTGATGGCCTGGATGCCCATGAGGGCGGCGGCCAGCCTGGCGTCCAGTTTGCGGTCCCAGTGGACGTGCGAGCCGAGGCCGACGGGGACGCCGTAGGCCAGGATCTCGACCACACCGCCCAGGGTGTCGCCGTCCTTGTGGGCCTGGTCGATCTCGGCGACCATCGCCTTAGACGCGTCCGCGTCCAGGCAGCGCACGGGGTCGGCGTCCAGCCTCTCGACATCGGCCGGCGTGGGCAGCACACCCTGCGGAGCCTTCGCCGAAGCCAGCTCGACGACGTGGGAGACGATCTCGATGCCGGCCGTCTCCTTGATGTACGACCGGGCCACCGCGCCCAGCGCGACCCGCGCCGCGGTCTCCCGCGCGGAGGCGCGCTCCAGGATCGGGCGGGCCTCGTCGAAGCCGTACTTCTGCATGCCCGCGAGGTCGGCGTGGCCGGGGCGCGGGCGGGTCAGCGGGGCGTTGCGGGCCAGTCCGGCGAGGATCTCCGGGTCGATGGGGTCGGCCGCCATGACCTGCTCCCACTTGGGCCACTCGGTGTTGCCGACCATGATGGCGACCGGGGAACCGAGGGTGAGGCCGTGGCGGACGCCGCCGAGGAAGGTGACCTCGTCGCGCTCGAACTTCATGCGGGCGCCGCGTCCATAGCCGAGTCGGCGCCGGGCCAGGTGGTCCGCCACCATCTCCGTGGTGATCGGGACGCCGGCGGGAAGACCCTCCAGCGTCGCCACGAGTGCGGGGCCGTGGGACTCCCCCGCGGTCAGCCAGCGCAACCTGCTCAACGGTGCTCCTCATGCTCGCGCCCTGGGACTGCCCTGCGTACGCGTGTCCTCGCGTACGGCGTCGGCGTGACCGGGTGCGCGGCCCTGGCCCGCCGCCCCCGATCCTCCCACGTCCGGGGCACGGACCCGGCCGACGGTCCAGAGAACGGACGCCGAACGGCCAAGGTCAGCCACCGGGCAGCCTCAGTGGAGCCGGCGTCGGCAGCCGGGCGGCACCTTCTCACCCACCCGCGCGGCCCGCTTCCCCTTTCAGCGGTCGGCCAGGGCCTTCTCGCCCGCTCTGCGCATCGCGTCGACGGGGGCCGGCCGGTGGCCGGTCATCTGTTCCACCTGGAGTACGGCCTGGTGGACCAGGAGGTCGAGGCCGCTGACGACCGCGCCGCCGTAGCCGGACCAGCGGGCCGCGAGGTCGGTGGGCCAGGGGTCGTAGAGGACGTCGAAGAGGGTGGCGGGGCGTTCCGGTACGGCGGAGGAGAGGGCGTCCGTGGTGCCCGCGGGGGTGGTCGCGAAGACCAGGGGGGCGCGCAGGCCTTCCGCCGCGTCGGCCCAGTCCGCAATACGGACCTCCACGTCGAGCCGCTCGCCCCACTGGCGCATCTCGGCGGCGCGGGCCTCGCTGCGGACGTAGGCGACGACCTCGCCGGTGCAGATCCGGGAGAGGGCGGCGAGTGCGGAGGAGGCCGTGGCGCCGGCGCCGAGGATCGCGGCCGAGTCGACCTGTTCGATGCCGTGTTCGCGGAGGGCGGCGACCATGCCGGGGATGTCGGTGTTGTCGCCGACGCTGCGGCCGTCCTCGGTGAACACGACCGTGTTGACCGCGTCCACCGATGCCGCTGTCTCGCTGATCTCGTCGAGCAGCGGTATGACGGCCCGCTTCAGCGGCATCGTCAGGGACAGCCCCGCCCACTCCGGTCCGAGGTCCGCGAAGAATCCCGGCAGACCGGCCTCGTCGACGTCGAAACGGTCGTACGACCAGCCGTCGAGGCCCAGCTCCCGGTATGCCGCGCGATGCAGCACCGGGGAGAGGGAGTGGGCGATGGGTGAACCGAGCACGGCGGCCCGGCGGGCGTCAGTTGCCCGTGGTGGCATTGAACTTGTCCTTGAGTGCCTGGAATTCGGCGTACGTCTTGGCGAATTCCGTCTTGTTCTCGCCGTCGGTCGCCACGAAGTAGATCCAGCCGTCGTGGGTCGGATTCAGCGCCGCGGCCAGAGCCTCGGCACCGGGGTTGTCGATCGGCCCGGGCGGCAGACCCTTCTGAGTGTACGTGTTGTACGGGTCCTTGTTGCTGTTGATCTCGGACTCGCTGATACGGATGTTACTCTGGCCCTTCAGGTAATTGAAGGTCGAGTCGAATTGCAGGTATCGGTTGGTCTCGGTGTTCGTGGTCTTGAGCCGGTTGTAGACGACTTCGGCCATCTTCCGGAAGTCGTCGTGCGTCTTGCCCTCGGCCTGGACGAGGCTCGCGACCGTGATGACCTGCAGCGGACTGTCCAGCTTGAGCGCCTTGGCCTTCGCCGACAGGTCGATCGCGTCGTAACTGTCGTTGGCCTGGGCGACCATCTGCTTGAGGACCGTTTCGGGCTTCATGCCCTTGGCGGCGCCATAGGTACCCGGGTAGAGGAAGCCCTCCAGCGGGTCCTTGATGTTCGAGTTGTCGTTCGCCCAGTCGGGCAGTCCGAAGCTCTTGAATTCCTTCTTGGCGACCGACTTGGTGGTGCCGTTGGAAATCTGGAGTTTCTTGTCGATCGCCTCGTAGACCTGAGAATTTCGCCAGCCTGGAGGGACGATGAGATTGTCTTTGCTCTTGGGGTCGAGCATCAGCTTGACGGCGGCTGCGGCGGACATTTCTTTCTTCAGCAGAAAGACGCCGGCCTGGATCTTCTTCCCGTCGGGATTCTGCGACTGGGCGGCGACGAACGCGTCGACGCTCTTGACGACGCCCGCCTCTTTCAGCTTCTGCCCGATGTCCGAGCCGAAGGCGCCCTTGGGGATGGTGACGCTGACCGAACCCGTGCCGTCACCCGCGTAGTCGGGGGCCGAGCCGAAACGGTTCTGGTAGAAGTGCCAGCCGAAATAGCCGACGCCGCCGAGGCCGCCGCCGAACACCAGGACGACGACCAGGCAGGCGCAGCCGTTGCGGCGCTTCTTCTCCTTGCCGCCTTTGCCCTTGCCTTTGCCGCCCTTGCCGCGCCGACGGCCGTCCTCCGGCTCGTCGTCGGCCTCGTCATCGTCGTCGCCGCCACCCGCGAAGAACGCGTGTTCGCCCTCATCGGGTCCCGGGTCCCAGTCGGTCTTCTCCGGTTCGGGCTCCGTGCGGCGCTTGCCGGGCGGCTCAGGCGGCGGGAACGCGTCGGGCGTGCCGTAGAGATCGGGCTGTTGTTCGCCGTAGGCGGCGGCCTGTTGTCCGTACGGGTCGCCGGGATCGGCGGCGTAGGGGACCTGGGCATGGGTGCCCATGCCGTCCCAGCCGCCCTGCTGGTACTGCTGCTGCTGACCGACGTACTGCTGATGGCTCTGATCGGCGTACTGCTGCTGGTCGTTGTACTGCTGTTGATCGTTGTACTGCTGGTGCTGATCGGGGTACTGCTGCTGGTGGCCCTGCTCGTCGTAGACCTGGTACTGCTGCTGCGCCTGACCGTAGTCGGCCTGCTGGCCGTTGCCCCAGTCGCCGTACTGCTGCGGCTGCTGCGGCTGTTCCGGATAGTGCTGCTGCTGGCCGTCGTACGAAGACTGCTGGCCCACGTGGGCCTGCTGGCCTTCCCATCCGATGTCCCCGAACAACGGGTCCTCCGGATGCCACGGTTCGGAGCCTGGGCCCCGGCCATACTCAGTCATCGATCCCCTAGAGCCGCGAGGCGGCGGTCGCGGCGCTTGGGGCTCCGGCTCCCGTCCCGCCTCTTGCTGTGCCATGGCTGTTCGAACACCATCGCATCGCGCGGAACGTTACCGTATCGCGATCAGATGACCACTTCGACGCCCTCGCCGGGTGGTTTACCTGACACCCGTTCGGATTCCAACGCCTGCTGAAGGATGATGACCGCCGCCGCCTGGTCGATGACCGAGCGGCCCTTCTTGGAGGTGACGCCCGAGGCGCGCAGTCCCTGACTGGCCGTCACTGTGGTCATCCGTTCGTCCAACAGTCTGACCGGTACCGGGGCGATGCCCTTGGCCAGCTCCTGGGCGAAGGCCCGGACCTTCACGGCGGCCGGTCCCTCGCCGCCCTTGAGGGAGCGGGGGAGGCCGACGACGACTTCGACCGGTTCGTACTCCTCGACGAGTTGCCTCAGCCGACGGTGGGCCGCCGGGATGTCGCGGCCGGGGACCGTCTCGACGGGAGTGGCGAGGATCCCGTCGGGGTCGCACGAGGCGACCCCGATGCGGGCGTCCCCGACGTCGAGCGCGAGCCGACGTCCTCTTCTCATACTCTCGACCGCTTCTTACTTCGCCGTGTCGGCGACGAGGCGCTCGACCGCGTCGACGGCCTCGCCGACGGCGGCCGGGTTCTGGCCGCCGCCCTGGGCCACGTCCGGCTTGCCGCCACCGCCGCCGCCGAGGGTCTTGGCGGCGGCGCGCACCAGGTCACCGGCCTTGAGACCGCGCTCGCGGGCGGCTTCGTTGGTGGCGATGACGGTGAGCGGCTTGCCGTTGTTGACCGTGAACAGGGCTACGACGGCGGCCCGTCCGCCCTGGATGCGGCCGCGCACGTCGAGGACCAGCTTGCGCAGGTCGTCGGGGCTGGTGCCGTCCGGGACCTGGCCGGTGACGACCGCGATGCCGTGCACGTCCTTGGCGGACTCGACGAGACCGGCGGCGGCCTGGAGCACCTTCTCGGCGCGGAACTTCTCGATCTCCTTCTCGGCGTCCTTCAGCTTGCCGAGCATGGCGGAGACCTTCTCCGGAAGCTCCTCCGGACGCCCCTTGATCAGCTCCTGGAGCTGGGCGACGACCGTGTGCTCCCGGGCGAGGAAGTTGTAGGCGTCGACACCGACGAGCGCTTCGATACGGCGGACTCCGGAGCCGATCGATGACTCGCCGAGCAGCTTGACCAGGCCGAGCTGGGAGGTGTTGTGGACGTGGGTGCCGCCGCACAGCTCCTTGGAGAAGTCGCCGATGGTGACGACGCGGACCCGCTCGCCGTACTTCTCGCCGAACTCGGCGATGGCGCCCTGCTTCTTGGCCTCGTCGAGG
The DNA here is from genome assembly GCF_016654115.1 of Streptomyces sp. MBT53. Lineage (GTDB taxonomy): Bacteria > Actinomycetota > Actinomycetes > Streptomycetales > Streptomycetaceae > Streptomyces. Next base: position 29,838 of record NZ_JAEQAZ010000060.1, read on the forward strand.
CTGAGGATCTCGGCGTGCACGTCCAGGTCGCGGGCGAGCACCTCGTTGATCTTCTGCTCGACGTCGGTCATCACGGCGGTGGGAACCGCGGACGGCGATCCGAAGTCGAAGCGGAAGCGGCCCGGCTGGTTCTCGGAACCGGCCTGCGCGGCCGTCGGGCCCAGCGCGTCGCGGAGCGCCTGGTGGGTGAGGTGGGTGGCCGAGTGGGCGCGGGCGATGGCGGTACGGCGGCGGATGTCGATCGCGGCCTCGGCCTTGGCGCCGACGGTGACCTCGCCGAACTGGACGACGCCCTTGTGGACGTAAACCCCAGGCACCGGCTTCTGGCAGTCGCGGATCTCGATCACGGCACCGGACTCGACCTTGATCCGGCCGGTGTCGCCGATCTGGCCGCCGCCCTCGGCGTAGAAGGGGGTGCGGTCGAGGACGATCTCGACCTCGTCGCCCTCGGTCGCGGCCGGGGAGGAGACGCCGTCGACGAGGATGCCGACGATCGTGGACTCCCCCTGGGTGTCCGAGTAACCGATGAAGTCGGTCTCGCCGGCCTTGTCCGCGATCTCGCGGTAGGCGCCGACGCCGGCGTGGCCGGTCTTCTTGGCCTGGGCGTCGGCCTTGGCCTGGTCGCGCTGCTGCTTCATCAGGCGCCGGAAGCCGTCCTCGTCCACGGAAAGGCCCTGTTCGGCGGCCATTTCGAGGGTGAGGTCGATCGGGAAGCCCCAGGTGTCGTGGAGCAGGAACGCCTTGTCGCCGGCGAGCACCTTGCCGCCGTTCTCCTTCGTCTCGGAGATGGCGGTGTCGAGGATGTTGGTGCCGGCCTTCAGCGTCTTGACGAAGGCGGCCTCCTCGGCGAGGGCGACGGTCTCGATGCGCTGGCGGTCGGTGACCAGCTCGGGGTACTGCTGGCCCATCATCGCGATGACCGTGTCGATGAGGTCCTTGACGACCAGGCCGGTGGCGCCGAGGAGGCGCATGTTGCGGATGGCGCGGCGCATGATGCGGCGGAGGACGTAACCGCGGCCCTCGTTGCCGGGGGTCACGCCGTCGCCGATGAGCATCACGGACGTACGCATGTGGTCGGTCACCACGCGCAGGGAGACATCGGACTCGTGCGAGTCGCCGTACTCGACACCGGTCAGCTCGGTGGCCTTCTTGATGACGGCCATGGAGGTGTCGATCTCGTACATGTTCTGCACGCCCTGCAGGATCATCGCGAGGCGCTCCAGGCCGAGGCCCGTGTCGATGTTCTTGCTGGGCAGCTCGCCGAGGATCTCGAAGTCCTCCTTGCCGATGCCCTCGCCGCGCTCGTACTGCATGAAGACCAGGTTCCAGATCTCCACGTACCGCTCGTCGTTGACGGCCGGACCGCCCTCGACGCCGAACTCGGGGCCGCGGTCGTAGTTGATCTCGGAGCACGGACCACACGGACCCGGGACGCCCATCGACCAGTAGTTGTCCTTCTTGCCGAGGCGCTGGATGCGCTCGGCCGGGACGCCGATCTTGTCGCGCCAGATGGTCTCGGCCTCGTCGTCGTCGAGGTAGACCGTGATCCACAGCCGCTCGGGGTCGAGACCGTAACCGCCCTTGTCCTGGGGCGAGGTCAGCAGCTCCCAGGCGTAGGTGATGGCGCCTTCCTTGAAGTAGTCGCCGAAGGAGAAGTTGCCGCACATCTGGAAGAACGTGCCGTGCCGGGTGGTCTTGCCGACCTCTTCGATGTCGGGGGTGCGCACGCACTTCTGCACGCTGGTCGCGCGCGGCCACGGCGGCTTGACCTCGCCGAGGAAGTACGGCTTGAAGGGGACCATGCCGGCGGGGACCAGGAGCAGAGTCGGGTCGTCCGCGATGAGCGACGCCGAGGGGACAACGGTGTGGCCGCGCTCCTCGTAGAAGCTCAGCCAGCGGCGGCGGATTTCAGCCGACTCCATCAGTGGTCCTCATTCCGGTTGTACGAGTACGTCGTCCTGTCGTTGGTTTCGACGGACCTTGGGTTGCTGCGGTTCTCGATGGCGATGTGCTGCCTGGGGGCGGGGAGTTCGGGGTCGACCGGGGCGTTGATCCCCAGCGCGTCGCCGAGTTCGGCCTCCCGCTGGGCCATGCCCGCGCGGACGTCGAGCGCGAAGCCCACCGCGCTGTCCTTGAGCCGGTGCCCGGCTTCGAGCGCCTTGTTGGCCGCGACCGCGGCGAGGTGCTCGGGGGTCAGCTGCTTCAGCTTGCGATTGACCTTGGTGGTCGCCCAGACACCGGCGGCCACGCCCGTGCCGAACCAGAACGTACGGCGGAACATCGCTCGGTCAGTCCTTCTTCCGGGTGCGCTTGCCCCGCCGTCCGGCCGGGACGGTACGGCCCACGATCACCGTACGACGGGACGCCCCGGACGGCGCGGGCACGTCCTCGCGGCGGCCGCCCAGGGCCCGGCGGACGCCGTAGCCGAAGGCCGCGACCTTGACGAGGGGACCGCCGAAGGTGGAGGCGACGGTGGTGGACAGGGCGGAGGCGTTCGACGTGACTTCCTGGACGTCGGTCGCGATCGCGTCGACCCGGTCGATCTGGGTCTGCGCCGAGCGCACCGCCGCGGAGGCGTCCGCCAGGAGCGGGACGGCCTGGTCCGTCACGTCCGCGACCAGCTTGGTGGTCGCCTTGAGCGTCTGGGCCAGCCTCACCAGTGCGACGGCGAGGAAGGAGACCAGGATCGCCCAGAAGACGGCCACCAGGATCCCGGCCACCTCTCCACCGGACACCTGACACCCGCTCTCATAAACACCTGTAGATAACTGGTCCCGAGCCTATCGCGCCGAGGATGGCGCTCCGTACCGCATTACCGCCCCGCGCGCGGTGGAGTTGGGCGAAGCGATTGTACGGACTGAACACGGTTCAGTACGCTCCGTGTTCCATGCGAGCTTCCCATGGCGGCGACGCCACCGCGGACGGCAATCTGCCCCTCGAACCCGACCGGTTCGTGGGCCGCTCGGCCGAACTCACCGAACTGGCACGGGCGCTCGACGCGTCGCGTCTGGTCACGGTGACCGGGCCCGGCGGGGTCGGCAAGTCCCGGCTCGCGGCCCACGCGGCGGCCCGGTCCGCTCCCCCGGACGGCGTGTGGCGGGTGGAGCTGGCGTCGGTGCGCGATCCGGAACTCGTGGACTTCGCGGTCGTGGAGGCGCTGGGGCTGACGGATCACACCACGCGGCTGCCGCGGGAGGCACTGCTCACGTATCTGGCGGGTCGTCAACTCCTGTTGCTGCTGGACGGGTTCGAGCATCTGGTGGAGGTGTGCGCCCCTCTGGTGGCCGAGTTGGTGGGGCGGGTGCCGGGGCTGCGGGTGCTGGCGGTGGGGCGGCGGCCGTTGGAGCTGGCGGGCGAGCGGGTGGTGGCGCTGGCGCCGCTGGGCGAGGGCGAGGCGGTCGAGCTGCTGGCTGAGCGGGCCGCGCAGCAGGGGGTCGTCCTCGGCGAAGAGGACGCGGACGTACGGGAGTTGTGCCGGCGCCTTGACGGGATCCCCCTCGCCGTCGAACTGGCGGCGGGGCGGCTGCGGGCCCTGTCGCCCGGGGAGTTGCTGGCGCGGTTCGACGACCGGTTCCGGCTGCTGGCGGGTGGGCGCAGGGACGCGTTGCCCCGGCATCAGACGCTGCGGACGGCGATCGGCTGGAGCCATGAGCTGTGCACGCCCGAGGAGCGGTTGCTGTGGGCGCGGCTGTCGGTGTTCGCCGGGCGCTTCGACCTGGAGGCCGCCGAGTACGTCTGCGGCGGCGACGGACTCCCCTCGGACGGCGTCCTCGACGTGCTGGCCGAACTCCTCGCGCAGTCCGTGGTCGTCCGTGAGTTGACGGCGACGGGTGTGCGCTACCGGATGCTCGACACGATCCGGGCCTACGGCGCCGACTGGCTGGAGGCGACCGGGGACGCGGCCCGGCTGCGGCGCAGGCACCGGGACTGGTATCTGGGGCTTGCCACCTGGTGCGAGCTGGACTGGTTCTCGCCGCGTCAGGGCGAGGTCGCCGCGCGGGTCGAGGCGGAGCTGCCGAATCTGCGCGGCGCCCTGGAGTACTGCCTGACCGAGCCGGACGAGACACATCTGGGCCAGTACCTGGCGGGCTCCCTGTGGTTCTACTGGGCGGGCTGCGGACGGCTCTCGGAGGGCCGGCACTGGCTGGAGCAGGCCGTACAGCTCGACTCCGACAACGACCAGTCGCGGCTGAAGGCCCTTTGGGTGCTCGGCTATGTGGCGATCCTCCAGGGCGACACCGTGCCCGCGCTCGCCGCGCTCCAGGAGTGCCGCGAGGAGGCCGACCACGCGGCGAACCCCACGGCGGTGGCGTACGCCGAACACCGCACCGGCTGCCTGGCGTTGGTCACGGACGACATGCCCCGCGCGGAGACCCTGCTGCGCTCGGCGCTCGACCGCTACCAGCAGATCGGCGAGCTGAACAGCAACGTCCTGATGGGCCAGGTCGAGCTGGCGATGGCCCGGGCCTTCCAGGGCGATCTCGCGGACGCGGTGAAGCTGTGCGAGGACGTACGGCGGGTCTGTGAGGACCACGGCGAGCGGTGGACCCGGGCGTACGCGCTGTACGTCCTGGCCTACGTCGCCTGGAGCGAGGGCGAACTCCCGCACGCGCGGGACCTGTTGGCGGACTGCCTGGGCAGCGCGCACGGCTTCCGGGATCTGCTGGGGTCGGTGCTGGCGGTCGAACTGCTGGCCCTCGTCACGGCGGCGGAGGGCGATGCCGCCGAGGCCGCGCTGCTGCAGGGCGCGGCGGGCGTGATGTGGCCGTCGGTGGGTCTGCCGCTGTTCGGTTCGGCGTACTACAACGCGCCGCACGAGCTGTGCGAGGCGATGGCCCGCGAGCGGCTGGGCGACGGGCCGTACGAGGAGCGCGTACGCGAGGGCGCGCGGCTCGGCCGGGAGGCCGCCGTGGCACGGGCGTTGGGGCAGCGACGGCCCCTCGACGCGGTACCGGTGCCGCGTGGGCCCGTACGGCCTGCGCCGGTCGGCGTGGACATGCGAAAGCCCGCCGCCTCGCCCACCCGGAAGGGCGGGGAGACGGCGGGCTGACGTGGTGCAGGTGGTGCTACGTCCGTGAGGTGATCAGCGGGCGTAGTACTCGACGACGAGCTGCTCGTCGCAGATCACCGGGATCTCCTTGCGGTTCGGCTCGCGGTCCAGGCGGAACGCCAGGGCACCGAGGTTCACCTGGAGGTAGCGCGGGGTCTCGCCGTCGGGGGCGAAGCCACCGGCGCGGGAGACCTCGAACAGGGTCTTGCTGCGGCTGCGCTCGCGGACCATGACGACGTCGTCCGGCTTGACGCGGAAGGACGGCTTGTCGACCTTCTGGCCGTTGACCTCGATGTGGCCGTGCACGACCATCTGGCGGGCCTGGTAGATCGTACGGGCGATGCCCGAACGAAGGACCAGCGCGTCGAGACGACGCTCCAGCTCGATGATCAGGGCCTCACCGGTCTTGCCCTGGACCTTGGAGGCACGCTCGTAGGCGCGGACGAGCTGGCGCTCGGACACGTCGTACTGCGCGCGCAGACGCTGCTTCTCCAGCAGACGGACCTTGTAGTCCGAGTTCTGCTTGCGGCCACGACCGTGCTCACCCGGCGGGTAGGGACGGGCCTCGAAGTACTTGACGGCCTTCGGGGTCAGCGCGATGCCGAGGGCACGCGACTTCTTGACCTTGGGGCGGGACTGATTCGCCACGATGTCTCTTTCCTGGTTATCGGCTTGTCAGGGTGGTGAGAGAGGTCGCATCCGCAGCCGGGGAGACCCGCCGAATCCCTTGCGGGACGTGGTGGGCAGCCGCTCCCCTGATCTGGGCACTACGTGCAGCACGCGAGTGGCCCACCGACCGGTCCCGCCCTGCGGCGGATGGTGGTGGGCTGCCCGCGACACCATTCGAACGGTGCGCGACGCTCCTGGAGTCGGTCCTCACGGACCGGGTCTCCGGCTGGCCGTCCCGTTCTGACAGCACGGGACACAGCACTTCGGGGGATTCTACAGGGTGCTCAGGACCGCTTACGACCAAGGTGTTTCCTGGTCCACTCCACGGCGTCCGCGTACCGCGCCTCGGCCCCGTGCCGGGTCGGCTCGTAGTACTCGCGGTCCTTCAGCTCCTCCGGGGCGTACTGCTGCTCGGCGATCCCCTCGGGCAGATCGTGCGGGTAGACGTACCCCTGGGCGTGCCCCAGCTTGGCCGCGCCCTTGTAGTGCCCGTCCCGCAGATGCATGGGCACCGGGCCCGCATGCCCCTTCCGCACGTCCTCCATGGCGGCGCCGATCGCCGTGGTCGCCGCGTTCGACTTGGGGGCCAGGGCCAGCGCGATGGTGGCGTGGCTGAGGGTGAGCGCGGCCTCGGGGAAGCCGATCATCGCTACGGCCTGTGCGGCGGCGACCGCGATGGGCAGCGCGTTGGGATCGGCCAGGCCGATGTCCTCACTGGCGGAGATCATCAGCCGGCGGGCGATGAAGCGGGGATCCTCACCGGCCTCGATCATGCGGGCCAGGTAGTGCAGGGCCGCGTCGACGTCCGAGCCGCGGATGGACTTGATGAGGGCGCTGGCCACGTCGTAGTGCTGGTCGCCGTCCCGGTCGTACTTCACGGCCGCGCGGTCGACCGTCTCCTCCAGGGTCTGGAGGGTGATGTCCGGCTCGCCCTTGTCGAGGGCGGCCCCGGCGGCGGCCTCCAGGGCGGTCAGCGCGCGGCGGGCGTCGCCGCCGGCGATGCGCAGCAGGTGGTTCTCGCTGTCCTCGGGGAGGGTGATCGCGTCCTTGAGCCCGCGCTCGTCGGACAGGGCCCGGCGCAGCAGCGCGCGCAGGTCGTCGTCCGTGAGGGGTTCGAGGGTGAGGAGCAGGGAGCGGGACAGCAGCGGGGAGATCACCGAGAAGTACGGGTTCTCCGTGGTCGCCGCGATCAGGGTGATCCAGCGGTTCTCCACGGCCGGGAGGAGGGAGTCCTGCTGGGCCTTGCTGAAGCGGTGGATCTCGTCGAGGAAGAGAACGGTCTCCTTGCCGAAGCCCCCGGTGGCACGGCGGGCGCCGTCGATGACCGCGCGGACCTCTTTCACGCCCGCGGTGATCGCGGACAGCTCCACGAACCGCTTGTTGGTGGCCTTGGAGACGACGTACGCGAGGGTCGTCTTCCCGGTGCCGGGTGGCCCCCAGAGGATCACCGAGGACGCTCCGGCCGGGCCGCCCGCGCCCTCGCCGACCAGTCGGCGCAGGGGCGAGCCCGGCTTCAGCAGATGCTGCTGGCCCACCACCTCGTCGAGGGTGCGCGGGCGCATCCGTACCGCCAGAGGACTGCTGGACGGGTCCTTCTCCTGGCGTTCTTCGGCTGCGGCGGTGAAAAGGTCGGGCTCCACGTCCAAAACCCTATGTCACCGCACTGACAATCCGGTCGGGGCCGGAATCACGCCCAGAGCTGCGTGCCCCAGCGGGTCAGGATCAGCATCGCGATGATGCCCACGTGGGTGACCGGGAGGACCCAGGTGAACTCGCCCAGGAAGTTCTTGACCGGGCGCGGGACCTTCAGGAAGTCGTTGCGCATGTTGAACGAGGTGACGTACCAGAACATGGTGATCGTGGCGACCCAGGCCAGCGAGCACCACAGGCACAGCGCGTTGATCCGGTACAGCGACTGGAACTGCAGCCAGGTGCAGAAGCCCACCCCGAAGAGCGTGCCGAAGTTGAAGGTCAGCCAGTACCAGCGGGGGAACTTCACCCGGGTCAGCAGGCTGATGCCGACGCAGATCACGATGCCGTAGGCGACCAGGCCGAGCATCGGGTTCGGGAAGCCGAAGGCCGCGGCCTGCTTGCTCTCCATGACGCTGCCGCAGGACACGATCGGGTTGATGCTGCAGCTCGGGGTGAACGTCTTGCCCGCGAGCTTGCCCTCGAGGATCTTGAACTTGTCGATCGTGATGACCCACGCGGCGAGCAGTCCGGCCGCACCGGTGATCACCAGCAGCACGGCGAAGGCCCGGCTGCTGCCGACCGTGCGCGGCTCCTCCGCCGTGTGCTCCGGCTCGGAGTCGGTGGAGACGTCCTTCACTGTCGTCTTGCTCATCACGCCGATCCGTCACTTGAGAGTTGGACCATCTTCGGGCAGGGCCATTGTGCCGCACGCACGGGCCTGTCCACCGTTCGGTGGACATAAGGAAGTACGCACGGTCGTCCCTGAGCACTCGATTCCGGACGATGCTCATGGCATGACAACACAGGCGAACGAACTCGCAGTGGATGTGCGGGGGCTGCGCAAGCGGTACGGGGACGTGACCGCCGTCGACGGAATCGACCTGGAGATACGCACCGGGGAGGTGTTCGGCCTGCTCGGACCCAATGGCGCGGGCAAGAGCACCACGGTGGAGATCCTCCAGGGCAATCGCGGCCGGGACGCGGGCGAGGTCCTCGTCCTCGGGTCGGACCCGGCGACGGGCACGCGCGCGTGGCGTTCGCGGGTCGGCATCGTCTGGCAGGACGAATCGGCACCCGCGGAGTTGACGGTCGGCGAGACCGTACGGCATTTCGCCCGCTACTACCCGCGTCCGCGGGACCCCGAGGAGGTCATCGGCCTGGTGGGTCTTGAGGCCAAGGTGGACAGCCGGATCAAGGCGCTGTCGGGCGGCCAACGCAGACGGCTCGACGTGGCCCTCGGAGTGATCGGCGACCCGGAACTCCTGCTCCTGGACGAGCCGACGACCGGTTTCGACCCGGCGGCCCGACGCCAGTTCTGGGACCTGATCCGCAAGCTCGCCGGCGAGGGCACCACCATCCTCCTCACCACCCACTACCTGGAGGAGGCGGAGAACCTCGCCGACCGCCTCGCCATCGTCGCCAAGGGCCGGGTGGTCGCCGAGGGCGAACCGGCCGCCCTGCGCGAGGCCCACGGCACCGGAGCCACCGTCGAGTGGACGGAGCCCGACGGCACCCCGCGCGCGGAGCACACCGACACTCCTACCAAGGTCGTGGCGGAGCTCATGCACCGCTTCGACGGCGAGATCCCCGGGCTGCTGGTGACGCGCCCCACCCTGGAGGACGTCTACCTCCGGCTGACCGGACAGGAGGACGTGCGATGACTGCGACGGTGGTGCAGGCCCGGCCCCAGACCTCCGACGAACGGCTGCCCGGAGCCTGGGGGCTCGGGCTGCGGCGCGGGGTGCTGGAGCTCAAACAGTTCTTCCGCCAGCGCGACCAGGTGGTCTTCACCTTCGCCTTCCCGGTCGTGTTCCTCTTCCTCTTCGCATCGATCTTCAAGGACGACGTCCGGGGCGCGGGCGTCACCGCCTCCCAGCTCTACGTCCCGGCCATGATGGCCGCCGGCATCATGTCGACGAGCTTCCAGTCCCTCGGCATCTCGATCGCGATCGAACGCGACGAGAAGGTACTGCGCCGCCTGCGCGGCACCCCGATGCCACCGGCCGCGTACTTCCTCGGCAAGATCTGGCTCGTTCTGGTCACGGGCCTGATGGAGACGGCGATCCTGCTGCTCGTCGGGACCGGCTTCTACGGCGTCGACCTGCCCTCGTCGGCCACCAAGTGGCTGGACTTCGGGTGGATCTTCGTGCTCGGGCTGACGGCGTGCGCGCTGCTCGGCATCGCGGTCAGCTCGGTGCCCAAGTCCGGGAAGAGCGCGACCTCCGTGGTCGTACTGCCCTTCCTGGTCCTGCAGTTCATCTCCGGGGTGTACATCTCGATCGACACCATTCCGGACTGGATGCTCAACATCGGTGCCCTGTTCCCGCTGAAGTGGATGTGCCAGGGGCTGCGCGGGGTGTTCCTGCCCTCGTCGGCGCAGGTGCTGGAGCAGGCCGGGAGCTGGGAGTTCGGGAAGGTCGCGCTGGTGCTCGGGGCGTGGTGCGTCGGAGGATTGCTGCTGTGTCTGCTGACCTTCCGGTGGAAGAACCGGCGCGACGGATGACCGTTCCCGCCCCGGTCAAGGGCTCGTACACCTGGGACCGCTCCTTCCGGCTCTGGGACACGTACTTCGCCCTGATCTGGCTGGCCACCCTGGTGTTCGTGCTCGGCACGGACCGGCCGGGGTGGCCGGTTCGCGTCACGGCGGCGGCTCTGCTCCTCCCCCTCGTGCCGCTCTACGTCTGGATCGGGCGCCCGGTCCTCCAGGGCGATCCGCCCGACGAGCGGCGGGCCGTCGGCTACCTCGTGGCGCAGATGGCGCTGTTCCTGCCGTCGGCGGTGCTGGTCGGCGAGACCCGGCTGATGTGCTTCGCGCTCGTCCCGCCCTGCTTCATGGTGCTGCGGCTGCGGTGGGCGCTGATCGCGGTGACCGTGATCAACATCGCGCCGGTGATCGGCTGGACGCTGCTGTGGTGGCCCGGCGCCCAGGACGTGTTCTTCAACTCGGTGTTCGCCGTGGTCACCCTGGTCTTCTCGATGGCCCTCGGCACGTGGATCATCCGGGTCATCGAACAGAGCCAGGAGCGCGCCGAGTTGATCGCCGAACTGGACGCGAGCCGCCACGAGGTGTCCCGGCTGTCGTCGGCGCACGGCGCGCTCGCCGAACGCGAGCGCATGGCCCGCGAGATCCACGACACCCTCGCCCAGGGCTTCACCAGTCTGCTGATGCTGATCCAGGCCGTGGAGGCCGAGTTGCACGACGACCCGGCCCAGGCCCGCCGCCATCTCGCTCTGATGGACGAGACCGCCCGGCAGAACCTCGCCGAGGCCCGTGCCCTGGTCGCCGGCGGCACACCGGCCGACCTCGCCGACGCCTCGCTGCCGGACGCCCTGCGCCGGCTCGCCGCCCGCCATGACGCGGCGCTGGCGGTGACCGGCCCCGTGCGCGCGCTGCCCGCCGCGCCCGAGGTGGTCGCCCTGCGCTCCTGCCAGGAGGCCCTTGCCAACGCCCGCAAGCACGCCGGGAGTTCGGCGACGGTGAGCCTCACGCTGGCGTACGCCGACGAGACGCTGACCGTGTCCGTGCGGGACGACGGCTGCGGTTTCGAGCCGGACGCGGTATCCGGCGGCTACGGCCTGGCGGGGCTCCGCACCCGGGCCGCCGAGGCGGGCGGGACGGCGCTGGTGCGCAGCGCGCCGGGCGGGGGCACGACGGTGACGGTCCGGCTGCCGGTGTCCCCTGCCTCGCCCGCATCGCCCTTGAGGAGTCCCCGATGATCCGGATCGTGCTGGCCGACGACCATCCCGTCGTACGGGAGGGTCTGCGCGCCATGCTCAGCGCCGAACCGGACCTCGACGTGGTCGCCGACGCGTCCAGCGGGCCGCAGGCCGAGGCGCTGGCGGCCGAACTCCGGCCCGACATCGTGCTGATGGACCTGCGGATGCCGGGCGGCGGAGGCGTCGACTCCATCGTGCGGATGAGCGCGGCGGGGCTGCCGTGCCGGGTGATCGTCCTCACGACGTACGAGACGGACCGGGACATCCTGCGCGCGGTGGAAGCGGGGGCGGCGGGCTATCTGCTGAAGGATCTGCCGCGAGGTGAACTGGCCGACGCCGTACGGGCCGCCGCGCGGGGCGAGACGGTGCTGGCGCCCTCTGTGGCGGCGCGGTTGGTGGACCAGTTGCGGACGAAGCCGGAGCGGCCGCGGTTGTCCGAGCGGGAGACCTCGGTGCTGCGGTTGGTGGCGGAGGGGTGCACCAACGCGGAGATCGGGCGGCGGTTGTACATCGGGGAGTCGACCGTGAAGACGCATCTGCTGCGGGTCTTCGGGAAGTTGGGGGTGGACGACCGGACGGCGGCGGTGACGAGTGCGATGCGGCACGGGTTGCTGGACTAGGGATTCTCGCCCCCGCCGCCCCTA
>NZ_JAEQAZ010000061.1 GCF_016654115.1 Streptomyces sp. MBT53
GCTCATCCGGCGCGCGGCCTCCCGTGAGCCGAGGAAGACGCCGCGGGTGTTGACGGCGAACACCTCGTCGAAGGCATCGGCGGACAGGTCCAGCGCGGCGATGCTGGGGAAGATCCCGGCGTTGTTCACCCAGATGTCGACTGCACCCAGCTCCTGGACCGCGAGGTCGGCGACCGCCGCGACGCTGTCCGGGTCCGTGACGTCCACATGGGCGGCCAGAGCACGGCCCCGGCCCCGGGCGCCGATTTCCTCGGCGGCGGTGGTGGCGAGTCCGTCCTGGATGTCGGCGACGAGCACGTCCGCTCCGGCTTCGGCCAGCCGCTCGGCGATGGCCCGGCCGAGGCCCTGGCCCGCGCCGGTCACGACGGCACGCCGCCCGTTCAGCGAGACGAGTTCGGCCAGCGACCTGGCCGAGACGTCGGGTACGGATATCTGCACAGCGTGTCCTCCGTTTGGCGGTGTGGTCAGATCCGGCCGCGGCGGGCGGTCTCCCCGAGCCAGTAGAGAGAAGGCTTGGGGCTGCGCACGAACGTTTCGCGGTCGACCGCGACCAGGCCGAACGTCGGCGCCCAGTGGCCCCACTCGTAGTTGTCGAGCAGGCTCCAGTGGAGATAGCCGCGTACGTCCACGCCGTCGGAGATCGCCTTGCCGAGGTGCTCAAGGGCTTCGTCCGTGTAGGCGATGCGGCGGGTGTCGTCGCCGGTGGCGATGCCGTTCTCGGTGACCAGGATCGGCAGGCCGTCGGTGACCTCGGCGGTGTGCCGTACCGCGATGCTCAGCGCGTCGGGCCGGTAGGCGGTGCCCACCAGCGTGTTGTCCGGGTGCGGCGGGTAGGGCTCGATGCCGTCCAGATCCACCCACTGGCTGGAGTACGACTGCACGCCCACGAAGTCGTCGCCGCGTGATCCGGCCAGGTAGAGGTCCTCCCAGACGTATTCCAGATCCCGCTTGTTGTTCTCCGCTCCGGGACGGGCCACGAAGGCGCGGTTGGCAACCGTCCAGCCGACCTTGGCCTCGGTCCGCTCGTGCAGCACCTTCCGCGCGGCCTGGTGTGCCTCGACGAGGCGCTCGCCGATCACCACGTCGGGGGCGGGCAGTTGCGGGCGCGGGCCCTCGTTGTCGAGTGTGGGACTCTGCCATTCCCCGTCGGCCTGCGCGTTCTGGAAGGCCCGCGCCATGCCGACCATGATGGCCAGCATGTTCGGCTCGTTCATGGTGACGACCCACTCGACGCCGTCCAGGATCGGCGCGACCGTCTCGACGTAGGTCCGGAACCGGTCCACCGCACGGTCGCCCAGCCAGCCGCCTTCCTCCGCGAACCAGAGCGGGCCGGTGAAGTGGTGCAGGGTGACGACCGGCGTCAGGCCGAGTTCGAAGGCCGTGTCGATCATGCGGCGGTAGTGGGCGAGTTCGGCGCGCGAGACCAGGCCGGGGAGCGGTTCGATCCGTGCCCATTCGATGCCGAAGCGGTAGGCGTTCAGCCCGGCGTCCGCGAGCAACTGCATGTCCTCGCGGTAGCGGTGGTAGCTGTCGCAGGCGTCGCCGCTGCGCTCCATGCCCGGGATGCGCCCCTCGTTCGCCCAGAAGTCGCTGTTGAGGTTGTTGCCCTCGATCTGGTGCGGTGCCGTGGATGCGCCCCAGAGGAACGCGGGCGGGAATTCGGTCATCGTCGACTGCTTTCCTGAGTGTCGGTGGTTCGGATCTCGTGGCACCTGGGCCACGGTCCGGCCGTTCGGGCGCGGTGGGCAACGGCCTGAGCACGGAGGGGCGTTGAGGGTTGGCGAGCTCTCCGGCAGGGCGGGGTGCGGCCTTGCCGGTTCGTCGGTTCGTGAGTGCGAGGTGCGCGACGAACGAACTCTTACCGTATGGTTAGTTTTCGTTGGGACGGTAGACCGGGATCGCAGGGGTGGGAAGGCCGCCGCTCGGCTTCGTGATCGGAACGTTACGTGGCGACGCCTCGATCGGTGAGGGCTCGGCGTGCGGTGGGCGAGGCCGGTGAGGTCTGCCGCCGACCTGGGTGGGATGGACGGAAGCGGTACACGTCCAACCCGGCGCGGCACCGCCGCTCCCGCGAGGGGCGCGGTTCGTGGCCGCCGGTCGTGAGTGAGGTCCCTCGGGCCGCCCGCTCGGTCGTGCGCGGGCGTGCCTTCAGAGGGTGGGGGATGCGTTGCTCGGCGACACGCTCACTGGTCGGCGCGGTCGCTCGTGAAGAGCAGGCGTACGAAGTCGGTGACAGGCCCGGCGATGTCGAGGTCCTGGTCCAGCACCCACTGCAGCTGGAGCCCATTGAGCACGGCGTGGAAGAGGACCGCCGCGCTCTCCGGAGTGACGCCTTCGCGCAGTCTGCTGTGCGCGGCCTCGCTGTCGAGTCCCTCGGCGAACTGGGTGCGCCCGCGTTCGTAGCGTTCGACGAAGTAGGCGTGGGCGGGATGGTCCGGCCGTGCGGCTGCGGCGGCGAGCTCGATCCACAGGCGCATCAGTTCGGGGGCCTTCTGGTGATGGCGGACGAGCTGGCTGAGATAAGGGGCGAGCTGGTCCGGGCTGTCCACTGCTTCCAGGCCCTGCTGCCATTCCTCCGCGTCGCGTTCGGCGAGCACCTCGGCGAGGAGTTCGTCCTTGTTCCGGAAGTGGTGCAGGAGGCCGGCGTGGGTGATGCCGGCTCGTTCCGCGATGTCGCGCAGGGAGGCCTTGGCGTAGCCGTTCTCGGCGAAGCTGTCGCGTGCCGCTCGTACGATCTCCGTCCTGCGGGCAGGGGTCTTGGCGTACGGTCCACGCGCTTTGGCCTGGCCCACGGTGCGTTCACTCTCCTCGACGAAGCCCGGTGCGGGACGGTCCTGCGCAGCTGCTGAGAACTCAAAGCTTCCCACATGGTCAAGATTCGCGTCTGCGCACCCTTCCCTGTCTGCCGCGCGGGTCTAACGTCTCAACAGAAACCAACCGTGCGGTAGGAGTTGGCCGCCGGCCCGGTCGGTGGGTCGGCCGCGCCCTTCAGCCGTCGGCGGGGGTGTTTTCGTGGCGTCGGAGGAACTGTTCCACGAAATCGAGGGCCTCGGCGTGCCGGGTGGTCATGCCCATCGTGTTCTCCATCATGAGGATCCGGCCGAGGGCGTTGGCCAGCATGAGCAGCACGGTGGGGGACACCCCCGGCGGCAGTTCGACGCCTGTCTCCGCGAGCCGTCGCGTCAGTGCCTCCAGCTGTACCTCGCGGTAGTGCTCGGCGCGGGCGGAGAGTTCGGCGCGGATCGCCTTGCGGTGATTGGCCAGCGCGGTGAACTCCGTGGTCAGCGCGTTCCCCGGATGGCTGGCGACCTGCCACAGGGCGCGTATCGGCTGGGGGCCGTCCAGTCGGCGGGCCGCCCGTTCCAACTCCTCGTCGCCCCGTCGTCGCAGCACCGCGAGGAACAGGTCGTCGAGGGTGCGGAAGTAGTACAGCACCAGCGCCGGGGCGACCTCGGCCTCGCGGGCCACCCGGCGCACGCCGACGGAGGCATACCCCTCCTTGAGCATCAGCCGCTCGGTGACGTCGAGCAGGACCTGGCGCGTCTTCGAGTTCTCGGTGCCCATACGGCGAGGCGCAGTCATGCCGCTCATTGTCCTTGACGGCTCCGCGAGGCGCTGTTAAACAGTTGTTCAGCGCTCGTGTTAAACACTCGTTCAACATGAACGGAGGGCACGGCTGATGGCTCGTACGGGCACCCGCACTCTGCGCGTCGAGGATCCGCGGCTGCTGACCGGCACCGGCACCTACGTCGACGACGTCGTACGGCCCGGAATGCCGCACGCCTGTTTCGTCCGCAGACCCGTCACACGGGCCCGCATCGCCGCGATCGACGCGTCGGAGGCGCTCCGACTGGACGGCGTACACGCCGTGTTCGTCCGGCACGTCCCTCCGATCCCGCCGTCGCCGAACCCATCGACCTCATCGACGCAGCCGGCATGAGCGCCCTCAGGCGCATCGCACCGCCGGCCGCTGCGCTCGCCGTGCTGCTCCTTCTCGCACTCCTGGAACGCGCCCGCCGACGCACCGACCGGTGATCAGGCCTCCCGGCTGTTGCCACCCCGTCCCGACCCATCCCATCTGTCACGCAGGAAACGAGGTCACTCATGCCCGGAAGAGTGGAAGGCAAGGTCGCCTTCGTCACCGGCGCCGCCCGAGGCCAGGGCCGCAGTCATGCCGTACGGCTGGCGGAGGAAGGCGCCGACATCATCGCCGTCGATGTGTGCAAGCAGCTCGACGGCGTCACGTTCCCGATGTCGACCCCCGAAGATCTGGAGGAGACGGTCGACCAGGTCCAGAAGCTGGGCCGCCGTATCCACGCCGTACAGGCCGACGTCCGCGACCACGACGCGCTCAAGGCCGCCGTGGACGACGGCGTCGCCGAATTCGGCCGGCTGGACATCGTCGCGGCCAACGCCGGCCTCGGCAGCGACGGCGCCACGCTCGACGCCATGGAGGAGAAGACCTGGCGCGACATGATCGACGTCAACCTGACCGGCGTCTGGTTGTCCGCCAAGGTCTCCATCCCGCACATCGTCGCGGGCGGACGGGGCGGCTCCATCATCCTGACCAGCTCCGTCGGCGGCCTCAAGGGCTACGCGAACATCGGCCACTACATCGCCGCCAAGCACGGCGTGGTGGGTCTGATGCGCACGATGGCAGGAGAGCTGGGGGCACACAGCATCCGCGTCAACACCGTGCACCCCACCCAGGTGAACACCCCGATGGTGATGCACGAGGGCACCTACCGGATGTTCCGCCCCGACCTGGAGAACCCCACCGCCGACGACTTCGCGGCGGTGTCCCAGGGCATGCACACGCTCCCGACGCCCTGGGTGGAGGCGGTGGACATCAGCAACGCCGTCCTCTTCCTCGCCTCCGACGAAGCCCGCTTCGTCACCGGCGTCACCCTGCCGATCGACGCCGGCGCCCTGCTCAAGTGAGCCGCACGGCAAAGGAGTTGTGCCCATGACCACCACCGAAACGATCTACTGGGACCCCTACGACCCGGCCTTGGCCCGCG
Organism: Streptomyces sp. MBT53; assembly: GCF_016654115.1. Lineage (GTDB taxonomy): Bacteria > Actinomycetota > Actinomycetes > Streptomycetales > Streptomycetaceae > Streptomyces. The sequence goes on from NZ_JAEQAZ010000061.1 coordinate 5,022, forward strand.
ACCCCTACCCCCTGTACGCACGACTGCGCGAGGAGGCGCCGCTCTACTACAACGACCAGCACAAGTTCTACGCCGTCAGCCGCCACGCCGATGTCCAGCGCGGCCTCGCGGACTGGCAGACCTACTCCTCGTCCCGCGGCGACATCCTCGAAATCATCCAGGCGGACATCGAACTCCCGCCCGGCACCCTCATCTTCGAGGACCCGCCCGTCCACGACATCCACCGCAAGCTCCTCGCCCGGGTGTTCACACCCCGCCGGATCGCGACCCTGGAGCCGCGCGTACGGGCCTTCTGCCGGCGTGCCCTCGAACCGGTGGCGGGCGCCGAGCGGTTCGACCTCGTCGAGGCCGTCGGCGCCGAGATGCCGATGCGGGTGATCGGGATGCTCCTGGGCATCCCGGAGGCGGACCAGCCCGCCATCCGCGACCTCACCGACGAGACGCTGGGCACCGAGGGCGGCGGAAAGATCAATCACGAGGACATCCTCAGTACGGATGCCTTCAAGGACTACATCGAGTGGCGCAAGCGGCATCCCTCCGACGACCTCATGACCGAGCTGATGACCGCCGAGTTCGAGGACGAGAACGGCGTCACGCGCACCCTCACGGACGAGGAGGTCCTGACCTACTGCTCCGTGGTCGCCGGCGCGGGCAACGAGACCACGGGCCGGCTCATCGGCTGGTTCGGCGCGCTGATGGCCCGATACCCGCAAGCCCGCCGGGAGTTGGCGGCCGACCCCTCCCTCATCCCCAACGCCATCGAGGAGATCCTGCGCTTCGAGCCGACCGGTCCGTTCACCGGGCGGTACGTCACCAAGGACGTGGAGCTGTACGACCGCACGGTGCCGGCCGGCAGCGCCATCCTCTTCATCCAGGCCGCCGCCAACCGCGACCCCCGCCGCTTCGAGGACCCCGACCGCTTCGACATCCACCGCGTCACCCAGCACATGAGCTTCGGCGTCGGCGCCCACTACTGCCTGGGCGCCGCCCTGGCCCGGCTGGAGGGCCGGATCGCGGCGGAGGAGATCCTCGAGCGGTTCCCCGGCTGGGACGTCGACTGGGACCACGCCGAGCTGGCGCAGACCTCGACCGTGCGCGGCTGGAAGACCCTGCCGCTGGTCGTCGAAGGAGCCCGATGACGACCGAGCCGTGGAACGTCGCCGTCGACACACGGATGTGCGTCCGCACGGGGCTGTGCGCCGCCTCCGCGCCCGAGCACTTCGAACTCGACGAGAACGGCCAGGGGCGTGCGAGGTCCGCCACCCTTCCGGCATCCGAAGAGGTGCTGGAGGTGGCCGAGTCGTGCCCGATCGAGGCCATCGGTATCAGGGGCGCGGACACCGGTGAACGGGTCTTCCCGCCGCCGGGCTCCTGAACATCTCTCCAACTGACTGACTGCTAAGGCAGTTGACTTCACGCCATGACGAAACTAGATTCCTGTCATACGGAAATGATGTTCTCGAATCTGCGCAACACTGCTCTTCAAGGGGTCTGGTGTCGTGGTTCAACCGTCCGTGAAGGAACAGATCGTCCTGGCCGCCGAGCGGCTCTTCGCCGAGCACGGCCTCGACGGGGTGTCTCTGCGTCAGATCAGCGCGGCGGCCGGGAACGGCAACAACACGGCGGTGCAGTACCACTTCGGCACGAAGGAACACCTCGTCCAGGAGATCTTCGAGTACCGGCTGCCGGAGCTGAACGAACGGCGCAGGCTGCTGGTCGCGCGTCGGCGCCCGGACGATCTCAGGACCTGGGTGGAGTGCCACCTGCTGCCCGTCCTGGAACAGGGCGAACAGGAGGGCAGCCACTACCTCAGCTTCGTCGCGATGCTCCAGCAGCACGGCCGCCGGGACGTCTTCGAACGCCTTCCGGCCGAACTGAGCAAGCCCACCGACGACTTCGTCGAGCGGATCGGCACCCTGCTGCCGCACCTCCCCGAGCCGTTGCGCGGCCACCGCATCTCGCAGGCCCTGGCCTTCGGCGTACATGCCGCCTCCGAACGTGAACGCACCCGCGCCCGCGGCGGGCACGTGCTGTCCTTCGCCGTCCATGTCGGGGACCTGCTGGACGGCCTGGTCGGCTTCCTCCAGGCCCCGGTGTCCTCGACGACCTCGTCCGCGCTCGGCGAGACCGAGACCGAGACCGAGACTGCGACTGCGACCGGAGCGAGTGAACCGGTCCTGCCGCATCATCCCTGAACAGCCGCCCTCCCACCCACGAGCGGAGGAACGACGTCCCGATGAGTATCGATCTGCGCAACGCCGTGGCGGTGATCACCGGCGCCGGCAGCGGGATCGGCCGTGCCGCCGCCCACGCCTTCGTCCGGCGCGGCGCACGTGTCGTGGTCACCGACCTCGTCGGCGAGCGGGCGCACACCGTGGCCGGTGAACTCGGAGACCGGGGCGCCGCCCTGGAGTGCGACGTCACCAGCCTCGACGACCTGCGAGCGGTACGGAAACTGGCCGTCGACCGCTTCGGCCGCATCGACCTGGTCATGAACAACGCCGGCATCCTGGCCGTCGGCCCCGTCGAGGACATTCCCCTGGACGCGTGGCAACGCGTCGTGGACGTCAACCTGTTGGGCGTCGTCCGCAGCAACCTCGTGTTCCTGCCCGTGTTGTTGGAGCAGGGATCCGGTCACGTCGTCAACACCGCTTCCACGGCAGGCCTGTTGCCCTACGGCTTCGACCGCCTGCCGTACACCGCGACCAAGCACGCGGTGGTCGGCCTGTCGGAGGCACTCGCGCTCTACCTGCGCCCGCGCGGCATCGGCGTCTCCTGCCTGTGCCCGGCCGGCGTCGCCACCAACATCGTCGAGCAGATCAGTTTCTACGGCGAACCGGCACCGCCCCAAGGCCCCGACTTCCCGGTCCTGGACGCCGACTCGGTCGGCGAACTCGTCGCCGAGGGCGTCACCCACGACCGCTTCCTCATCCTCACGGCACCGCAGGCCGCCGACGAACTGCGCGAGCACGGTGCCGATGTCGACGCCTACCTGTCCCGTCTGACGAAGGAAGCCCCATGAGCAGCACACTCGACCGGCTCCGCCTGGACGGCAAGGTCGCCGTCGTCACCGGGGGCGCCGGCGCCATCGGCCAGATCTACGGCCGGGCACTCGCGGAGGCCGGTGCCGCCGTCGTCCTCGCGGACCTCAACGGCGAAGGCGCCGAGCAGGCCGCCAAGACACTGGCCGCCGACGGACCGCGTGCGCTCGGCGTACAGGTCGACATCACCGACCGTGCCTCCGCGGCCGACCTGGCAGCGAAGACCACCGACGCCTTCGGCGGCATCGACATCCTGGTGAACAACGCCGCGTTGATGGCCGAGATCCCCCAGGTCGACATCCTGGACCTGCCCACGGACTGGTTCGACCGCGTCATGCGCGTCAACGTCCTCGGCGCCGTCATCTGCGCGGGCGCTGTGAAGGCCTCCATGGTCGAGCGAGGCGGCGGACGCATCATCAACCAGGTCTCCGCGGGCGCCTTCATGGGCGGCGGCATCTACGGCGTCAGCAAACTCGCCCTGGTCAACATCACCGTCGGCCTCGCCCGCTCACTCGGCCCGCTCGGCATCAACGTCAACGCCATCGCCCCCGGCCTGGTCGAGAACGAACCGGGCCTGCGCAGCCTGCCCGCCGACCACCCCGCACGCGCCGCGCTCACGGCCGCCATCCCGGGCAAGAAGTCCGCACCCGCCGAAGACCTGCTCGGCACGCTGCTGCTGCTCGCCTCCCCGGCCGGCGAGTGGATCAACGGCCAGGCCATCAGCGTCGACGGCGGCTGGGTCACCCGGCTGTGACCGGCACTGGTACCCCCGGGACACGGGTCGGTTTCATCGGACTGGGCAGCCAGGGCGCGCCGATGGCCCGCCGCATCGCCGAGGAGTCGTTCCCCCTGACGCTGTGGGCGCGGCGAAGCGCGTCGACGGACACGTTCGCCGACACGGCTGCCACCGTGGCGGCCACACCGGCGGACCTGGGAGCGGCGAGCGACATCGTCTGCCTGTGTGTCGTGGCGGACGCCGACGTCGAGGACGTGCTGTTACGGCCCGACGGCGTGCTGAACGGCATGGCTCCCGGCGGAGTGGTCGCCATCCACTCCACCATCCATCCGGACACCTGCCGACGTGTCGCCGACCAGGCCGCCGAGCGGGAGGTCACGGTGGTCGACGCTCCGGTCAGCGGCGGAGGCGCCGCAGCGGCACAACGCAGGCTCCTCGTCATGGCCGGCGGACGACTGACGGATGTCGCCCGCTGCTCCCCGGTGTTCGACACCTTCGCCGATCCGGTGATCCACCTCGGACCACTGGGCAGCGGCCAACTCGCCAAACTGCTCAACAACTTCGTCTTCACCGCCCAGGTCGGCCTGGCCCTGGACACCTACGCCCTCGCCGACGGACTCGGCATGGACCGCGCGGCGGTCGCACAGGTACTGGCGCACGGCACCGGTGGCAGCCGAGCGGCGGCCGTCCTCGCCATCTCCGGCTTCGACACCACCGGGCTGCGCCGGGCGGTGCCGCTGCTGCGCAAGGACGTCGGCCACCTGCTCGACGTAACGGACACGGCCCAGGTTCCACGGCCCCGCACCCTCGTGGACCTCACCTCGTACACCCTGTCGACGCTGGGCCAGGTTCCGGCTTCCTGACACCGCCCCACCCGGACGACCCCAAGGCGGCACCGACATGACCACGTCCCTGTCCCACGACCTCGGCACGACCGGCCCCCTCGTCGACGGCACCTGGCTCGACACCACGTCCGCCGGCCGACAGGACCACATCAACCCCGCGACCGCCCGCGCCAACGGCACCGTCCTGCTCGCCGGACCGCAGGAGGTCGACGCGGCCGTCGCCTCGGCGAAGAACGCCTTCCCCGAGTGGCGGGCGATGTCCCCGGATCGGCGCCGCCGCATCCTCCAGCGCGTCGAGGAGCTGATGCTGGAGCGCGTGCCCGAACTCGGCCGGCTCAACACCCTCGAACTCGGCGTGCCCTTCCGTACGTCGGCGGGGCTGGCCCATCTGTCCGCCGGCTGGTTCGGCTATTACGCCGGCTGGGCCGACAAGCTGGAGGGCGCCACCATCCCGCCCAGCCCGCGCATGGTGCCGGGCCTCGACTACACCGTCCCCGAGCCGTACGGCGTCATCGGCGTCATCCTGACCTGGAACGGTCCGATCATGTCGGTCGGCATGAAGATCGCCCCCGCACTCGCCGCCGGTAACTGCGTCGTCGTCAAGTCCCCCGACCTCGCGCCGTTCACCGTGGCCCGGTTCGCCGAGATCACCCTGGAGGCCGGGCTGCCCGCGGGCGTGCTGCACGTCCTGCCCGGCGGCCTGGAGGCCGGCGAGCGGCTGGTCCGCCACCCCGACGTCGCGAAGATCTCCTTCACCGGCGGCATCCCGACCGCGAAGAAGATCCTCGACGCGGCCCGCCACACCCTCAAGCCCGTCCTGCTCGAACTCGGCGGCAAGACAGCCGACATCGTCTTCCCCGACGCCGACCTCGACGAGGCCGTCGCCGAGACCGTCCGGTCCTGCTTCACCCTCTCCGGACAGGGCTGCAACCTCACCACCCGCATGCTGGTACACCGTCAGATCTACGACCAGGTGGTCACCGCCGCCGCAGAGGCGGCCGCCGCGCTGCGCGTCGGAGACCCCTTCGACCAGTCGACCGCCCTCGGCCCGGTCGTCGGCAAGGCGGCCCACGAACGCATCCTCGGCATGATCGAACGCGCCGCCAAGGACAGCCGTGTCATCGCCGGCGGCCACGCCACCGACCCGTCCACGCTGCCCCCGGACAACCGCGACGGCTACTTCATCGACCCGACGGTCCTCGCCGACGTCGACCCGCACAGCGAGGTAGGCCAACACGAGGTCTTCGGCCCGGTGCTGTCGCTGATCCCCTTCGAGACCGAGGACGAGGCGGTCGAACTGGCCAACTCCACGCCCTACGGCCTGGGCACCGCCGTACACACCCACGACGTGTCCCGCGTCCAGCGCATCGTCCCGCACCTCCAGTCGGGCACCGTCCTCGTCAACGGCGCCTCGGGCCAGCCGCCGGGCGCCCCGTTCGGGGGCTACAAGCAGAGCGGCTACGGGCGTGAAGGCGGCAAGGAGGGCCTCTACGAGTTCCTCCAGACCAAGAACGTCTTCATCCGCGCGTAAGGCGGCGCACCATTCGGCCGCAGGAGGCCGGGATCGCCGACTCGCCGTTCCGGCAACGGCCTCTCAGCGACGCGCTCGCCCCTCCTCGTTCCGCACAGCGTGCCGTGTTCCCGGGGACCAGCCCCGGACGGTCGCCGAAGGCAGGATCCCGTCAGCCACTCCCGGAGCCGCATCCGGTCCGCCAGGGCCACCTCACAACCCACGGAGGCCTCATGGACGACACCCAGGCGGACCGCACCCTGGCAGAGATCCTGCCTACCCACGAACCATCCTCGGCTGCCACCCCGTTCGCCCGCGCCGCACGGGACTTCCTCTATGGCGAGGTCTGGTCACGCCCCGGCCTGAGCCGCCGGGACCGCCGCTGGGTCACCCTCACGTGCGTCGCCGCCGCCGACTCGCCCCAGCCCATCGAGGACCACGTCCACGCGGCACTCGCGAGCGGCGACATCGGCCTCGAGGCCATGCTGGAGTTCGTCCTGCACTTCGCGGTGTACTGCGGCTGGCCCAAGGCGTCCCACGTGGAGGGGGCCATCGCCCGGCAGTGGGACCGCATCCACCGCGAACGCGGCGAACAGACCCCTCCCTGGCCGCAGTTGGGCGACGACACCCTCGGCCCCGCCGCCTGGGACGAACGGCTCGCCCGCGGCGTGGAGGAGTTCATCGACGTCAACCTCACGCCCGCGCCGCCCCCGAACTCGCCGTACCGGCACGCCGGCATTCTCAATTTCGTGTTCGGGCACGTCTGGCAGCGCCCCGGGCTGACCCGGCGCGAGCGCCGGATCGTCACGGTCGCCAGTGTCGCCCTCGACGACTCGCCCGTCCCCCTCCAGACGCATGTCAGGGCCGCGCTCCACTCCGGAGACCTCGGCAAGGAGGAGATGGACGAGATCGTGCTGCAGTTCGCCGCGTACTACGGCTTCGCCAAGGGGGAGGCCCTCGCGGACGCGGTGGAGACGGCGTGGGCGTCCAAGGCCGAGGCCGACATGGCCCGGCAGACGCTCTGACGGGCTTCCGCGCCGTGAGCCGTCGCTCCAGACCATTGTGTTTTGTCCGAACCTGTTCGTAAGCTTTCCACATGGAAGGTATTGAAACGTTTCAATGCCTTCGGGGGAGGGACACCCCTGCTTCCAGCGCTGTGTGCTTACGAAGGGAATCTGAGCCGTGACCGAGGAGAACAGACGCGCGCTGAGCCGCCGACACATGCTCGGCATCATGACGGCCGCGGCGGCCGGGGCCTCGCTCCCGCTTGCCGCCGCGCCCGACGCCGAGGCGGCGAGCACGGCGGCGGCCCGCGGGCACCGTGCCGCACCGGCGGACTTGCAGGTCAACTCGCGGGTCGCCCCCGTGGGAACGGAGACCCCACCGGCGTTCAGCTGGCTGCCTCCGGTGGCCGGGCAATCGGCGTACGAGATCCAGGTCGGTACCGGGCCGGGCAGGGCCGACGTCTGGCGCAGCGGCAAGGTGGCGAGTTCGAACAGCGTCGAGGTGGCCTACCAGGGGGGCCCGCTGCACTCGGGGCGGGCCTACTTCTGGCGGGTGCGGGCCTGGGACGAGAAGGGCGCCGCCGGCCCGTGGAGTGAGCCGGCGCAGTGGGAGACCGGCCTGCTGAACGGCGAGAAGGACTGGTCCGGCGCGCGATGGATCGGCGGACGCGAGACACAGGACAACGACTGGACGGACCTCGCGGCGACCGTCGTCTTCCGCGGCGGCCCCGACACCGCAGGCGGGCTGGCCCTGCTCCTGCGCGCCGAACCCATCGGCAAGACCTGGGGCGAGGGCCTCAACTGGACCGTCCGGCAGAGCGGCGACGACATGCAGCTGGTCATGAGGACCAGCCACTACGCCGGCAACACCTGGGTGGACGACGGCACCTCCGAGCCCAACTGGGGCGTGGACCACTACGACCCGCAGAGCGAGACCAACCCCACCACCGCGGGCACCCGCACTGTCCCGGTCGGCACGGTCGCCCTCCCCGCCTCCACCGGACTGACCAAGGACACCTGGGCCACGCGTGACCACACGGTGGTGGTCGCCGTGACCGGCCTCACCGTGACCACCACCGTGAACGGCGTCGAGGTCGACAGCCGGACCCTCACCGGCGACCAGATCCGCCGTCACGGAAGCTTCGGCTTCGCCGGCGGCACCAGCGCCACCGTCCGCAGCGTCGAGGTGACCGGTACCGGAGCCGCCGACCTCTCCGTCGATCTCACCACGGGCGCGAACCCGTTCGAGAACGGCATCGGCACTCTCGCCGGCCTCACCTTCCCCCCGAAGAACCCGTACATCCCGTCCAAGAACAGCGTGCTGCCCATCGCCAACCCGGCACCCGTCCTGCGCCGGGCGTTCGCCCTTCCCCAAGGCCGCCGCATAGCCAAGGCCCGTCTGCACCTGAGCGCGGCGGGCAACGTCACGTTCACCGTCAACGGCGACCCGATCACCGTCGACGGCGAGCGGGCGACCACGGGCCGGACCAACGTGCCCAGACTGCTCACCGACCAGAGCACCTACGACCGCACGGTCCTCTACGACACCTTCGACGTGACCCAACTGCTCCACGCCGGACGGGAGAACGTCGTCGCCGCGGAACTCGGGCGCGGCTGGTACGGCGTGACGACGCCACAGGAGTGGTACTGGCAGCTCGCCCCCTACGCCGGCCAGCCGCGCCTGCGCGCGAAGCTCGTCGTGACCTACACCGACGGTTCCGCCACCACGCTGATCACGGACAAGGACTGGCTCGGCACGGACGGGCCCACGACGTACGACTCCGTCTACTCGGGCGAGAAGTACGACGCCCGGCGCGCGGAGGAACTGGGGGAGTGGCGCTCGGCCGGCCACCGCACCGGCCGCGAGTGGCGCCCGGCCACCGTGCTGATCCCGCCGGGCAGTTGCTCGGGCCCCTCGCCCAAGTACCACGGCGCGCTGCCCGCCACGACGATCCCCGACGGCTTCAGACCCGCCGTCGTGAGGGCGCACGAGGCGGAGCCGGTGCTGGTCGGCCAGACGCTGCACCCGGTCTCCCTCACCGAGACGGCCCCCGGATCGGGGACCTGGGTCCTGGACTACGGCCAGATCCTCACCGGCCTCGTCCGTCTCCGGCTCACTGGCATACGCCAGGACAAGGAGGGCCTCACCCTGCGCATCCGCGGCGGCAACCGGATCAGCGCGGGCGACGGCACGGCCGCCTCCCCGCTCTCCGTCGAGGAGGAGAACTTCCAGCACGACGCCAACCTCCAGACGCACTACTACACCCTCGGCAAGCGGCCGACGCAGACCTGGGAGCAGCAGTTCAGCCACTTCGGCTTCCGCTACCTGGAAGTGATGAACCTGGAGGCGGTCCTCGGACGGGTCCCCGACCTGAAGCGGGACGCGGACCTGCTGACCGTAGGCGTCGCCCGTACCGGTTTCGCCCGCACCGGCACCTTCACCACGGACAACGCGCTGCTCAACCGCCTTCAGCGCAACCTGGAGTGGGCCGAGCAGAACAACCTCGTCCAGAAGCCCACCGACACCCCGTCCCGTGAGAAGAACGGCTGGACCGGCGACGCCATGGCCAGCTCCGAGTCCGAGTCCCTCACCTGGGACGTCAACGCCGTCCTCACCAACTACCTGCGCCACTTCCCCGACACACAGATCTCCACCGGCCAGCTGCCCATGTTCGTCCCCGTCGCCAAGGGCGGCTACGGCTACGACCACACCCCCGGCTGGAACGCAGCGTGGAAGGCGGTGCCCGCCTGGGACTCGGCCTACTTCGTCATCCCGAGGGAGCTGTACACGTACTACGGCAACAGCAGCCTCTTCGCCGAGCTGTACGACCACCAGGACACGCTCCTGACGTACTACGAGACGCTGTTCACCGCCGCCAACGACTACAAGTTCGAGGCCTCGCTCGGCGCCTACTCGGGTGCCGAGGCCCCCGGTAGCAACGCCGTCATCAGCCTCGCCTTCTACATCCACTTCTGCGACTACATGGACGAGGTGGGCCGCAGGCTCGGCCGCACCGAACGCGCCACGTACTACGCGAAGTTGGCGCGCACACTCCGCAAGGCGTTCATCGCCAACTACTGGGACCCGTCGCTGGGTTGCTTCACCCAGGGCAGCATCTCCAGCGAGAACGCGCTGGCCATAGCCTTCGACCTGGTCCCCGGTTCGGACCTGGACCTGGACGACCCCCGCCGCCTTGCGGGAGCGAAGACGCTCGCCGAGAACAAGAAGGCCCTCGCCAAGCTGCTCGCCGACCGCATCGTGGCGGCGAACCAGCACATCCAGAACGACATGTACGGCTCGCGCTACGAGTTCAACATCCTCAGCGAGTACGGCTACACGGACGTGGCGTTGAAGGCGGTCACCCAGACCGGCATTCCCGGCTACGTCTACCAGATAGCCAAGGGCGCCACCTCGCTGTGGGAACAGTGGACCGACCGGCTCTCGGTCGACCACCACTACCGCTCCAACGTGGCCACCTGGTTCTACCAGAGCCTGGCCGGCATCCAGCCGACCGCGACCGCCTACGAGACGTTGCGCATCCGCCCGTACATCCCCACGGCCACGGTCAACAGCCGGGTCCCGGCAGACGTACAGGACACCGATCTGGCCCCGGCGACGCTCGACCATGTCAGTGCCTCGATCGACACCGTGCGCGGCAAGGTGTCCTCACAGTGGTACCGCCGCCCGGACGGCAGGATCGACCTGACGGTCACCGTCCCGTACAACACCGGGGCCGAGATATGGGTCCCCACACAGGGCAAGCCCGTCAGCGCGCCCGGGGGCACCGCCTTCGTCCGTGACGACACCTCGGGCGGCGCGCCCTACAAGGTCTACCGGGTCCGGGCGGGCTCGTACCGTTTCAACGCCGTGTGAGTTGTCTGCGGACCGCCGCACCGTGCCGAGTCGTCACCTCGGCACGGTGCGGCTCCACGCGGTGGGAGCCGCCTCCCTGAGGACAGCCGACTTCTCGGAGTCCACGGCCGTACGGCGAATCGAGGGCGGGAAGGACAGGACACGGTCCGAACGCATCCGGCCCACAGCTCAACAGGCAGGCCCGCGAGCAGAAAGGCCGGCTCCGACCGAATCAGCCCTGCCGCCGAACCGGACATGACGGTCGCGTATCGCCTCGTACACGCGGACAGAGAGGATCAGGCCGGGCCCACGCCAGTATTGGCGGGTCGGCCAGGGTGGGGCGGCGTCAGCTCCGTGGCGTGACCGCCGGAGGCACGCGGCAGGGTGAGCACGGTCAGTCGTGTGCGCTCAGTGGTCTCGGGTCGAGTCTGACGACCTGCCTGTTGAGTTCCCGGGGGAGCCTGGCGGGGAGCGTCTCGTGACGCGGGGCTCTGGCGGTCACGGCGGGTCACGGCCAGGGTGACGGGGGCGTGCACGGGACGGCGTACGAGGTGGTCGGGCAGCTCCGGTGATGCCGGGTCGTCGAGGTCAGGAGCGGTTCGCCTGCCGGCCGACCGTTGGCAGCCATGTGTCGATGACGGCCGCGAGTTCTTCCTGGCCGTCGAAGACGTGACCGTTCATGCCGGCGGCCTGCGCCGCGCGGACGTTCTCCTCGCGGTCGTCGACGAAGAGGAAGTCGGCGGGTGCGGCGTGCAGAGCGATGACGCAGTGCCGGAAGGCGGCCGGGTCGGGCTTGGCGGCACCGATCTTTCCGGAGAAGGCGATGTCGTCGAGGTCGTGCAGCCAGGGCTGGGCGGCGAGGAAGGCGTCCGCGTGGTCCGCGGGGATGTTGGACAGCAGGGCGACCCGGGCGCGCTCCCGCAGGGTCTGGACGTAGGTGACCATGCTGTTGTCGACGCGCGACCAGCTGTCGATGTCGGTGAGCCGCAGCTCTTCGATCGTGTCGGCGTCGGCGTCGCGGAACAGCGTGTGCAGTACGTCCGTCCAGTACACGGACGCGGTGTGCCGGCCGGCGTCGTAGGGGGGCCGGTGGGCCCAGTAGGCCGCGCTGAAGGCGTCGGGGGAGGTGCCGCAGAGGGCGGCCATCTTCTCCAGGGCGCCCGGGTGTTGGTGGCGGGCGATGACCCCGAAGAGGTCGAAGAGCACGACGGGGCGGCGGTCGGTGGGCATGGGGATCCTTTCCTCAGGGTCCGGGAGTGTTCGGTTCAGTGCCGGTCGGGCAGGGCGCGGGCGAGTGAGTCGAGTGCGGCCAGCGGGTCGGGGCCCGCCGGGGCGAGGACGACGCTGGTCGCGCCGGCCGCGTGGCGGGCGTCGATCGCCGCGCGGGCCTGGGCGGGGGTCCCGGAGATGCTCATCCCGCGGACCCATTCGGCGGGCATCGTCCGCGCGAAGTGCCGGGCGTCCGTGCTGGCGGCGCGGTGTGCGCGCAGTGCGGCGGCGAAGGGCAGGGGGTCGATGTGCGCGGCCCACTGCGGCTCGCCGACCGATTCCAGGACGGTGCGGACGCGGTCCAGGGCGGCTTCCTCGTCGTCGTCCACGGCGGCGGCGTCGTAGACGACGATCTCCGGAGAGTTCGCGGCGGCGGCGCCCAGGTTGCGCAGGGAGGCGGTGATGTAGCCGGGTGCGGCGGGCTCGGCCAGCAGGAGTCCGTCGGCCACCTCGCCCGCGACCGCCTGTGACTTGGGGCCGCGGACACCCAGGACCACCGGGGGGACGATCTCCGGGACCTCGGTGATGATCACGCCTTCGCAGCGTACGTACCGGCCGTTCGCCGGGCCCGGCTTACCGGCGACGAGCAGACGCAGCGCTGCCGCGTACTCCTTGATCAGCGTCAGGGGGCTGGCGGGCCAGGACCCGGCCTGGCGCATCCAGCCGGGCATGCCGTGGCCGACGCCCGCGATGAGCCGGCCGGGGTGGAGCTGGGCGAGGGTGGCCAGTTCCATCGCGGCGAAGCACACGTTGCGGGCGCCGGCGGGCATGATCCCGATCCCGACGGTGAGGCTCGTGGTGGAGGCCAGCACGGTGGCGGCCTGGGCGACACCACCGCGCCAGCCGAGATCCTCGACCACCCAGACCTGGTCGAACCCCAGCTCCTCGGCGCGCCGGACGTAGGGCAGCACCTCGCCGACGGGGAGATCGAGCGGCAGCATGACACCGACGCGGCCCTGGGCGGGCAGTGCGGGGGACTCGGACATCGGGGGCTCCTTCGGTCGGCTGGGGGCTTGCCTCCCCGGCCCTGGTGACCGGGGGAGAGGTGAGCTTGCACGGCACGGTTGTCAGGGACCGTGCCGCACAAGCGGTCAGTGGCTGCTGTCGGCCATCTCGCGCCGGAGGACGCGGTCGGGGGTGGTGCGCAGGACTCCGGCGCCCACGGCGGTGGTCACACACAGCAGGATCAGCAGGACGAAGGCGTGGCTGAGGGCGACGACATGGGTCAGCCAGCCGATCACGGCGGGACCGGCGAGCATGCCGACGTAGCCGAGTCCGGCGACGCGGGAGACGTTGGCCCCGGCGGCGGACGGGTCGGCGTGCCCGGCCGCGCTGAACAGCTGCGGGACACTGCCGGACAGGCCCAGGCCGAACAGCGCCCAGCCGGCGAACACGGCCCACATCCAGGGGCTGACGGTCACGAGGGTGATGCCGACGGCGGCCAGGGCCGCGCCGTGGCGCAGGATCGCCAGGGACCCGAACCGGGTGGCGAAGCGGTCGGCGAGCAGTCGGCCGACGGTCATGGCCGCGGCGAAGGTGCCGTATGCGAAGGCCGCCGTGCCGGCGGACGCGCCCATGACGTCCTTCAGGTGCAGGGCGCTCCAGTCGTTGGCGGCGCCCTCGCAGAGCATCACCATCAGCGCCAGGACGGCCAGCACCCAGACCCGGCGCGTGGCGCGGTCGTGCTCTCCGACCGGTGACGTACCGGTCTTCTTTGTGGGGCCGGGGCTCTCCTGGGTGGGAGCGGCGGAAGGGGCCGGGGCGGCGGGCAGCAGGGCGCGTGCCGAGGCCAGGGCGATCACCACGCCCACGGCTCCCACGGCGGCCATGGCCACGGCCGGGTGCAGGCCGGCGCTCGCCGCGCCCGCTCCGGCGAGCGCGGCGAGGACACCGCCGACGGAGAACGTGGCGTGGAAGCCGGACATGACGGGGCGACCGTAGGCCTTCTCCACGTGCACGGCGTGGGCGTTCATGCTCACGTCCAGGCAGCCGTTGCAGAGCCCGAAGACCAGTAGCGCGGCGGCCAGCGTCCACGGATCGTGGGCGAGGCCGGGCAGGAACAGGGTCGCGCCGCAGAGCACGCCGCCGACGGGTACCACGGTGCGGGTGCCGAGGCGGTCGGTCAGGGGACCCGCCACCTGCATGCCTACGAAGGCCCCGAGGCCGAGCACCACCAGCAGGCCGCCGAGCGTGGCGTGGCTGATGCCCACGCGTTCCTCGATCGCGGGGATGTGCACCACCCAGGTGCCCAGCAAGGTGCCGTACAGGACGAAGTAGACGTAGGTCGCCACGCGGGCGGCTCGCAGGGGACTTTCCATACCGGCCACCATAACGAACATTTCTACTGTTCGAAAGTCGAAGTAACGAACAGAGTTGTTGTTCATTTCCTGTTGGTGTTCAATCGCGGTATGAGTAACGCAGACCGGCACGGGGTGATCGCGAAGGCAGTCCGGGACTCCGGGGGTGCCACGGTCCAGGAACTCGCGGAGCTGACCGGGGCCTCGGAGATGACCATCCGGCGCGACCTCGACGCACTCGCCACCCAGGGCGTCCTCGAACGTGTCCGCGGCGGGGCACGCACCCTGCTGCTCCGGGGCGAGGAACCCCCGTTCGCGCTGCGCGCACGCGAGGCAGTCGACGCCAAACGCCGGATCGCCGCCGAGGTCTCCGCACTGATCGCTGACGGCGAGAGCGTCCTGCTGGACAGCGGCACCACCTGCCTGGAGGTCGCCCGCCTCCTGCGCGAGCGGCCCGTCACCGTGATGCCTCTCTCCCTTCAGGCCATTCACCTGTTCGCCGCGACGCCCGGCCCGGCCACACTGGTCGTGCCCGGCGGACAGCCCCGCGCGGCCGAAGGAGCCCTCACCGGCCCCCTCGCCCTCGCCTCCCTGGCCGCCCTGCGGTTCGACACCGCCGTCATCGGCTGCTGCGGGCTCACCGCGGCCGACGGCCTGACCGCCTACGACCTCGACGACGCCTCGGTGAAGAAGGCGGGCATCGCCTCCTCCCGCCGGGTCGTCGCCGCGGCCGACGGCAGCAAACTCGGCCACACCGCCTACGCCTACGTGGGCCCCGCCGTCCTCCTGCACACCCTCGTGACCGACTCCACCGCGGCGGCCGAGGAGGTCACCGCGCTCGAAGACGGTGGCACGGTCGTCCGTACGGTCTGACAGACCGGCTCGGTACCGGCGTCCACCGGCGTCACGCTGCCGATGCCCGGATGAGCGAGGCGGCCTTCTCGCCGATCATGATGGCGGGGGCGTTCGTGTTCCCGGTGACGAGGGTCGGCATGATCGACGTGTCCGCCACCCGGACGTTCTCCAGCCCGCGCACGCGCAGTTCATGGTCGACGACCTTGCCCATCATGCAGGTGCCTGACGGGTGGTAGAAGGAGAACGACTGCGTGCGGATGAAGTCGTCGATGTCCTGGTCGTTGTCCGACAGGGGGGCGAGTCCGGCGTCGGCGGCCCCGCGCAGGTCGGACTGCAGCAGGGACGTCAGCCGCTGCTCACGGGCGATGCGCATGCACAGCCGGACGCCCTCGCGCAGCCGTCGGCGGTCGTCGGGGTCGGCGAGGTAGTTGTGGAAGATGCGCGGCTTGGCGTACGGGTGGGAGTGCCGCAGCCGTACCGAACCGCGGCTCGCGGGCCGTGCGACATAGGGACCGAACGACATTCCGGGTTCGAGGGGTGCGGCGAGACCCTCGTCGCGGACGATGCCCAGCGCGGCGTGGACCTGGATGTCCGGGGCGGGGACGTCGTCGCTGGAGCTGAAGAATCCGCCGACCTCGTTCCAGGCCATCGGGCCGGTGCCCCGCTCGCGCAGGAGCCGTTCCTCCGCCGACGTGTCCGGTCCCAGGAGCGGTTCGGTGTCGCTGAAGAAGCTGATGAAGCACCCGGTGTGGTCCTGCATGTTCCGGCCGACGTCAGGCAGGTCGTGCAGCGGCGTGATCCCTCCGGCGGTGAGTTCGTCGGCCGGTCCGACGCCGGACTGGAGGAGCAGATGGGGCGAGTTGTAGGCCCCGAGGGACAGCACGATCTCACGGTCGACATGGATCGTCCGGACGGTTCCGAGGTGGTCGACCTCCAGGCCGGCGGCCCGCGAGCCCTCGAAGCTCAGGCGCAGCGCGGTCGTCGAGGGCAGCACGGTGAGGTTCGGACGGCCCGCGGCCGGCTCCAGGAACGCGATCGCGCTGCTGCACCGCAGGCCGCCCCGCTGGGTGACCTGGTGATAGCCCACGCCCTCCTGCTCGGATCCGTTGAAGTCCGGGTTGTGCTTGTGGCCGGCGTCCTGGGCGGCCTCGACCCATGCCGTCAGCAGCGGATGGACGGAGCGGGGGTCGCTGACGGTGAGGGGGCCGCCGACGCCGTGGAAATCATCGGCTCCGCGCTCGTTGTCCTCGGACCTCTTGAAGAAGGGCAGGACATCGTCGTACCCCCAGCCCGGGTTTCCGAGCCGCTCCCAGGTGTCGTAGTCGTAGCGGTGCCCCCGGACGTACAGCATCGTGTTCATCGAGCTGGTGCCGCCGATCACCCGGCCGCGAGGCAGGTAGGCGCGGCGCCCCCCGAGTCCCGGCTCGGGTTCCGACCCGAAGTCCCAGTCGAACTGTGTCTTGAGCTGCTCCGAGAACAGGGCGGGGATCTCGAAGAGCCGGCCCCGGGCCGGCGGCCCCGCCTCGATCAGCGCGACCGTGACATCCGGATCCTCGGACAGCCGGGCCGCCACCGCACAGCCGGCCGAGCCCGCTCCGACGACGATGTAGTCATACGATTCCCTGCCCATTGCGCCTCCGTGGAACTCCGGTCGCCCTGATCGGGCGCGTGGTGCTTCCTGGAGAGGCTAGGGACGCCGTACACGCTCAGAACATGCACGAGGTGAGCAACCCAGGCGGCAGTCATTACCCGTTTCGTGCATGTGATGCGTCGGTGCCGCTGCCTAGGCTCGCCTGGAACCGCCACGGCGAGGAGTACCACTTCTCGCCTCCCGTACCCCAGAGCCCAAGGGATTCCGCCTCATGTCCGACCCGGTCCGTCAGGATTACACGCCCCCGGAGCTTCGGCCCGAGGCCCTCGTCGCACCCGGCACCGCCGACGAGATCAGCACCGATGTCCTGGTCATCGGCTCCGGCATGGGCGGATCCACGCTGGCCTGGGCACTGAAGGACTCCGGTCTCGATGTGCTCGTCGTGGAGCGGGGCCGCTTCCTTCCCCGTGAACCCGAGAACTCGCAGCCCGCCGAGATGTATCTCAAGGGCCGCTACAAGAACGCCGGCTACTGGTACGACGGTGGCAACGGCAAGCCGTTCGCGCCCGGCGTCTACTACTGGGTAGGGGGCAACACCCGTTTCTACGGCGCCATGCTGCCCCGCTTCCGGCGCAGTGACTTCACCGAGGTGCAGCACCACGAGGGCGTCTCGCACGCCTGGCCCTTCGGTTACGACGACCTGGAGCCCTTCTACACCGCCATGGAGGATCTGCTCCAGGTGCACGGGCGGACCGGCGAGGACCCGACCGAGCCGCCCCGCTCCAAGCCCTACCCGTATCCGGCGCTCCAGCACGAGCCGGAGATCGAGCGGTTCGCCGGGTCGCTGCGCAGGCAGGGCCTGCACCCGTTCCACACACCGAACGCCCTGAACATCGAGACGCAGGCCGACCGCGCCGCCGTGACGACGGCCGACGGCTGTCCGGACGAGACGGGAATGAAGTCCGACGCCGAGAACCGGCTCCTTCTCCCCGCCCTGCACGACGGCGTGCGAATCCTCACAGGTGCGGAGATCACCCGTCTGATCACCTCGCCAGACGGCCGGAAGATCGTCGCCGCCGAGGCACGACACGAGGGCCGTGTCCTGCGTATCAACGCCAAGTCCTTCGCCCTCGCCGGAGGAGCCGTCAACTCGGCCGCGCTGCTGCTCCGTTCGGCCGACGAGACACACCCTCGGGGACTCGCCAACTCCTCAGGGCTGCTCGGCCGCAACTACATGGTGCACAACAGCACGTTCTTCGTCGGGGTGAACCCCCTGCGGACCAACCCCACGAAGTGGCAGAAGACGCTAGGTCTGAACGACTTCTACGAGGCCGGACCGGGCACGCGCTTCCCGCTCGGGAACCTCCAGATGCTGGGCAAGCTGCAGGCCCCCATGCTCAAGCCCGCCCGTTCATGGGCACCGACCTGGGCTCTGAAGTTCATGGCGGCCAGAAGCCTCGACATCTACCTGACGACCGAGGACCTCCCGTCCCGGGACAACCGGGTGCGCGTGGACGGCGACCGCATCCTCATCGACTGGACACCGAACAACCTCGCGCCCCACCACGAACTGGTGCGCCGAGTGACCCGGGCGGTCCGCAAGGCCGGCTACCCGCTGATCTTCACCCAGCGCATGGGCATCGAGACCAACTCCCACATGTGCGGAACGGCTGTGGCAGGTCACGACCCGGCGGAGAGCGTGCTCGATCCGCTGTGCCGCAGCCATGACATCGACAACCTCTGGGTGAGCGACGCGTCGTTCTTCCCGTCCTCCGCGGCGCTCAACCCGGCCCTGACGATCGGGGCGAACGCCCTGCGCATCGCCCCGTCCCTCGCCAGGGCGACGAAGGGCTGACGACAGGGCGGTCCAGGGTGCAACGTCACTCCCTGACATGATCTCCGGTACGGGAGCGATGGACGACTACCTCTCCGCGGCATCGGACGAGTCGGCCGCCGCAACCATCGACCTGCCCGGCGGGCCGGGGGCGCAGCTGCCCATGGCCGTCCCGGAGATCGGGCGGCTTCCCGGGCGCGACGGCCTTCGTGAACTCCTCAGGCCGCGGCTCCGGCTGGCCGAGACGGGGTTCCACGTCGTGGCCACCAAGGGGTTCGGGGATCGTGACCGGGGTCGACTTCGACGAGTTCCCGGCACGGCCCCGGACCTCCCACGTCGTGGCGAACGCGACGGAGTCGAGCGTCTCGTGCTCACCATCGGCTATGAGTTGCAAGGCGTCCTTGCGAGGTTGGAAGCCGCCGAGTCCACTGCGGCGGCGCGACGTCGGGTCAAGGAGCAGGGGTCTGGCGACACCGACGTACTCGGGGGGCCTGCTGCGTGAGTCGGCGGAACTCGCGCGAGCGGCTCAGCGACGCGACGAGCGGCCGTACTGCTGGACCCGGTGCGATGAGGAGTCGGCCCTCGCGGACCTGCCATTCGGCTGCCCCGTCAACTTCGTGACTCACCAGGAACAGACCTTGGACGAGGTCTCCGTCGTCGTCGGAGGCGGGGATCCGAGCGATCTCTCGGATCTGTTCGGTGAACCATGGTGGCGAGTTGAGTCTCGTCGCACTCCGGCCACCCTCTGATCGACAAGGGTGGTTGCTCTCGTCGGTCCAGCGGCGGCGATGTCGATACCGAAGGTGCGGGCGAGGACCGGGGTGGGCAGCTCGTTGGCGAACTGGAGCAGCGCCGTCGAGCGGGTCTCCGTGAGCCGGATGTCGAGCGGTTCGGCAGCGTACCGGTCAACGGCCCGGACGACCAGGAAGTTTCTCGGCGTCACATCGCAGGTCAGGTCCGCCGCAGCGTCGGCTTGCGCAGCAGATCATGCCCGCGCACGGCCAGTTGCAGCCGCTGCTGGTTGCTGACCCGCGTGAGGTCGAGGCCGAGGATCTCCGAGAGCTTGTCGAGGCGGTGGTACAGGGTGCGCCGCTGGATGAAGAGCTCCTCCGCCGCCCGCGCCTTGTTGCCACCGCAGTCGAGGAAGGTACGCAGGGTGGGCAGCAACGGATTCTTCACCAGTGCGTCGTGCTCCAGGAGCGGACCGAGTTCGTCCTCGACGTAGCGCCTGAGCTCGGGACCCTCGGAGAGCGCGACGAGGAGGCGCAGAGCGCCCAGATCGTCGAAATGCCGCACTTCCGAGGTCGAGGCCGCCGCGGCGACGGACGCCGCGCTGCGGCTCTGGCGCAGCGCCAGAGGAAGTGCCGCCGGTTCCACGATGCGGCTGATACCGGCCCGCACCCCGTGATCGGCCAACAGAGTCCGGACGTGGGTGGCGTCGGCGCGGGTGGGCAGCCCCACGACGGCCATGTCGAAGTCTCCGGTGTCGCCCACGACGGCCGGCCGGCCGGCGTCCTGCAGAAGGCGGGCGAGGAGGTGGTCCTTGGTGGGCTCCTCCTCGCCCGCCCAGGCCGTGACGACGATCAGGTCCCGCCCGCGCAGATCCTGGCCGAGCGCCAGACCGAGGGTCACGAACCGCTCACCCGTGATGTCGCCGAGCAGCAGCCGGTTGAGCAGTGCCGTCTGGCGCTGGGAGGCGCGGGCGCCGCTCTCCCGCTCGCTCAGCAGCGAGATCGCGATGGCCGCGGCGGCCCGCTCCAGCGTGCGCAGTTCGGGAGGGCTCGGCTGCTTCCCTCCGTGCAGCAGGTGGAGCCAGCCCCATGACTCTCCGCGGAGCACCACGGGCTGGCGGGCACACGGTGCGACCTCGCGAAACGATGCCGCCGAGGCGGTCGGAACCTCGGGGCCCTGCGCCAGGAGCGAGGGGTGACGTTCGTGGATCGCCCGGGAGTGCGCGCTCCACTCGTCCACGACCCGGTCGGCCTCCGGCGTCGCGCCGCCGTACGCCAGCATCTGATGGGCGACGTCCTCCAGCACCACGGGGTGCCCGGTGCGCCGGGCCAGCTCCCTGACCACCCCTACGTAGTCCTCGTCCGCCAGGAGCAGGTCCATGAACGCCTGGCTGGTGGCCTCCTCGGCGATCAGCTGCTTGACGCGCATCCCGACCAGCACCTCGTGGACCTGGGCCGAGGTCTCGACGAAGGGGATCTCGTCGGCGAGTCCCACCAGGGGCAGGCCGACGGCCTCCGCCTCCTCGATCACCGCCTCCGGCATGGAGTCGAACACGCGCCCGGCCAGTTCGATGACGAGGACCGCCGCGCGGGCGTCCGCGAGCCGTCGGATGAAGGCACGCTGCTCGAACTCCGACGCGCCCATGCCGAGGCCGGCCGTCAGCAGCATTTCCTGACCCGTGAGAAAGCGATGGATGTCCGGGATCTCTCCGGTGTGCACCCAGCGCACGGGGCGGTCCAGATTCCGCTCCCCGGCGTACACCCGCACGGTGGTGCGCGAGAACACCTCCAGCTCCAGCGCGGTACGAACCGTCAGGACTTCAGCCATGAGCCACTACCTCGGTATGTGCAGGACCGGCGGCCAATATTGCACAGGTTGTGCCTGTCGTCACACCCCCCGTTTCCCCAGACTTCAGGTCAAGCCCGCAGGCACGACCCCTGCAAGGAGTGCAGAGTGTCAGCTCAACACAAGACCATCAAGGCTCCTGTCGCCGTGAAGACGGCACGGACCAGCCGTCCGGAAATCGTCGAGACCGTCGCGGACGTGATCGCCGACGTACGCGCCAACGGCGACGCCGCCGTGCGCCGCTGGTCGCAGAAGTTCGACAGCTGGAGTCCGGAGTCCTACCGGCTCGGTCCCGACCAGATCGCCTCGGTCGTCTCCTCCGTCCCCGAGACGGTCCTCGACGACCTGCGCTTCGTCCAGAAGCAGGTCCGCGGCTTCGCGCAGGCGCAGCGGGACTCCCTCACCGACTTCGAGGTGGAAACGCTGCCCGGGGTGTTCCTGGGGCAGCGCAACATCCCCATCGGCGCGGCCGGCGCCTATGTGCCCGGCGGCCGTTATCCCCTCACCGCCTCGGCCCACATGACCGTCCTGACGGCCAAGGTCGCCGGTGTCGGACGGGTCGCCGCCACGACCCCGCCGGACCGGGGCGCCCCGCCGCCCGTCAGCATCGCCGCGATGCACCTGGCCGGGGCCGAGGAGATCTACGTCATGGGTGGGGTGCAGGCCGTGGCCGCCCTGGCGCTGGGCACCGAGACGATCGACGCGGTCGACATGCTCGCGGGGCCCGGCAACGCCTACGTGGCGGAGGCCAAGCGCCAGCTCTTCGGCGAGGTCGGCATCGATCTCTTCGCCGGACCGACGGAAGTGCTGATCGTCGCCGACGGCACCGCGGACCCGTTCGTCGTGGCCACGGACCTGCTGTCCCAGGCCGAGCACGGGCCCGACTCCCCGACGGTGCTCATCACGACGTCCGAGGAGGTGGCCACGCGGACCATCGCCTGGGTGGACAAGCTGCTGCCCGGCCTGTCCACCCGAGAGGTCGCCGGCCGTGCCTGGCGCGACCACGGCGAGGTGATCGTGGTCCCCACCCTGGACGAGGCCTACGCGCTCGCCGACGAGTACGCCAGTGAGCACGTCCAGATCCTCACCGCGGAGCCCCGCGAGGCCCTGCACCGGATGCGCAACTACGGCGCCCTGTTCCTCGGGGACAAGACGTGCGTCGCGTACGGCGACAAGGTCATCGGCACCAACCATGTGCTGCCCACCCTGGGCGCGGCCCGCTACACCGGCGGTCTCTGGGTCGGCAAGTACCTCAAGACCGTGACCTACCAGGAGATCAGGGACGCCGGGTCCAGCGCCCGGCTCGGTGAGATCTGCGGCAGGGCCTCGCGCATCGAGAACTTCGAGGGACACGCGCGCTCGGGAGACGTCCGCGCCGCGCGCTACGGATCGGCCCCCCTGGACTGGGCCGACCACACCTTCGAGCAGAGCTGATCCGCGGTGACGGATCGCGATTTATGCCGGACCGCCGAAGCGGCCCGGCAGCCGTTCGACAAGGAGCACGTCCCCCTCGACCCACGGAGATCGTCATGTCAGCCACCGACAACGAGGCGCACGCGGCGCCCCCATCCACCCCCGTAGGCGCGCCGGGCGGGGCCTGGAGCCCCGCCTCCTCGGCCGCGGACGCGGAGATGCTCGCCGTACTCGGCTACGAGCAGAAGTTCGACAGAAAGGTCAGCCTGTGGGCGAACTTCGCCCTGGGCTTCGTGTACCTCTCGCCCCTCGTGGGCGTCGTGTCCCTCTTCGCGGTCGGTCTGGCGACCGCCGGCGGCCCGGCCATCTTCTGGATCGGCATCGTCGGGGCCGGACAGTTCCTCGTCGCCCTGGTCTTCGGGGAGGTCGTCTCGCAGTTCCCCCTCGCCGGCGGCCTCTACCAATGGGTACGACGGCTCTGGAACGGCCGCTACGCCTGGTTCAACGCGTGGACGTACATCTGTTGCATCACCATCGGCATCACCAGCACCGCGCTCTTCAGCTCCGACTTCGTCGCCAGCCTCTTCGCCGGAACCGCCGACCAGCCCGGCATCAGCTCCACCCCCGCCCAGCGCCTGTGGATCGCGATCGGCATGACCGTCGTCTGTCTGATCTGCAACTGCTTCGGCACCAGGACACTGGCCCTGATCTCGAAGATCGGACTCGCCGCGGAACTCATCGGCATCGTTCTCGTCGGCCTCTACCTGCTGGTCTTCGAGCGGCACAACTCCGTCTCGATCTTCTTCCAGACCAGCAGCTCCAACCACGACAGCTACTTCATGGCCTTCATCGCCGCCTCGCTCGTCGGCCTCTTCCTCTTCTACGGCTTCGAGGCGTGCGGCGAGATCGCGGAGGAGGTCCCCAACCCGTCCCGCAGTATCCCGCGGGCCATGCAGCTGACCGTGGCCGTCGGCGGAGCGGCCGCTCTCCTCGCGTTCGTCGGGTACGCCCTCGCGGCTCCGGACCTCGGCTCGATCCTCTCGGGCAAGGACACCAACCCGATCCCCTCGATCCTGCAGAGCTCGCTCGGCATCGTGGGCACGAAGGTGGTGCTCGCCGTCACCATCACGTCCTTCATCGCGGGTGTGATGAGCCAGCAGGCAGCCGCGAGCCGCATCGTCTTCTCCTTCGCCCGCGACGACATGTTCCCGGGCTCCCGCGTCTTCTCGCAGATCACCCGCAGGCACCGGGTCCCCATGAACGCGCTGCTGGCCGTGAACGTCCTGCCGCTGCTGATCTTCGTGTTCGTCTACTACTCGCCCGACTCCCTCACCAAGATCGTGGCGTTCCAGATGCTGGCCGGATACGCGGCGTTCATGATGGTCGTACTGGCCGCGCTGCGCATGCGCCTGAAGGGCTGGCGCCCCGCCGGAGCCTGGAGCCTCGGCCGCTGGGGCTTCGCCGTCAACGTGGCGGCCCTGGTCTACGGCGTGCTCGGGATGGTTCTCCTCGCCTGGCCCACCGGTGACTCCGGAACCCCGTTCGTGGACCGGTGGATCGCGCTCATCGGGTTCCTCGTCGTCTCGGCCGTGGGCCTGGTGTACCTGTTGACCGCGAAGCCCGAGCGCAAGTCCACCGCGCCGGAAGGCGACGCCATGGAGGTGGCCGAGCGCCTGCGCAACCGCGCCGCGGCCCTTGAGAGCACGACCGGAGGGAACCCCGCATGACACGCGTCCTGTATCTGTACGGAGGCTGGCCCGGGCACAAGCCCTACCAGGTGGCCGAGGAATGGGCCCTCCCGATCTTCAAGAACCTCGGGTTCGACGTCGACGAGACCAACGACATCTTCTCACTCGACGCCGACCTCACCGGCTACGACCTCATCGCCCTCAACTGGAACAACGCCCTTCTGTCCGAGGGACTGACCGCGGCGCAGGAGTCGAACCTGCTGGGGGCGGTGGAGAACGGCACCGGGATCGCCGCCTGGCACGGCGCCGCCGCCGCGTTCCGCACCAGCCTCAAGTACCACTGGCTGCTCGGCGGCAGCTTCCTCGAACACCCCGCAGGGGAAGGCGTGAAGTACCCCTACGAGGTCACCGTCACGGACACCGGCCACCCCGTCACCGCCGGGGTGAAGGACTTCCGGGTCGCCTCGGAGCAGTACTACATGTCCGTCGACCCCAACAACCACGTCCTGGCCGAGTCCACCTTCACCGGCGAGCACCTGCCGTGGCTGGAGGGAAAGACCATCCCTCAGGCGTGGACCCGCACCTGGGGACAGGGCCGCGTCTTCTACAGCGCGGTCGGACACGACCTCGACGACCTGCAGAACCCGGACGTCACCCGCCTGTGCACCCAGGGCTTCGCCTGGGCCGCCCGTCGGAACGCCTGACCCCACCGTCCGACCCGAGCTGATCGGAAACCCACCATGCCCGTCCTCACCGGAGGCCAGATCGTCGCGCGGACCCTGCGCAACTACGGGGTCGACGTCGTCGCCGGAATCCCCGGCCACGGCATCTGGTCACTGACCGACGCCTTCCTCGACGACGAGTCCAGGATCCCGTTCATCCAGACCTTCCACGAGCAGAGCGCCGTCCACCTCGCCGACGGCTACTACCGCGTCACCGGCCGCCCGCAGGCCGCCGTCACCTCCATCGGCGCCGGCGCGAGCAACACCGTGATCGGCATGGGCACCGCGTTCACCGACTCCACCAGTGTCCTCGTCGTCACGGGCGGCCCGCCGACCCACATGCGCGGTCACGGACTACTCCAGGAACTCGACCGTTACACGGCCAACGACTTCCCCAAGGTGGCCGAGGCCGTCAGCAAACGGCACTGGGTCGTCACCCGGGTCGAGGAGCTGCCCTTCGTCCTGCACCGCTGTTTCAACTCCATGCTGACCGGCCGCCCGGGCCCCGTGCACCTCGAAGTCCCCATGGACGTACAGGCCGAGGCCGCGGACGTGCAGCTCCACGACCTGGAGCGCCGTATCCCCGTCGGCCGCCAGCACCCCGACCCGGAAGCCGTGGACCGCGCGGTCGACGTACTGCGCGCGGCCACGCGGCCGGTCATCGTGGTCGGCGGCGGTGCGATCACCTCCGAGGCGTCCGACGAGGTCCTCGCGCTCGCCGAGCGGTGGCAGATCCCGGTCGTCACCACGTGGAACGGCAAGAGCGCCTTCCCCGAGGACCATGAGCTGTTCGCCGGCAGCGTCGGCCAGACCGGCACGATGACCGGCAACGCGATCGCGAGTTCCGCCGACGTCGTGATCTCGGTCGGCTGCCGCTTCACCGACTGGTCCGCCTCCAGCTACGCGAAGGGCATCAGCTTCTCGATCCCGCCCGCGAAGCTCATCCACATCGACATCGACCCGCACGAGATCGGCAAGAACTACCCCGCCGAAGTGGGCATCGTCGCGGACGCGCAGCGCGCCGTGGCCGCCATCGTCGACTCGCTCCCCGCCAAGGGCGTCGACCGCTCCGAGTACCTCGCCGAACTCGCCCAACTCAAGCAGGACTGGGAGGAGAAGCTCGCCGGCCGCCGCGACAGCGACCGCTTCCCGTTCACCTCGCAGCGCCCGCTCGGCGCCCTGCGCAACGTGCTCCCGCGCGACGCGATCATCGTCGCCGGCTCGGGCAACACCCAGGGAGCGGTCAAGCAGACCTTCCCGGTCTACTCGCCGCGCACTCACCTCACCTCCGGCGGCTTCTCCTCCATGGGCTGGGCGATCCCGGCCGCCGTGGGCGCCAAGCTCGCCCGGCCGGACAGCCCGGTCGTGTGCGTCCTCGGCGACGGCGACTTCCTCATGACCTCCCAGGAGATCGCCCTGAGCGTCACCGCCGACGCACCGGTGATCTTCGTGGTCCAGAACAACGCGGGCTACATGTCGATCCGCGGCGGCCAGCGCAAGCAGACCTCGCGCCACATCGGCACCGAGTTCTCGCACCCCGACGGCTCGCCGTACAGCCCCGACTTCGCGGCCATGGGCCGGGCGTTCGGGATCGAGTCGTGGAAGGTCAACGACGCCGCGTCCCTGGAGCCGACCCTGCGCAAGGCCGTCCAGTCCGGGGCGCCTGCCGTGATCGAGGTTCCCACGGACCGCGATGCCGCGGGCCCCTGGGTGCCTGGCTGGTGGGACTTCCCGATCCCGGCGTACATCACGGACGAGCGACAGGAGGAGTACCACCGTACGCGGGCCACCGAGCAGCACCTCTGACGGTTGGGCCGCCGGCCGCTCGATATGCGGATGGTGTGCGGTGTCCGCGCAGGTAGCGGCGGTTGCATCGGGACGAGTGGCGGCCCTGCCGGGGCATGGCTCCGGCAGGAGGTGGCCCATGCCCGGTCCGGGTGAACGAACTCGTTCGCGCGAGCTCGTCTCTCGACGTCAGGGATGATGCTCTGCCCAGGGGCAAGCGGTGGAGCATCATCCCGTCGGTAGGGCACTCTGACGCGAGATCGGCGTGAATCGGCGCTGATCGGCAAGGACCGCCAAGATCCTCGAAGGACTCATAATCCGTCGGCCGTGGGTTCGAGTCCCACCCGCCCCACCTTCGCTACGCGGCAGAAACCTTCTGACCTGCGAGAACGCGGTTTTCCGAGGGTGTGCGGCGTGCAGCGAACGCTGCACGTGGTGCAGCGGATCCTGCTTCGCGTACGTCCAGGACGACACTTTCGTGGCTGTGATCTGAGGGTCTCCCATCCATGTGCTGAGGGAGCGTTATGGCGCCGTCCCACGGGCTGAAGAGTGACTCGCCGCCAACTGGTGCAGCCGCCGTTCAGGCAGGTGCTTGAGTCGAGCGGCGCACGGGTCTCGATGGTCGGTGCGCTGTTGCGCCTTGCCGTTCCTGGCCATGTGGCTGCCGCTATGGGCTTGCTGAGCTGCGATCAGTTCCGAACCCCGGCTGTCTATGGGACGACTGCCGTATCTCAAGGATGCTGTCGGCGAGCTCGAACTCGGGTTCCCGTCGCGACCCGCGACGTCGGCGGCTCGGCAAGCCGCATGGCGACAAGGGCTACGACTACCACCACCTGCGGCGATGGCTCCGTCCTGCTCGCTCACTTCTTCGCCCCGTCCCGGGCGGGTCTGTGATGGTCCGTCCGAGGAAATTTCACGCAGGGGTGGGTCGGCTCGGTGTTCAGTCGACGGTCAAGACCACGGAGTGCCATCCGCTTGCGCCGTCGGGGATCGTGCGGGCGCGCTTTTCGGTCTGGAGCGCGCCGGTGCGGTCGGTGGCGCGCACGGTGAGGGTGTGGCCGCCCTTCGTCGCCCGCCACGGGAAGGACCACTGGCGCCAGGTGTCACGGGTGTCCTCGGCGGCGAGCCGGGCCTCCTGCCAGGGGCCGTCGTCGACCCGGACCTCGACCTTCCCGATGCCCCGGTGCTGGGCCCACGCGACCCCTGCGACCATCACCGTCCCGGTCCCCGGCCGCGCGAACGGCTTCGGGGTGTCGATCCGCGACTCCGTCTTGATGGGCGCGCGGCGCGCCCAGCCGCGCTTGACCCAGTACGGGTCGTACGCGTCGAAGGTCGTCAGCTCGATCTCCTTGATCCACTTGCAGGCGGAGACGAAGCCGTACAGTCCGGGCACCACCATGCGCACAGGGAAGCCGTGCGAGAAGGGCAGCGGTTCGCCGTTCATACCGAGGGCGAGCAGTGCGTCGCGGCCGTCCATGACGTCCTCGACCGGGCTGCCGATCGTCATCCCGTCGACGGAGCGGGCCACCAGCTGGTCGGCGGGGCCGCCCTTCGCGGGCGGCTTCACCCCGCACTCGGCCAGCAGGTCCGCCAGTCGTACGCCGATCCAGCGGGCGTTGCCGACGTAGGGGCCACCGACCTCGTTCGACACACAGGTGAGGGTGATGTCCCGCTCGATCAGCTCGCGGCGCAACAGGTCGTCGTAGGAGAAGACGTGTGGCCGGGTGACGCCCTTGCCGTGGATGCGCAGCCGCCAGGTCGTGGCGTTCACCTTGGGTACCACCAGCGCGGTGTCGACGCGGTAGAAGTCGCCGTTGGGGGTGATGAAGGGGCTCACTCCGGGGATCCGCAGCCCGGCGCCCCTGGGCACGGGCCTGGCCGGGGAGCCGGGCTGGGGCAGTACCACGTTCCTGCGGGAGGCGACCGCGTCCTGGCCGCCGGCCGAGCTGAGGGAGCGGCCGAGGAGGCCCGCTCCCGCCGACGCCACGGCCGCGGCGCCCGCCGCGATCACGAAGCCGCGCCGGTCCCATCCTTCCTCGGAGGGTGGTCCGTCGGGCGCGGGGGTTCGGGGCGTGAGCCGGCCGGCGAGGACGTACAGCAGTACGGCTCCGGCGGCGGCGCCCGCCACGGAGGGCAGGGCGTCGGTGGCGCTGGTCGAGTCGGGCCTGCTGGTCGCCGCGAGCGCGCCGACGACTCCGAACAGCAGGACACCGGCCGCGCCGGTGCGCCGGAAGCGCAGAGCGACGATTCCCAGCGCCAGGGCGAAGAGCGCGAGGACGGCGAGAATGCCGAGCTGGAGGAACAGCTTGTCGTTCGTGCCGAAATGGCGGATCGCCCAGTCCTTCACGGCGGCGGGCGTGCGGTCGATCGCCGCGCCGCCGACCGCGACGACCGGACCGGCCTGCGGACGCACCGCTCCCGCCACCGCCTCGGCGACCGCGAGCGCGGCGAAACCCGCCAGGGCGCCGCTGAGGGCACCCAGCAGAAAGAGTACTTTCGTTGCTTTCGCCGCTTTGGCCTGCTTCGCGGGTTTTTTCTCGTTCTCGGTCACGCGGGGAATCCGGTTCCGAAAGCCTGACGGATTGGTCCCGCCCGCGATCGGTCCCGCATCCGCAGCGTGCCCCGTCTCCCGAAGTTCTCCGCAACGCGGACGCCCCGGTGCTGTCCAGCCGTCGGAAGACCGCACGCGACGATCGCGAGCGCACACCGGACGAGAGGAACCGCCCCGGGTCGGACACCCGGGCCGACGCGGACCACGTCCTGCTGATGGTCGAGGGGCCGGCGGTTCCGCCGTGAAGCCAGGCCCGAAGGCGTTCGGCGGGGACGCGGCACGTGGAAGCCCGCACCAAGCCGGGGCCGGATGCGTGAGGTGCCGGTGGCCAGGATGCTCTCGGGGATCGGGATGGCCGCCGCGATTCCCCGCCCCAGACCCTCGCAGCCGCCGGCGAACTCCAGCGCAGCAACTCCTCGAACTGCCCCCGTAGTCGCAGAGGGCCTCGGCTGCTACGACAAACTCACCACCCGGCTCCGCTCACAGCTCACACTCGTTGTACGGACACGGATCGTGTGTCGTCATAACCTGTAACAACCAGCTTGAAATGCCGCAAGAAACACCGCTCACGATGCTGCTACAAGCTCTCAGCCATTCGGCGAGGTCGAGCTGGGAGCTGACCCTGCGCCACCTCAGGTGATTGCATCGATGTCTACCGGAGTGGAAGTGGCGTTTTGCGGCGGTGTGAGGACTGTCATCGGCTGCCCAAGGGTCGGAGGCGGCGGAGTCAGGTCGGAAGAAGGCAAATCGGGCGGAGTGGTCTGCCGCAAGAGGGTCTGGTCGAAGTTGACCAGGCCCGTCTTTTCCATAACTGTGATGTGATCAAGTACGGTATCGTTGGCTTGGTCGGCCAAGGCGCGAACAAGTGTATTCTTTGTCGTGGAGCGGATTTTCGCCACCGTGTTGAAGATCGATCCGTGTGTCATTCGCAAGATGTTGGCAAAGTCGAAATTGAACTGCTCGCGAGTATCTGTCGTTAGCGCGGAAACAAAGCCTTGCTGCTGAGGGCTCGCAACATTGGGCAGCATGATGTTCAACAGTGGTGCTATCTTGCGGCAGGTAGCGTCCAGTGCGGCGTGCCCATCTATGAGATGCCGACTCGCAGTGACAACAGCCTCTGTAGTGCCTTTCTGTAGGCCGAGCTGGCCGACTGGGTATTCCCACAACCCGGCCGCGCGGACCTTCACGACGAAGTCTCGGTCAGCCTCGGTCAGAGGGCCCCACGGTGTTGCGGCAATGATGTTGTCATGCGAGGCGGGGGCGGCACTTGCACCCGGCGTGCTCGGATAGACGAATGCCGCGACCGCAAGACTCATGGCCCCGCCGATAATGAAGGCTCCGGTCATGTTCCATGAGAAACGCACTGTATCTCCTGCAGGGTCGTGGATCCGTCCGTCACTAGGTGCAATCAGCGGTACGTAGGCAACACGTCCGTCACTCGATGGCTTCGGTAAAGACTTGGCAGATTCTGGCTGAAGTTGGTGATGTCCTCTGGCGGCGTGTGTCTGCTGCCCGGATTCAGTTGCCGGGCTGTGTCGGCGCTGCATGCGGCGACGCGCTCGGCCGTCTGGTTCGCCTCGGCTTGCCGAAGGTCGCAGAGCGACTTCCTCTACTTCGACCCGTCGCGGTGTGAGATCGGGGTGTGCAACGGACAGGGCTCCCGTGCCGTTGGGGGAGGTGTTCGGCGTCTCAACTCCGCAGCACAGGAGCCCTGTTGGTTCCGTACTCTGCCGTACTCGACCTGCCACACGCCTGGGTCGAGACCCGGACTTCGTCCTCCTGGACGGCACGCTCACCGCGTGCGACCGCGTCGGCGACGGCAGGGCCGATTACTCCTCGAAAGACAAGCGGCGCGGGGTGAACATGCAGGTCGTCACGGACCCGGCCGGTGAGATTCTGTGGTCGTCGCCGTCGTTGCCGGGCCGGACCCACGATCTGACGGCCGCCCGCACCCACAAGATCCTCCAGATCCGCGCCCGCCAGGCGGTGAACTCACCCTCGCCGAGCGGACCGAGAACCGGGCCCTGTCCGCGGCCCGGGCACCTGCCGAACGAGGCATCGCACGCCTGGAGTCCTGGCAGACCTTCCGCAGATCCTGCATCAGTCCCAACCACATGAGCGTGCTCACCAAGGCCGTCCTCACCTCTGGAGAAGCAACACTGAAACGCTCAGTGACTCAAGGTGACCGCATACGCCATTGGTTCGATGAATCCGCGTCACCTGAACATGCGAGCCCACCAGTACCGAGGCCGGACCACGCCTGCCAGGCGCTTTGGAGGTCGGTGTGCCAGTGCAGGCGTCCGTCGTCGGCGACGCGGGAGCGCAGTGGGTCCGGCGCGAGGAGATGCGCAATGTGGGGCCCGTCCGGCCACGGTGGATCCGGCAGGAACTCGGCAACAGGAAGCCGGAGTTGGCGTAGATCCAGCCCGGCCACGGTCACCCCGGCGCAGCGGTCGGTCAGTTCGGCGTGCAGGGCGCGGCCGGTGCCGGGGGTCAGGATACCCGCCACCGCGCACCACAGTCGGGTGCCCGAGACGGCGAGGACGCGGACGCGGAAGAGTGTCGACATGCGGTGTGCTCCGTCCTCTGCCATGCCTTGTCGGGCACAGCGGTTCGGCGGTACGGCGGTGAGGGGGCACAGCGGTGAGGGGCGGGGCATGTGCCCCGCCCCTCAGCGTCTCCCCGCCACAGGAGTCGTACGGACGGGCACCGTCAAGTCGGCTGCCCGGCCTTGCTCGTGATGGTCCGTCAGCTGGTGGGCATCAGGACGGTGTCGATGATGTAGACGTTGGCGTTGGCGGTCTTCACGTTGCCGCACACCACCTTCGCGGAGTCGTTGACCATGTAGTTCTCGCCGGAGCCCGAGGTGGTGAGCTTGGACTTCTCCAGGGTGTCGAAGGAGCCCTTCTCCAGGTCCTTGGGCGTGAGCTGCTGTCCTACGACGTGGTAGGTGAGGATCTTCGTCAGTTGGGCCTTGTCGGCGAGGACCTTGTCCAGGGTGGCCTTCGGGATCTTCGCGAAGGCGTCGTTGGTCGGCGCGAACACCGTGATGCCCTGGGCGTTGTTGAGGGTGTCGACCAGGCCGGCCTTCTTCACCGCGGCGACCAGGGTGGACAGGGCCGGGTTGTTGGAGGCGGCGGTGGCGACGGGGTCCTTGGCCATGCCGTCGAAGGAGCCGGCCCCGCTCTTCGGGACACCGGAACAGGCCGTACCGAAGGGCTGGTCGGCGGCCGTGGCGCCGGCGTTGTTCATGCTGTCGCTCGACGCGGACGCGGCTGCGGATGCCTTGGTGGAGGCGTCGGACTTCGCGGAGTCGCTGTCGCCGCTGCCGCAGGCGCTGAGGGCGAACGGGAGTACGGCCGTGGCGGCGAGGACGACTGCGGTACGGCGGACACGGGTATTCATGATGTTTCTCCTGTTGCTCATACGGCGGGTGTCGCCTGTAGACGGGGAAGAGAAAGAGCGTTCGAGACCAGTCGACCGACCGCGGGGAATCGCCGAACGCCGGGAGAATTCCGGGTGGTTCGCGTTTTCCTTCTCGTTGTCGGTCACGTGGGGAATCCGGTTCCGAAAGCCCGGCGGATTGGCCGTATGCCCGATCGGATGAATCTTTTTCTCAGACCAATCCACGGCCCGATCTGCTACGGATACTTGGGGCACCGAGATTCAGGCATGCCGCCAATTCCCGTTTCAACACCCGTCCACGTCGGTGTCCGCGACGGATTACCCGTGCGAGTGGAAGGGTCTGATTGCCGTGGAAAGCTCATACGTGAACTTCGCTCTCGCACCGGAGAACGGCCTGTGCTCCGTGCGCGGCGACGTACGCGGACAACTGGCACGGTGGGGCCGCAGCGAACTGGCCGAGGACGCCGTGCTCGTCGTCAGCGAGTTGCTCGGCAATGCCTTCGGCCACGGCACGGGGCCGGTCCGCCTGTCGCTGGCTCTGCACGGGCGGGCGGGGCGTCAGTCGTTGACGATCCAGGTCAGCGACACGAGCCCGGGTTTCGACACGCAGGCGATCCGGGCGAGGTGGGCCCGCCCGTCCTCCGCCCTGAGCGGCAGTGGGCGTGGGCTCCTGCTGGTCGAGGCGCTGTCCCGAGCATGGGGCGACCGGCACCACCGCCGAGGCCACACGGTCTGGGCCGACCTGCCGCGAGGCATCGCCTGACGGCGGACACAGCCCCGCCTGACCGCGGGGCTGTGTCCGCTCAGGCGGGGAATCGGGTCAGGGCGAGCGGCGCGGTCGTGGGCTGTTTCGAGCCGCCCGCGGGTTCGACGGTGATCCCCATGCCAGAGGCCCCGTCCACGGCACCCCGCAGCAGGATGGTCTGGTCGGCGCGGTCGGGGTTCATCAGGTCGGCCGAGCGCATGGTGCCGTTGTCGTCGAACCAGAGTTGGTAGACCTTCCCGGCCGGTGCCTGAGCCATTCCGGAGACCACGAACACCGCCTGGTCCTTGCCGTGGGAGACAACCACGGTGCCGGTGGCGCCTTCGGGCAGCGTCACGGTCTGTGTTCGGGCGTCGGGTGCGGCGAGCACGGCGCTGATCTGTGTCGCTTCCTGTTCGGCTCGGTGAGTCTGGGCGAGCGCGGTCTCGGCCTGCTGGTGCTGCCATACGACGGTCCCGCCGAGCGCGGCCGCGGCGGCGAGGCACGCGGCCAGCGCCCACCGCGACACCAGCCGGGTCCGCAGCGCCGCCCGACCGGAACGTGGTGCGGGGCGCTCGCCCGGCGTCTCCTGGCGGACGGTGGTGATCCGGCGCAGTACCCGCCCGCGCATGTCCCGGTCGGGCTCCACGGACACGGCGAGGCCCAACCGGGCTGCTGTGGCGGACAGTTCGGCGGCCTCCTCGATGCACGCCTCGCAGTCGGCCGGATGCCGCTCGAAGGACGCGTTCTCCTCGTCGGACAGGGCATGCAAAGCGTAGGCGCCGGTGAGCCGGTGCAGGTCGTCGGTGATCACGCGGTCACTCCCAGGCAATCGCGGAGCCGGGTGAGGCCGTCCCTCAGCCGGGTCTTGACGGTTCCGAGCGGCAGCGCGAGCGCCTCGGCGACCTCGCGGTGGGTCAGTCCCCGGTAGTAGGCAAGGGTGACGGACTGGCGCCGGAGATCGGTCAGCGTGCGCAGACAGCGCCGCACCTGTTCACGCTCCAGCCGTGCCTCAACCTCCGGGTCAGTCGTGATCATTGCGCCTGCTAGCCGTGCGACTGTGACGGGGGAGCGGAGCGAAACTGCTGGTACACCACTGGTCGGTGACTGTCAGCATCCCGAGTCGTCGTGGTCGCTCACGATGGTGTTCACGCAGAGTCACGTCCTGGAGATGGCGATAAGCCCACCTCCGGGCTGCAAGGTTCGGGATCAGAGGCGGGCGAGTCGCCGTCGTCATGGGTCACGCACGGTGAGCATCGAAGCCCTGCTCGTGTTCGTGTGAGCGCGGTCGGGTGGTGCGGCGAACGCTGCACCACCCTGGATCGAGCAGGATCGAGTAGAGCTCAACAGGATCAAATCCGGGGTGTAAATCGGGTACTTCGGTAAAGCTGCAGGTGAGAAGCGTCACCTGGATGGGTTCGAGTCCCACCCGCCCCACTTGTGTAGGCTCTGACCTGCGGAAACGTTCATTTTTGGGTGTCGGATCGTCAACTTCGCCTCAACGGACTGGATCCGCTGCGCCTGAGTTCGGCTCCGTGGCGGCCGGTGCCAGGTCGCATCGCTCTGAACTGCGCAGATGTCGTGGTCCGGCGATGGAGCAGGTTTCCGAGGCCGACGAGAAGGGGGTGAACAGAAGTGTCACCTGATGACCACCGGGTGACCGTTGTCCGCTCGGCGATTCGCCGGAGTCCAGGGAATGCTTGGAGAGCGTCACCGCGAGCGATCAGCCGCCGACACGCCGCGCGAAAACCCCGACCTCACCGGAAGGAATCCCACGCCATGACCGCGAACGCGCCCAAGGCTCCGACCCCACCAGGGGTGCGGTCCTGGTGGGGAATCCCGTACGCCACCGCCGAGCGGTACCGCCGCCCGGTGGTCGCGGACTTCGACCCGGACCGCCCCTACGACCGCAAGGGCGTCGCCCCCGTCCAGCCCGACAGCGGCGACTGGCTCGAAGCGGACAGCGGAACGGGCGAGGACTGCCTGAACCTGAACGTGTGGGCCCCCGAGCCGCCGGCCGGGAAGACGCTGCCGGTGGCCGTGTACATCCATGGCGGCGGATTCGAGTTCGGCGCGAACACGCAGACCACCTCGAACGCCGCCGGTCTCGCCGCGTCGGGACGCGTGGTGGGTGTGTCGCTCAACTACCGACTCGGCGCACTGGGCGCGCTCTCGCTCTCGCAGTACGGCGGGCGGCTCGCCGAGGCCAGCAACCTGGGCCTGCAGGACGTCATCGCCGCCCTCACCTGGATCAGGCAGAACATCGCCCACTTCGGTGGCGACCCCGATGACGTCACCGTCTTCGGCCACAGCGCCGGCGCCTACTCCACCCTCGGGCTGCTCGGGGCCTCCTCCGCG
>NZ_JAEQAZ010000062.1 GCF_016654115.1 Streptomyces sp. MBT53
GCAGGGGGCCGGGGCCAGGTGGGCGGTGGCGGGTGCGGCGCCGTAGAAGCCGTGTTCGGTGCGGGAGCCGGGGCCGACGAGGTAGCCGCCGGCGCCGCGGATGTCGATGCCGGGGGCGAGGCGGCTCGCGGAGTTGGGGACGACGACGTCGGGCGGGCCGGTGAGCCAGAGGTGCCGGCCGCCGCTGGGGGTCAGGACGACCACGGTCTCCGGGATCGTGAACAGGTGCCGGAGGGCCAGTTCGCGCAGGGCGGAGGACGAGTCCGTACCGGATTTGGTGTCGAGGTCGATGCCGATCAGGTGGTGCGGCGGCAGTCCGCACGCGATGCCGTAGCCGGTGGCCCAGGGGGCGGCGGCGAACAGTTCGCGGATGCGTGCCGGGTCGGTGGAGGCGTCGTGGACACCGTGCCCGAGGAGTCCGCACTCGCCGTGGCAGGGCGGTCCTACGGTGCCTGCCGCGCCCACCAGGTCGGTGTCGTCGCGGTGCGGTGAGCGCAGGGCCGGGAGTTTTGTTCGGGACAGGGGGATCACGGCCAGTCCGCGTTCGGCGGCTGACAGGGCGTGTGCGAGGGCCAGCGTGGTGGCCTGCCGGTCGATGGTGGCCATGACTCCATGTTCGTACGAGTGTTCGAAAAAGGGAAGAGGGGGTGGCATCGACGCGCCCGGGGTGCGGTGATCGGCGGGGAATGTGGCGGAACGCTTCGCCTCGTGCGCCGCCCCGGGGTGAGATGTCCGAACCACCCGCAACTGCGGCTTCAGAGCAGTCAAAGGGGTTTATCGACTTTTCATCACGCTTCAGGGGGAATAAACGCTTCCGGCCTGGTTCGCCGGGGATTCGGTGGGCAACTCTGGTCCTGCGACGTCGTGCACCACACCGGGGCGGTCGGCCAACTGCCCTGGTAGAAGCCGTACTTGAAGCCGTAGTTCATGTGCGTTCGGCTCGGAAGCCGCTCCGCACTCTGTTCTGGAGGAACAACATGGCAAGCATCCGTACCGCCCGCCTCATCGCCGCCGTCTCCGCCCTCCCGCTGGCAGCCGCCCTCTTCACCGGCGTCGCGGCGGCGGACAACGGCGCCATCGCGGGCAACGGATCGAACGCGGGTGTGGCGACCGTCAGCGGCAGTGGGGTCGGGCACGACAACAAGGGCAACTCGTCCACCACACAGCAGCAGGCGGTCGGCTCCGGAGCCTCGAACCAGAGCAACACCGCCCAGGTCAACGGATCCGCGTTCACCGCCATCAACCAGGGAAACTCGAACGTCGCCGTCAACTTCGCCAACTTCTGGTAGCCGCGCCCGGCGACTCCCGCGCGGGGATGCGTGGGGGCGTCTGAGGGTGTGTGAGGTGTGCTCTTTGGGGTCGTTACGCGTCTGCGCGGTGGTGCTTCGGTGCCACCGCGCAGGCGTTTTTCCGTATGCGGGCAGGCGTCCCGCGCGGACGTTCTCGTGCGCCACGCGCGCGTGCCCGGTCGGCAGCGGGACCGTGCGGGAACGACCTTGACAGTCCACGGCATCTGACGGACAGTCAGAAACCATCGTCCGTAGGACTACGACGACACGGAGGCCGCCGTCGTGCACCTCGCCCCCACCCCTCGCCAGCAGCGCCTGCGTGCCGAACTCCGGTCGTACTTCGCCGCGTTGATGCCGGACGGACCACCCCGCGCGGACGACCCCCAGGGGCAGCGGGCGTTGCTGCGCCGGATCGGCGGCGACGGGTGGCTCGGGCTCGGCTGGCCGGTCGAGTACGGCGGCCAAGGGCGCGGCGCCGACGAGCAGTTCGTGTTCTTCGACGAGGCCTACCGGGCGAACGCACCCGTGTCGATGGTCACCCTGAACACCGTCGGACCGACCCTCATGAAGTACGGCAGCGAGGAACAGAAGGCCACCCTCCTGCCGGGCATCCTGCGCGGCGAACTCGTCTTCGCGATCGGCTACAGCGAACCGTCGGCCGGCACGGACCTCGCCTCGCTGCGGACCCGGGCGGTACGCGAGGACGCCCGGGGCTGGCTGATCGACGGGCAGAAGATCTTCACCTCCAACGCCCACAACGCCGACTGGATCTGGCTCGCCTGCCGCACCGACCCCGAAGCCCCCAAGCACCGCGGTATCTCGATCGTCCTCGTCCCGACCGACGCGCCCGGCTTCTCGTGGACCCCGATCGACACGGTGGGCGGACAGCGGACGACGGCCACGTACTACGACGGCGTCCGCGTCCCGGCGGGCAACCTCGTCGGCGCGGAGAACGAGGGCTGGTCGCTCATCACCAACCAGCTCAACCACGAGCGGGTCGCCCTCGCCGCGACCGGCATGCAGGCCGAGGACTTCTACACGGCCGCGCTGACCGCCGCCCGCACACCCGATCCGGTGACGGGCAGACGCCGGGCCGACGAGCCGTGGATACGCGCGCAGTTGGCCGAGGCGCACGCCCGGCTGGCGGCCACCCGGCTGCTCAACTGGCGCCTGGTGGGCGACGTGGGAGCGGGCCGGCTGGCGCCCGGCGACGCGAGCGGCGTGAAAGTCATGGGAACCGAATCGACGGTTGCGGTGTACCAGATATGTCAGCACATCGCCGGAGCGGACGGGACGGCAGGAACAGGCGCGGCTACGGGACTGACGGGGCTGGTGCGTTCGGGTTCGCCGGGTGTCTTCGGGGACGGCGAGCTGGAGCGGTTGAACAGGGCGGCGCAGATCAACACGTTCGGGGGCGGGGTGAGCGAGGTGCAGCGGGAGATCGTCGCGACGATGCGACTCGGGATGACGAGGGGGAGGCGGTGAGCACGGTGATCGACGAGTTGGGGGCGAGGCTCAAGGCGTACGAGGGGCGTCCGGCCGCCGTCGCGGGCACCGGCAAGGACCCCGTCAACGAGCCGATGATCCGGCACTGGTGCGAGGCGATGGGCGACACGAATCCGGCGTACTCGGGCCCGGACGCCGTCGCTCCGCCCACCATGCTCCAGGCCTGGACCATGGGCGGCCTCTCCGGGCACTCGGGACGCACGGGGGCCTACGACGAGTTGTTCGACCTGCTCGACGAGGCGGGCTGCACCTCGGTGGTCGCCACCGACTGCGAGCAGGAGTACCTACGGCCCTTGCGGCCGGGGGACGAGGTCACCTTCGACGCGGTGATCGAGTCGGTCTCGGACCGCAAGACGACGAAGCTGGGCACGGGGTACTTCGTCACGACGCGCATGGACGTGCGGGTGGGCCAGGACCTCGTCGGCACCCACCGCTTCCGCATCCTCAAGTACGCCCCCGCGCGGCAGAGGCAGAAGGGAAAAGGGGGAGAGAAAGGAGCGCGCGCCCGCCGCCCCCGCCCCGTCGTCAACCGGGACAACGCCGGCTTCTGGGAGGGCGTGGAGCGGCATCAACTCCTCATCCAGCGCTGCACGAGCTGCGGCACGCTGCGCCACCCCTGGCTGCCGGGCTGCAACACCTGCGGCGGCCCGGACTGGGACACCGTCGAGGCGAGCGGCGACGGGACCGTCTACTCGTACGTGGTGATGCACCACCCGCCCTTCCCCGCCTTCGACCCCCCTTACGCCGTCGGGCTGATCGAACTCGCCGAGGGCGTGCGGATCGTGAGCAACGTGGTGGGGGTGCCGTACGACAAGGTGCGCGTCGGGCTGCCGGTACGGCTCGAATTCCGGCGCTACGACGACGAGGACAAGGGCGATGACAAGGGCGGGGGCGGCCCGCTCGTGCTCCCTGTCTTCAGGGTCCTGGACGGCCGAGAGGGCGGGGTGGGCTGACATGGACTTCACCCCCACGGAGGAGCAGGCGGCTGCCCGTGACCTGGCCGCCCGGATCTTCGGCGACCTCGCGACACCGGAGCGGCTCGCCGCGGCCGAGACGGGCAGCGACCCCGAGTTGTGGAAGGCGCTGTGTGCCGCCGGACTGGTGGGCGCCGTAGAGGAGTTGGGGCTGCTCGGTCTCGTCCTCCTCCTGGAGGAACAGGGGCGGACGACGGCCCAGGTGCCCTTCGCCTCGACGTGCGTGTACGGGCTGTTGGCGGTGACGGCACACGGTTCCGCAGAGCAGCGGGAGCGGCTGTTGCCGGGGATCGGGGACGGGTCGGTGGTGGTGTGCGGGGCGTTTCCGGCGCAGGGGGGTGTACGGGTCGTGCGGGCCGTACGGGCCTCTGCGCAGGGCGAGTTGACAGGTACGGTCCCTGTCGTCCCCTGGCTGCGAGACGCCACGCATGTCCTTGTCGCCGACGAACACGGGGAGTTGTGGCTGACGCCGATCACGGACGCCACGCACGTCGAACCGGTCGAGCTCACCGCACCCTGGTCGGCCGGGCGGCTGACACTCGACGGCGCGGCGGCGGAACGGCTCGGTGCCACGGAGGCCCACGCCGACGGCCCGACCCCCGCGCACGCCGATGTCCGCGTGACGGCCTACGCCGACATCCTCGCCACCGCCCGTACCGCCTTCGCCGGTCTTCAGGCCGGGGTCTGTGCGGGGTCGCTCGCGCGGGCGGTGGCGCACACCAACACCCGGGAGCAGTTCGGGCGTCCGCTGGCCACCCGGCAGGCGGTCCAACTCCGGGCCGCCGACGCGTACATGGACATCGAGGCGATACGCGTGACGGCGTACGAGGCGGCCTGGCGGCGCGACGCGGGGCTGCCGTACGCCACGCACGCGCTGACCGCGGCCTGGTGGGCGGCCGAGGCGGGGCGGCGGGTCGTCGACACGGGGCAGCATCTGCACGGCGGTGCGGGAGCCGACGTGGAGCATCCGGTCCACCGGCACTTCCTGTGGGGGCGGCAGTTGGACGGGTACCTCGGATGCGGGGCCGAAGTACTGCAGGAACTGGGGGAGTTGATCGTCAGTGAGGAGGCGCAGCCATGAGGGCAGGAGGCGTGGCCATGAGGGTGGGTGAGGAGTTGCCCCCGCTCGAAATCGAGATCACCCGCACACTGATCGTCGCCGGGGCCATCGCCTCCCGCGACTACCAGGACGTGCACCACGACGCGGAGTTGGCACGGCTGAAGGGCTCCCCCGACATCTTCATGAACATCCTGACGACGAACGGCCTGGTCGGCCGCTACATCACGGACCACTTCGGCCCGCGAACCGTCCTCCGCAAGGTCGCCATACGGCTCGGCGCCCCCAACTACCCCGGCGACACCATGGTGTTGACCGGGACGATCGAGGAGACGGACGGCGACACCACGACGGTGCGCGTGCTCGGGACGAACGGCATCGGCCGGCACGTCACCGGCACGGTCGTGGTCATGGTCGCCGTACCGACAACGACGGAGGCCGGAGGATGAGCGTCCGCACCCGCGACAGGCTCGGCGGACGGGCCGCGATCGTCGGTATCGGGGCGACGGAGTTCTCCAAGGACTCGGGGCGCAGTGAGCTGCGGCTGGCCGTGGAGGCGGTGCGGGCAGCGCTGGACGACGCGGGGCTGACACCGGCGGACGTGGACGGGATGGTGACGTTCACGATGGACACCAACCCGGAGATCACCGTCGCCCAGGCCTGCGGGATCGGTGAGCTGTCCTTCTTCTCCCGGGTCCACTACGGCGGCGGCGCGGCCTGCGCGACCGTGCAGCAGGCGGCGCTGGCCGTGGCGGCGGGGGTCGCCGAGGTGGTGGTCTGCTACCGCGCCTTCAACGAGCGGTCGGGACGCAGATTCGGCTCGGGCGTCACGCACCGCGAACCCTCGGCGGAGGGCGCGGCGCTCGGTTGGGCGCTGCCGTTCGGGCTGCTGACACCGGCGTCTTGGGTGGCGATGGCGGCGCAGCGGTATCTGCACACGTACGGCCTCACACCGGAGGTGTTCGGGCAGGTGGCGGTCGTGGACCGCAAGTACGCGGCGACGAACCCGGCGGCGTACTTCCACGGCAGACCGATCACCCTCGCCGAGCACGCGGCCTCGCGTTGGATAGTGGAGCCGCTGCGGCTGCTGGACTGCTGCCAGGAGACGGACGGCGCCCAGGCGATCGTCGTCACGTCGGTGGAGCGGGCCCGCGACCTGCCGCGTCCGCCGGCGGTCGTCGCGGCGGCGGCCCAGGGCGCCGGGCGGGCACAGGAACAGATGACCAGCTTCTACCGCGACGACCTGACCGGCCTCCCGGAGATGGGCGTGGTCGCCCGGCAACTGTGGCGGACGGCGGGGCTCGGACCGGACGACATGGACGTGGCGATCCTCTACGACCACTTCACGCCGTTCGTGCTGATGCAGTTGGAGGAGTTCGGCTTCTGCGGAAAGGGGGAGTCGGCGGACTTCGTGGCGGAGGAGCGGGTGCCGATCAACACACACGGGGGACAGCTCGGGGAGGCGTATCTGCACGGCATGAACGGAATAGCGGAAGGCGTCAGACAGGTGCGCGGCACCGCGGTGAACCGAATACCGGGCGCCGGCCGAGTACTGGTGACAGCGGGGACCGGGGTACCGACCTCCGGACTGATCCTCACCACCGACGCCTGAGCCCTGTCCCACGGAAGACGACCGAGCCTGGCGGACCTCCGGACGGTAACCTCCAGGGGTGAACCCGCGGCGGTCGATCCGGACGCCAATCCACAGGGTTGAACCGGAAGCGGCCGACTCCGGACGGCCGACTCCGGACGGCCGACTCCGGACGGCCGGTCGGCCGGACGTCCGCCCCCGGCTGCCCCTGCACGGCCGAGCCCGGATGCCCCCGGACGATTGTGTCTGGGTCGCCCCCGGGCGACTGAGCTGCGGCCGACCCGGACGGCAACTCCCACGGTTGAACCCGCAGTGGCCCACTCCGGTCGGCAATCCGCACGGGTGAACCGGCAGCGGCCGACTCCGGACAACCGAGCCCCCAGGCAAGCCGCAGTGGCTGCTCCCGTAAGCCTCTGCCTCCGGGAGGATCCCGCAGTCGCCGACCCCGTAAGCCTCAGCCTCCAGAGGGAACCGGGAACCCCCAGTGCCCGACCCTCCCCAGCCTCACCCCCAGGGGTAAACCCGCAGTACGTCTCGCCCGCTCGTCCACCTTCAGGAGGTGGAGTCAGCCCCACCACTACAACCTGAGGGGGAGTCCCCTTCGGGACCTGCGGCCGATCCGCCGAAGTGGGGATCGCTCATAGCGTGGAGCCATGACCACAGCCGTCTGCACCAGCGCTTCGAACGCCGTCGCACGGGCCGCCGAGCGGGCCGACGCTCGGACCACGACGCGGCCGGGCATCCGCCCCGCCGTACGCCCCGCGGCCGTACGCCCGGCCGCCCGTCCCGCCACCCGGCCCACCGCACGGGCTGCGCAGACCCAGCCGACCGTCACCGCCACCGCTGCCGCGGCAACCACCCTCACGTACCCCTCCTTCTCGTCGTACATGAGGGCCAGGCAGCCGGTGCTGCTGCGGACCGCGCGGTCGCTCACCGCGAACGCGTCCGACGCCGAGGATCTGCTGCAGACCGCGCTGACCAAGACGTATGTCGCCTGGGAGCGGATCGAGGACCACCGGGCGCTGGACGGCTATGTGCGCCGGGCGCTGCTGAACACGCGGACCTCGCAGTGGCGCAAGCGCAAGGTCGACGAGTTCGCGTGCGAGGAGCTGCCCGAGCCGGAGACGGGCGGCGGCGCGGAGGACCCGGCCGAGCAGCAGGCGTTGCACGACGCGATGTGGCGGGCGATCGCGAAGCTGCCGGACCGGCAGCGGGCGATGGTGGTCCTCAGGTATTACGAGGATCTCAGCGAGGTGCAGACGGCCGAGGTGCTCGGGGTGTCCGTGGGCACGGTGAAGTCGGCGGTGTCGCGGGCGCTGGGCAAGCTGCGGGAAGACCCGGAGCTGGTCCTCGTACGGTAGGACCATGGCAGGTCGGGTGATCGATCACCCGGTCCTAGTGACATACCACCTGGTATGTGAGCAGAATCAGCGCGACCCCTTACTACCGCGTAGGCAATGTCGCCCCGGGAGGACGCCGTGCTGAGCACCATGCAGGACGTACCGCTGTTGATCTCCAGGATCCTGACCCACGGGTCCACGGTCCACGGAACATCGCAGGTGATCAGCTGGACCGGTGAGGGAGAGCCGGAACGCCGTTCCTTCGCGGAGATCGGTGCCCGTGCGGCCCAGCTCGCGCACGCGCTGCGCGAGGATCTGGGCGTGGTGGACGGCGAACGCACGGCGACCTTCATGTGGAACAACTCGGTCCATGTCGAGGCATACTTCGCGATTCCCGCCATGGGTGCGGTGCTGCACACCCTCAACCTCCGTCTTCCGGCCGACCAGTTGGCGTGGATCGTCAACCACGCGGCCGACCGGGTGGTGATCGTCAACGGTTCGCTGATCCCGCTGCTCGCACCCCTGCTGGCCAAGCTGCCGACGGTCGAGCACATCGTCGTGTCCGGACCGGGCGACCGCAGCCCCCTCGACGGCACCCACGTGAGCGTGCACGAGTACGAGGACCTGATCGCCGGCAAGCCGACCACCTACGACTGGCCCGAGCTGG
This sequence comes from Streptomyces sp. MBT53, assembly GCF_016654115.1. Classification (GTDB taxonomy): domain Bacteria; phylum Actinomycetota; class Actinomycetes; order Streptomycetales; family Streptomycetaceae; genus Streptomyces. The sequence continues at coordinate 8,425 of NZ_JAEQAZ010000062.1, forward strand.
ACGAACGCCAGGCCGCCGCGATGTGCTACACCTCCGGGACCACGGGCGACCCCAAGGGCGTGGTGTTCAGCCACCGTTCGATCTACCTGCACTCCATGCAGGTCAACATGACCCAGTCGATGGGGCTTACGGACCAGGACACGTCACTGGTCGTCGTGCCCCAATTCCACGTCAACGCCTGGGGTTTGCCGCACGCCACCTTCATGACCGGCGTCAACATGCTGATGCCGGACCGCTTCCTCCAGCCTGCGCCGCTCGCCGAGATGATCGAGAGCCAGCGCCCCACGCACGCGGCGGCCGTGCCCACCATCTGGCAGGGCCTCCTCGCCGAACTGACCGCCAAGCCCCGTGACGTCTCCTCGCTCACCCAGGTCACGATCGGCGGCTCGGCCTGCCCGCCCGCCCTCATGGCCGCCTTCGACAAGCTCGGCATGCGGGTCTGCCACGCCTGGGGCATGACGGAGACCTCCCCGCTGGGCACGGTCTCCCGCCCGCCGGCCGAAGCGGTCGGCACGGACCGCGAGTTCGAGTACCGGCTGACCCAGGGCCGTTTCCCGGCGAGCGTCGAGGCCCGCCTCACCGGCCCCGGCGGCGAACGGCTGCCCTTCGACGGCGAGTCCGCCGGCGAACTGGAGGTGCGCGGCCCCTGGGTCGCCGGCGCCTACTACAACGGCCCCGACGCCGAACCCCTGCGCCCCGCCGACAAGTTCAGCGAGGACGGCTGGCTCAAGACCGGCGACGTCGGCACCATCTCCCCCGACGGTTTCCTCACCCTCACAGACCGCGCCAAGGACGTCATCAAGTCCGGCGGCGAGTGGATCTCCTCCGTCGACCTGGAGAACGCCCTGATGTCCCACCCGGACGTCACCGAGGCCGCCGTGGTCGCCGTACCGGACGAGAAGTGGGGCGAGCGTCCGCTGGCGACCGTCGTCCTGCGGGAGGGCTCCACCGCCGACTTCGAGTCGCTGCGCGCGTTCCTCGCCGACGCGGGGAAGATCGCCAAGTGGCAGCTCCCCGAACGCTGGACGATCGTCGAGTCGGTCCCGAAGACGAGCGTCGGCAAGTTCGACAAGAAGGTCCTGCGCAGGCGCTACGCCGAAGGCGACCTGGACGTCACCAAGCTCTGACCGGCCGGCACATTCTGAACGCCGGGTGTCAGGAACACCGAACTCCTGCGCCCGGCGGGGCGGCATCCATCAAAAGGGCGGCCCGAAACCGTCGTACGAATCCGGGCGTCTGTACGGACCGGCCTGCCGCTTCGGTCAGGAGTGGCCAAGGGCGGCCATGCGTTCCCGCAGACGGTTCGCGGCTCTTCGGTATCGGTCCTCCAGATCCTCCATCGAGGTTCCATACCGCTCCCCCCATCGCAGATACGTGTCCACCAGCTTCTGCCGTTCGTCTGTGACGAGGTGTGCGACGCGCAGGCGGAGGCCGTCGCCCAGAACGTCCAGCACAAAATGTGCCTCTTCGGCGGGGAGAAGGTGTTTCGGCGGCCTTGGTGTGCCTGCCCGATCCCGTGGAAGGGAGCGCCAACGGCGGAGCACGCCTGGAAAGCCGTACCGGGCTAGTGCGTCGAGATCGTCCTCGTGGTCCGACCACCAAGAGGCCACGGCACCTAGTAGTTGGTACCTGTCCAGGATTCCTGAGCGAAGTTGCTCCAGGCAGAGTGACGCCTCGAGTTGCGAGCGTACGTCCGCCGGAGCCAGGCCCACATGCGCCAGGTCGCTGACGAGTTCGCGTTGACCGGTCCACCAAGCTCGGACTCCGTCGAGAAAGTACTGCTCCTGGGCCATGGCCAGTTCGGGAATGCGAGTGGCTGTCGCCATGTACCCGCTGGAGGGGAACCGACGGTAGCCGGGCCGATCGGGTAGGAACAGGTCGTCCAGGCTGACGCCGAAGGCGTGGAACAGATCCGCCTGGCTTTCGATCTCCCGCAGGGGAACACCACCGGTGAGGGCTGCGCCGATGTCCAGCAGCGGTTCGGCAGGGGGAGCGGCGTCGACATAGCGGCGGATGTTCAGATTGAAGTCGTTCTCCGTGAGTTCCGCCAAGGAGACGACGCGCGCGAAATCGGGGACGTCGTGGCGGCCGAGGAAGGCATCCACGATTTTGGCGATGTGCTCCGCGTCGAGCCTGTTCCTTGACCGACCGACAGTCACCTCGCGCTCCGCGTTGATGAAGAGCACGGTGCCGTGCCTCTCCCGGGGCAGATCATGCGGGCCCTTCAGGACGAGGATGCACGCAGGGATGCCCGTGTTGTAGAAGACGTTCGCCCCGATGCCGATCACGGCTTCAAGACGGTTGTCCTCGATCAGACCCCGGCGGATGTCACGCTCGGCGCCGCCGCGGAACAGCACGCCCTGCGGGACGACCACGGCTCCGGTCCCGTCGGGGCGCAGGATGGACAGCACGTGCTGGACGAACATGAGGTCGGCCTTTTTGCCACCCTCGGGGACCCAGCCGTACTTCATGCGTTCCGGGTGTCTTATGGCGTGCCGGTCGTAGTTCATCGAGAACGGTGGGGAGGTGAGCACCCGGTCGAATCGCGACAGTTCGGAGAACGCGGCTTCGAGCGGGTCGGTCAGCGCATCGGAGTGGGACACGGCCGCGTCCGTGAAGCCGTGCAACAGAAGGTTGAGCCTTCCGGTCAGCCACGCCGTACTGTTCTTCTCCTGCCCGACGAGGGCCAAGTTCGCCTGGTTGTCGCCGTGCTCGGAAACGTACCGGGCGGCGCTCAGGAGCATGCCGCCCGAGCCGGCGTGTGGGTCGGCGATCCACTGCCCCGGTTGAGGATCGACCAGCTCGGCCATCAGTCGGCACACGGCACGGGGCGTGAAGGACTCCGATCCCTTGGCACCTTGCGCGGACGCGGTGCGGATGAGGAGACGGTCGAACGCCCGGCCCACCACGTCGTCGAACTCCAGGTCGTCGTCGCTCAAGGACAACTCGCCGACCATGTCGATGAGTTGGCGGAGCGCATGTCGGCGGTTCTGCGTTACGCCGTTGAAGTCGACCTCGCGGAAAAGATCACGCAGCCCGGGGTTGTGCCGCTCAAAGGCGACCAGTGTCCGGTTGACGCCTTCTTCGAAGTCCCCGAGGTGACCCCAACGGTGGTCCATCACGACGCCCCAGCGGGCGTCCTCGGGGAGACTGAGGAAGTCGGGCTGGTCGGAGGCGCGTTTGAGCAGCAACAGGGGACCGATGATCCGGGGGAACTCCGGGATGCTTACCTCCCCGCGCACACGCTCCGCGGCTTGCCAGAGGAAGTCCTCAAGACGGTCGACAGTGAGCGGTGGCTCTTGGCCCTGGCCCGGCAACTTGGTCACTCTCCTCTGGTGAGCTGGTCGAAGACCGACGGACGTAGGGCCACCAGACGGTTCAGCATCATTCTCTGGACCTCGATCTGCTCGTCGATGTCGGCGAGCGCCTCGACGACGTTCTGCTGGCGGCCCAGCGACGGCACCTCGACGCGGAAGTCGCTGAGCATGGCGGAGTTGAGGGAGGGGACCGTGCCCGACTGGGCCTGGGCGACCAGCTCGCGCTGTACCGGAGGGTGGCTCAGATACGAGGCGAGGAACGCGGGGAGGACGAGTGTCCGGTCGGGGCGGATGCGCAGACATGACGAACTGTAGAACCAGCCGGTGTGTTCGGCATCGATGAGGGCCAGCCGACCGAGCGTGCCCTGCCGTACGACAAGGATGTCCCCGGCCCGCAGGGCGAAGCGGGAGAGCCGCCGGGCCTGGGAGTCGGGGATTCGGCGCACCCGCCGGGTGTCCACGGTGAGCTGCTCGGTGAGATCGGGGGGTGCGATCACCGGAACACCGCTGGGCCCGTCGTCGAGATTGTCGAGCAGTGAGCCGGACGGGCCGGCCGTGACCTGGCAGCAGTCCCCCAGCGGGAGCCAGGTGGTCCCGGAGGCACGCCAGGGCCGATCTTGAGCCATGGATGTATGACCTCCTCGCACAGTACGGCCCGTCCTTTCTCGTCGGCTTCGTCAGACGGCGCGCAGCCAATACCTCAGAGCCGCACGGAACAACTCCTCCGCCGCCACGGTGAGCACGGCCAGCATGACCGTGACCACCGCCGCCGTCCCGTGCCCGGTGAGGGCGGCGAGGACCACGATGGCGACGATCACCACCAGCGTGACCCAGGTCTTCCTGGCCCGCTTGGGCCAAGGCCAGGCATGATGGTGGTTGATGATTCTCACGAGAATCCTCCCGTAAGCCCCGTCAGGGGCGGTCGGGCCGCGCCGCCCGTCTTGGATTGAGCCCCGGGTCGGGCGGTGCGGCGATTTGTCTTGCAGCGTCGGCAACCCACGGAGGCGACGCTCAACGCCCCCCTCGGCACCGCACCCGAACCTGGAGAACTCCAGCCTCAGTGGTTGTACCGTAACACAACCCGCGAAGGTCTCTTCGCAATATTGCGAAGAGACCTTCGCGTTGTAGGGGGGTTGCAAGTTGCAGGCATCACGAGCAAGAGCGCACCAGAGAAAAATGCTGCATCACCTGGGTGATGCAGCAACAACATTCATTTGCCTCGCTGAGACGACGATGTAAATGAATGAATTAAATGAGCAGGGGGCGAGCGCCTCGGGGCCTCGTCACTGCCGCCCTCCAGCAGCCCCAGTGACTGAACGCCGGGACCGCGAGGGCCGAGGCCAGGGCGCCTTCGGTCAAGTCGGCCACCACGTAGGCGGTGTTCGTGGTTGCCGGGGTCGGCGTGGTGGTGAGGGCGAGGGCCTGGTTGTCGACGTAGAAGGCGACCAGGGCCGCGTGGACGGCGATCGCGGCCACGAACAGCGCCCATAGGACCTGTCCGCCGAGGCAGAACAGCGGCACGGACACCGCGGCGAGCGCGTACGCGAGCGAACAGTACGACCTTCTCCGCGCCGAATCGGTCGCCGAGTTCGCCCAGCACGGCATCGCGGGCGCACGCATCGACCGCATCACCACCGAGGCCAACAAGCAGCTGATCTACGTCTGCTTCGGCAACACGGCGGAGCTGTACACACAGATCCTCGACGCGTCCATGCTCGACCAGGCCGTAGCCCTCCCCGTCGACCTCGACGACACCGAGGGCTGGATCGATCGGCTCACGGACTACCAGTTGGTCAATTCGTGCCGATCCGCGCCAACAGGTCCACGATCCTCGACTGGACCTCCGTGCTCGTCGATCGTTCGGCGAGGAAGAGGACGGTCTCCCCGGAAGCCAGCCGGGGCAGATCGGCCTCGTCGACGGCGGCGGTGTAGACGACCAGCGGGGTGCGGTTGAGCTGCCCGTTCGCGCGCAGCCAGTCGACGATACCGGCCCGCCGCTTGTGCACCTGCAGCAGATCCATCACCACGAGGTTGGGCCGCAACTGCCCCGCCAGCGTCACCGCGTCCGCGTCGCTCGCGGCCCGCGCCACCTGCATCCCGCGCCGCTCCAGCGTCGCCGTCAGCGCCAGCGCGATCTCCGCGTGCTCCTCGATCAACAGCACCCGCGGCGGATGCTGCTCACTGTCCCGGGGCGCGAGCGCCTTCAGCAGGACGGCGGGATCGGCGCCGTAGGCCGCCTCGCGCGTCGCCTGCCCGAGCCCGGCGGTCACGAGGACGGGCACCTCGGCCGCCACCGCCGCCTGCCGCAGCGACTGGAGCGCCGTCCGCGTGATCGGCCCGGTCAACGGGTCCACGAACAGCGCCGCCGGGAACGCGGCGATCTGCGCGTCGACCTCCTCGCGCGAGTGCACGATGACGGGCCGGTACCCGCGGTCGCTCAGCGCCTGTGTGGTCGTCACGTCCGGCGCGGGCCACACCAGCAGCCGGCGCGGATTGTCGAGCGGCTCGGGAGGCAGTTCGTCGTCGAGCGGCTGCGGCCTCGGCGTGTCCGCGATCTCGACGGCCCCACCGGGACCGTCCAACGGCTCGGGTCCCTCGGCCGCGTTCTCGTCCGGTGCTCCTATGGCGTACGACCGTCCGGCGCCCTCGGTGATCGGCGAGAGCCGCGACTGCCCGGCCATGGAGGGCTGCGCCTGCTCACCCTGGGGATGCGGACGCGCCGACCCGGCGGTCCCGGCATCGGGCCGCGTCCCCAACTTCCGTCGCCGCCCGCCGCCGCCCGGGGTATGCGGCGGAGGCGTCGCGGTCGGCTGCTGCACCTGAGCCGCCTGCCGCGTGAACGGCACCCCCTGCCCCAACGTCCGCACACTGATCGCCCGCCCCTGAGTGGAGTTGGGATCAACGCCCCCGACCGAAGCCCCGGTCGGCGCCGGCACGACAGCCTCCGCGGGCAACGGCTGCGCGACCCGCGCCTGCGCCGCGACGGGAGCGGCAGCGGCGGGAGCAGAAGCGGGAGCGGCCGGTGCAGGGGCGTTCGGCTGCGCGTTCGGCTGAAGGTCCGCGTTCGGGTTCGGGTTCGGGGCTACGGCGGGGCCGGCGCCGTTCGCCGGTACGGGGGTGCCCGGGACCGGCTGAGCGGCGGGGAGCGCCTGCGCCGGTACAGCCGCACCGGGTTGGGCCTGAGCCGGGCCGACCTGGCCGGGAATGCCGTGCGGAGAGACCGGCTGACCCTGACCGCCCTGAGGGACAAGACCCTGGGCGGGCGCGGGCTGCCCGGGGATGCCCTGCGGCGGAATCGGCTGCCCCGCGAGTCCTTGACCTGGAATCCCCTGGCCCGGGACCCCTTGAGGGGAAACCGGCTGGCCGGGGCCGCCCTGCGGCAGTGCCGCCTGGGCCGGGATGCCCTGACCGGGGACCGCCTCCGCCGGGAGCGGCAGCGGCTGCTGGGCCGCGGTGTTCTGTCCGGGGGCGGGGAGGCTCTGCGCGGGGGCGAGTTGCATGGCACTGCCCGGCTGACCGGGCTGACCGGGCTGACCGGGCACCGGCTGACCGGCGACGGGCGGCCCGCCCACCGGCTGCACCACACCCGGCACCTGTCCTGCGCCCTGCGCCTGCCCGGGAAGTCCTTGTCCCACGAGTCCTTGTCCCACGGCCGCGTCGCCCGCCGCCGCGAGCTGACCGGAGTTCTGCCCGGGCAGCACGGGAGCGACCCCGACCTGCGCCGGTACGCCCACGGCGACACCGGGCCCCTGCTGGACCGACTGTTGCCCAGGCGCGGCGACCTGCTGCCCCTGACCCGCCGTCCCCTGTGCCGGGACCACCGCGCCCGCCGCCTGCGCCGGCACGCCCTCCGCGGGCTGCTGCGGCTGGGCCACGGCCCGGCGACGGCGCCCGGTGGGCGCGCTCGTGGGGTGCGGCTGCGGCGGAGTGTGGTCGTCGGACTGGTCGTGCGCTACGGCGTCGTGCCGCCCTTCGTCCCCGGCAACCTGCCCGGGAGCGACCGGAATCCCCGGGGCGACCGGCACCCCCGGAACCTGCGCGCCCGCGTCCGGCGTACGGTCCGCCTCGGCCGGCGGCAGCGCGAACACCGTACGGGCGCCCGCCTCCTGCGCGGCGGCCCGCTCGGCCGCTGCGGCGAGCGCGCGCCTACGACGCCCGGTCGGCTGCCCGTCCTCGCCACCGGAGTCACCGGAGCCGTCGGCGCCGTTGGACGCACCCCCCGCAGGACCCCCCGCGGGCAACGCGGGCGGCAACGCCTGCCGCTCGCCACCGCCGCCAGGTGCGGGCACGGGCACGCCTCCCGGCGGCACCGCGCCCAGCCCCGTACCGGAGGCCGCCGTTCCGGCCGCGTGCTCCGCCGCCGTCATCACGGCACCCTCGGACACACCGTCCGCGCCACCTTCAGAACCGTCACCGTCACCGTCACCGGCGCCGACCTCGGCCGCCCGCCCGCGCCGTCGCCCCGTACCGCTGGAAGCGCCGTCGCCGCCCGCTTCCACGGCCGCCGCAGACTCCTCGCCCGCACGCCTCCTGCGCCGCCCGGTCGGCACCGCGCCCTCACCACCGGAGCCACTGGAACCGTCGGACCCGTCGCCCGGCACCTCGCTCTCCAGGAACGCGTCGACCGAGGACCGCCGGGCCCGTCGCCGTCCGCTGTTGCCGCCCGTGGCCTGCTCGGGCAGGGCGAGTTCGGCGCCGCCGGTCGTGGCCGGAACCGCGACGGCCCCCGCCCCGCCGCCGATCGGAACCTCCAGCACATACGCGCTGCCGCTCATCCCCGGCACGTCGTGCGTCTGCAGCACACCGCCGTGGGCCCGCACGATCCCGCGCACGATCGGCTCATGCACCGGGTCTCCCCCGGCGTACGGCCCGCGCACCTCGATCCGTACGACCTCACCGCGCTGCGCCGCCGCCACGACGACCGTGTTGTCCATGTAACCGCCCGCCGACGCGGGCGAGTTGCCGGTCGCGTCGACGCCGGCGACGTCCGCGACCAGGTGGGCGAGCGCGGTCGCGAGCAGCGCGGGGTCGACCTCGGCCTCGATGGGCGGCGCGTGCACGGCGAACTGCACGCGCCCCGGCCCGATCAGTTCTACGGCCCCGTCGACACCGGCGGCGACCACGGCGTCCAGCATGACCTTCGTCCGCGAGATCTCCTCGGCCCCGGTCTCCAGCCGCTGATAGCCGAGCACGTTGTCGATGAGCTGCGTGATGCGCGAGTAACCGGCCGACAGATGATGGAGCACCTGGTTGGCCTCGGGCCACAGCTGCCCGGCGTCGTCGGCGGCCAACGCGGCCAGTTCCCGGCGCAGTTCGTCGAGGGGGCCGCGCAGCGAACGTCCGAGCAGCGTGAGCAACTGCTCGTGCCGCGCGGCGAGTTCCTCGTACCGGTCCTTCTCCCGCTCCCCGAGGGCGGCGTACCGCTCCTCGTTCGCCGCGAGCTCCTCCTCGTGCTGCTCCTGGAGCTCCTCGACCTCGGTGATGTGCTTCTGGCGCAGGGAGGTCAGTTCGGAGGCGTGCTCCTCGTCGATCCGCTCCAGCTCGTCCCGGTGCAGCTTGTCGGCGGCTTCCTTCTCCTCGGCGAGCGAGTCGTACGGCCGCCGGTCGGTGAAGGTCATCACGGCGCCGACGAGTTGATCGCCGTCGCGCACGGGCGCGGTGGTGAGGTCGACGGAGACCCGGTCCCCGTTCTTCGCGAACAGCACCTGCCCGCGCACCCGGTGCTTGCGCCCGGACCGCAGGGTGTCGGCGAGCGGCGACTCCGCGTACGGGAACGGCGAACCGTCCGCCCGCGAGTGCAGCACCAGCGTGTGCAGCTCCTTGCCGCCGAGATCGCTGGCGCGGTACCCGAGGATCTGCGCGGCGGCCGGATTGACGAGCACGACCCGCCCGTCCGTGTCCGTTCCTACGACACCCTCGGCGGCGGCGCGCAGGATCATCTCGGTCTGCCGCTGCGAACGGGCCAGCTCGGCCTCGGTGTCGACGGTGCCGGAGAGGTCGCGGACGACGAGCATGAGCAGCTCGTCGGCGGTGTAGCCATAGCCGTCGTAGGCCTGCTGGCCGTCTTCGAGGTTGGCGCTGGTCACCTCGACGGGGAACTCGGAGCCGTCCGTCCGGCGGGCGATCATCCGGGTCGGCTTGGTCCGGCCGCGCGGGTCCATCGAGTCGGGGCGCCGCATCGAACCGGGGATGAGCCGGGAGTCGAACTCCGGCAGCAGGTCCAGCAGTCCGCGTCCGACGAGCGCGGTGCCGGGCGCCTCGAAGGCTTCCAGCGCGATGGTGTTCGCGTTGACGACCGTCCCGTTGGCGTTGACCAGCACCAACGCGTCCGGGAGCGCGTCGAGTATGGCTGCGAGGCGAGCAGCGCCTCGGGATGGCCTGCTGCTCACGAGACGCTTCCTCCCTGTTACCGCACCTTGCCGACCGCGGAGGCCATCTTGCCAACGGGTCCGCGACGTGTCACGCGAGGGAGTCTAAGGGCACTCCTTGTGCTCGCGGAGTGAGATGAGAGGGAGGTCGCACGGTGAAGTGACGTAGAACGTGTGACCGACCGTCGTCGGACCCCTACGGATGGACATCTACGGATGGGCATCTACTGACGGACATCGACGGGATGCCATCTACTACGGATGCCATCTACTTACGGATGTCATTTACTGACGGAGGTCGGGCAGCAGCGGGACCATCCCGTTCCACCGGGAGATCTCGCAGCCGTTGCTCCGGTCGTACGTCGTGTCGACGGGGCGTCCGGCCCACGTGCCGGTGACGTGGGCGGTGGCCGGGCCGCCGTAGATCATCGTGCACATGCTGTCGGGCGGTACCGGGGCGAAGGGGTCCTTGCCCCACCGGGTGTTGCGGCCGACGGCCTCGCAGGCGCCGGTCACGTCCGGGTGGGTGCCGCCGCCGGGGTGGCAGTACAGATCGTGGGTGCCGTCGGCGGCGCCCGCGTGCCGGACGGTGACGGTGAGGTGGTCGGCGCCGGACCGGTCCTCGTCGGTGCCGGGCGGTGGGGCGAGGGTGCGGGCGGTCGTGGGGGATGCGCCGGCGGGCGTCGCGGCCAGTGCGCCGACGGTGGCGGCGGACGCGGCGGCGATCACGAGGAGACGGTTGACCTGCAACATGACCTGACTAACGCCCACCGCCCCCGGACGTTGCGGACACGGCGGCCGGCATCAACGGCTTTGCCCTGCGGCCCGCCTGCCTAGTACCGTAGACCGCGATTGGTGGCACCCCGCTCGTCTGTGTCATCATCTGCACGCACCACTCGCGCTCGCGCGGGAGGTCGTTGCTGGAGGCGTCGCCTAGTCCGGTCTATGGCGCCGCACTGCTAATGCGGTTTGGGACGCAAATCCCATCGAGGGTTCAAATCCCTCCGCCTCCGCACCCCATCCGAAGCCCCGGTCGAAGCGACCGGGGCTTCGGTCGTTCGCAAGGTCGTTTTCGGGCCGTTTCCGCAGCTCACAAGGGGTATGGCTAACGGATTTCACATGGCGGCGGCAGTCATGTAATGTTCTTCCTGTCGCCGCGAGCGGGCCGGAAGGGCCGGGAGCGGCGAAGGAAAACAAGAGAAAATCAAGCACTCGTAGCTTAACGGATAGAGCATCTGACTACGGATCAGAAGGTTGCAGGTTCGAATCCTGCCGAGTGCACAGCAGAACAGGGCCCCGCGGAGAGATCCGCGGGGCCCTGGCTTTTGTGCTGACGACAAGGACGAGCCATGCGCATCGGGATCACCGGTCATCGAGGGCTGCCCGTCGGCACGGAGCGATCGGTCACCGCGGCCGTCCGGGAGGCCGTGAGTGCCTGCCCCGCGACCGGCCTGGTCGGCGTCTCCTGTGTCGCTGACGGTCCCGACACATGGTTCGCCCGGGCGGTCCTCGAGCACGGCGGCTCGCTCGAGATCGTCGTACCGGCCGCGAACTACCGTGCGTCGCTGCCGGATTGGCACCACGCGGTCTACGACGACCTCGTGCGCCGGGCGTCCGAGGTGCACGAGACCGGGCTGCCGGACTCCGACCCCCACGCCTACATGTTCGGCAGCGAGGTTCTGGTCGGGATGGTCGACGAGCTGCTCGCCGTCTGGGACGGGCGGCCCGCGCGCGGCCACGGCGGTACGGCCGACGTGGTGACGTACGCCCGGCGCACCGGTGTACCCGTACGGGTCCTGTGGCCCGCCGGAGCCACCCGAGACTGACCCAAAGTGACGTTGCTCACACGATTTCGGGCATTCGGTGAGGTCGTCGGGGGGCTCGTGCACCAGGTTGTGATGAACAAGCGATGTGGACGGCCTCAGCGAGAGGCGTGTCTAGGCCCATACTGGAAGCAATGACAAAGCCAGCTGCACCGAAGCGCTATCTGCCCACCAGTCCCTTCAAGGCACCGGCCGCGGCGGCCCCCAAGCATTTCGCCGTGGGCGACCAGGTGACACACGACATGTACGGCCTCGGCCGGGTCATCGGCATCGAGGACGGAATCGCGGTGCTCGTCGACTTCGGGTCGGTTCAGGAGCGCATCCTGAGTCCGTACGCCAAGATGAGCAAGCTGTAGGACCGCAGTGCCCGGTCACGGCACACCAGGTCCTGGCGGCCTGTAACGAACGGGAGACCTCTCATCGAACTGACCTCGCTGTTCTCCGCCCCGGAAGGGGCGACCCGCCATCCCAACGCGGGATCGCCCCCTCCGGCGACGAACCCCTTCCAGGCCCCGGACTTCGGGGACGACGAGACGCTGCCGCTCGACGACGGGCCGGCATCGTTCTCGGAACTGGACGAGGCCTACCGCCGGGCGGGCTAGGCGCCGGGTCCCATGTAGTCGCGTCAGTACGTCACCTCGCGGTTCTTGACAGTGACCACGGAGACGAAGTGGTTGTCGTAGGGCCGCCCGGTGCGCACAGCCCGTCCGCGCTGTGCAGCCGCACCACCTCGCCGTGGCCGCGGTACAGGTCGGCCACCGATCCCGCATGAGCCTCCGCATCAGCCGACGACCCACGGTCCGGGCAGGTCCGCGCGGATCGTCTCCAGGTCGGCGGCCGTGCGTCCGAGCGCGTGGACCCAGCAGTGGTCGAACACCCCGTCCCGGCGCAGCAGCCGACCCGGGGCCGCGTACCAGCGCAGGGGTGAGCACGCGGCGCCGACCCACATCGGGTGGTCCGGCAGATCCACTCGCGTGTAGCGCGCCCGCAGGTCCGGCAGGAGCGCGTCCGGCAACTCGCAGGCGTCGTACAGGCTGCCGACGCCGAGCAGCGACTCGCTCAGCACGAGTTCCACCCAGGCCACGGACAGCCTGTCCAGGAACGGGACCCAGCCGTCGTGCGACTCCACCACCACGGGGGGATCGTCCTGCTTGATCTCGTCCAGGGGGATGCCCCACGACGCGCAGCCCTGGTTCTCGTGGCGGAAGACCAGGACACCGCCGAAGTCGTCGACGACCTGGAGAGCGGGCGGCGGGAGCAGGGGATCCTGCTGTCGCGTGAGGTCGTCGCGACGGCCCAGCAGCGCGTATCCCTCGCGTAGCGCGGCGGGCAGCCGAAAGCCCAACTCGGCCTCGACCGCGTCCAGTTCGGCCGTGGTGCAGCCGTCCTCGGGCCGCAGGGGCAGGCCCGTCCACTCGTCGGCGAAGCGGCGCAGAAAGCCCCAGGCATGGGCCCGACCGGTCACTCCGCCACGCAGCGCGACCGAGACGTCGAGCGGTGGTTCGCGCATGGGTATGGACGTGGGTATGGGCGTGGGCGTGGGCGTGGGCGTGGGTTTCGGCATGGTGCAGACGCTAGCCAGTCGATGAGCGGATGACCGCCTCCACCCGGACCGACCCGGCTCTACTTCTGCCATGACCACCCACCGTCAACAGCACTCCACCACCTGGGTCCGCCACTTCGCCGACCGTGGTCACGGAGCCGCCCGACCGCTCGCCGCCGGTGTCGAGGGCGCCGTCTACCGCCTCGGCGACGGGACGGTCGCCAAGGTGTGGACCGGGCGCCGGCCGACCGCTCCGGACCTCTTACGGCGGGTCTACGACGACATCGCCCAGCACGCGGCCTCGCTGCCGTTCGCCACGCCGGAGATCCTCGCCGTCGAGGAGCACGAAGGCGTCCTCGTCACCTATGAACGCGAGTTGGCAGGGGCACCGCTGCGGGCCGACTCGGCGGTCGCTGCGCCGCCGCGGGAGTTGCCCGCGAGGGAGACCGACGCCCTGCTGACGGTTCTGCGCGTCCTGGCCGCCGTACCCGGCACCGAGGCCATGCGCCGCCTCACCGTCCAGGGCGACGACCGCCCCCTCTGGGAGGGCCACGCCCGCTTCCCCGACGCGCTCGCCGCCCTCGTCCGGCGTGCCGTCCGCCGTCACGGCGACCTGCTCGCGGCCAGGGTCCCCGACCTCGCGGACGTCGTGCGACGGACCGTCGAGTCCCTGGTGGCGTTGCCGGACGGCCCGTTCGTCTCGGTCGTGCACGGCGACCTCGTACCGCCGAACATCCATGTCGACGACACGGGCGCCCCCACGGCCGTACTCGACTTCGGGTTCTTCACGACAGCGGGCGACCCGGCCTTCGAGGCCGCGGTGACGGCCGCCGTGTGGGACATGTACGGGCCGTACGCGGAACCGCACACCACCACGCTCACCCGCCTCTTCGCCGAGGAGCTTCACCACTCGCCGCACACGCTCGCCCTCTACCAGCGCGCCTACGCCCTGGCGACCTACGACCTGTTCTCCTCGGACGGGAGCGACGGCCACTTCCGTTGGTGCGCAAGGCTGTTGGGGCGCGGGCCGCTTACGCCGCCGCGCTGAACACGGGCGCCGCCGGCACCGTCCGTACCGGAATCGCGACGGTGGCCGGAGTGCCCCGGTCGGCGAAGACGAACAGGCGCAGGACCAGGAAGCGGCCGATGCCGGCGAGGGCCGAGGCGCTGAGGTAGACGATCTGTTCGGTGAGCATGGTCGGGGAGGCCTGGACGGTGTGGAGGACGAGGATCGCGGCGGACGTCGCCGCGTAGGCCGCCGTCGCCGAACCCGCCGACTGCCAGTGCTCACGCAGACCGGGACGGCGCCCGGTGCCGAAGGTGAACAGGGCGTGCAGTTCGGTGCAGAGGATGGTCGACGCGATCGTGATCAGCGCGTTCGCCGCGACCCAGGGCATCAGCGTGGCGAGCAGCGGCACCGCCAGGCTGGACAGGACCCCGACCCCGCCGCCGCACACCACGAACCGGACGAAGGAAGCGAACGGGCCGGGAGCGGTTGTCATGGAATTTCCCTCCGTACGGCGGCCGTTCGACCTGCGCCGGTCCTTCTGACCGGCTGAGATCAACGATGCCGTCGTACGGCTGCGAGCACGATGAAGCACTCTCCCGAACCGTTGGTGGAGCCTGCTACACCAACGGGGTCGGGCTTGCCCCCCGTGCCCTGCTCTCCGTGCCCTACTCCCCGTCCTTCTCCCTGTCCCGCGCGCGGAGTTCCTCGATGTAGTCCTGCGCCAGCGTCGACGTCCGTGCGAACCAGTCGGCCAGTATGGCGATCTCCTCCGGGGAGTAGTCGGCGAACTGGGCGTTGAGGCGGTCGTAGTACGGCCCGTAGAGCGCGACGACCCGGGTCACCGCGGCCGGTACCGAGGCCACGCGGACGCGGCGGCGGTCGGTGGGGTCGGGGACGCGGGTGATGAAACCGGCGCGTTCCAAGCGGTTGAGGATCCCGGTCACCGCGCCCGTCGTGACGTGGGCGTGCTCTGCCAGGTCGCCCGCCGTGAGGAGGTTCTCGCCCGCTTTCAGGACGCAGGCGAAGCAGAGGAGGTCGGTGACGTTCAGGCCCAGCCGTTCGGCCATTTCCTGCTGGCCGAGCTGGGCGGTGGCGATGAGGGAGTCCATCGCGTCCAGTGCCTGGGCCGGGGTGGCGGCGGGGCGGGGCTTGGCTTGCATGGATATTGCCTTAGCTAGTGAGAGATTAATACTCTAAACTTCTTAGACCGTGAGAGATCTCGGAGGCCTGAGGAGGCTGGCACATGAGCGCACACCAGTATGACGAGGGACATACGGTCGCCGGGTGGACCGGATGCGGCATCGCGACCGTCGGGACGACCGTCGCCGGGGTGGGGGTGTGTACGGTCTCCGCCGCGCTGATCGGCGGCGGGCTGGGGATCGTCGTCGTCGCCGTCCTGGTCACCTGGGCGCTCCACCTCAACGGCTGGGGCAAGCCGCCCGGCCGGCGGGACCGGGCGCAGTGGGGGATGCGGGTGCGGGACACGTCGGCGCGGGCCGGGCACGCCGGGTGTGTCGGGTGCCGGCTGGCGGGGCGGGGACGGGGACGGCCGGCGGAGGGGAGCACGGAGGAGACCCGGCAGCCGCCCGTTCCGGTCGGAGAAACCGCAGGCTGAGGCCGTTGTCAGTGGCGCCGTCTAATCTCGTGAGCGATGGCACAGACATCACGGGCACCACGGACGTGGAAGTGCTCGGGACTCCGATGGACGGTGGGCGGTCCCGAGTTGAAGTGGGACGGCGGGCGCGGGAGCCCGCTGCCCCGTGGGAAGCGGGTGGCCTTCGAGGTCGCGGAAGGGGGCGGGCGGACATGCGTGGGAGCACGGGGGCATACCTGCCCGCTGCGTGCGGCCGTGCCGGAGCGGAGCACAGGAGCGCGGTGCGAGGAGTGCGCGCGGCTGGACCGGGCGCACTCGGTGGCCGCGGACACGATCGCGGACGACCCGCGGCCGTACCACGTATATCTGGCCTGGTTCGGCCCCGGCCTGCTCAAGGTCGGCATCACCGCCGAAGAACGCGGCTCCGCGCGGCTGCTTGAGCAGGGCGCCGTCTGCTTCAGCTGGCTGGGCCTCGGCCCACTGATGGCGGCACGGCGCTCGGAGGAGTTGCTGCGCGCCGCACTCCGGGTACCGGACCGGATTCCCTACGGCGAGAAGCGCGCCGTCCGCTCCGTGCTGCCGGGCGCGGCGGCGGAGCGCGCAGCCGAGATCGCCGAGCTGCACGCCCGGGCCCTCGCGCTGCGCGAATGGCCGGAGTCGCTCCACCGCGAGCCGTACCGACCCGTGGACCACGTCGACGCGTTCGGCCTCACGGACCTCCCGTCCGCCGTCGGCGAGGTGGGCGGGCTGGTCGCGGGCGGGGTGGTGAGCGGGGAGGTGCTCGCGGCGGCGGGACCGGATCTCCACCTCGCGACCGGGCGGGGCGTGGTCGTTCTGGACACACGGCTGATGACGGGGTGGGAGCTGATCCCGGCCGGCGGCGAGACGGCTGAATTCACCGTGCCGGTGAGGGAGTTCAGGAGGGAAGCGCCGGGGGTCCAGGAAGGGCTGTTCTGAGGATGGGGAAGGGAACGGGAAGGGGACAGGGAGGAGTCGTCATGGAGGTGACCGTTCAGTGGGTCCGCACGTCCTGGACGAAGCGGTCACGGGGAGGCGAGGCGGCCGCACGCAGAAACGCGGCCCCGGTCGGATTCCCGCTGCCGGACGGGATGGCGTCGCCGGCCCACGCGGTTCACATGATCCACACGGTACGGATGCACGAGAAGGACGACTTCACGCCGCACGACGGCCGGGCGGAGCGGAAGCAGGTCGCGGTCCAACTCCGGGAGGCCGAGGGGCGGTTGCGGGTGTTCCCGCGCGTGGACCCGCTGTACGGGCTGCCGCCCAGGGCGCGTCGGCCTCCCGCGGTGCGGCTCGTGCCGGGGCAGTGGGTCCGGTGGCAGCTCAACTACCGTTTCAGCAGCGCGGCCGGTGTGCGGGACTGGTCGTACTGGCTGGACACGTTCAACGTCGCCTACGGGCCGGTGACCGCCGATGTGTTTCTGGGGACGCCCGCCTTCCATGTGGACGAGCAGGGGCCGGTTCGATAGCGATGGGCAGGAGTGGGGTCCCCTATGGAAATGGACAGTGAAGGGTGTGAAGCCGGTGAAGCCGACGCGGCTGCCGAGACGGTCGGAGTGGCCGCCGAGACGGTCGGTGTGACCGAGGCGGAGTCGGTGCGGAGGTTCTGGCGACGGCTCGGCCTCCCCGGTCTCGTCGATGTGCACACCCACTTCATGCCCGAGCGGGTGCTGCGCAAGGTCTGGGGGTACTTCGACGCGCTTGGGCCCTCCACCGGCGGAGCGCTGGAGTGGCCGATCACCTACCGGAAGGAGGAGGACGAACGGGTCGCGCTGATAAGGGAGTTCGGAGTACGCGCTTTCACCGCCATGCTCTACCCGCACAAGCCCGGCATGGCCCGCTGGCTCAACGGCTGGGCCGTCGACTTCGCCGCCCGCACCCCCGACTGTCTGCACACCTCGACTCTCTTCCCGGAAGAGGGAGTTGAGGACTACGTACGCGAAGCGCTGGAGTCCGGCGCGCGGGTCTTCAAGGCGCATGTGCAGGTCGGGGCGTACGACCCGGCCGACGAACTCCTCGACCCCGCCTGGGGGTTGCTCGCCGAGTCCGGGACACCGGTCGTGATCCACTGCGGGTCGGGACCCGCCCCCGGCAAGCACACCGGGCCCGAGCCGATCGGCCGGGTGCTGGCAAGACACCCGCGGCTGCGGCTGGTCGTCGCGCACATGGGGATGCCCGAGTACGAGGACTTCCTCGACCTCGCCGAGCGGTACGGGGAGGTGCGGCTGGACACGACGATGGCGTTCACGGACTTCAGCGAACGCCTCGCCCCGTTCCCGCCCCGCGCCCTTCCCCGGCTGGCCGCCCTGGGAAACCGCGTTCTACTCGGCAGCGACTTCCCGAACATCCCGTATCCGTACCTGCACCAGCTGCACGCCCTGGAGCGACTGGGCCTCGGGGACGACTGGCTGCGGGCGGTCTGTCACGACAACGGGGCGGAGCTGTTCGGGCTGGGCGCCGGACTGTGAGGGAGAGAAGGAGGTTGGGGGGATACAGGGGAGACCGAGGCGGCACGGGCGGAACGCACAGGTCCGCCGGATCCGTGTGCGGGACGGGATAAGTCCTGGGCAAGAGATTCCAAGGCGTTCCCTGAGAGGCCCCTGTGTGTTTCTCAGGAAAATCACAGACTCTAGAAAGCGTGCTCTAAGAGGACCACGACAACGTGTCCACCATGACCACGACCTCGCCCCAGGGGCGCACCGAACTGCTGAGGCCGGACGGGAGCCCCGTCCGAGTGCTTGTGGTGGACGACGAGCTGTCGATCACCGAGCTGCTGTCCATGGCCCTTCGCTATGAAGGCTGGCAGATCCGCAGCGCGGGTGACGGAACCGGCGCGATCCAGACCGCGCGCGAGTTCCGGCCCGACGCCGTCGTCCTCGACATGATGCTGCCCGACATGGACGGCCTGACCGTCCTGGGCCGGCTGCGCCGTGAGCTGCCGGACGTCCCGGTGCTGTTCCTCACCGCG
This sequence comes from Streptomyces sp. MBT53, assembly GCF_016654115.1. Lineage (GTDB taxonomy): Bacteria > Actinomycetota > Actinomycetes > Streptomycetales > Streptomycetaceae > Streptomyces. The sequence continues at coordinate 27,068 of NZ_JAEQAZ010000062.1, forward strand.
AAGGACGCGGTCGAGGACCGGATCGCGGGTCTCACCGCCGGCGGCGACGACTACGTCACCAAGCCCTTCAGCCTCGAAGAGGTCGTGGCCCGGCTGCGCGGGCTGATCCGCCGCTCCGGTGCGGCGGACCGCCGTTCGGACTCCGTGCTGGTCGTGGGTGACCTCACCCTCGACGAGGACAGCCACGAGGTGTCGCGGGCCGGTGAGGGCATCCACCTCACCGCCACCGAGTTTGAGCTGTTGCGCTTCCTGATGCGTAATCCCCGTCGTGTACTCAGCAAGGCACAGATCCTCGACCGTGTGTGGTCGTACGACTTCGGTGGGCAGGCCAATGTGGTCGAGCTCTACATCTCGTACCTCCGCCGGAAGATCGACGCGGGACGTGAGCCGATGATCCACACTCGACGCGGTGCCGGTTACCTGATCAAGCCCGCGGCCTCATGAGCGGGCGACGACGGCCGCGTGCGCAGAAGAAGCGAGCGGGTAAGCCGCGCACCCTGCGGACCCGGCTCGTCGTCGCGTCCGTGACGCTGATCGCGGTGGTGTGTGCGGTGATCGGTACGGTGACGACGCTCGCCCTGCAGGATCACCTGTACCAGCAGCTGGACGGCAAGGTGGACGACGCCGCCAGGCGTGCGGTCGGCAACCGCCTGGACGGCAAGCTCCCCGGGGCGGGCCAGAACCCGAATGGCAAAACGGGCAACGCGCCGCCGAAGGACACCACGCCGGCGAGCGCCAAGGCCGCCAAGTTCGCCAACCAGCCCCCGACGCAGCCCGACACCATCGCCGCTTACGTGCAGAACGGCAAGATCGTCAGCGCCGCCATCGCCGAGCAGAAGCGCGACGCCAACGGCGCCTTCGAAAGCATGGCCGCCGGCACCCTCACCACGGCGCAGAAGGCGGCCGTCGCCTCCGTGGCGAAGGACCACAGGAATCACTCGGTGGACATCCCGGGCCTCGGGGAGTACCGCGTCCAGTACGCCACGAGCGAAGACGGCAGCGACTCGTTCTACATCGCCCTGCCGACCTCCGAGGTCACCAACACCATCAACACCCTGATCCTCGTCGAGGTCAGCGTCACCGCCGCGGGCCTCGTGGCCGCGGCCATCGCCGGCTACGTCCTCGTGGGTGTCGCCACCCGCCCCCTCCGCCGCGTCGCCGCCACCGCCACCCGGGTCTCCGAACTGCCGCTCCACACGGGCGAGGTGACCCTGAACGAACGCGTCCCCGAGTCCGAGACCGACCCGCACACCGAGGTCGGCCAGGTCGGTGCCGCGCTCAACCGGATGCTCGACCATGTGCACGGCGCCCTGCACGCCAGACAGCAGAGCGAGATGCGGGTACGGCAGTTCGTCGCGGACGCCAGTCATGAGCTGCGGACGCCCCTGGCCTCCATCCGGGGTTACGCGGAGCTGACCCGTCGCGGACGCGAACAGACCGGCCCGGACACCAAGCACGCCCTCGGGAGAATCGAGTCCGAGGCGGGCCGCATGACCCTCCTCGTCGAGGATCTGCTCCTGCTCGCCAGGCTCGACGCGGGCAGACCGCTCCAGTTCGACCAGACCGACCTGATCCCGCTCGTCGTGGACACCATCAGCGACTCGCGCGCGGCCGGCATGGGCCACAACTGGCGGCTCGACCTGCCCGACGAACCCGCCCTCGTGTCGGCGGACGCGGCCCGTATCCAGCAGGTGCTGGTCAATCTGCTGGGCAACGCGAGAAAGCACACGCCGCCCGGTACGACGATCACCGCCCGCGTGCAGCGGCGCGGCCCGTGGATGTGCGTGGACGTCGAGGACAACGGCCAGGGCATCCCGCCGGATTTGCTGCCGCACGTCTTCGAACGGTTCGCGCGCGGCGACTCGGCGCGTTCCCGCTCCACCGGGTCGACCGGTCTGGGCCTGGCCATCGTGCAGGCGGTCGCGACCGCACACGGCGGCGCGGTCACCGTGGACAGCGTTCCCGGACGCACTGTGTTCACCGTGCATCTGCCCGCGCTTGCACCGGCCGCGCCCATGCCCGCGCCCGAAACGAATTGGCAATCGCACTCACAGGCACAGCACAGTGCCACCACATGGGTGCAACAGGGCGCTTGAGGAGAGTCGGTTCATGCGAACCGACTCTTCTCCCGGCACCCTGCCGGCGCGGGAGCACCTCCCGGCCGGAGACGCCGGTACGCCTGTCCTGGACGTAGTGATCCCCGTCTACAACGAGGAGAAGGACCTCCAGCCATGTGTGCTCAGACTGCACGAGCACCTCAAGCGCACGTTCCCGTACGCGTTCCGCATCACCATCGCGGACAACGCGTCGATCGACACCACTCCTCAGGTGGCGGCGCGGCTGGAGTCGGACATCCCCGAGGTGAAATCGTTCCGGCTGGAGCAGAAGGGGCGCGGTCGAGCACTGCGCACCGTCTGGTCCGCCTCGGACGCCCCGATCCTCGCCTACATGGACGTCGATCTCTCCACCGACCTCAACGCGCTGCTCCCCCTGGTGGCGCCGCTGATCTCGGGTCACTCCGACCTGGCGATCGGTTCCCGGCTGGCCCGCTCGTCGCGTGTCGTGCGTGGCGCCAAGCGCGAGTTCATCAGCCGGACCTACAACCTGATCCTGCGCGGCTCGCTGCAGGCCCGTTTCTCGGACGCCCAGTGCGGATTCAAGGCGATCCGGCGTGATGTGGCCCAGGCGCTGCTGCCGCTCGTCGAGGACACCGGCTGGTTCTTCGACACCGAGATGCTGGTGCTGGCCGAACGGGCCGGACTGCGCATCCACGAGGTGCCGGTCGACTGGGTCGACGACCCGAACTCGACGGTCCACATCGTGAAGACGGCGACCGAGGACCTGAAGGGAGTGTGGCGCGTGGGCAAGGCCCTGGCCTCCGGTTCGCTGCCGCTCGACCGTGTCACGCGCCCCTTCGGCGACGACCCCCGCGACCGTGACATCAAGGACGTGCCCAAGGGGCTGGCCCGCCAGCTCGTCGGGTTCTGCGTGGTCGGCGGTCTCTCCACCCTCTTCTACCTGGTGCTGTACAGCGCCTTCCGGCAGTTCTGCGGCTCGCAGATCGCCAACGCGCTCGCGCTGCTGGTCTCGGCGGTCGCCAACACGGCCGCCAACCGCCGTCTCACCTTCGGGGTCCGCGGCAAGGGCGGAGCCGTCCGTCACCAGGCACAGGGCCTGGTCGTCTTCGCCATCGGCCTCGCGCTGACCAGCGGTTCCCTCGCGGCGCTGAACGCGGCCAGCAGCAACCCGGCGCACTCCACCGAACTCGCGGTCCTGGTGGCCGCCAACCTCGCCGCGACCGTCCTGCGCTTCCTGCTCTTCCGCGCCTGGGTCTTCCCGGACCACGGAGACAGCACCGACGAGTCGACGCTCGCGGCCCTCAACTCCCCTTCGTCGCCCACCTATTCGACGGCGGCGGCCCCCCAGCACGCACAGCACGCACAGCACGCACAGCACCACGGTTCCTACGGCCCGCTGCCCCACCGGCAGCCCCAGCCTCAGCAGGGAGCGCCGTACGACACCACCACCCAGTTCCGCGCCGGTGAAGCCGCGGACGGCACCTGGAGGGACGCGACGATGCAGTTGCAGCCGGTGCGTCCCCACGACACCTACCCGAGGGACCCCCGATGACCACCGAAACCGATCAGACGACCTATCCGGGAGGAGGCGGCCCCTCGTCCTGGGGGGCGCCGACCGGTGACGCCGGTGCCAGAGACACGGCCGTGCACGAACCGGTGGCACCCTCGGACACCCTGGCCCCCCAGGCCGGTGAGCCCAAGCAGCCGCTCGGGCGCCGCCTGTGGCGCGGCCGGCCCGAGGACCCGCGCTGGGTGCGCCCCGCCTTCTGGGGCATGCTCCTGGCGACCGGCCTGCTCTACCTCTACAACCTGAGCGCGTCCGGCTACTCCAACTCCTTCTACTCGGCGGCGGTCCAGGCCGGCAGCAAGAGCTGGAAGGCGATGCTGTTCGGCTCGCTGGACGCGGGCAACGCGATCACCGTCGACAAGCCCTCGGCGTTCCTGTGGCCGATGGAGATCTCGGTCCGCATCTTCGGCCTCAACTCGTGGGCGATCCTGGTCCCCGAGGTCCTCATGGGCGTCGGCACGGTCGCGGTCGTCTACGCGGCGGTCCGCCGCCGGCACAGCCCCGAGGCCGGTCTGATCGCGGGCGCCGTGCTGGCGCTCACCCCGGTCGCCGCGCTGATGTTCCGCTTCAACAACCCCGACGCGGCACTGGCGTTGCTGATGTCGGTGGCCTGCTACCTCGTCGTCCGGGCCCTTGAGGACGGCCGTACGAAGTGGCTGGTGTGGGCCGGAGTCGCGATCGGCTTCGCGTTCCTGTCGAAGACGCTGCAGGCCTTCCTGATCCTGCCGCCGCTGGCCATCGTCTACGCGGTGTGCGCGCCGGTGAGCGTGAAGAAGAGGTTCGCCCAACTGGGCCTGGCGACGGGCGCGTTGGTCGCCGCCGCCGGCTGGTGGGTCGCGATCGTCGAGCTGTGGCCGGCGTCCTCGCGCCCGTACATCGGCGGCTCGCAGAACAACAGCTTCCTTGAACTGACCTTCGGCTACAACGGGTTCGGCCGCCTCAGCGGCGACGAGACCGGCAGCGTCGGAGGCGGCGGTGGCGGTGGCGGTACCGGCCAGTGGGGTGCCACGGGCTGGGACCGGATGTTCAACTCCGAGATCGGCAGCCAGATCTCCTGGCTGCTGCCCGCCGCGCTGATCCTCCTGGTCGCGGGCCTGGTGGCCACGCGCAAGCTCAACCGCACGTCGGTCAGGCGCAGTTCGATGCTGGTGTGGGGCGGCTCGCTGGTGACGACCCTGGTCGTCTTCAGCTACATGGCCGGCATCTTCCACCAGTACTACACGATCGCCCTCGCCCCCTACATCGCGGCCGTGATCGGCATCGGCGCGGGTTCCCTCTGGGAGCGGCGGAGCGAGATCTGGGCGTCGATCACCCTCGCGGCGGCGGTAGTTGCAGCGGGCGTGTGGGGTTACGTCCTCCTCAACCGCACCCCCGACTACCTGCCCTGGCTGAAGTGGCTGGTCCTCCTCGGCTCCCTGGCGGGCGCGCTCGGCCTGATCTTCGTCGCGAAGATCGGCCGCCAACTCGCCCTCGCGGCGGTCGGCCTGAGCATCGTGGCGGGCCTGGCAGGTCCGGCGGCGTACACCATGTCGACGGTCAACTCGGCGCACACCGGCTCCATCCCGACGGCCGGTCCGGCCGGCGCGAGCATGATGGGCGGCGGCGGTCCCGGCGGCGGCCGAGGCGGCTTCGGCGGCGGCAACCGCACCGGCGGCACCGGCACGATGCCCGGCCAGCAGGGCGGCGGCACCACCCAGAACCAGGGCGGCGGCTTCCCCGGCGGCGGCACGGGCACGATGCCCGGCGGCGGTACGGGCACCGCACCTGGTGGCGGCACCGGCACCCAGAACCAGGGCGGCGGCTTCGGCGGCCAGATGGGCGGCGACGGCGGTGGCATGGGCGGCGGCGGTGGCGTCGGCGGTCTGCTCAACGGCGCGACGGTCACCTCGGCGGCCAAGAAGCTGCTCCAGACGGACGCGGGCAAGTACACCTGGGTCGCCGCGTCCATCGGCTCCCAGAACGCAGCGAGCTACCAACTCGCCACCGGCGACCCGGTGATGGCGATCGGCGGCTTCAACGGCACCGACCCGTCGCCGACGCTGGCCCAGTTCCAGAAGTACGTGGCGGACGGAAAGATCCACTACTTCATCTCGGGCGGCACCGGTATGGGCGGCAGCAGCACCGGCAGCTCCTCGCAGATCACCTCGTGGGTCGAGAAGAACTACAAGAAGGTGACGGTCGGTTCGGCCACCTTCTACGACCTGACGCAGAAGACGAGCAGCTGACCCTTCTCCACTGAGCAGAGGCGGTGACCCCGTGGTCACCGCCTCTGCTCGTATCTCCGTTGTACGCCGTATAGGAACTGTTCTACGGTGTACAGCATGTCGACCTCCCCAGCCCTCCAGGGCCACTCCCAGCGCTGGATCGTCCTCGGAGTCATCTGCCTCGCGCAGTTGACGGTGTTGCTCGACAACACCGTCCTGAACGTCGCGATCCCCTCGCTCACCCGCGAACTCGACGCGAGCACCGCGGACATCCAGTGGATGATCAACGCGTACTCGCTCGTACAGTCGGGGCTGTTGCTGACCGCGGGCAGCGCGGCAGACCGCTACGGCCGCAAGAAAATGCTGATCGCGGGTCTCGTCCTCTTCGGCGCGGGCTCACTGATCGCCGGACTGGCCGACTCCACCGGGCAGTTGATCGTCGCGCGGGCCGGGATGGGGGTGGGCGGGGCGCTGCTCATCACCACCACTCTCGCCGTCGTGATGCAGATCTTCACCCCCGAGGAACAGCCGAAGGCGATCGGCATCTGGGCCGCCGTCAACGCCCTCGGCTTCGCGACCGGCCCGCTCCTCGGCGGCTTCATGCTCAACCACTTCTGGTGGGGCGCGATCTTCCTGATCAACCTGCCGGTAGCCGCACTGGCGTTGGCCGCGGCGATCGCCCTGGTCCCCGAGTCCAAGAGCCCGCGCGGCGACCGCCCCGACCTCCTCGGCGCCCTGCTCTCCACCGTCGGCATGGCCGCGCTGGTCTACGCGATCATCTCCGGCCCCGCGCACGGCTGGACGTCGGAGCGGGTGCTGCTGTTCGCGGCGGTCGCGGTCCTGTTCCTTGCGGCCTTCGCGTACTGGGAGAACCGCGTCCCGTACCCCATGCTCGACCTCGACTTCTTCCGCGACCGCCGCTTCACGGGCGCGGTCACCGGAGTCGTCCTCATCACCTTCGGCATGGCCGGCTCCCTCTTCCTCCTCACCCAGCACCTCCAATTCGTCCTCGGCTACGGCCCGTTGGAGGCCGGAGTGCGGACGGCGCCGCTCGCCCTGGCGATCGTCGCGCTCAACTTCTCGGGGCTGGCGGCGAAGTGGACGGCGAAGCTGGGCGCTCCGCGGGCCATCGGGCTGGGCATGGTGCTGATGTCGGCGGGGCTGGCGTCGATCGCGGTGGTCGCGTCCGGTGGGTACGCGGGGACGCTGGCGGGGCTGTTGCTGATCGGGGCGGGGGCGGCGATCGCGAATCCGGCGATGGCTCACGCGATCATGAGTGCGATCCCGCCGGAGAAGGCCGGGGTCGGTGCGGGCGTGAACGGCACGCTGGGGGAGTTCGGGAACGGGTTGGGGGTTGCCGTCCTCGGCGCGGTGCTGAGTTCGCGGTTCGCGGCGGGCTCCTTGCCCGAGGGACTGGCGGCGGCGACTTCGGCGGCCGAGCGGAGGAGGGTGACCGATTCCTTCTCGTCCGCGCTGGAGGCCAGTCAAATCGTCGGCGCGGTTGCTGTTTTGGCCGGAGGGTTGCTTGCGGCTGCGTTGTTGTGGCGGGCGGAGCGGGCAGACTCGGGGGTGGTGGTCGCTCAGTAGTGTCTGCGGGTGCGTTGTGGCTGGTCGCGCAGTCCTTGCGCCCCTAAGTTGACTGATCCAGGATTTGGATCTTGAGGAAGGTGCGTCATGGCCAAGACAAGCTCGTCGTCAGGGCGTTCCGCGCGCACGAGTGTCTGGCTGGAACAGAAGGCGCCTCGAAGTGCGCGCGGGGGACAACCCTCCGGGCTCGACCGCACCCGCATCACCGACGCCACCGTACGACTCCTGGACGCCGAGGGACTCGCGAAGTTCTCCATGCGGCGGCTGGCCACCGAGCTGAACGTGACGGCGATGTCCGTCTACTGGTACGTCGACACCAAGGACGACCTTCTCGAACTCGCCCTGGACGCCGTCTTCGGCGAGCTGCCGTTGCCCGATCCGGAGGCCGACGGCGCGGACTGGCGGGACCAACTCCGCACGCTGGCAACGGAGTACCGGGGCCTGCTGGTCCGGCACCCGTGGCTGTCGCCGCTCGCCGGGACGTATCTCAACATCGGGCCGAACAACCTGTCCTTCTCCCGGGTCGTCCAGCGCGTGATCCGGCGCACGGGACTGCCGGACCACGGCCTGACGGGCGCCATCTCGGCCGTCTTCCAGTTCGTCTACGGCTACGGCACGATCGAGGGCCACTTCTTCGCCCGGGTCGCCGACACCGGCATGACCCCCGACGACTACTTCCGGCACGCGATGACGACGTTCGACGGGGCCCCGACGACCGCCGAGATCGCGGCGGAGTCCAAGAAACTCATGGCGGCCCGGGGCGGCGACACGGTCGCGGAGATGATGGAACGGGACTTCACCTTCGCCCTGGACCTGCTGGTGGCGGGCATCGAGGCGATGGTGAAGCGGGGTTGAGCAGGGGCGTCAGTTGTCGTCGGCGAGCCGTGCCGGGAAGCCACCCGTGGCCACCGGTCCCCACCGCTCCGGCGTCACCCGGATGATCGACTTGCCCTGCTTCAGCATGGCGGCCCGGTACTCGTCCCAGTCCGGGTGTTCGCCGGCGATGTTGCGGTAGTACTCGACGAGCGGTTCGACGGAGTCCGGCGGGTCGATGACCTCGGCCGTGCCGTCGATCTGGACCCACGGGTCGTTCCACTCGTCGCTCAGGACGACGAGGGTGACCCGCGGGTCCCGCTTGGCGTTGCGGGTCTTGGCGCGCTCGGGGTAGGTGGAGACCACGATCCGCCCGGAGTCGTCGACCCCGCAGGTCAGCGGCGAGGCCTGGGGACTGCCGTCGGCCCGCCGGGTCAGCAGCAGGGCGCGGTGGCGGGGTCGTACGAAGTCGAGCAACTCGTCCAGGGAGACGGCGGTGTTGGTCGCGATGTTCGGTGCCATGAGCGCAGCCTAGTTGTTGCGGGTCAGGACGTCGGTGACGTGAGGTGTCGGCAGATCAGCTGGTGAGCGAGTTGTGCCGTCGCGAGCAGGTTCTCGCGAGCCGTGTCGACGTTGGACCGCACCGACAGTCCGTGCCAGACGGTTTGGACGAGCCCGGTCAGGACCGCTGCGTCGGTGCCCGCGGCCAGTTCCCCGTCCTTGAGCGCTCGTTCGATGCGCACGAGGAGGGCCCGCTCGTTCGAACTGTGCAGTTCGGCGATGTAGGTGCTGGTGTCGAGCGTGCTCGTGCTGTCGGTCATCACGGCGCTGCTGATGAGACATCCGGGATGCGTGTCGTTCGGCTGGGTGAACTCGTGGACGGAGTCGGTGAGGATGCGTTCGATGACCGTCCGGATGTCGTTCTCGGCGACAGCCTGCTGGTAGATCTCGCGGTAACGCTCGGCGTAGGTCCGCACCGCTTCCTCGAACAGCCCGGCCTTGCTGCCGAAGGCGGCGTAGAGGCTGGAGGTGGAGAGCCCGAGGGCCGCGGTCAGGGTGCGGGTCGAGGTGCCGGAGTAGCCGCGCCGCCAGAAGAGGCGAGCGGCGTCGAGGACCGCACGGTCGCGGTCGAAGGCTCGGGGGCGGCCACGGTGGCGTTCGGTCACGCTTGCATTGTAGATCGTTCGCTCCATAATAGATTTATGGAGCGGACGATACAGAAAAGGCTGCCGGTCGGCGGGGACAGCTGGGTCACGGTCGATGTGTACGGGGAGCCGGATGCCCCGGGCCTCGTCGTCGTCCCGGGCGTGATGAGCGATGCGCATACGTGGCGTCATGTCGCGGGCGCCATCGACGCCTGGCCCTCCGTGGTGGTCGTGAACCGCCGGGGACGTGCCTCTTCGGGGCCGTTGACCAACTCGTACTCACTGCGGACAGAGGTCGAGGACCTCGGCGTGGTCCTGGACGAGTTCGACGGCACGAGGGCGCTCTTCGGCTGGAGCTACGGCGGCTCGATCACCTTGCTGGCCGCCAACGACCGCCCGATACCCCAGGTCATCGCCTACGAGCCGGTGATGCGGCCCTTCGGACGCCATGCGCTGCCGGACCTGAAGCACGCGGCGGAGACGGCGGACTGGGATCGCTGCGTCGAGATCGTCAATCGGCAGATCTCCGGTTTCTCCGCCGCGCATGTCGAGGATCTCCGGGCCGATCAGCACGGTTGGGCGATCCTGCGCCGCTTGAGCGGTCCGCTCCACGCCGAACTCGGCGCGCTCAACGCGGCGCCGCCTCCGGAGGTGATGGCGCGACAGGCAGATCAAGTCGACCTGGTCATCGGGCAGAGCAACCGCGGAACGGCCCCCTACGGAACGTCGTTCGACCACGTGCGGCAGCACGTCGCTCACGCCGGAGTCCACGAACTCCCCGGCCAGGGCCACCTGGCCCACATTCAGGCACCGGCAGAGCTCGGCCGGCTGCTCAACAGCCTCGCCGCCGTCTGACGGGCACAGGCCCGGAGAGTCCTCACCCCCGAGGCAGCGACTCCCCCTGCACCGTCTGGATGTCCAGTTCGACCTTGAGGGTCGTGCCGATCGCGGCGATGCCCGCCTGGACGACCTGGTTGTAGTTCATCGCGAAGTCCTCGCGGCGCAGTTCCGTGGTCGCGCGGAACGCGGCCCGGGTGCCGCCCCAGGGGTCGGCGCCGGTGCCGAGGTAGGCGAGGTCGAGGTCGACGGGTCGTACGACACCGTGGAGGGTCAGGTCGCCGTGCACCGTCCACCGGTCGGAGCCCGCCGGGGACAGGCCCGTGGAGCGGTAGGTGATCTCCGGGTGGCGGGCCACGTCCAGGAAGTCCGCGGACCGCAGGTGGTCGTCGCGCATGCCGTTGCCCGTGTCGATGGACGCGGCCCGGATGACCGCCTCCACCCGGGACTTGGCGATGTCGTCGGGCGCGATCTCGACCGTCGCCGCGAAGTCGGTGAAGCGGCCGCGCACGCTGGAGATCCCCAGGTGCTGGGCGACCGCGCCGACCGTGGAGTGCGCGGGGTCGACGGTCCAGGGGCCGGGCGGCGGGAGTTCGGTGCCGCCCTGCCGGGCCAGGGTGACCGTGCCGACCTCGGCCCGGCCGCTCGCGGTGACGATCGCGGTGGCGGCGGCGGGCGCGTACCCGACGGCGGTCACGATCACCGTGTACGGACCGGGGGCCATCGGGTTCGGGTCCCGCACCGCCCCCTCCGCGTCCGCCTCGGCCCGCAGCACCTGCGCCCCGGTCGGGTCGGTCACCGTGACGACCGCGTGCGACACGGCCCATCCGTCGCGGGTACGGATCTTCGCGGTCAGTCCCATGTGTCCTGCAACTCCTCGCCGTACGGCCCTGCAAAGGGGACCGGTCCGCGCAACGCGCCTCCGCTCGGGACGCGTTGCGCGGACCGGGGTATCAACTATTCGCCGGGGTGGGCGAGTTCGATGTCGTGGCCGTCGGTTCCGCGGCCGTTCAGGGTGAGGGCGGTGGCGACCGGCGGGTAGCCGGTCGCGATCACCGTGTACTCGCCGCCGCTCAGGTCGGTGAAGGCGTACGCCCCGTCCGAACCGGTGGTGGCGGTGCCGACCACGTTGCCCGCCGCGTCCACGAGGGTCACCCGGGCGTCGGCCAGCGGGCCGTACGGGGCGCGGACCACGCCGAGAACCCGGGCGCCGGAGTCGAGGTCGATCTCGACCCGGGTGACACCGGTGCCGCCGACCTCGACGGGCAGCGCGCGCGGCCGGAACCCGTCGGCGTTCACCGCGACGGTCACCGCCCCCGGCACCAGCTCGGCGAACGCGAACTCGCCCTGCTCACCGGTGATTCCGCTGGACAGCAGATCCCCGCGCACATCCGTCACGATCACCATCGCGTCCTTGACCGGCTGCCCCGAATCGGCCGCCCGGACAAGGCCGTTGAGGCCGCTGGTGCCGCTGAGGAGAACGTCGTACGACACCGGGTCGGGGCCGTTGACCACGACCGTGGAGGCCTGCGGCTGGAAGCCGTCGGCGGAGGCGATCAGGACGTACGAGCCGACACTCGGCGCGTCCAGCGCGTAGGAGCCGTCCGCCTGCGTGACCGAGCGGCCCAACTGGCGTCCCCCGAGGGAGATCAGGGTGACGGCGGCCTGCGGGACGGGCGCGCTCTCGGCGCCGCGGACGTAGCCGCGGACGGGAATTCCACCGGACACGGGGACTGACATGGCTGTGGTCACGGGTGCGGTCTCCTCCCTGGTCGCCGTGGCTACGGCACCGGTCTGAGGCTCGGAAGCGGCTGCCCAGCTGGGGGTGTTGATCTCCTGCTCCGGCGCGGGAACCTCGGCCGCGTCCAGCACGCCCACGGCCTCCTCGGCCGCCTGGGCCAGTCCGCCGGACGTCCGCAGCGGGACCTCCTTGATGAACATGACGACGACGAGGGCGATGAGGGCGAAGGGCGCCGCGTAGAGGAAGACGTCGGCGATTCCGTGGCCGTAGGCGCTCTCCAGCCAGGTGCGGACCGTGCTCGGGAGGGCGTCCATGTCGGGGAGCGCGCTGCTGCCGACGGCCTTCGCGGCGGCGGCCTGCGACTGCGGGTCGAGCGAGGTGACGGTGTCCTTGGCGTAGTGCGTGATCCGGCCCGACATGACCGAGCCGAGCACACCGACGCCGACCGCGCCGCCGAGCGAGCGGAAGAAGCTCACCGTGGAGGAGGCGGCGCCGAGGTCCTTCGGGGTGACCTGGTTCTGCGTGGAGAGGACCAGGTTCTGCATCATCGTGCCGACGCCGATGCCCAACAGGGCCATGTAGATGGACAGTTCCCAGTACGGGGTGTCGTAGCGCATCAGGCCGAGGAGGCCCAGTCCGGCGGTGAGGGAGACGGCGCCGCCGACCAGCCAGCCCTTCCAGCGGCCGGTCTTCGTGATGAAGCGGCCGGAGACCATCGACGCGACGAACAGGCCGCCGATCATCGGGATCGTCATGACGCCGGACATCGTCGGGGACTTGTCGCGGGCGAGCTGGAAGTACTGGGAGAAGAAGACCGTGCCGGAGTACATGCCGACGCCGACGAAGAGCGAGGCCAGCGAGGCGAGGGAGACCGTGCGGTTGCGGAACAGGCGCAGCGGGATGATCGGCTCGCTCGCCCGGGTCTCGGTGAACACGAACAGCAGCGCCAGCACGAGCGTGCCGCCCACCATCGTGTACGTCTGCCACGACAGCCAGTCGTACTTGTCGTCGGCGAACGTCACCCAGACCAGCAGCAGCGAGGCCGCCGCGGTGATGAAGAAGGCGCCTGTCCAGTCGACCTTGACCTTCCGCTTGGCGACCGGGAGGTTCAGCGTCTTCTGGAGCACGATGAGCGCGATCAGCGCGAAGGGGATGCCGACGAACAGGCAGTAGCGCCAGCCGAGCCACGAGGTGTCGGTGATCACACCGCCGAGCAGCGGACCGCCGACGGTCGCCACGGCGAAGGTGGCACCGGTGTAGCCGGAGTACCGGCCGCGCTCGCGCGGGGCGATCATCGCGGCCATCACGACCTGGACGAGGGCGGACAGACCGCCGGCGCCGAGGCCCTGGATGACACGGGCGCCGATCAGCATCGCCGGGTTCTGCGCG
>NZ_JAEQAZ010000063.1 GCF_016654115.1 Streptomyces sp. MBT53
CGAGATCCTGAGATGTCTCGTGGGCCGGCCGGGGTGAGGGGTGGGCGTACGAGTCCGGATTCGTAGGCGAAGATCACGGCCTGGACGCGGGCGCGGGCGCCGATCTTGGTGAGGATGCTGCCGACGTGCGACTTGACGGTGGTGGTGGCGATGGAGAGCCGGGCGGCGATCTCGGCGTTGGACCGGCCGGCGGCCAGGGCCGCCAGGACATCGCGTTCGCGCTCGGTGAGATCCTCCAACCGACCCGAGGGGAGCGGGATTTCGGGTCGGGGGCCGTAGCGGACGGCGTGGATGAGGGCGCCGGCCAGACGGGGGGAGACGACGGCATCTCCGGCGGCCACGGTGAACACGGCCGCGATCAGGTCGTCGGGGGTGATGGTGGCGGGGAGGAAGCCGTCGGCTCCGGCGCGCAGGACGTCGTAGGCGTGCTCGTCGCGGTGTGCGGAGCTGAGGACGAGGACGCGGGGTGCTGCGGAGCCGGGGGTGCGGGTCTGCCTGAGGCGGCGGACGGTCGTGGTGGCGCCCGTGGCGGGCAGGCCGCTGCCGAGGAGTACGACATCCGGTCGCAGGCGTTCGTGCAGACGGACGGTCTCGGCGCCGGTGGTTGCCTCGCCGACGACGGTCAGGCCGTGGCAGGAGCCGAGGTGGGTGCGCAGGCCGAGGCGGTGCAGGGTGTGGGGGTCGGCGAGGAGGACGGTGATCATGCCGGACTGCTCCTGTGTGGGGGATGGGTGTCCACGGGGTGGCGGGAGCGGTGTGCGGTGTGCGGTGTGCGGGGTGTGTGAGGGCGGTCCGGTCGGGCCCCGGGCACGGGCGTGGTGCGCGCGTGCCCGGGGGGCATCGACGTACGGGGCAGAGGTGGACGGATCAGACGTGCACGGGCTGGGGCTGGTCGTCGCTCCCCGGTCCCGAACCCGGTTTGGGGGCGGTGGACTTGGCGAGTCCCTCGCCCTCGACGTCGACGTTCGGCAGGATCCTGTCGAGCCAGGACGGCAGCCACCAGGCGGACTTGCCGAGCAGGGCCAGTACGGCGGGCACGATGGCCATGCGGACGACGAAGGCGTCGAAGAGGACGGCGACGGCGAGGCCGAAGCCGATCGTCTTGATCATGGCTCCGCTGGCGCCGATGAAGCCGGAGAACACGGCGATCATGATGACGGCGGCGGCGGTGACCACGCGTCCTCCGTCGCGGAAGCCGGTGAGGACGGCCTGTCCCGGTCCCTCGCCGTGGACGTACGCCTCCCGCATCCGGGTGACCAGGAAGACCTCGTAGTCCATGGCCAGGCCGAAGACGATGCCCACCATGAAGATCGGCATCAGGCTCATGATGGGCCCGGTCTCCTCCACTCCGATCAGGCCCGCGAGCCAGCCCCACTGGAAGACGGCGACGACCGCGCCGAGAGCGGCGAGGACGGAGAGCAGGAAGCCGAGCGCCGCCTTGAGCGGGACGAGGACGGACCGGAAGACGGCCATCAGCAGCAGGAAGGCGAGTCCGACGACCAGGGCCAGATAGGGGACGAGGGAGTCGTTGACCTTCTGGGAGAAGTCGACGTTCACCGCCGTCTGGCCGGTGACCAGCAGTTTCGCGCCGGTGTCCCGCTCGATGGCCGTGCCGGTGTCGCGGATGTGCTCGACCAGTTTCTCGGTGGCCTCGGAGGCGGGCTTGGACGAGGGGACGGTCGTGATGATCGCGGTGTTTCCGGCCTGGTTGAAGCGGGGCGGGGCGACGGCGGCCACGTCGTCGAGCTTGCCGATCCTGGTGACCACCTCGGTGGCCGCCGTCTTCGCGTCGTCGCTCTTGGCCGTGTCGACCACGACGACGAGCGGGCCGTTGAAGCCGACGCCGAAGCCCTCGGCGAGCAGGTCGTAGGCGCGGCGCTGGGTGGTGTCGGTGGGCTGGGCGCCGTCGTCGGGCAGGCCCAGGGTCATGGAGGCCGTCGGGACGGCGATCACACCGAGGCCGACGACACAGGTCAGCAGGACGGCGACCGGACGCCGGAGCACGAACTGCGCCCAGCGCACGCCCATCGGTGACTTTGCCGGGGTGTTCGCCTCACTGGGCTGCTTCCCCGTACGGGGCTTCTTCGTCCCGGCTTTCCTCTTGGACAGCACCCGGTCACCCGCGAAGCCGAGCAGTGCGGGCACGAGGGTGACGGCGATGATCACCGCGATGGTGACGGATCCGGCGGCGGCGAAGCCCATCTTGGTCAGCATCGGGATGTTGACCACGGCGAGTCCGGCCAGCGCGATGATCACGGTCAGGCCCGCGAAGACCACCGCCGAGCCCGCGGTGCCCGTGGCACGGGCCGCGGCCTCCTGCTTCGGGTGTCCCTCGGCGAGTTCGGACCGGTAGCGGGAGACGATGAACAACGCGTAGTCGATACCGACCGCCAGCCCCAGCATCAGGGCCAACACCCCCGCGTTGTCGCCCAGTTCGAGGGGCGAGTTCAGTGCGGCGAGGGTGAGGAAGCCGATGCCGACGCCGATGAGCGCGGTCAGCAGCGACAGTCCGGCGGCGACCAGGGAGCCGAAGGTGATGACCAGGACGACCGCCGCGACGATCACGCCGATGACCTCGGCGGCGGCGCCGTGGGCCGCCACCTTGACGGCGTTTCCGCCGGCCTCCACGGTGAGTCCGGACGTACGAGCCTGCTCCACGCTCTTGTCGAGCGCGTCGTGGGAGTCGGAGTCCACCTCGGCCGCGGTCACCTTGTAGGTGACGGAGATGTACGCGGTCGAGCCGTCCTTGCTGACGGCCCCGGCGGTGTAGGGGTCGACCGCGGAGGCCACCTGGTCGGAGCCGCTCGCGATCTCCTTGGCGACCTTCCGCACCTCGGCCTTGTTGGCCGCGGTGGTCACCGTCTGTCCCTCGGGGGCCTTGAAGACGATCCGGGCGGTCGCTCCGTCCGAGGCTGAGCCGGGGAACCGCTGGTCCAGCAGGTCGAACGCCTTCTGGGACTCCGCGCCGGGCAGGGTGAAGGGCAGTGCCTTCGTGGCCGGCGCGCTGAGGGCGGCGATGACGGCCGCGCCCAGCAGGGCGAGCCAGACGAGGAGGACGACGGGGCGCCGCCGGAAGGAGGTATGCCCAAGTCTGTACAGGAATGTAGCCATGATGGTGCTCTCTCGGTCAGGTCGTTGGCGACGCCCGTCAGGGCATGAGGGCGTGCGGGGGTACCCCGACGGCGTGAGCGGCGCGCGTCGGGTGGGGGTGTGTGCGATTGCGCGGGGACGCGGAAAGGAGGGGAGGGCGCGTCGTCGCGCGGCCGTCATTGGCCGGGCAGGGCACGGAAAGCCGACGGCGCGGGAAGCCGGGGCGGGAAAGGTGTGCGGTGCACGCCGACGGTGGGGAAGGTCGGCGCGTGAAGACCCGGATTCGGGTGGGTCAGATACCGAGTGCGGGGAAGACCAGTGCTTCCATGTTCCGCCTGAGGTCGTCCTGGGTCATCGCCGTGTCGCTCAGCAGCGGGCGGGCGACGATGATGCTGACCAGCATCGGCGGGACGAGGTCCAACGCCGGGTTGTCCGGGGCGAGTTCGCCTCGGTGGACGCCACGCTGGAGGATGGCGCCGATGTCGTCGAGGGCCGGGTTGAGCCTCACCTCTCTCAGGGTGCGACGGAGTTCGGGGTTGCTGTAGATCGCGTGGCCCACGCTCAGTTGCAGAGCCGCGTCCCGCGCGAGCCGTTCGTCGTCGGAGTGCTCGGCCAGCGCGTACAGGTCGCCGCGCAGCGAACCGGTGTCGATCAGGTCGATCCGCGTCGGCCTGCGGAACTCCACGGCCGCTGCGACCAGTTGGGGCTTGCCGCCCCAGTCGCGGTAGAGGGTGGCCTTGCTGAACCGTGCGCGGGTGGCCACGGCCTCCATGGAAAGGGCCTCGTATCCGACCTCACGCAGGAGGTCGAGCACGGCGTCGTAGAGCTGTGCCGCGCGCAGGGGGGTGAAGCGGCTGCCGCGAGCGGTGGACTGCTCGGCCATGACCTGCTCCTTCCCTCTACAAAACGGTGCCGTTTTCTTCGGACGGCATCAGACTAGCGAGGCCACGAAGAAAACGGCACCGTTTCCTATGTGGCGTGAATCACATCTCATGGATGATGACTTCGCCCTTGGCGAGCGGGCCTTCCTGGTCGGACGCGACGGGCACGCAGACACCGGTCACGGCATCGCGCCAGCCACCGTCCGTCCCTCATCGAACGCGCTCGGCGCCGGTGCGACATCGACGACCTCGTGGTCGACGCCTGCCTCACCGACGGCAGTCTGGACGGCGGCACCGCCTCCAACCCTCGTGGTGTCCCCGGATGCAAATGGGCCCAGACATACGCGAAGGGGCTGGGTGTCGCCGACGCCAGGTACTCCGTGAACGCCTGCCATCCGCTGGGCGACCAGCTCGGCGGTGAAGGCGTCCTGGCCAACGAGGCGACCTGCGGCCGGTCCACGAATTCCGCCCGTCAGGATGCGACCGACCCCGGCCGTTCCGGCGACATGCGCGAGTTCGAGGACACGACACGAGCGGAGGTGGAGTCCGGGGCCGACGTCCACTACCACGTGGAACCCATGTAGGAGGGGAACCGCACTGTGCCCTACGCCTTCGTCATGGTGGCTGCCGGCACGACCGGCGAGCTCCGCACCGACGTGGTTCCCGACGTCATCTACAGTCCGGTTCAGCATGCGTGGGTCAACATCGGCCTCACGGCCTGCGGTTCCTGCCGCGGTCCGCTGCCCACCCCCGGCGTCAAGTGAGAGGCCGACCCTTGCACGACATGGTGAGCCGTCTGACCGAGTTGCTCCCGCCGCCCGAGGCGGGGGTGGAACCACAGTCCTGGGACCGGATCCAGGCCGTGTTCGGCACCGTGCCGCCCCGGGACTTCCGGGACTTCGTGGACACCTACGGCTACGGCAGCCTCGACGGTCTGCTCGGTGTCCGCCCTCCCGGCGGCCTGGGAAGAGAGGTGGAGGACCCCGCCGTTCGGGAGCCGTCACCGGTGGCCGAGCAGGAGCTGCGGACCTTCCACGGACCGGTGCGGTTCCCGCCCTGGCCGGCTGAAGGAGCGCTGCTGAGCTGGGGCACCACACCGGTCGGCTACGACCTCTTCTGGCGCAGGCAGGGCGACGACCCGGACAGCTGGCCGGTGGTGGTCGCGGCCTATCGCAGCGGGACGGCACTCCAACTGCCTTACGGAATGGCGGAGTTCCTCGTCCTGATGCTCGGCGATCCGCTGGACCGCCCCGCCGACATCACCGGGATCGCGGGACATCCGCACTCGCGGTACCTGGACGTCCGCACGGAGGAAGAACTGGAGGATGCCGGGGACGACCCCTGGGAGTACCTCGACGACTTCTGGGACGAACGCGAACGCGAACGGGCGGACGGCGACGAGGTCACCTGGGTACAGGACCGGGGACGGCACGGCGCAGACAACCCTCCCGTGCCGCGGCTCGTCGTCCAGGGTTTCGGCCTGGACGGCGACGACCTGCGGGTGTCGGCGACCCTGGACCTCGACCCGGCCGAGCCGCTCACGGCAGCCGTACGGATCGGCGGCCCGAACGGGGACGTCCTGCGCCGTGCGGGCGTGCCGGTGTCCATGTCGGGTGGCTCCGGGCAACCGCTCGTCCTCGACATCGTGCTGCCCGAGGACACGAACGGGACGGGCATGTCGTGGCGGGAGCTCGTGCACGCCATGACCCACGAGTCCGAGTGGAGCCTGTCGCTCTCGGTGGAGGACACGGCGATCGGTGCCGCACGCGCGCGGCACGGCATCGTCACGGGCGTCGGCATGGAGGAGAGCGGGGTGAACACGGCATGGGGATCATGGCCGTGAACGGTGGAAAGCGTCGCGTCGCTCTCGTCGCCGCGGCGGCTGCCACGGCGACGACGATCGCCGGCTGGCTCCTGTTCGCGACAAGCACGCCCCCGCCGTCCGCCCCGGCCCCCGTCTCGCACGTCGACACCGCCACCCGAGCCTGCCTCCTGACGTCCACGGACCCGGACCCGACCGGCATCTGGGCGGCGATGCAGGACATGGCAAGGACGAGCGCCAGGAATGTGGTGGTGCAGCGTTACCGCCTGCCGACCTCCGCGAACGCGTCGCACACGTCCACTTCGTGGTCGTCGCCGATCGACCGGTGTCAGAAGCGACACATCTGAGCCCGGACGCGGTGAGTACGACGTCCGTGGCCCGGGCGATAGGTCACTGAGCGGTGCGCGCTGTTGCGTCAGAGCCAGTCCCGCCGCTTGAAGATCAGGTACAGGCTGACGCACACCACGCCCATCAGACCGATCGCGAAGGGGTATCCGAAGCGCCACCCAAGCTCGGGCATGTTCTCAAAGTTCATGCCATAAATGGTCCCCACGAGCGTCGGAGCGAAGAGAATCGCGGCCCAGCTCGAGATCTTCTTGAAGTTGTCTACCTGGGGATGCTGACCTGCGATGATACGGCTCTGATGGCCTCTGGCCTGCGCGGATGGATCTTTCAGCGTCTGATCGGATCATGCCGCGCTACGCAGCCGATTCTCCCCACGCGCTCCCCGGCGCCGGCCATACTCCCCAGATTCTCCCCAGCGAGGGTGTCCCGGAGGGATCCATGCCACGTGTGCTCGTGCTTGCCTGGCGGCCGGGGGAAGTCACTATGGGTTACCTCTGAGGTGTCGTCCAGACCACCGCTGTCGACCGTGGTTCACCGGTCTTTGGGGCACGCTCTGGGCACGCCGTGCGATCGGTGGAGGCCATTGCTGGAGCATCCGGCTGAACGACCGTCCAGCGATTCAGGGCGCCTCCTTCGGCGCACGGGACGGACTGGAGAAGGCTGGCCGGGAGCATCTGCCGTTCCAGTCCGTCCGCATGAGTTCGCGTACATCGGGCACTCGGGTGCGGTGATGGACGGGCTCATCCACCGGTGGATGAGCCGGTGGCGGACGTACGAGGCGAGGTCTGGGTGGGCGGTGTGATGTCCGGAGGAGCTGACAACCCCGCCGAACAGGCCCGGCGCGTCCGCTCGGACCGGCATACCCGCGTGACCGTCGTCGTCGCGCTCGTCGCGAATCTGGGCATCGCCGTCGCCAAGGCCGTCGGGGGCTTTGTCGCCGGCTCGCCCTCCCTGTTGTCGGAGGCCGCGCACTCGGTGGCCGACTGTCTCAACGAGATCTTCCTGCTCACCGCGTTGCGTCGCAGCCGACGCCCGCCCGACCGGTGGCATCCGTTCGGCTACGGCAAGGAACGGTGGTTCTGGTCGTTGCTCGCCGCGATCGGCATTTTCGTCATGGGCGGCTGCTTCTCCTTCTTCCAGGCGGTCGAGGCCCTGCGGAGCACCGAGACCGTGTCCGTGCCGCGCTACCTCACCGGAATCGCCGTCCTCGTTGTCGCGCTGCTCGCCGAGGGCGGTTCGCTGCTGCGGGCGCTGCACCAGGCCCGTCAGCAGGGCGGTACGGCCCCCGACCCGGCGCATCGCACGGTCATCGCCGAGGACGGCGCCGCCGTGGTCGGAGTCGTTCTCGCCATGACAGGGATGGGACTGCATCTCGCCACCGGGAACCCGGTGTGGGAGGCGGCGGCCTCCCTGACGATCGGACTGTTGCTCGTGTATGTCGCCTACCGGCTGGCTCGCGAGTCCCGCGACCAGCTCATCGGCGCCGCCATCGACCCCGAACCGCGCACCGCCATCCGACGCATGCTCGACGGACAGCCGGAGATCGACAATGTCGCCCAGCTGCTCACCATGCGTCTCGGGCCGGACTCGGCACTGGTCGCCGCCCGGAT
Source organism: Streptomyces sp. MBT53 (assembly GCF_016654115.1). Lineage (GTDB taxonomy): Bacteria > Actinomycetota > Actinomycetes > Streptomycetales > Streptomycetaceae > Streptomyces. The sequence continues at coordinate 7,749 of NZ_JAEQAZ010000063.1, forward strand.
CGACCTCGTCCCCGGCCTGGACAGTGAGGAGGTCGAGACCGTCTCCGAGCGCATTAAGAAGGCCCTGTCCGATCGATGGCCGCAGGCGGACCAGGTCTTCCTCGACATCACAGAGGCACCACCCCGCCCAGGGCGATGAGGGGATCCCTGTCAACCAACAGTCGGGCAGGTTCTCGTCGCGGTCACCGGAGGCAGCGCGCCCGGTTTCGCCGTGCCGTTTCCGGGAACTCGGATCGCGCCCCCGGGTCGGACCGACCGTGGAGAGGCGCCGGCGGAAGGAGGACTGCCGTGGCACAGGACGGCGGGGGGTCAGACGCGGGCGTGAGGAGAGCGAGGAGGAGCGGGCGGGTCGGCAGTGGAACGACCTTCTCCAGGAGGTGCGAGTCACCCTCACCGGCGTCCAGATCCTCTTCGGCTTCCTGCTTGCCGTGGTGTTCCAGCCACGCTTCGCCGCACTGCCCCTGACGGACCGGGTCATCTACCTGATCACCGTGTTCCTGGGTGCGGGTGCGACGGCCGCGTTGATCGGTCCCGTAGCTCTGCACCGCATGCTCGCCGGCCACCGGGTCAAACCACAGACCGTGCGATGGGCCGCGCGTCTCACCGTGATCGGGCTGGTACTGCTGCTCGGCATGATGACGTCCGCTCTCCTGCTCATCCTGCGGGTCGTGTTGCACGACGCCCTGGCCGGTTGGCTGGTCGTACCCGTGGTGCTCGGCTTCGTGGTGTGCTGGTTCGTTCTGCCGCTGTGGGCGCGGACGCGTGGCGGTTCAGAAGCGTCATGAGTGGCAGAACGCGATCAGTGGTGGCCGCCGGGCCGGGGTGCGCGGCCGACGTCGTCGATGCTGTCGCGGGCGGCTGCGGCGACGGCCTCAGGGGTGATGCCGAACTCGGCGTACAGGCGCTGGTAGTCGGCTGAGGCGCCGTAGTGCTCCAGGCTGACGATCCGTCCGGCGTCACCGACCACGTCCCGCCAGCCCTGTCCCACCGCGGCCTCGATACTGACGCGGGCCCGCACGGAGGGCGGGAGGACCTCGTCCCGGTAGGCCAGGGGCTGCGCGGCGAACCACTCCCGGCACGGCATCGACACGACCCGCACCGCGAGGCCCTCGGCCGTCAGCAGCCCGCTCGCCTTCAGCGCGATGTGCACCTCGGAGCCGGTCGCCACGAGGATGACGTCGGGTGCGGTGCCGTGCGGGGTGTCGGCGAGGACGTATCCGCCGCGTGCCGCGTCCCGGGCGGGGGCGCAGGCACCGCTGCCGCGGTCCAGGACGGGCACTTTCTGCCTGGTCAGGATCAGCGCGGCGGGGCGGTCCCGGTGTTCGAGGACGGTGCGCCAGCAGGCGGCGGTCTCGTTCGCGTCGGCGGGGCGGACCACGTCCAGGCCGGGGATCGCGCGCAGTGCGGCCAGGTGTTCCACGGGCTGATGCGTGGGGCCGTCCTCGCCGAGGCCGATCGAGTCGTGGGTCCACACGTAGGTGGCGGGCAGCTTCATCAGTGCGGCCAGGCGGACGGCCGGGCGCATGTAGTCCGAGAAGGTGAGGAACGTACCGCCGTAGGGGCGGGTCAGACTCTGTAGCGCGATGCCGTTGAGGATCGCGCCCATGGCGTGCTCGCGGATGCCGAAGTGCAGGGTGCGGCCGTACGGGCCGCCCTTCCAGTCCTTGGACTGGCGGTCGGCGGGCACGAAGGACGGCTCGCCGTCCATGGTCGTGTTGTTGCTCCCGGCCAGGTCGGCCGAGCCGCCCCACAGCTCCGGCAGCACTGGCGCGAGCGCGCTGAGCACCGCGCCCGACGCGGCGCGGGTGGCCATCCCCTTGGGGTCGGCGGGGAAGGCGGGCAGGGCGTCGGTCCAGCCGTCCGGCAGCCGCTGCGCGCGGAGCCGGTCCAGCAGTTCGGCCCGCTCGGGATGGGCCGTCCGCCAGGCCGTGTACGCCTCGTCCCACTCCGCGTGTGCCCGGCGCCCGCGGTCGGCGGCCTGCCGGGTGCGGGCCAGCACCGCCTCCTCCACGACGAAGTCGCGCTCGGGGTCGAAGCCGAGCAGCCGCTTGGTCGCGGCGACCTCGTCGTCGCCGAGTGCGGAACCGTGGGCCTTGCCGGTGTTCTGCTTGGTGGGCGCGGGCCAGCCGATGAGCGTGCGCAGCATGATCAGCGAGGGGCGGCCGTCCTCGTCCTGTGCGGTACGGACGGCTGCCAGCAGGGCATCGACGTCCTCGACGTAGTCGCCGGTGCGCGTCCAGTCGACGGTCTGCACATGCCAGCCGTAGGCGGCGAAGCGGGCCGGGACGTCCTCGCTGAAGGCGACGTCGGTGTCGTCCTCGATCGAGATGTGGTTGGAGTCGTAGAAGACGACGAGGTTGCCGAGCTCCTGGTGTCCGGCGAGGGAGGCGGCCTCGGCGGTGACGCCTTCCATCATGTCGCCGTCGGAGGCGATGACGTAGACGCGGTGGTCGAAGGGGCTGCCGCCCGGTTCGGCGTCGGGGTCGAGCAGACCGCGCTCCCTGCGGGCCGCCATCGCCATGCCGACCGCACTGGCAAACCCCTGGCCCAGCGGGCCGGTGGTGATCTCCACACCGCGGGTGTGCCGGTGCTCGGGGTGCCCGGGGGTGGCCGAACCCCAGGTGCGGTACGCCTCCAGGTCCGGCAGTTCCAGGCCGTAGCCGGTCAGGTAGAGCTGGATGTAGAGGGTCAGGCTGGAGTGCCCGCAGGAGAGCACGAACCGGTCGCGGCCCAGCCACTGGTCGTCAGCCGGGTCGTGCCGCAGGACGTTCTGGAACAGCAGGTGCGCCAGCGGGGCGAGGCTCATCGCCGTGCCGGGATGGCCGTTGCCGACCTTCTGCACCGCGTCGGCCGCCAGCACTCGTGCGGTGTCCACGGCCCGTACGTCGACCGGATCCCACCCGGCGGCGTCCGCCACGGGCATCGTCACGGACCGGCCCGGTGAGGTCGAGGCCGTGTTGCCGGACTGTTCACTCGTCATGCCGTCGCTCCTCGGAAAGGCCGGTGGTCGGTGCTGCCGTCGTGTCTGTCCTTCGTGGGCGCGTGTCCGTCATTCGTGCGCGCTGGGGACCCGGAGCGGGTCGCGGGGGGCGTCGGACTTGGCGGCGGCCATCTCCTCGCCCAGTTCGCCCAGCCGGTTGCGGCCGAGGGCGGAGCGGACCTGGGGGAACCACTCCTTCTCCTCCTCCTCGACGTGGTGGCGCACGTTCTCCATGAGGACGGTCATCTTGGCGTCGAAGCGCTCGTCCTCCGGGTCCAGGCCCGCCAGCTCGGACAGCATCCACAGCACGACGTGGTGCTCCTCGACGCTCTCCAGCACGTGATCGGTGGTGTCCGGCACGGCGGCACGCGCGGCGGGATAGAAGATCTTCTCCTCGATCCAGGTGTGGACCGTCAGCTCCTCGATCACCTTGTCGGCGATCTTCCGCTTCGTCTTGTAGGCGCGGTCCCCGGCCTGCTCGAACTCCTTGAAGAGCTTCTCGACCGTCTGGTGGTCGTCCTTGAGCAGCACGATCGCGTCCATGGGCACTCCTTCGTTTCGTCCGACATCTCCCGCGGGGGCGCGGGGTGTGTTTTCGCCGGTCGACCACCGAAAGCCGATCGGATTCCACGCCCGGGTACCCCCGGCATCGCATCCGACCCGGCCGAAGCGCACCTTTTGCCGCGTTCAGATGTGAGTCGGGGACGATCGCGGGTGACCCCGTTGTGGATCGGCGACCGGGCGGCCTCGCGGACGGCCTGGGGCGCGTTCTTGTCAAGGGAGACGGCTCCTTGGCGGCCTTTGGCGTTCAGGTACGACGCCGTCCCAGGCCGGACCGCCTGGACCTCGCGCAGGAAGACGTCGGCGCCCGCACGGCACCTCGCGTGCCGCGTATACCTCGCGTACTCGAATCTGCCGACGTACGGCCGGTGAGGCGCAATCCCGCGTCACTCCGGAGCGGCAGGCGGTGCCCCCTGGGTCCCCTGCGTGATCATGTCGAGTTCTCTGTCGAGCGCCGGAGCGATGGCGCGGGTGTCGAGGCCGGCCCTGCCGCGTACCTTCCGTACAAACTCCCTGACGCCAGCCGTGGGCAGCCACACCCGTGCGGCGGACCGTCTGGCGACGGAGCTCACTTCGACGCCGCCGATGGGGCCCGGTGCGGGTTGTACGGTGATGTCTCCGTCGCCGGCCGGGAACATCAGGCCCCTGGCGAGCAGGTCCCAGGCAAAGGTCCAGCCGACTTCCACGCCGTCCGGTCCCGACAGCACCAGACGCGCGGCGAGGCAGTCGTTCCGCCGGTACACCAACTCCGCCGAGATGACGGCCCCTTCGTCATCCGCGAGGGCCACGAATCCGATCGTGCCGACCTTCAGTTGCGGACCGTCCGGGTGGTCCATCACGAAACGGCCCCCGTTCGCCCGGAGCCCAGCTCGACCGTGGAGGCGATGAACGTCCGCGGTGACGAAGGCGCCGGCCCCATGCGACGCGCGTCCAGCAAATCTGCTGCCGACACGGCTTCCTCCACGGTGCGGGTGCCGGTCAGGACGCACAGGGTGTAGGCGGCGTTCTGCAACGCGACGGCAGCCGCAGGGTCTTCGTCGGCCGCGAGTGCCAGGTAACCGTCGAGGGCCCGACGCAGAACAGCCGGGTTCGGGGCCAGCACGCTGGGTCTGCACCTTTCGGGTGGGGTATCGGAGTTCCTCGGGCCGGAGTCGTAAGGGCAGAGAGATGGCACCACGGCACTCCTCGAAGTGGGAAGAAAGCCTGCCGACCGCAGCACTTGACTGCGCTCCCGTGTGCCCCGTCCGTAGGGCTCGAAACGGGCAGGAGGGCCCCGGTGGGCGGTGAGAGGCCGCCCCGGCGCGGGCGACAGCGGTGTACAGCCCTGACTCCCCGTACGACGTTTTCGCTTGAGTCGAGCGGACACTCGCCACGAGGAACCACGAGGAAGAGGAGTACAGGTGTGTGCTTGCTTGCCGGGTGTGGTTGGCCGGGGCTTTGACACAGGTCGTGCTCCGGCTGATCAGGCGGTCCGGGCCAGGGTCGGGTTCGGGCGCGTGGTGTGAGACGACCAAGGGGAGGCGAGAGCCATGCTCGGCGGTGATCCGCAGAGCGGCGGAGGCGCGGAAGAGGCGAACGAGATCGAGCGGGCGCGTATCGCCCACGAACTCGCCGCAGGCGTGGGCGGAGTGCCGTCGGCCGAGGTGCCCGACGTGTTGTGCCGTACGTGTGTCTCACTGTTGCCGGCGATGTCGGGGCTGTCCGTCTCCGTCACGCCGGGCGACCTGGATTCGGGAGTGGTGCTGTGCGCCAGTGACGGTGTCGCTGCCCGGCTGGCGGAGATCCAGTACACGCTGGGCGAAGGGCCGGGCCGGGAGGCGGTTCGCCTGCGGGCGCCCGTGCTCGTGCCTGATCTGACGAGTGCTCGGGACATCCGCCGTTGGCCGCTGTTCTCCCTCCAGGCCGCCAAGGCTGGAGCCGGGGCGGTCTTCTCACTGCCGTTGGCGGGCGCGGGAAGTGCGCTGGGCACCCTGGACCTCTACAGGAGGACGCCGGGTTCGCTGCGCGGTGCTCAGGTCCGGACCGCGCTGCTGGTCGCCGACGCCATCAGCCTCGTGGTCGTCGCGCTTGATCACGCGTCCCCCGAAGGAGTCGCCACGTGGCTGGCGGGAGCGGAAGCGGACCACGAGGAGGTTCACCAGGCCACCGGGATGATCATGGTGCAGCTCGGCGTGAGGGCCGAGGAGGCGCTGCTGCGGCTACGCGCGCGGGCCTTCGCCGAGGGCCGCACCTCCATGGAAATGGCCCGGGCCGTCGTCGACCGCACTCTGGACCTGCGCGACGAGTGAGGGAACCGGCACGCGTGGCGGTACCCGCAACGACAGCGCCGAGAAGGCGGTCGTGAACCGCGAGCGGCGGTCGGCCCAACCCGCGTGGACTGCTACAGCAGGGGCGCCGGCCAGATCTGGTCACGGCGATGCCCCCGGCCGACGCGTTGAAGCAGTACCGGTTCGGTTGCACGAGCGCCTTCCGGACGCCCTCACCCCGTCGCGCCGACGCACCGGAGACCTGGCCGAGGACGGCCGGACCGACCCGCGTCGACCACATCGTCACCCGGGTACAGACCGTCACAGCGGCGACGGTCACGCCGGAGAGCGCCGAGGGCATGGTCGTGCGGTACACGGACACCACCATCGCCGAAGCCTCCGGCCCTCTCGACACCGACGTACAGCGGCAGCGAGTTCGCCTCACCGAGACCGCCCACGCCCTGGGCACCCGCGCCCTGCCCCTCGCCGCCGTGCGGGGTGAGGACCGTTGTTGCATACGTCAGACATCGGGGGGAAGGTGAAAGCGCGCGGTCAGGCAACGACCGTCCCGGTCGCCCGTCCGCGGCCGGTGCAGGTTCGCCGGTGACGGCGCCCAGTTGCTGGAGTGACAACAGGATGACGAGCCACCCACCCCTGACGGTACGTACGGCCACCGGACTCACGACGATCGTCTGCCTGTCCGGCGCGCTCGGCCCCGACACCTGCCTCGACCTGGCACGGGAGCTGCGACAGCCGCTCGACCAGGCCGGCCGCGACGGGCAACCGCTCGTCCTCGACATGGCCGGCGTGCGGTCAGTGAGCATCGCGGCCTGCCAGGCCCTCCGTCTCGCCACCGACCACCTCGCACACGCTCCCGTGCTGGTCGTCGGCGCGGCCCCCTCCGTTCGCGCGGTGCTGGAACGCGGGAAACTCCCCGGCGTCCGCATCCACGACACCCTCGGCGACGCGCTGGCCGTGCTGCCCGACAGCGTTTCGGACACCACTAGACAGCGCGCGGCCAGACTCTCCCACGAGGCGGACGATCTGCGCGACGAGGTGTTCGGGCTCAGGGCCAGGGCCCGCACCAGGACCCTGATCGGTGTGGCCCAGGGCATCCTCCTGGCCCGCTACGGACTTCCCGGCCCGGATGCCGCGTTCGCCCTCCTGCGGGAGGGCTCCCAGCGTCACAACGTGCCGCTGCGTGTCCTCGCCTCCGCCGTCGTCACCGCTCCGCCGCCGTACTCCGACGTCCAGTGGTTCACCGGACGATCCACCCGCGCGCTGCTCCCGGCCGGCGGTTTCCTGCAGAGCTACGACATCGACGCTCACGACCGTCGGCAGGTTCTCGCAGCCGCTCTCCACGAGGCGACGGTCGTCATCTCGGACGCGAAAGCCGCCGAACTCCATCTCACGGATCCGGCGCAGGACGACGCCCTGGTCCTGGAACAGCACAAGGGCCTCGACGCCGCCTACCGGGACCAGGCGGCGCTCGTCACCGGGCCGCCCTACGTATGCGCCCGCGCGCAGCATCTGCGCGAGCCCGTGAACGTCCCCGACGTCGCGGCCGACCCCGACCTCCTCCTCCACCCCGCAGGCCGCGCCCTCCTCGACGCCGACAGCAGAGCCCTCGCCTGCGTTCCGCTGGTCACCCCCGACGGCCACTGCACCGGCACCCTGACCCTGCACTGGACCGCGCCCGGATCATGGCTGACGGACGAACAGCGATACGCCCTGGACTTCCTGGCCACCGAGACCGCGGCCTGGCGCTCCTGGTACCGGCGCACCGTCGTACTGAACGCACTCGAATACCTCCACCAGCACCGCGTAGCCCGCACATCGCCGCGTGAGCGGTAAGCCGGCGGACCCGCACCGCGGCGTGGGCGGGAAGGACGCGATCGGGCGCGCCCGGAGTGTTTCCGCGTCCGTGTCACGCCGCACCGGCCAGTGGCCTCGGCGACCCGCTCGGCCCCGAGGCTGCCGGACGGACGGCTCTCAGGCAGCCTCCCGCATCACCTGGTCCCGCAGCCGCTCACAGCTGAGGCTGATCAGGCGGGAGACGTGCATCTGTGAGATGCCGAGCTCCTCGGCGATGGCGGCCTGCGTCATGTTGCCGAAGAACCGCTGGTAGAGGATGACCTTGTCACGCTCCGAGAGTTGCTTGATGCCGGGCTTGACGGCCTCACGGTCGATCACCGTGTCCAGAGCCGGGTCGGCTGTCCCGAGCGTGTCGCCGAGGGAATACCCGCTCTCGCCGCCGGGCAGCTCGGCGTCGAGCGAGAGGGCGGCATAGCTCTCCAGAGCTTCGAGCCCGTCCTGGGTGTCTTCTTCGCTGAGGCCGGCCCGGGCCGCGATCTCCGACCTGGTGGGACGGTGGTCCGGGGCGGTCTGGGACAGATCCCGGAGGGCCGATCGCACCCTGTTGCGCAGTTCCTGCACCCGACGTGGCACATGCATGGCCCACGTGTGGTCACGGAAATGCCGTTTGATCTCGCCGGTGATGGTCGGAACGGCGTAGCTCTCGAACGCCTTGCCGCGGTCCGGGTCGTACCGGTCGACCGCTTTGATCAGGCCGATGGCCGCGACCTGGCGCAGGTCCTCGGTGTTTTCGCCGCGGTTGCGGAACCGTCCGGCGAGCCGGTCGGCCATGGGCAGCCACGCCACCACGATCTGGTCACGGACGATGTCGTGCTGCGGGCCGGGGGCGAGCAGGACGAGGGTACGGAAGGATTCCGCGGTGTCGGGGGCGTCGTCGTGCGGGTGGCGCTTCGAACGGACTTGGGCAGGCATGATGCGTCACTACTCCCCATGCTGTGGGGCGGACGGTCAGTGCGGGAGCGCGTCCGGCGCGTAGACGAGCGCGTGACGATCGGCGCTCCCACGGTGTGCCTGCTGTCTGAAGCACTGAGCACTCGGGTGCCCCCGACCCACGCGAGCAAACGCCCGATCAGCTGGGCGGGTAGGGCGTGCCCTGGAGCAGCGTCGCGAGGTGGACGGCGTTGGCGGCAAGGGTCCTGGTGGTGGCGGCGACGGCGTCGGGGGTCTTGTCGAGGTCCTGGTAGTCGGTGCTCTGTTGGGCTTCGCCGACCCAGTAGGTGACCGCGCCGGGCGGCAGGGAGAACCCGAGGTCGTTGAGGCCCTGGAAGAGGTCGGCGCTCACTTTGTGCGCCCCGTCCTCGTTGCCTACGACGGCCACCAACCCGACCTTCCCGTACGGCAGTTGCCGGCCCTGGTCGTCGGTCTCGGAGATGTCGGCGTTGAGCCGCTCCAGCACGCGCTGGCAGAGGCTGGCGGGGTGGCCGAGCCAGATCGGGGTGGCCAGCAGGACGATGTCGGCGGCCATGACCTTCTCCCACACGCGCGGCCAGTCGTCACCGTCCCCCAGGTCACGGGCGATTCCCGAGCGGATGTGGTGATCGGCCACCCGGATCGTCTCGCCCTGGACACCGAGGCCGGCGAGTTCGGACATCACCTGTCCGGCGAGGTGATGACTGCTCGAAGGGGCGGGGGACGGAGTGAGCGTACAGACGAGCGCCACGGCACGGATCATGAGAACTCCCGATCGGGTGGGGAGGCCGGAGGATGTCCGGCCTCAGCCGCTGAGCAGACTCTCGGCCTGCCGCCTTGAAGGGTTTCGAGTACCCGGGATTCCTTGCTTGAGCGCCACGAGCGTGCTCACCGGGAAGTCCCCGTAACCGACGATCGCGTCGACGGGCCCGTCGACGCCGTCCAGCACGCTCCGTGCCCGGTCGATCAGTTGTGCCACGTCCTCGTCGAGACCGACGACGAATACGTTGCGGGGCCGTGGGCGCGCGGACGGCTCCAGGCGTCGGGATACGACGGAGCCGACCGTGTACCCGCGGGACGATCCGGCACACGACGAACGTCTCACGTGAGGGTTTCCGCATCACGGGTACCCGGCGTTCATGAACGTCACATCGCCGGAGCCGCCCCTGCCCTTCGCTCGCGGTCCGATCTCCGCGGCGATCATCGCGTACCTGCGGAGTACGGGACCCCTCCCGGACGACGGGGCGATGTCTGCCGCCGCCCCGCTCGGAGACGACCTCCAGCTCGCCCTCTACATCTGCTACGAGCTGCACTACAGGGGATTCGCCGGCGTCGACGCCGACCATGAATGGGACCCTGACCTGCTCAGGGTCCGGGCGGCCCTGGAACGGCCGTTCCTCGAAACTCTCCGTGCCGGGGCGACCGTACACAAGCACGCCGACGAGGCGCTGGACGACCTGCTCGTCGAACCCGTCGACGGCAGCGGCGTCAGTCACTTCCTGCGGGACGAGGGGGAGTTGTGGCAGGTGCGTGAGTACGCAGCGCAGCGCTCGCTCTACCACCTCAAGGAGGCCGATCCGCACGCGTGGGTGCTGCCCCGGCTGTGGGGTAGGGCGAAGGCGGGCATGGCGGCCGTGGAGTTCGACGAGTTCGGCGGGGGCCGCGCGGACCGCGTGCACGCCCGCCTGTTCGCCGACCTCATGACCGACCTCGACCTGGACACGGAATACGGGCACTGGCTCGACGCGGCCGGCGCCGAGGCCCTCGCCACCGTGAACCTGATGTCCCTCCTCGGCCTGCACCGCGCCCTGCGAGGAGCCCTTGTGGGGCACTTCGCCGCCGTCGAGATCACCTCCTCGCCGGGTTCACGGCGCCTGGCCCAAGCCATGCGGCGGACCGGCGCGGGGTCGGCCGCCGAGCACTTCTACGACGAACACGTCGAGGCGGACGCCGTGCACGAACAGGTCGTCCGCCGCGAGGTCGTGGCGGGCCTGCTCGAAGAGGAACCCCACCTCGACGGCGATGTCGCCTTCGGCGTGGATGCAACCACATATCTCGAAGACCGCCTCGCCGAACACCTCCTCGGCGCCTGGCGGGCGGGGGAGTCGTCACTGCGCCTGTCAGTCTGACCGGCTCTCCGACCACGAACAGGTTCTCTCGCGTCCACGGGAACCGGAAACGAAGCCCCATGACCACGGTCACTTTGCCTGGCGTCTACACCCCGCAGGACGACACCGACCTGCTCGTCCGACTCCTCCACGACGAACGACTGCCCCCGCGCGCCGAAGTCCTCGACGTGGGCACGGGAACTGGTGCCGTCGCGCTGGCCGCGGCCCGGCTCGGGGCCCGCGTCACGGCGATCGACATCTCCTGGCGCGCGACCCTCAACACCAAGATCAACGCGCTGCTGGCGCGTCTCCCGGTCCGGGTCAGACGCGGCGATCTGCTGACTCCGGTGGCGGGCCGGTCCTTCGACCTCGTCCTCTCCAACCCGCCGTACGTGCCTGCCCCCACCGCCGCCTGCCCCCGCCGGGGCCCGGCACGGGCCTGGGACGCGGGACACGACGGCCGCCTCGTACTGGACCGGATCTGCCAGGGCGCGCCGGGGCTCCTGAAGCCCGGCGGAGTGCTGCTTCTGGTCCAGTCCGAACTGAGCGGCCCCCAGGAGTCGCTGCGGCGGCTGCGGGCGGCGGGCCTGCGCGCCGACATCGTGGAACACCGCAGCGTCGCCTTCGGCCCGGTCCTGCGCTCCCGCAGCGGCTGGCTGCACGACCGCGGCCTCACCGAGGACGATGCCGAGAAGGAAGAGCTGGTGATCATCCGTGCCGTACGGCCCCGATGAACGACGCCGCCGCATAGTGGCCCGGCGCGCGGGACCCCTGCTGGTCGAGGGCCCGGTGGACGTCACGCTGGAGGACGGCACCACCGTGTCGTCCGACCGGTTCTGCGTCGCCCTGTGCACCTGCCGACGCAGCCGCGCCTACCCGTGGTGCGACACCAGCCACCGCCGCTCCGATCAGCCCGCTCCGCACAAATCCTGACCGGTCGGGTTTGCTCGCGGTTCAGACGTGTACGCGCAATGGATGACCGAGTCGAAACAGGAAACAGAACGGAAGTACGACGTACCGTCCGCCGACGACACGACATGGCTGCCCGACCTCACCGGCGTGGGCGGGGTCACGTCGGTCGTGGACCACGGCACCCAGGATCTGGACGCCGTCTACTACGACACCGACGACCTGCGGCTGGCGGGTACCTCGGCCACGCTCCGGCGAAGGACCGGCGGGACCGACGCGGGCTGGCATCTCAAACTGCCGCTGTCCGGGGACAGTCGCGAGGAGATCCACGCCCCGCTGTCCGACACGGTTCCGGACGCACTGCGAGACCTGGCCCTGTCCCGCACCCGGGGCGCGGAGCTGCGACCGGTGGTGCGCATCCGTTCCACCCGCGCAGTACGACAGTTCGTCGGTTTCGGAGGCAAGGTCCTGGCCGAACTGAGCATCGACGCAGTGCGTGCCGAATCCGTGCGCGGCGCCGGCACCCGGGCCGGTTGGAGTGAGATGGCGGTCGAACTCGCGGACGACACCGACCCGGATCTCCTGGACGCGGTGGAAAAGACATTCGGCAGGAGCGGTATCGACCGAGCGCACTCCCCGTCGAAGCTGGCCAGGGCCCTGGCGGAGACGGAGGCGGGAGCGCCCCGGCTGTCCGCTCAACAGGTTCCCGAGAGGGTGGCTCTGGCGCCCGGCTCTTCCGGCGAGGAGGTCCTTCGCTATACGGAGGAGCAGATCCGCGTCCTCGTGCACCTTGACCCCGCCGTACGGCGTGACCTGCCCGACTCCGTGCACCGGATGCGCGTCGCCTGTCGCCGGCTGCGCAGCGTGCTGCGTTCCTACCGGTCGGTCGTCGATCGGGAGGCCGCCGATCCGATCCGTGAGGAACTCAAGTGGCTGGGGAACGAACTCGCCGCGGAACGCGATCAGGAGGTCCTTCTGGAACGCCTGACCTCACGGATCGAGACGCTGCCCCCGGAACTGCTCTTCGGCCCCGTCACCGCACGGCTCCAGATATGGGACGTCACCACCAGCTCCGAGGCCCACCTGCGCACCCTCGACGCCCTCAACTCTCCCCGCTACCTGGCACTCCTGGACTCCCTCGCCACGCTCACGCAACAGCCTCCGCTGCGCACCAAGGCGTCCCGAAAGCCCTCGAACGTCATGGCCAAGGCCATCCTCAAGGAGTACGGCCGACTCGCCCGCCGCGTGGCGCACGCCGTGGACGTCCCGCCGGGCACGGATCGCGACACCGCGCTCCACGAGGCCCGCAAGGCGGCCAAGAGGACGCGGTACGCCACGGAGCCGGCACACGACTCGCTCCGCAAACCCGCCAAGCGCCTCGGCAAGCGGGTCAAGGCCGTCCAGAAGGTACTCGGCGACCACCAGGACAGCGTCGTCGCACGGGACGCCCTACGAGAACTGGCCCTGGCGGCACACGCGGCCGGCGAGACCGGTTTCGTCTGGGGCCTGCTGTACGGACAGGAGGAGGCCATCGCCGAGGCGCGCGAACGGGAGCTCGCGGCGGTATGGGAGGCCGCGTCCCGAGGCGCGCTGCGCCGGGCACTCACCCGCTGAGAACCGGTGGTGGCCGCTCGCGGACGGCTCAGCGCAGGGCGATCAGCGCGACTGCCAGGGTCGCGCATCCCAGCCCGACGACCTGACGACGGTTCAGACGTTCTCCCAGAAGGAGCAGGGCGAGGACGACGGGGACGGCGGGGTAGAGGGACGCGAGCACCGTGGCCACGGCCATGAGCCGGCGCGCGGTCGCCTCCAGGTACAGCACGATCGCGACCGTCCCGACCATGCCGGCCGCCACCGCTACCGCCCAGGCTCCTGTCGGCATGGTCCAGCGGGCCCGATACGGCGCCATGACGCAGGCGATGACCACGACCGACACCACCCGGCTCAGCACGACCGGCCACATACCGCTGTCGCCGTCCACCTGCGCCGTGGCCAGGAACTGCACACCGATCCCCACGCTCGCCACCAGCGCGCTCGGCACGCCGTCGGACAGTGCTCCGCGGTCCTTCCGGGCCGTGCCCGACGTGGTCCGCGAGACCAGCCAGAGCGCCGGCACCACGGCGGCGACACCCACCCACAGCGGCGCGGAGAGGTGCTCCCCAGCCGTAGTCCGCGGGCGAAGCGGAGCCGCCGGGCAGACTCGTGGCCAGGGCCGGCGCGAGTACGGTCCCGCCCAGCTGGGCGTGGAGAGCGACGGTCATTCCGTCGGCTCGCCGGGACAACAGGCCGTTGACGAAGTGCGTGACGCCGAAGCACAGCGCCGCCATCAGAGCGAGGAACTCACCCATGGCACGCGCCGGCCACGCCCTGTCGGCCGGGTTCCGCGAGCCGAGAACATGCGGGGCCGAGGAGTTCGCCGTGGTCTCGTCCGCTTTTCTCGCCGTCCGGTCACAGCCGTCAGGCGCGGAGCGCCGGCAGGATCTTGGTGCGGTAGAAGTCGAAGAAGCCCTGTTGGTCCTTGCCGATCTGGTTGACGTACACGGTGTCGAAGCCCGCGTCGGCGAAGGCGGTCAGGGCTTCGACGTGCGCGTCGGGGTCGTCGCCGCACGGTACGGCGGCGGCCACCTGATCCTCGGTGACGAGTTCGGACGCCTGCTCGAAGTGGCGCGGGGTCGGCAGGATCTGCGGGAGTTCGCCGGGGAGTTGCTCATTGGCCCACAGGTGGTGTGCGGTGCGCAGGGCTTCCTTCCGGTCGGTGCCCCAGCACACCTTGAGGCCGCCCCGCACGGGCTTGGAGCCGCCGCCACCGCGACGGAAGCGCTCGACCAGGGCGGTGTCGGGCATCATCGTGATCATGCCGTCGCCGATGCGTGCGGCGACCTCGGCGGCCTGCGGGCCGAACGCGGAGACGTCGATCGGTACCGGCTCGTCGGGCAGTGTGTACAGGCGGGCGTTCTCCACCGTGTAGTACTTGCCGCGGTGGCTCGTCTGCTCGCCGGTGAAGAGCTGCCGGATGATGTGGAGTGCCTCTTCCAACATCTCCAGCCGCACGGACGCCTCGGGCCAGCCGGTGCCCAGGATGTGCTCGTTGAGTGCCTCGCCGGTGCCGACCCCGAGCCGGAAACGGCCGCCGAGGTGGGCGGCGCTGGTGGCCGCCGCCTGGGCGATCACGGCGGGGTGCGTACGGACGAGGGGACAGGTCACTGCCGTCTCGACAGGCAGCGAGACGGCCTGGGACAGGGCGCCGATCACCGTCCAGACGAACGGGCTCTGTCCCTGGTGGTCGTTCCACGGGTGGTAGTGGTCCGAGATCCAGAGGGCGTCAAAACCCGCCTGTTCGGCCATCCTGGCCTGGTCGACGAGTTCTGCCGGGCTGTGCTCCTCGCACGACAGGAAGTATCCGAAGTCGGGCATCGTCTCTCCCGGGTGGCAGCGGTTCTGCGAGCGCCTTCGCGAGTACCCGTGAGGCGAGGCCATAACAGGGCGTACGCCTCGACCTTGTGCTCAGGTACGTCAGAGCCGGTTCGGAGAGACGTTCACCGGGCAGCGCCACGGGGATGGCCGGCGGGTCAGTCCTCGCCGCGGACGATGTTGGACTCCAGGTCGGCGCGCGCCGTCACTGGGGCGCCGTCGTCCACGGCGCGGACACACGTGCGCACGCCCTTGCCCTGGCGGTGACGGGCCTTCGACCAGCCGGTCCTGGCCACGTGCAGGGGATGCTGTTCGACGGTCCGCGCGCTCACGGCATTTCAACTTCTCTCTGTCTCGGTCGAGCTTTCGTCAGGGTGTTCACCGGGTTCCCGGGGGCAACGGGGGTGAAACGCTGTGCGGTTCGGATGTCGCGCTTCGCCAACGGCCGTACGGCGGGCCCCTGGAGGATCTGGCCGAGGTGGGTGCACCGGGCCGGGACCGCGTGGAGCTGTCCGTTCTCGTCGCGGTGAACGGCGCACTGCCGACCGCCGGTCCGGATCACGGAGGCGAGGCGGCGCGGATCGCAGAGGCCGCTCCACTCGCACGCGCGCCCGTTGACGAGGTCGCTGAGCAGGCTGCCCGCCATGACGCCGCCGCTCAGCCCCCGGGCGTCGAGTTCTTCGGCCGTGAGCGTGAGCAACAGGGGCAGGGCGGGGGCCACTTCGAGGAAGCGGATCCGGGTGATCCCCGGTTGCTGGAGAGCGCTGTCGCGCAACCAGCCCCGGCGCTTCGAACTTCCCTGCGGTGAGGCCGAGTTCATGGTTACCACCCGGTGCGGTCCGCGCCGCCGGTCGGCCCGCGCAACATGTGGAACGCCAGCAGGACGGCGAGCGGCCACAGCACGAGGAGGCACCACAGCACGGTCGCGTTGGGGGAGAGGATCCCTATGACGAGAAGGACCTGGGAGGCACATGTCAGGGCGGCCACGGACAGAGGCAGCCACGGTCGGGCGCCCGGGCGGCGCATCCGGCGGGCCAGGCGTCGGTCCTGGCGGAGTTCGGCTTCGATCCGCCACAGGGCGAGGCGTTCGTGCGACGACAACGTGACGCCGTCGGGGTCGTTTCGGCTTTCCACGGTGAGTACCTCGTTCGTCCCGTGCGGTGACACCGGACCGCTCCGCCCCGGTCGGTGCGGAGCGGGAGTCGTGGGTGCTGATGAGCGGACGAGTTCCCCGAAAAGGCCGACCGACGCCCTCCGACGCCCGGACGGGCTCTTGGTACGGCTTTCTCCGGGTACTCGGTGCTTCGCACGCGCACACAAGGGATATGAGGAGGGACTCATGAGTACGGTCAAGGAAGCGGTCGACGTGGCGGTTCCGCTGCGCGCGGCCTACGACCAGTGGACTCAGTTCGAGGAGTTCCCGCAGTTCATGGAGGGCGTCGAGAAAGTGACGCAATTCGACGACCGGCACAATCGCTGGATCACCAGGATCGGCGGGGTGCGGCGCGAGTTCGACACCGAGATCGTCGACCAGCTGGTGGACGACAGGATCACCTGGCGGTCCGTGGGCGGCGACACTCGGCAGAGCGGATCGGTCCGGTTCGAGCGGCTGGACGACCAGCACACCAAGGTCGAGCTGACCATGGACGTCGAACCCACCGGCGTCGCCGAGAAGAGTGCGGACGCGTTGGGTGTGATCACCCGGCGGGTCAAGGGCGACATGCGGCGCTTCAAGGAGTACGTGGAGCGCGAGGACGGCGACACCGCCGGCTGGCGTGGCCGTATCCGCCCCGGGGATCCCGGCCCGATGCTCTGACCGGCCCGTTGCCCGGACCCGTTCACACAGAGCGTTCCGACGGGTGCTCCCGCCCGGCTGAGGAGCGCCGGGCGGGAGCACCGTCGGTTCTGGAAGGCTCACGGCCGCGACGACCTGTCGGCCAGGACCCATGACTCGCCCAGGCCGGGCAGGCCACCACCGACGGCAGCCTGCCCGACCTTTCCGGCGGCGGCCGGCCTGGGCCCCACCGGAAGTGTTGCGGTATCGGCCCGAGCAAGGTGATGCGGACGCGGTGGGTCAGCCGGGCCAGGTACCAGTCACGCGCCGGGTCGCTATCGCGCCGCCGCGCTCGACGGCCGCTTTGACCGCCGCGAAGATTGCGCCCTGCACGACGGCCGCGGTGAGCACCTCGCCCCACCCGCGGTCCTCGTCGGTGGCGTCGGGCGCGTCCTGGTCGTGGCCGATCGTCTTCCACGCCTGCTTGAACAATGCGCCCGCTGCCAGGCCGCCGAGCATGCCGAGGGCCAGACCGACGGGCTTGTAGGCGATCTTCGATGCCCTCATCCCGGGCCCTCCTACTTCTTCTTGCGACGCAGCAGCACGTAGACGGCCAGCAGCGCCACGCCCGCGGCGATCAAGGGGGTGCGGTTGTTCCGGACGGGCTCAGGTGCCTTGTCCTGCCACACCTGCTCGGCCTGCGACGCTGCGGTCCTCACCTGCCCGGCGGCCACGGCTGCCTTCTCCTTGACCGTGTCGGGCACCTTGTCCTGGAGCATGTGCGACGCCTCGGCGGCTTTCGCCTTGGCCTGGTCCGTCAGTTCCGCGGTCTTCGCCGTCGTCTGCTCCTTGAGCGCGGCGGCCTTCTCCTGGGCGCGGCGCTTGACGTCCGCCTTGTCGGCCAGGGACTGAACGGTGTCGCCCAGCTCGTGCCGGGTCTGCTCGACCTGCTCGCGCAGCTCCTCCGTGTTGGCGGCGGTGGGCTCGTCGTGGGGCGGTTGCGTCATCGTTTGACACTCTCCTTGATCTCGGTCACATCGGCCTTCACGCTGTCGACGGTCTGCTCGGGAACGGGTGGGGCCGCCTGCCTGACCTGCTTCTTCCCGGTCAGGGCCAGCACGCCGGCGACCAGTCCGAGGACGGCCGCCACCATCAGGGCGGCGGCCCAGACCGGCAATGGCACGGCCAGAGCGGCGATCCCGGCGGCGACCAGCGCTTGCAGCGCGAGGAATCCGGCCAGTCCGGCCCCACCGAAGAGGCCGCCGCCCCTGCCGTAGCGCCTGCCCTTCTCCGTCAACTCGGCCCGCGCCAGCCGCATCTCACCGCGTATCAGTTCCGTCAGCTGGTGCGAGGCGCGCTGCACCAACTCGCCGACCGGCTCTTCGGCGGCGTCGGCCATAGGCCGGCTTGCCTGATCCATGATTCGCCCTTCGTCATCGGCTCAGTCCTGGCCGAGTAGTGGTGTGAGAAAGCCGTCCCAGTCCAGGTAGTCGCTCTCGCCGCCCAGGGGAACGAGCTGCTGTGTCACGTCGAGCCAGCCGGCGACCACGTCCTGTTCCGTCTGGAAGACGGCGCCGCTGCCCAGTGGTCCGAGCCGGATACGCAGCCATCCGTGGCCGTCTGCCTCGCGGAGGGGCCAGACGGCCACGTCGCCGATCCCCTCCAGGCGGCGCAGTCCGAGCAGAAGAGAGTCTCGAGACAGGGACCAGTGCACCGAGGCGCCGTCCGTTCGCAGGACGATGCGAACGGCGAACGGGTCCAACGAGGTGTAGTGCAACTCCAGGTCGAGCGGTACGGCGGGCCCGCCGCCACGGACCAGCTGCGCGCGGTGGCGCAGCGTGGTGGTCGGGTGCGGGTGAATTTCTGTGAGGGTGACTGGCTTCGGCACGAGTGATCACTTCCTGAGCATGAGTGCGCGCCTGAGCACGGTGGGCCGACGCGACGTGTACCCCGATTGGGCAGCAGGAATCTTGAGGATTGCGGAAATTGATGACCGCATGACGTGTGTGAGGTTCCCGATCAAGGGCACTCGCCATTTCGAGCAGGACGTAATCGAAATTCGACATTCCCATGAAGGAGTATTTGCATGAGTGACAACATCTGGGGCTACCAGCCGACTTCCGGCCACACCGCGGGCATCGACCTGATCGGCTACAAGGTCGAGGCCACGAACGGCGGCATCGGCAAGGTCGACAAGCACTCGGACGCTGTCGACTCCTCGTATCTCGTGGTCGACACCGGTGTCTGGATCTTCGGCAAGCACGTTCTGCTGCCGGCCGGCACCGTGAGTTCCATCGACCAGGCCGAGCGGAAGATCTACGTCAGTCTCACCAAGGACCAGATCAAGAACTCCCCGGAGTTCGACAAGGACAAGCACGAGGGCGACGCGGGCTACCAGGAGCAGGTCGGCGGCTATTACGTCGGTCAACGCCCTATCTGACCGCTCCTCACCACCAACCTGACGGCCCGGAGGTCGATCATTATGGTTCCCCTTCTTCTTGTGCTTCTGCTGGCCCTGATTCTTTTCGGTGCGGGATTCGCGCTGAAGGCTCTGTGGTTCATCGCGATCATCGTGTTGGTGGTCTGGCTGGTCGGGTTTGTCGCCCGGCCCAAGGGCGGAAGTGGCCGCTGGTATCGCTGGTAGCCGCGACCGACGTTTTTCTGCCACGCATGTGGGCCCCGGTCTTCCGGACCGGGGCCCACATGCGTGGCATTGGGCTTGAACTCGGTTGTCGTGAGGTACGCGCAGGGCGGGATGGCCCAGTGCGCCTGCCGTCCCGTTCGTCGAGCCGGATGTGGTCGGTGGTTCGGCCTTGCCGTTGGTCCGTGGGCCCTATCGCGTTCGGTTGAGCCAGGTGCCGCGCCGTTCGGTGACGAGAGCGTGCCAACGTCGGCGGACTGCCTCTTCGTTCTCCAGCCACCGGACAGGGGAAGCCTCCGCGGCGATGAGCCTGTCGTCCATGAAGCACGCGATGTCGGCGAGGTAGGCGTGGTCGCCGTCGTTGGTGATCCGGCGCAGTCGGTGGATGGCGGCGGCGAGGAGTTCCTCGTCTCCGCGGACGGCGTGGTGGAAGCAGACGGCGAGCTCAAGCAGGGGGAGGAGCGAAGTCAGCCCGGCGGTCTCGATCTCGGTGTGCAGGGCTTGGGCGCGTTCGTCGATGTCCGGCCTGCGGCCCGCGTCGCGGACGAGGACGGCGATGTGGACGGTCAGGGTGGTGGCGTGGAGTGTGAGGTCGGTCAGGAGGTCGTGGGCGAGGGCGATGTCGCCGTCCGCGGTCGTGGGGTCCGCGAAGGACAGCGCAAGTGCCCGGTGTGCCTGGGCGGTTGCGCGTTCTCCCGCGATGCCGCGTCGGTCGGCGTCGTCGCGGGCACGTTCGTAGTCGTCGGCCGCTCGTGCGATGTCGCCCTGGGGCCAGTGGATGTCGCCGAGTACGCGGTTCTGCCGGCCGGCCCACCCCAGGGTCTCGGCGACGGTCAGGGCGGTGGGGAAGTCGCCGGCCAGACGGGCGAGGTGGGCCAGGCCGCGGCGGGCGGCGGGGGCGAGGCGGCCTCCGCCGTCGGCGACCTGCTGCATTCCTGTCCGGGAGGCGGCTGACTCGCCGAGGTCACGTTGGGCTTTGGCCAGGTAGTAGCGGGCCATGTGGCCCAGTTCTTCCGGCAGTTGACCGGTGTCGATGACGGCGGCGAGCCGGTCGGCCGTGGTGCGGCGGTGTTCGTGCTGTCGACGGCCGAGCGTGTTGAGCAGTTCGGACAGGGCGTCGGCCGGCGTCTGTGGACGCGTCTCGTCGCCGTTGTCCCGCCGGGCGGAGGCGAGGGGTTCCCACACGGAGTCGCCGACGTACTGCCAGGCCGCCTCGGTCAGCCAGCTCAGGTCGAGGTGGAACTCGGAGGCGAGGGTGAGACCTTGGCGCAGGCAGGCGATCAGCAGACGGCGGCCGGGGCCGGTGTGCTCGGCCCACTGTCGGCCAACGGCACTGTGGGCGCGTTCGGCCGCGTTTCGCCAGTCTCGTGCTGACCAGCGGTCGTCGGTGGTGTCTTCGGCGGTGCGCAGGGTCGAGCGGATGAGGGCGTGCAGGTGGTAGGGCCAGAGGCCGGTGGGGGTGTGGCGGACGAAGGGCCGCTCCAGCAGGCGGAGGACCGGGGCGTCACGGCTGATGCCGGCGGCGGCGGTGGCGAGGGGGATGTCGAAGGCGTCCAGGAGGCTGACCGAGCGCAGGACGTGGCGTTCGTCGGGGGTGAGGTCGGCGAGGGTACGGGCGATCAGGGCGGGGAAGTCGCCGCCGAAGTCGGCCGGTTGAGGGGTGCGGCCGGTGCGACGGATCTCAAGGAAACGCATGGCGGCCAGGTCGAGGTACAGGGGAAGGCCGTGGGAGCGCTCGGCGATCACACGGCGCAGCGTCGCGTCGATCAGCGGCCGGCCGTCGGCGGCGAGGCGGTGGGCGAGGTAGTCCTGGCAGTCCTCGTCGCTGAAGTCCCCGATCAGGATCTGACGGTGACCGCCCGGATCGGCCGCGTCGGCGCGGGGCGCCGGCACGCCGTGGCCGGCCGGCCCGGGCCAGGCTCCGTGGTCGGCCAGTCCGGGCCACGCCGTCGGGCCGGTCCAGTCGAGTTGACCGTGCAGGGCCGGGTCGGCCCACTGCAGCCGGTTGCGTCCGGTGACGACGAAGAAGACGTTGGGCATGAGCCACACCACGTGCTGCAGCAGCCGCTCCAGGTCCCGGTGGGTGCGGTCCCCGACGTCCTCGAAGGTGTCCAGCAGCACCACCGGGGCGATCTGCTTGCGGGCGGGCAAGCGGGCCAGCTCCCAGGCGAGCAGGTGCGGGTAGTACGAGAGCGACTCCAGGTCGGTGTCGGCCTCCAGGAGGTCGGCCAGCCGCGCACAGCCGGCCAACGCGCTTACTGAGCGGCGGTGTTCGCGCAGCGCCCGCACCAGCGCGCCGGTGAGCTGTCCGACCGCGGATCCGAGCATCCCGGGCAGCGCCAGGCCCTGGGCGACCTCGCCGAGCGCCGCCTGCACCTGCTGAGGAAGCGCCTGGCCGAAGCGGGTCACCAGGCCGTCACGGCGCAGGTACTCCTCCAACGGCTCGCCCGGATGCCGGTGGTCCCAGTAACGGCGTAACGCGATGTCGAAGGCGGGCATGGGCCGGCCGACCGCCGCC
Organism: Streptomyces sp. MBT53; assembly: GCF_016654115.1. Lineage (GTDB taxonomy): Bacteria > Actinomycetota > Actinomycetes > Streptomycetales > Streptomycetaceae > Streptomyces. Next base: position 29,681 of record NZ_JAEQAZ010000063.1, read on the forward strand.
GCGACGGCAAGCCGGATCGTGACGACGACGCGCTCGAAGTCGGTGTTCGCCGAGCGCGCCAGGTCGAGCCGGACAGGGACGATCCGCGGCCCGTGCCAAGCCGGTTCACCCCATTGCGTCGGCCTGCGTTCGGCATCGGCCAGCGCGGCCTCCAGCCTCCGTGACAGCGTCGATTTGCCGATGCCGCCGACACCGTGGAAGACGAGCAGGTTGCGTCGGGGCGCCTCCAGGTCCGCGGCATCGAAAGTCGGAGCGGTCACATGCCGCAGGTGGGCGTCCAGGGCGCTCACGAACATGTGCCACTGGCCCTCCCGGTTGGTGAACGCCTCGTCCGCGCCCACTCGGTGATCGTTGGAGCCGAACAGAGCCCTCAGGTCCCGGCCTGCCACGCCCACCCCCTGATGGTCATTCGCTCTCGATCTGTGACTGCCGGTCCGTGTGGCCGACGCCCCTTCAGCACGTGCACGCGGCGGTCACGGCCTGCGAGGGGTGCCGCTCTGCCTGGCCGGTCGGCTCTCTGGATCATGGGCGTCCGTTTCCTGCGGGCGATGCCCGTCGCCGAGGGGATCGCAGGCCGGTACCGGGACGTCGTAGACCAGTTCCCAACGCGTCTGCGGGAGGAGGAAGGTGGCGGTCTCGACCGGCCGGCCCGTGTCGGTCAGGTGGGTCCGGTCCAGCCTGACGATCAGCGTGCGACGGGTGATGCCGAGCCGCAGTGCCTCGTGGTCGTCCGGGTGCCGGGCGTGTGTGCGGAGCTGGGCGTGGCCCACCCGGACGCCGACCGAGGCCATCCGGCGAGCCACACCGGTACCGGCCAGCGGCCCGTCCTCCGGCAGGAGAACCGGCGTGCGGTGGGTGAGCGCCATCGGCTCCCACGATTCGCCGAGGGCCAAGGGACGGGCGTTGCCCAGATACTCGTAGCGGGTGCGGACGCACAGTGTGTCGATGTCGACCGACAGCCGCCGGGCGATGGGCTCCGGTGCCGGGACCTTGACGTCCGACCGGTATTCGATGCCCGGGACGAGCCCGGCCCGCCGGATCGCGTCCGGAATCGGCAGCAGCACGGGCAGCGCGATGCGCGCCTGCGGGGCGCGGACGAAGACGCCGACACTCTTGCGCCCCTCCAGCAGGCCGGTGTCGATCAGCAGTTCCTGGCCCCGCTGGACCGCGGCCGGACTGGTCTGGTACTCGTGCGCCAGCTGGGCCCGCGGCGGCAGTTGCTCACCCGGGGACCATTCTCCTTCCGCCAGTCGCCTGCGCAGGTCGTCGGCGATGCGCTGATAGTCCGCAGTGGGCACTGCCTACTCCCGGAGAGGAACTCGCTACTCCTTGCAACGCTTGACACGCTAATCGGTTAACGGCACGCTAATCGATTAGCGATACGCTCAGTAATCGGTGCGGTGTGAGGGGGAGGAGTGGATGCGGTCCTGGCAGGGCGTGCCGCGGCACTCGCCGCCCGGCTCGCGGACCTCACGGGCGGCACCACTCGGATCCAGGAGATCAACCAGGGCGCGCTCGTCCTGTGCACCATCGACCCGATCGGTTCCGAGCACGCCTGGGTCGACGTGCAGGACGCACTTGAGGACGCCGACGCCTGGAGCGTGCAGGGCCGCGGCCTCGGCTCCGAACCCCGGTTGTTGCGTGCCGAGCTCCGCTCGGCGGATCCCGACGCCGGATGACCGCCGCATGTGGAACTCCGATTGACGCGGCCACGTGGCGGTGAACAACGGTTTGCCCCGGCCGTACTGCCCGAAGAGCGGCACCGCGACCTGCTCGTCAGCACGATCCTGCCGGCCGTCACCAAGAAGGCCACGGCCCAGACTTCCCCGGTCGTGGTGTTCGTGGCAGGTCAGCCCGGCGTCGGCAAATCCACCTTCGCGGACCTGGTGCACCATGCGCTGGCCCACCGCGGAGGCGCGGTGCGCATAGGCAGCGACGACTTCAAACGGGCCCACCCCTGCTATCCGGCGCTCCTGGCGGTCGACGACCTCAGCGCCGGAGTACGAACGCGCCCCGACACCCGCCGCTGGCAGGCCGAGGTGGAGGACCACACCCGCCGTCACCGACTGGACGCCGTCATCGAGACGGCTCTGGCCGACCCGCAGGAAGCCCGCTCCACCGTGGGCGCCTACCGACACGCCGGCCACCGGGTCGAACTGGCCGTGCTCGCGATTCCGCAGGCCCTCAGCAGTCTGGCCGTGGTGCACCGCTACCTCCAGCAGGTGCGGGCCACCGGGACCGGCCGCTACGTGTCGGCGCACCACCACGACCACTGCTCCCGAGAACTTCCCGAAGTCCTGCGCATCGTCGAAGCCGAGCGACTGGCGAACCGGGTGACGGTGATCGGCGCCAACGGCGTTCGGTACCTGAACCGGCTGGCGCCGGACGGAAGTTGGTCACGCCGGCCGAACGCCGCCCGAGCGGTGGACGCCGAGCGGACACGGCCGTGGACCGCCGCCGAAGCCCAGCACTTCCGCGCCATCGCTCTACGGGTCGGAGAGATCGCGCGCGGCGCCTCCGGAGCGGCGCGGCGGACGGCCGTTGCCGAGGACATCCGCAGCAGCCTCGGATGGGCCGCACCCCTGCTTCCCCGGGACCGCGCCGATCGGGCCGCTCTCCGAGGGGGCGGCTAGCGCCAGCTGTCACGCGCGGAACACCGGCGCATTTTCACGGATCTGATCGTTCCGTTCCATCTGGGCGACTCCGAGCCCCGACGGGACCCGGTAGTGGTCTACGTGGTGGGGCAGCCCGGCGCCGGCAAGACAGCGGCCTCCGCCCTGGTGTTGCGTGCGATGCGTCCAGGTACCGTCCTCGTGTCCAGCGAGGACTTCCGCGGGTTCCATCCCGAGTACTCCCGGCTGCTCGCCCGGCGCCCGCGTACGGCGGGAGCCCTGTTGCGAGCCGACTACCGGGCCTGGCAGAACTCGGCGGAGGAATGGCTCCGAAGCCGGAAGGCCGATGTGGTGGTGGAGGCGGCGCCGGCCAGCGGCACGGACCTACTGGCCGCCGCCTCCCGGTTCGAGGCCACGGGCTACCGGGTGGAGATGCTGGTCCTCGCGGTACGCGCGGCCGACAGCCGCCAGGGCACCGCGCGCCGGTTCGCCCTCGGCCTCGAACAAGGACTGCCCTCCCGCTTCACCACACCCCACGGACACGACCGGTGCTACCGAGCACTCGCCGCACTCGCACCGGCCCTCGACCACCATCCGGCCGTGCACACCGTCACGGTGACCGACCGGGACGTACGCGCTCTGCGGAACAGGCAAGGCGGCACCGAAGCCATGCTGGAAAGGGAACGGCAGCGCCCCTACACGAACACCGAGGCGGCCCGGTTCGCAGCCGTGCAGCGCCGGCTGTGGGCATCACTACCGCAACACCGCACGGAACTCGCGGAAATCAACGACTTGGCGGCGCCCCTGCTACCACCAGGATTTCCGCTCCACAGGCTGCCGCTCGGCCAGTTGACGGATGGAAATATTTCTCGTGCATGAGTACGTGGATGAGTATGGGAAAACTCTTGATCCTGGCTTGAATTGGGGGCGTGCGACCCCGGATGACGGGCACTCGCAACCATGGCGGTCGAAGAACCGATGAGACCGCTGTGTACGACGTACGGAAAAGGAGGACCGGTGGATGTATCCGCCGTCCTCCATTTACCGGAGGAGTTGTTTTCGCGTGACTGAGAATGTGTGGAGTTACAAGTCGACCGCGGGTCGTCTGGCGGACGCCGACCTCACCGGATACAAGGTGGAGGCCACGGACGGCAGTATCGGCAAGGTCGACAAGCACTCCGACGAGGTCGGTGACGCCTACCTGGTGGTCGACACCGGTGTCTGGATCTTCGGCAAGGAGGCCATGCTCCCGGCCAGCACGGTCGACAGCATCGACCCGAACGAGAAGAAGGTCTACGTCAGCCTCGCCAAGCAACAGATCAAGGAGGCCCCGGAGTTCCACCGAGAGAAGCACCTCGGCGACCAGGGCTACCGTGACGAGTTGGGCACCTATTACGGGACCGGTGGCGCCCCGTTCGGTGGCCCGCACGTCTGACCGAAAGCCGCCTCTGAGCGCAGCAGCCCCCGGGACTCGTCACAGAGTCCGGGGGCTGCTGTTTTTCCGATCCGGGCCGAGTCGAACATGGCCCGTGTGGGGCATTACCAGCGATACCAGCGTCCCCGAGTTCCGCCCGCTCCTGTCCCTCGCACCAGGAACCCGAGAAGCCAGAGGACGAGGACGACCAGAGCGATCCACCAGAGAACCTGGACCGCGAAACCGGCGCCGAAGAGAATCAGCACCACGAGCAGTACCAACAGGATGGGAACCATGGCGTGTACCTCCTGGCCGCCGAGTGCCCGGAAACAGTCCGATCAGACGCTCTGACGGCAGTTTGTCCTGGAGGCCGAGGTGACAGGTAGGTCGCGGATTAGTGGGCACTCGGCCGTCAGCCGGCGCCATGTCCCCCGGGGGAAGGCGATGGTCAGGCTCTTTCGGTCCGGACCATGTGCCGGAAGAGCCGCCCACAACGATCGCTGGATCAGTCCTCGGTGCCACCGCTACGCCGTGCAGCTGCGTGGACGTGCGGGCGCCGGAGAGCGCGACGGCGGCGTGCGAGGCCAGCAACAGTCCCGCGGTCTCGCTGTTCTCGGTGAAGGCTCCCGGCCGGCGCGCGTACAGGTTCAGCGCGCCGAACTCCTCGGTCGGCGAACAAGAGGAAGGTCATCATGCTGCCGACACCCAACTCGCGTGCCGCGGGCGAGTAGCGCGGCCACCGCTGTTCGAGCTCGGTGAGGTCCTCGATGCGAAACACATGCGCACCGCCCTCTTCGCGTTCACGGGCGACAGCGATGTCGAAGCAGGGGCCCTCGACGAGCCGTTCCTGAAGCCGGTCGGACTCCGCCGCGAGCCCGTCCGTCGAGGCCGGCGTCTCCACCTTGTCCCTGTCCCGGACCAGGATGCCCGCCGAGTCACAGCCCTCGACGATCTCCACCGCCGACGACACGATCCGCCGCGGGGTCCCGTCGTGCGACTCCTCGCACAGCGGATCGTAGGTGGCCGTGCCGTAGTTCGTCACCGGCGTCAGCGCACGGAGCGCGACGTCCCCCGGACGCTGCGGAGTACATCTGCTCCAGGACTACGGCTTGAGCGGGTATCGGTATCGGTTCCCCGGGAAGGCATCCGGCACGCCGGCGGTCCACGAGGTTGTCCCGACGGCCCCGGGGTACCCGTCAGCGATGAACGCACCGAGCATGGAAGTGACCGCGTCCAGCGGAACGGCCGTCGGAGTATTCACACTGGCCATCGGCGTGATCGTCGTCGTCGCGCTGATCGGGGCCGTACGGCTCGGAATGCGGACCCGCCGTCGGGAGTCGGCGCCGCCGCGCCCCGAGGAGCAGCCCCGGCTGCCGAAGTCCGGGCCGACCCGCGAGATCCAGGAGATCCGCGAGCCCGACGAGGTGCCGCGCGCGAAGGACGGAAGCGAGAGGCTCACCCCGCACCAGCTGTCCGGGGGCGGGACCTCGGGCAGCAGGCGCAGCGAGGACCAGAAGCGCCGCCGCTGGGGCTCGGGCTCCGTGTGACGCCGGCGAAAGTGGCGTACGTCTTGCTTGTGCGACGCGCAGTGGGCGACGCGGAACGCGGAGCCAGCCGGGGCGAGCGTCCGGACCAGCTGGGCGCCGCCCGGTACAGGGCCGCGATCATCGCCCGAGGATCCCCGGCGCCGCCAGTGCCGCCAGCAGCGTCGTGCCCATCAGCAGCCACGCCACGTAGTCGCCGATGTGCCCGGACTGAAGGCGTCGTAGGGGAGTCGTCCAGGACGGTTCGGCGAGCGGCTTCGGGTGGGTCACGGCGAGGGCGGCCAGGCCGAGGGCCAGCGCGGTCGAGGTGAGACCGAGGAGGACACCGGCGGGGGTCCAATACGGTGCGGTCCCGCCGGACACCGCCCGACCGACCACCCTGGCGAAGCCCGGTACCGCGCCCGCGGCGAGGGATGCGACGAGCAGCACGGCCGGGACCGCGGTCATGGTGTCCGGCACCCGGCTCAGCCGGTGCCGGGTCTCCGGTTCCTCGTCGATCCCGGTGGTCTCGTACGACGACTCGTCGCCGGGCCGGGGACCGAGGCCGAGGAACACCCGCGCGGCGACCCGGAGCACCGCGCCCGCGGTCACCGCCGACACGGCGAGGAACAGTACGGTCAACGGGCCGCCGACAGCCTCCTCCAGTACCGCCTTCCCGAGCCCGATGCCGAAAGGCGGGAGCCCGGCGAGGCTCAGCGCGCCGAGGACGAACAGGACGGCGACTCCGCGCAGTTCGCGGGCGCGGCCGTGCAGGGCGTGTTCGTCCACCGAGCCGTACCGGTCGAGGAGGACGCCGGTGCAGGCGAACAGGGCGGCCTTCACACCGGCGTGGCCCAGGATGTACAGGGCGACTCCGTCGTCGGCCTCTGGGCTGAGGGCACCGATGCCGATGAGGAACAGGCCCATGTGGGCGACCGTAGAGTACGCGAGCAGCCGTTTGATGTGCCGCTGATACCAGCACATCACCGCACCGACCACGGCGGTCAGTACACCGAGGACGACGAGGGCGCGTTCCAGGTCGGACGCCGGGATGCCGCCCGGGCCGGAGAAGACCGTCCGGTACACCCGCCACACGCCGTAGGCGCCCAGCTCGACCATGACTCCGGACAGCAGCATGCACACCGGTGTCGGCGCGACCGCGTGCGCGTCCGGCAGCCAGAAGTGGAACGGCACGGCCGCGGCCTTAACCAGCAGTCCGGTCAGGACGAGTGCGAAGGCCGCGAGGGTGAGGGCGTCGGGGCCGCCGTGGTGGTCGAGGCCCTGGCCGATCTTGGTCATGGTGAGTTCGCCGGTACGCGCGTACAGCAGGGCGATGCCCGTCAACACGGCGTACGCGCCGAGGGAGTTGAGGACTCCGAACGACAACGCGCCCTGCACGGCCTTCGGTTCCTCGACGCGATGACCGGTCAGCGCGTACGCCACGACGCTCATCAACTCGAAGAACACGAAGGCGTCGAACAGGTCCCCCGCGATCGCGAAGCCGCACATGCCGCCCTGGAAGAGCAGCATCAGGGCGGGGAAGGCGCCCGCGTGACGGCGGGGCGGTTCGTCGAAGTAGTGCCAGGAGTACGCCAGTGCCGCCACCGTCAGGAGTGAGGCGAGGGCGGCCATGCCGAGTCCGGGGCCGTCCCCGACGAGGACGATCCCGACGCTCTCGCCGCCCTTCGGGGTCCAGCCGCCCACCCAATCGGTCAGCGGCGGTGAGGAGTTGAGGAGGAGCGCGATCGCGAGTCCCGCCGTGCCGGCGGCGAAGGCGCAGCCGATCGTCTCGGCGGCGACGCGGGAGAGTCGGTGTCCGCCGGCGACTAGGAGGGTGGCTCCGAGGAGCGGGACGGTGACGAGGACCGGGAGCAGGTGGTGCATCAGCCGCGCAGTTCCGAGAGTTCGTCCGGGTCGACCGTGCCGTGGAGTTTGGAGACTTGGAGGACGAGGGCGAGCAGGACGGCGGTGACCGTGGCTCCTACGACTACGTCGGTGAGGGCGAGGGCCTGGACCACCGGGTCGACGACGGGGCGGGAGCCGGGTTTCAGGTCGGAGAAGACGGGGGCGGTGGCGCCGTCGCGGTAGCCGATGGCCAACAGCAGGATGTAGGTGGCGGATTGACAGACCGCCAGACAGCCCACGGCGTGGATGAGGTTCCGGCTGGTCACCAGTCCGTAGCAGCCGACGAGGAACACCCAGGCGGCGACGAGGTACGGGAACACCGACATCACGTGTCCTCGCCGCCCTTCTCGATCTCCACGGCCTGGTCCAGGAAGCGGGCCAGTAGGACGACGACCGCGCAGGCGACCTCCATGCCGATGGCCGCGTTCAGGAGGGGGACGGTGCCGCCCGAGGACAGGGTGTTGAAGGTGCCGTAGGGAAGGAAGTTGGCGAGGAAGGCGGTGCCGGCCAGCAGCCCGGCGAGGCCCAGCACGAGGTAGGCGGAGGCGGCGAGGGCGTCGGCGGTCTCGTAGGAGGCGACCGGGCGGACGTGCTCCAACGCGCGGTAGTCGGCGCCCAGATAGAGCAGGTGCAGGGCGGTCGCGACGACGACACCGCCCTGGAAGCCGCCGCCCGGGCTGAGTTGGCCGTGCGCGATCACGTACAGGCCGGTGACGACGGCGACGGGGAGGACGAGGAGCGCGTATCGGCGTACGGGGAGGGCGACTTGCTCGGGTTCGGGTGCGGCGCGGTGCTCGTCGCGGGTCTGGCGCAGCAGGACGACGGTGCCGAGGACGGACGCGAAGAGGATGCTCATCTCGCCGAGGGTGTCGAAGGCCCGCTGGTCGAAGTTGACGGAGGCGATCGTGTTCGCGGTGCGGCGGGCGAGGGAGGCGCGTACCACCCGTTCCCCATACGGGTGTTGGGCCCCGCCGAAGCCCGGCAGGCCGAAGCACGCGGCGACGAGGAGGGCCGCGAGACCGGTGGCGCCGACGGCCGCGACGATCAGTCGCATCCGCCGGGTCATCGGTCGGTCTCCCGCTTCCGTTTCGGCCGTCGGACCTTGCGCACGGACAGCATGATGAGCAGGGGAGTGAGGGCGGAGCCCACGGCCAGTTGGGAGAGCGCCACGTCGGGGGCCTGGAGCACGGTGAACAGGACGGCCAGGACCGTACCGAGGACGGCCAGGACGAGTGCCTGCCGTGCGGGGTCGCGGGTGGCGACGGCCGCGGTCGCGGAGGCGGCGACCAGCAGCAGCGCCACGACGATCAGCGGATCATCCACGCTGGCTCCCCGCGAAACCACCGGACAGGGCACGGGAGGCGATGAGGTTCCCGCCGATCAACAGGGCGCCGACGACCAGGAGTTTGCCCAGCGCGCGGCCCGGACCCGTGGCCACGCACACGGCGATCACGACGGCACCGCCGAACACCGCGACCGCGTACGTGACTCCCCATGCCCGCGGCGGATCGTCCGCCAAGTCCTCCGCGAGGATGCGGGCGAAGACGAGGGTGCCGACCGGGCCCAACAGGGCCAGGAGCAGGGCGAGATCGACGTACGACGGGCGGTCGTAGCCCTGGGCGAGGAGCAGCAGGGCGGGGCAGGCCAGCGAGGTGGACAGGTTCTGTGCGACGACCCGGCGGCGCAGCGGGCCCGTGGCGACGCCCCAGACCGCGGCTCCGACGCCCGCGCCGAGCGCGGCCGTCGTGGCGACGGTCCAGCCGTTCACCACCCGCTCACCGCGCGGTGCGTCCCCCAGGCCGCGAACGCGCCGACCAGCGCGGCGGACGCGCCCACGACGAGTTCCAGCGTGCTCACCGTGCTGATGAAGACCAGCCACAGCAGGGCGAGTACGGCCCACCAGGCCAGCACCTCGGCCAGGCCGAGGAGTGTCGTACGCCGGTTCACCTGGCACCTCCACCGACGAGGTCAACTCGCCCTGTTTGATTGGATATTTTCGCTACGGCATCCAAGCATCGTCGCTCGTCCACCCGAGGGCGACGCGCGACGACCTGGCAACCGAAGTGCCCTGAGAAGACGAAGGGAAACCGGTCACGCGCAGCGGACTCAGGCCGCGTCGTGCATGACCTGATCCCGCAGTCGGTCGCAGCAGAGGGCGATCAGGCGGGAGACGTGCATCTGTGAGATGCCGAGCCGGTCGGCGATGGCGGCCTGTGTCATGCCGCGGAAGAAGCGCAGGTAGAGGATGGTCTGGTCGCGCTCCGAGAGTGCGTGGATACCGGGTTTGACGGCCTCGCGGTCGACGACGGTGTCCAGGGCCGGATCGGGTGCCCCGAGGGTGTCGCTGAGGGAATACGAGTACCCGCCCTCGCCGGAGGGCAGTTCCGCGTCCAGGGAGAGGGAGGTGAAGCTCTCCAGGGCGCCCAGCCCGATCAGGACGTCCTCCTCGCTGAGGCCGGCCTCGGCGGCGATCTCGGCGGTGGTGGGGCGTCGGCCCTGCACGGTCTGTGACAGGTCCTGGATGGCGAACCGCACCCGGTTGCGCAGTTCCTGCACCCGGCGTGGCACGTGCACGGTCCACATGTAGTCGCGGAAGTGCCGTTTGATCTCGCCGGTGATGGTGGGCACGGCGTAGCTCTCGAAGGCGTTGCCGCGCGCGGGGTCGTACCGGTCGACGGCCTTGACCAGGCCCAGAGCCGCCACCTGGCGGAGGTCCTCGGAGCTTTCGCCCCGGTTGCGGAACTGCCCGGCGAGCCGGTCGGCCATGGGCAGCCACGCCACCACGATCTGGTCACGCACGGTGTCGTGCCGCGGACCGGGGGCGAGCAGGACGAGCAGACGGAAGGACTCCGCGGTGTCGGGGGCGTCGTCGTGCGGATGGTGTTTCGTGCTCGATCGGACAGACATGGTGCCTCACCGCTTCCCCTGCATTGGGGCGGACGATCACCATGGGAAGTGCACTCGCCGTAGAGACAGGCACACCCGGTGCGACGACTCGTCGCTCCCACGGACGTGCCTCCTGTCCGAAGCACTGCTCTTCGGGTACCCCCGTCAATCCGTGGCAAACATCAGGTCGGACCCGGGGCAGGCAGGGGGACGTCGAGGAGGCGCGGGGCGCCGACCCCGATCGACGGGGCGGGGATTCGGGGCGAAGGCGCGGGATTCCCTGCCGGAAGCCGGGCGGGCTCGGTCGGCGCGACGGCCGGCGGGGGCCGCTCGGTGCTCTTGTCGGGCAGAACCAGCTCCTCGTATCTGCCCAGGGCGAGCAGCAGGCCGAGCATGAAGGGCGGAATGAGCACCGCGAGCACTGCCATGACATGTCCTTCTTCGGGAAGCCGCGCGAGGGACGAGGCGCGAGTGTCCTCGAAGCGATGGCACAAACCTCCACGTCGGTCCTCCGTGTCGGTGTCCGGTCTACGGGTACGCGGGTGCCACGGCCGAAGATCCGGGCGCTACGGCGCCGACCGGCCTCCGCCCGCCTCGAACACCACGACACCGAGGAGAACCGTGTGACCTCGCTTCGCACCTTCGCGCGACCGGCCGTCCGCCGGCAGGAGACCGATGTCGGGGACGCGACGACCCGCTACCTGCTGTACGGGCTGCTGCCCGGCTGGTTCGTGCCGGGCCTGGCCGACTGGGTGATGCACCGGCGGACCCGGATCGAGGACACCTCCGGCACGAAGGAGTCCCTGATCCACGCGCTGATGATGACCGAGGTCGGCATCCCCATCGCGCTGACCCTGCGCTACGAGGTCAACCCCCTTCTCCTCGCTGTGCAGTTGGGCGGCGCCACGGTCCACGAGGCGACCGCTCTGTGGGACGTACGGACGGCCGTGCGCAGCGAGCGCGAGGTCAAGCCGATCGAGCAGCACATCCACAGCTTCCTCGAATCGCTGCCCTTCGCCGCCCTCACGTCCCTGATGTGCCTGCACAGCGATCAGGTCAAGTCTCTTCTGGACGGCGGGCGTTCGGACCCGAACGCCTGGCGGCTGGTGCCGCGCGAGCGACTGCTGTCGCGCGGCTACCTCGCGGGCATCGCCGCAGGGATCGGCGCGTGCGTCCTGCTGCCGTACGGAGAGGAACTGCTGCGCTGCCGACGAGCTGCCCGGACCCGCCGAAAGCCGGCCCGGGACGAAACCACCTGGCAAGCCACCCAAGGAGAGGGATGACCATGCGTATCGCGTTCCTGATGGCGCCCGAAGGCGTCGAGCAGATCGAACTGACCGAGCCGTGGCGGGCGGTCACCGACCAGGGCCACGAGACGGTTCTCGTGTCGACGGAGCCCGGACAGATCCAGGCGTTCGACCATCTGGACAAGGCCGACGCGTTCCCGGTGCAGATGGTGGCGCGCGAGGCGTCGGCCGAGGCGTTCGACGGTCTTGTCCTGCCCGGCGGGGTCGCCAATCCCGACCTGCTGCGCACCGACGAGGACGCCGTGTCGTTCGTACGGGACTTCTTCGATCTGGGTCGGCCGGTCGCCGCGATCTGTCACGCGCCGTGGACGCTGGTGGAGGCGGGCGTGGTCCCGGGTCGCACGCTGACCTCGTGGCCGAGCCTGCGCACGGACATCGAGAACGCGGGCGGCACCTGGGTCGACGAACAGGTACGCGTCTGCGACGACGGGCCCAACACCCTGGTCACCAGCCGTAAGCCGGATGACCTGAAGGCGTTCTGCGAAGCGCTGCTCACGGAGTTCGCCAAGGCCCGGCACGAGGTCTGATGCGCACTGGCCGGACGTTAGTCGCCTCGATCACCGGGCACTCGACCCACGGCAACCGAGCGGCCCTCCGCCTCGGGGCCCTCGCCGAGGGGAGTCGACGGTGACCGAGGCACGACGATCCGAAACGGCACTGGACACCCGTGCCCTGGAGCAGGCGCTCCGCGCACGGGTCGACGGCGAGGTCCGGTTCGACGCGGGCAGCCGGGGCGCCTACGCCACGGACGGCTCGAACTACCGCCAGGTCCCGATCGGGGTCGTCGTCCCGCACACGATCGACGCCGGCGCCGAAGTTGTCGCCGTTTGCGCCGAGTTCGGGGCGCCGGTGCTCTCGCGGGGCGGCGGGACGAGCCTGGGCGGCCAGTGCACCAATACCGCCGTGGTCATCGACTGGACCAAGTACTGCCACAAGGTGCTCTCCATCGACCCCGACCGGCGCGTCTGCGTCGTCGAACCCGGCATCGTGCTCGACGAGCTCAACCGCCAACTCGCCGATCACCGGCTCCAGTTCGGCCCCAAGCCGTCCACCCACAGCCACTGCTCGCTCGGCGGCATGATCGGCAACAACTCCTGCGGCGGCTCCGCCCAGGCGTACGGCAAGACCGTCGACAACGTCCGGCGCCTGGAGATCCTCACCTACGACGGCACCCGCTGCTGGGTCGGCCCCACGACGGACGACGAGTACGAGGCGATCATCGCGGCCGGCGGCCGACGCGCCGAGATCCATCAGGGGCTGCGGCAGATCATCGACCGCACGATGGCGGACGTGCGGCGCGGATTCCCCCGCATCCCGCGCCGCGTCTCCGGATACAACCTCGACTCACTCCTCCCCGAGAACGGCTTCGACGTGGCCCGCGCGCTCGTCGGCAGCGAGGGCACGCTCGTCACCGTCCTGCGCGCCGAACTCGACCTCGTCCCCCTCCCGCCGTACGAAGCCCTCCTCGTCCTCGGCTACGACGACATCTGCTCGGCGGCCGACGACGTGCCCCGACTGCTCAAGCACAGCAGCCCGACCCAACTGGAGGCGCTCGACGGGCGGATGGCCCAGTTGATGCGCGAAGAGGGCGCCTATCTCGACTCGTTGAGCGAGCTCCCGGAGGGCGAGAGCTGGCTCCTGCTCCAGTTCACCGGGGACCGCCAGGACGAAGTCGACGAACAGGGACGGGAGTTGATCCGGGCGCTCGGACGCGACGAGAGGGATCCGTCGGTCGCGTTCTCCGACGACCCGGCGCGCGAGCGAAAGATGCTCAAGGCCCGCGAGGCCGGACTCGGCGTCACCGCACGCCCGCCGGACGGCCGGGAGACCTGGGAGGGCTGGGAGGACTCGGCCGTGGCACCCGAAGTCCTCGGCGACTATCTGCGCGACCTGAAGAAGCTCTTCGGGGACTTCGGCTACGACCATCCTTCCCTGTACGGGCACTTCGGACAGGGCTGTGTCCACACGCGGATCCCCTTCGAACTCACCACCGCCGAAGGCGTCGCGAACTTCCGGGAGTTCCTCTTCCGGGCGGCCGATCTGGTGGCCTCCTACGGTGGTTCGCTCTCGGGCGAGCACGGCGACGGGCAGGCGCGCGGCGAACTGCTGCCGCGCATGTACGGGGAGTCGGTCGTGGCCGCCTTCGGGCAGATGAAGGCCCTCTTCGACCCGGACAACCGGATGAACCCCGGCAAGGTCGTCGCCCCGTACCGCGTCGACGAGAACCTGCGGCTGGGACCCCTGTGGCGGCCGGACAGCCACGACACGCACTTCAGTTATCCCGACGACGACCACTCCTTCGACCGGGCGGTGCTGCGCTGTGTCGGCATCGGCAACTGCCGTACGCACGAAGGCGGGGTGATGTGCCCCTCCTACCGGGCGACCGGCGAGGAGGAGCACTCCACGCGCGGGCGAGCCCGGCTGCTGTTCGAGATGCTCGGCGGGCACGCGGACTCCGCGATCACGGACGGCTGGCGCTCCACCGAGGTCCGTGACGCCCTGGACCTCTGCCTGGCCTGCAAGGGCTGCAAGTCCGACTGCCCGGTCGGGGTCGACATGGCCACCTACAAAGCCGAGTTCCTCTCCCACCACTACGAGGGACGCCTGCGGCCGGCCGCGCACTACTCCATGGGCTGGCTGCCGGTATGGGCGCGGCTGTCGCGACTGGCACCCCCGCTGGTGAACGCCGCGCTCGGCGCGCCGGGGATCGCCGGTCTCGGCAAGCGCCTCGCGGGCGTGGCCGTGGAGCGCGACGCGCCGGTCTTCGCCGAGGAGTCCTTCGTGCAGTGGTGGCGGGCTCGCGGGAATGCCGACCCCGATCCGGCCGACCCACGCACCGTCCTGCTGTGGCCCGACACCTTCAGCACCTACTTCCACCCGGGCGTCGCCAAGTCCGCGGTCCGGGTCCTGGAAGACGCCGGATTCAACGTCGCCGTCCCCACCCGTACCGTGTGCTGCGGCCTCACCTGGATCTCCACCGGCCAACTCACCACCGCCAAGAGGGTGTTGGGGAACACGCTCGACGTGCTGCGGCCCTGGTTGGAGGCGGGCACTCCCGTCATCGGACTCGAACCTTCCTGTACGGCCGTATTCCGCGCCGACGCCCCCGAGTTGCTGCCCGACGACCAGGATGTGCGGCGCCTGGCAGGGCAGTTCAGGACGTTCGCCGAGCAACTCCTCAACCACGCACCGGAAGACTGGCGGCCCCCGACCCTCACCAGGGCGGCGACCGTGCAGACCCACTGCCACCAGCACGCGGTGACGAAGGACGACGCCGACCGCGAGCTGATGCGACGGGCCGGGATCGACGCCGATGTGCTGGACGCCGGTTGCTGCGGCCTGGCCGGCAACTTCGGCTTCGAGCAAGGCCATTACGACCTGTCGATGACCGTGGCGGAACAAGGCGTGCTGCCCGCCGTACGGGACACTGCCCCCAGCGCGCTCGTCCTCGCCGACGGCTTCAGCTGCCGTACGCAGATCGAGCAGGGCGACACCGGCCGCCGCGCCCTGCACCTGGCCGAGGCCCTGGCGCTCGCCCTCGACGGACACCACCTGCCCGCCGACCACCCCGAGAAACTCGCCGACCGGCCCGAGCGCTCCGCCCGCGACGGCCGTCTGCTGATCTCGGCCGCCGCTGTGCTCGGGGCAGCGGCGGCCGTCGGGGCCTATCGGCTCCGCAACCGCCCATCAGCGCGATGAAGGGAACTCCCGTGTCCGTCAAGGTGTCCGACTACGTACTCCAGCGGCTCCGCGAATGGGACGTCGACCACGTCTTCGCCTACGCGGGCGACGGCATCAACGGCCTCCTCGCCGCCTGGGGCCGCTCCGACAACAAGCCGAAGTTCGTGCAGTCGCGGCACGAGGAGATGTCCGCGTTCGAGGCGGTCGGCTACGCCAAGTTCTCCGGCAAGGTCGGTGTCTGCGCGGCGACTTCGGGCCCTGGCGCGATCCACCTCCTCAACGGTCTCTACGACGCGAAGCTCGACCACGTCCCGGTCGTGGCGATCGTCGGACAGACCAACCGCAGTGCCATGGGCGGCAGTTACCAGCAGGAGGTCGATCTGCTGAGCCTCTACAAAGACGTCGCCTCCGAGTACTGCGAGATGGTCACCGTTCCCGAGCAACTGCCCAACGTCATCGACCGCGCGATGCGCACCGCGTACGCGAAGCGGACCGTGACGGCGATCGTCATCCCCGCCGATGTGCAGGAGTTGACCTACTCGGAGCCCACCCACGCTTTCAAGATGGTGCCGTCAAGCCTCGGTCTGACGCACTCCGCGCCGGTGCCGCCGGCGGCCGAACTCGCGCGCGCCGTCGAGGTGTTGGACGAGGGGGAGCAGGTCGCGATCCTGATCGGGCAGGGTGCGCGCGGTGCCCGGGCCGAGGTGGAGGAGATCGCCGAGGTGCTCAGTGCCGGGGTGGCGAAGGCGCTGCTCGGCAAGGACGCGCTGCCGGACGATCTGCCGTACGTCACGGGCTCGATCGGCCTGCTCGGCACCCGCGCCTCCTACGAGATGATGCGGGACTGCGACACGCTGCTCGTGATCGGCTCCAGCTTCCCGTACACGCAGTTCCTGCCGGAGTTCGGGCAGACCCGGGCCGTGCAGATCGACGTCGACCCGTTCATGATCGGGCTGCGCTACCCCTTCGAGGTCAACCTCGTCGGGGACGCGAAGGAGACCCTCCGGGCCCTGCTGCCGCAGTTGAAGCCGAAGAAGCACGGCTCGTGGCGCAAGAAGACCGAGATGGCGACGGCCCGTTGGTGGGACGTGATGGAGCGGCGGGCCGCTGTGGACGCGGACCCGATCAACCCCGAGTACGTCGTCCACACGCTCGACGCGCTCCTGCCGGACGACATCATCCTGGCCGCCGACTCCGGCTCCGCCGCCAACTGGTACGCCCGGCACCTGCGGATGCGCGGGAACATGCGCGGCTCACTGTCCGGCACGCTGGCCACCATGGGGCCGGGGGTGCCGTACGTCATCGGCGCGAAATTCGCCCACCCGAGCCGTCCGGCGCTGGCGATCGTCGGGGACGGGGCGATGCAGATGAACGGCCTGGCCGAACTCATCACCGCCGCCAAGTACTGGCCCGAGTGGGAGGACCCGAGGCTGATCGTCGCGGTCCTCAACAACCAGGATCTGAACCAGGTGACGTGGGAGATGCGGGCCATGGCCGGGGCCCCGCAGTTCCTGCCCTCCCAGGCGCTCCCGGACGTGCCGTACGCCGACTTCGCCCGCTCGATCGGCCTCGGCGGGGTGCGGGTGGAGAAGCCGGCGGAGGTGGAGGAGGCGTGGCAACGGGCGCTCGGCGCCGACCGGCCGTTCGTCATCGACTTCCGGACCGACCCCGCCGTACCGCCGATCCCCCCGCACGCGACCCTCGACCAGATCGAGGCCGCCGCCTCGGCCGTCCTCAAGGGCGACAGCGACCGGGCGGGCATGATCCGGCAGGGGTTGAAGGCGAAGGTGCAGGACATGCTGCCCGGCGGCAAGCGGCGCCAGGACAAACCGGGGGAGTGATGGCCCCGCAGACCGTCGGGCGCGGTGAGCCGCTCGTGCACCGGGTCGAGACGGCTGTGTACACCGTCCCCACCGACGCGCTGGAAGGTGACGGCACCCTGACCTGGGACTCGACCACCATGGTCGTGGTCCAGGTGCACGGGGGCGGGGCCACGGGACTCGGATACACATACGGCGCCGCCGCGACCGCGCACGTCGTCGATCAGCAACTCGCCGACGTGGTAACGGGGTTGAGCGTCTGGGACGTGCCCGCCGCCAACGAGTCGATGAACCGGGCCGTCCGCAACGCCGGCCGCCCCGGCCTGATCGCCGGCGCCGTCTCGGCCGTGGACATCGCCTTGTGGGACCTGAAGGCCCGTCTCCTCGACCTGCCTCTGATACGGCTGCTCGGCGCGAGCCGCACCGACGTGCCCGTGTACGGCAGCGGCGGCTTCACGACGTACGACGAGCAGCAGCTGGATCGTCAACTGCGCTGCTGGGTCGAGGAGTTGGATATCCCCCGGGTGAAGATCAAGATCGGGGAGTCCTGGGGTCGGGCCGAGCGACGGGACCGCGAGCGGATCGCGCGGGCTCGCCGGAGCATCGGCGACGCGGCGGAGTTGTACGCCGACGCCAATGGTGGCTACGGCTGCAAACAGGCGATCCGCATGGGCCGCCATCTCGACGAGCATGACGTGACGTGGTTCGAGGAACCCGTCTCCTCCGACGACCCGGTCGGCCTGGCGGCGATCCGGGCAGCCGTCCTGCCCGAGGTGACCGCCGGTGAATACGGCTACACCCTCGCCTACTTCGGGCAGATGCTGGGCGCCGGAGCCGTCGACTGCCTCCAGGCGGACGCCACCCGCTGCGGCGGCATCACCGTCTGGCTGCGCGCGGCGGCCCTCGCGGAAGCGGCCGGCCTGGAACTCTCCGGGCACTGCGCCCCGCACGTCCACGCGCACGTGGCCGCCGCGATCCCCAACCTGCGCCATCTGGAGTGGTTCCACGACCACACGCGCATCGAGGACCTCTTCTTCGACGGCACCCTCGATCCCCAGGGCGGCAGCATCCACCCGGGCGCAGAAGGCGCGCCCGGCCACGGCCTGACCCTCCGCAGCGAACAGGCCGAGAAGTACCGGACCGGATAGGAACGGAAGACGATGAGCACGCCGGAAACAGCCGAGCGCGACGCGTTCCCGCCGCAGGCGCTGCACGACTACGCCTTCCTCGCCGACGGCGAACGCGGGGCACTGGTCGGCCCACGCGGGGAGATCGCCTGGCTGTGCGCACCCCGCTGGCACAGCGGCGCGGTCCTCTCCACTCTCATCGGCGGAAGCGGTCTCTACGCCGTCACGCCGAGGGGGCGCTTCGTGCCCGGCGGACACTACGAAGAGGGCTCCCTGATCTGGCGCAGCCGCTGGGTCACCGAGGACGGGATCGTGGAATGCCGGGAAACGCTGGGGTTTCCGGGCGAGCGGGGCCGACTCGTGCTGCTGCGGCGCGTGCGGGCGACGGAGGGACCGGCCCGCGTCCGGGTGCTGCTGCATCCCCTCGCCGAGTACGGCACCCAGCGCCTGCGTGACGCGCGACGCGACGACGACGGTGTGTGGACCGCACGGGTGGGAGACCTGCACCTGCGGTGGACCGGTGGCGGCGACGCCTCGCTCTCCGAAGTCGGCTCCAGCGGTGGGAAGTTCACCCTCGACCTCACTCTGGACGCCGGACAGCGGCACGACCTGGTGCTCGAACTTGGTGAGTTCCCGCTGTGGGACACCCCCGTTCCTGATCCGTCCACGGAGTGGTCCCGGACCGAACGCGCTTGGCAGGACGCCGTACCCGGGCTCGACGACACCGTCGCCGCCCGCGACGCACGGCAGGCGTACGCCGTACTGCGCGGCATGACCAGCGCCGACGGAGGCATGGTCGCCGCGGCCACGACGAGCCTCCCGGAGCGTTCCGAGGAGGGACGCAACTACGACTACCGCTACGCGTGGATCCGCGACCAGTGCTACGCGGGCCAGGCGGTCGCCGCGGCCGGTCAACACCCCTTGCTGGACGAGGCGGTTCGGTTCGTCGGTGCCCGCCTGCATGAGGACGGGCCGAAACTGAAACCCGCGTACACGGTCGACGGCGGTCCCGTGCCCGACCAGCGCACGCTCCAACTGCCCGGCTATCCCGGTGGGTTCGACCGGATCGGGAACCATGTCAACCGTCAGTTCCAACTCGACGTGTTCGGTGAGGCGTTGCTGCTGTTCGCCGCCGCAGCGCGCCACGACCGGCTCGACCGGGACGGTCGGCAGGCCGCCGAGATCGCCGTGGCCGCCATCGCCGCCCGCTGGAACGAACCGGACGCGGGCATCTGGGAGTTGGACGACCGGGCTTGGACACACAGCCGTCTGATCTGCGCGGCGGGGCTGCGCCGGATCGCCGACGTGGCGCCGGACGCGGCCCGCAAGAGTAAGTGGATCGAGCTGGCCGACACGATCCTCGCGCACACCGCGGCACACGCTCTGCACCCCGACGGACACTGGCAACGCGCCCCGGACGACCCGGGCTTGGACGCGGCCCTGCTGCTGCCGCCGGTACGCGGACTGCTCCCGGCCGACGACCCCCGCACCCGCGCCACCCTCCACGCCTACACCGAGAACCTCACCCGCGACCACTACGCCTACCGCTTCCGGCACGACGAACGCCCCCTGGAGGAAGCCGAAGGCGCCTTCCTGCTCTGCGGTTTCGTGACGGCGCTGGCCGAACACCACCAGGGACGAGAGGTGGACGCCCACCGCTGGTTCGAACGCAACCGGGACGCGTGCGGAGCGGCGGGCCTGTACTCCGAGGAGTACGACATCGCCCAACGGCAACTGCGCGGCAACCTGCCCCAGGCTTTCGTCCACGCCCTCATGCTCGACACCGCGGCCACCCTCGCCCGAACTCCGGGCATTCCCACCTGACTTCCGAGACGAACAGGACGAGCATGAACCAGCAGACCGTCGTCATCACCGGGGCCAGCGCCGGCATCGGCCGGGCCACCGCGCGACTCTTCGCCGAGCGGGGCGCCAACGTCGTCCTTCTCGCGCGGGGCAAGGCGGGCCTCGACGCCACGGCAGCCGACGTCGAGGACCGGGGCGGCCGCGCCCTCGCGGTGCCCACCGACATGGCCGACCCCGAACAGGTCGAGGCCGCGGCCGTGGCCGCCGAGGAAGCCTTCGGGCCGATCGACATCTGGGTCAACAACGCCTTCACGTCGGTGTTCGCGCCGTTCATGGAGATCGAACCCGCCGAGTACAAGCGGGTCACCGAGGTCAGCTATCTGGGCTTCGTGCACGGCACCCGGGCCGCGCTGCAGCGCATGATCCCCCGGGACGCGGGCGTGATCGTGCAGGTCGGCTCGGCCCTCGGTGACCGCTCCATCCCGCTCCAGTCCGCCTACTGCGGTGCCAAGCACGCCGTCAACGGCTTCACGTCGAGCGTGCGCACCGAGCTGATGCACCAGCACAGCCACGTGAGCATCACCGTGGTACAGATGCCGGCCGTCAACACCCCCCAGTTCTCATGGGTGTTGTCCCGCCTGCCGAAGAGCCCCCAGCCCGTACCGCCCATCTATCAGCCGGAGGTGGCGGCCCGCGCCGTAGTGAACGCGGCGGACCATCCGCACCGCAAGCAGTACTACGTCGGCGCGTCCACCGCCGCGACCATCCTCGCCAACAAGCTCGCGCCCGCCCTGCTGGACCGCTACCTCGCCCGCACGGGCTACGCGTCGCAGCAGACCGACGACAGCGGATCCGGCACCCGCCCGGCCAACCTGTGGCATCCGGCGGACGAGGCCCCGGAGCACGACTTCGGCGCACGGGGCTCCTTCGACGAGAGGTCCCACTCGCGCTCGACGGAAGCAGCGCTCGCGCGACACCCCGGGCTCGTGCTGGCCGTCGCGACGGGAGTGGCGGCGGTGGGTCTGGGAGCGGTGATCCGGCGCCGGCGAGTGCGTTAGCCGTTCAGTCCGCCGGGTGGCCCGGAGCGATGTCGTGGGTGTCGCCGAGGGTCAGCAGAGCCGTGTGGTCGCCCGAGCGGTTCTCCGCCGCTTCCGGGGCGAGCAAGAAACCGACGTGGTCGCCGCCGTCGATCCGGTTCTCCACGCGACCGACGAACCAGGCGGGGGCTTCGTCGAGGATCACTGATCCGCCCGGCCCCCAGTGCCAAGTGACCTCGGCGAACTTGTCCGTACGATCGCCGGTCTCGCCGCCGAAGAGCTGGGCCAGCCGGTCCTGGTCACGGCGGAGGAGATGGACCGCGAGTCGTTCGGCGCGCTCGGCGACCCGGTACGTCCGGTTGGCCTTGGACAGCCAGACCATGAACCGCGCGGGTTCGATCGAGCACTGCGAGGCGAATCCGACCAGGCAGCCGCCTCGCTCCCCGTCTGTCTCGGCGGTCACGACGTACATCGGGTAGTCGAGCAGGTCGGTGAAGGGATCGAGATCGGTCACGGTGTTCGGCTCCCGCCACAAGAGATCGGATGTCGGCCAAGCGTTCCCCGGTTCCGTGTGCCGGTCGGTTCACGACGCGCGGGGCACTGACGCGGTACGACCGGAGTAGCAGGGGTACCCGGAACATCCGCGCCCATTCGAGGCCATGAGGCCATCTAGGAGAGCCGTCGCGATGTCTGCGCAGTCCGAGCCCGAGTCCGCCCGGGACGAGCAGGGCGCTCCGGAAGGGACGGACGTGAACGGCTCCGCCCCCGGCCCGGCGGACGCCGTACAGGAGTTCCGGAAGGCGCCGCCGCAGCCCCCGCCCAGAGATTCACGCGGTGGACGCAGGCGGTCATGGGTGAGGGTGGGCTTCGCGCTGGGCCTGGGGGCGAGCCTGGCGTGGCTCGCCGTCCAGACCGTTCTGCGGGTCAGTTCGATGCTGACCCTGCTCCTGCTGGCCGTGTTCATCGCGATCAGCCT
Organism: Streptomyces sp. MBT53; assembly: GCF_016654115.1. Lineage (GTDB taxonomy): Bacteria > Actinomycetota > Actinomycetes > Streptomycetales > Streptomycetaceae > Streptomyces. The sequence continues at coordinate 51,772 of NZ_JAEQAZ010000063.1, forward strand.
GGAGCCGCTCGTTGTCTGGTTCACGCGCCGGGGGCTGCGGCGCGGCTGGGCCGTCGCGATCGTACTGACGGGCTTCGTCGTCGTACTCGGCGGCTTCCTGGCTCTGGTCATCCCGCCGGTGGCCAAGGAGATCAGCGCGCTGGTCGACGCGGTGCCCGGCTGGCTGGAGCAGGTCCACGACCACCAGTCGACGATCGGTCGCCTGGAGGACCGCTACCACGTGGTCGAGAAGGCCAAGGAGCAGATCGGTTCGGGAGGCGGAGCGTCCGGCCTGGCGGGAGGCGTCCTGGGCGCCGGTCAGATGGTCCTGAGCACGGTCACGTCCACGGCGATCGTGATCACGGTGACCCTGTACTGCATGGCGGCCCTGCCGGCCATCAAGGAGTTCTGCTACCGCTTCGTCGCGGTCAGCCGCCGTGAGCGCGTCGAGGGCGTGGCCGAGGAAGTCATGAACCGCATCGGCAAGTTCATGCTCGGCAACCTCGTCACCTCGGGCATCGCCGGCGTGGCGACCTTCGGCTGGTGCGCGGCCACCGGCGTCCCGTACGCCGCCGCGCTGGGCATCTTCACCGCCCTCATGGACCTGATCCCGATCGTCGGCTCCACCCTCGCGGGAATCGTCGTCAGCCTGGTCGCGCTGTCGGTGTCCCTGCCCATCGCGATCGCGACCGCGGTCTTCTACGTCGTCTTCCGCGTCGCCGAGGACTACCTCATCGTGCCCAGGGCCATGAAGTTCGCCGTGGACGTCCATCCGCTGGTCACCGTCGTTGCGGTTCTGGTCGGCGGGGCGCTTCTCGGCATCATCGGTGCCCTCGTCGCGATCCCGGTGGCCGTCGCCGTCGGCCTGGTCCTGGACGAGTACGTGTTTCCCAAGAAGGAACGGACATGACGGCCGCGGGGATTCCGGTTGCCTGAAATAGCATGAGATGGGTACCCGCACACGGAATCCCCGATCCCGATTACCCGAGGAGAGTGCCCCCGATGGTCACCGTGTCCCTCACCGGAGCGTCCAGGGAGGATGCCGCCACCGTTTTCGGCGTCCTGCGGACGGCGTTCCCCACCGACCGCCCCTCCGACGACGTGCCGCAGGAACAGCCGGGCGACCGCTCCGCCGTGTGGAGCGCGGAGTTCGAGCCGACGCAGGAATGGATCCCGACCGGTCCGATGCCCCTGGAGGGGTCGGTCACCGCCACGCTGCAAGGCGACTACGTCGCAGTGGACCAGCTGTTCGAAGCCCTGAGCACCACGTTCGCCGTCGAACACTGGGGCGCCGCGTCGGGGGACCAGGAGAAGGAGGTCGACCTGCGGCTCGGGACGAAGGAGTGACGGTGACGAGGCGGGAGACCGTAGCGCGCGGGCGAACCACGAGGAGTTGAGCGGCATGGTGCGGATCGGGTACACGATGATGACCGAGCAGGTCGGCCCACGAGAACTCGTCGACCATGTGGTCGGCGCCGAGCACGCGGGCTTCGACTTCTCGGTCACGTCCGACCACTACTTCCCCTGGCTGGAATCCCAGGGCCACGCCGCCTACGCGTGGAGCGTACTCGGCGCCGCCGCACAGGCCACCGAACGCATCCCCCTCATGACCTACGTGACCTGCCCGACCACGCGTTACCACCCGGCGGTCGTCGCCCAGAAGGCCGCCACCCTGCAACTCCTCTCCGAGGGCCGCTTCCGCCTCGGTCTGGGCTCTGGCGAGAACCTCAACGAGCATGTGGTGGGCGGCGGTTGGCCCGCCGCCCACGTCCGGCTGGAGAAGCTGGAGGAGGCCGTCGAGATCATCCGCGCGCTCCTCGCGGGGGAGAGCGTCAGCCACCACGGCGCCCACTTCGACGTGGAGAACGCCAAGGTGTGGGATCTGTCCGACACGCCTCCGCCGATCGGCGTCGCCGTCTCCGGCGACAGCTCGTGCGAACTCGCGGGCCGGCTGGCCGACTTGCTGATCGCCACCGAACCCCGGCCGGAACTGATCTCCGCGTTCGACCGCCACGGCGGCACGGGCAAGCCCAAGGTCGGCCAACTGCCCATCTGCTACGACGTCGACCGCGATGCGGCGATCGCCCGCGCCCACGACCAGTTCCGCTGGTTCGGCGGTGGCTGGCCGGTCAACTCCGAACTGCCCGGACCCGCCGCGTTCGAGGGCGCCACGCGGTTTGTACGGCCCGAGGACGTGGCCGAGTCGATTCCGTGCGGCGACGACGTGGAGGCGGTCGTCGAGGCCGTACGACCGTATGTGGATGCGGGGTTCACCGAGGTCGCCCTCGTGCAGATCGGCGGGGAGCACCAGGTGCCCTACTTGGAGTGGGCCGAGCAGAAGCTGCTGCCCGCCCTGCGGGAGTTGTGAGCGTGTGATGACGGCGAAACGTGCTGCGATCTTCGACGTCGACGGAACGCTTGTCGACACCAACCACCTGCATGTCGTGACCTGGTGGGAGGCGTTCAGGCAGGCGGACCGCCACGTCTCCATGCGGGACATCCACCGCGCTGTGGGCCTCGGCGGCGGCGACCTGCTCGACCACCTGCTCGGCGACGGCGACGGCGCCGGCGACGACCGCGATCCCGATGAGGACGCGCAGGTCGTCGCGGCCCACCACGCCCTGTACGCCACGTACTTCGAGCGGCTCCCGGCGCTGGACGCGGCGGGTGAGCTGCTGCGCGCGCTGGCCGGTAGGGGCTGGGCGATCGTCCTGGCGACCTCGGCGAGCGGCGCGGAACTCTCCGCGCTACGCCGTGCCATCGACGCGGACGACGTCATTCTCGGGGCGACCAGCGCGGACGACGTCGCCGAGGGCAAACCCGCGCCCGACCCCGTCCGGCAGGCCAGGGAGCTGGCCGATGTACCGAGCGAACGGGCCGTGTTCGTCGGTGACACGGTCTGGGACATGAAGGCCGCGGTCCGGGACGGAGTCGTTCCGGTGGCGGTGCTGTCGGGCGGGATCCCGCGCGCGGATCTGGAGAGCGCCGGTGCTCACGCCGTGTACCGGGATCCGGCAGACCTGCTCGGCCGCTTGGACTCCAGCGTCTTCGCCGACAAGGAGTGACCCGGTCCTTCGGACACCGTCGAGGCCGACGAAGCCAGTCACCTCACCGAGACTTCGGCGGATTGGCCGGGCGGCCCGCAGCGGCGTCGGCGCAGCCTGCCATCCAGTGCCGGGACGGTTCCCTTCCGCTTCGTGTGACGTACTCCTCGCACACGGTTGATTCGTCCTGGCCGGCCCTGTAGCCCTCCTCGTACTGCTGCCGGTAGCTGTTCTCGCACCCGGACACCAGCAGCAAGGGAACGACCAGAAGGGCAACCATGAACCCCTTCACACGCAAGGTGGAGCCGAACCGGCCGCACCGCGGTACGGCACCGGGCTCACGCCTGACGTGAAGAAACGGGAGGGTTCCGTCGTCCATGCGGCTCACCCTTCCAGAACACCCCTCCTACTGGAGCGGGTTCGCCTGGCGGTGAGGTGGCCGGGCGATACGCATGGCGTGCTTGCCTTGCGGCTCCGGACGGGCGTAAGGCGGCAGTCACCGGGTAACCGGAGCGCGATGGCGGGGGCGGCGCACTGCCTGGGGAGGTCGCGCGCCGCTCCCCGCCGGACTTTTCCGGCGCTCTTCGTCATCTTTTGCGGCTGTGGCTTCTACGTCCCCGGCTAGTGCCGGGGTGGAGTGGACAGCGACGTTCGAATGCCGTGCAAGGTCTTCCAGTGCGTCATCCGCCGACTTCGGCACCTGTTCCACATGGTCCCCATGGTCCCCGCTGGTCGCAGCGTTGCCCTGCAGGGCAACGCTGCACGGTAGAAGGGGAACGATGGGCGCACGCAAGTACGCATGGCCAAAGCGCGTGCGACCGGACATGATCCGGAACGCTTGGCTGAAAGTAACTTGGAGATGGGGTGTGGCGATCAGCGCGGGCGAAGTGGAGCTGGTCTCACGGCGACGGCAGCGTCATCATGGTCGACCGGATCACCATCTCAGCGCGATGTGACCCAGGGGATTTTGAGCATCAGTCGCTGGAACGGCCACTTCGGGGCGACTCTGTATGAGTGAGAACGGCCCTACTGGGCTGCTCGTAGCGAGGCGGGCAGCATTCGGTCCAGTTCCTCGTCGCTGAACGTCATGTCCTCGTTGAACTGCAGGGCTTGCTGTGCGTTCGAACCTGCTGGCAGTACTCATCGTCCTCCGATCGGACAGGCGCAGAGGAGCGTACAACCGAGAGCCACATGCTCGTCTTCAGTTCCACTCGCCGAAGGAGCTCCATCAACGGGCCCGGCTCAGGTGAAGACGTGTGAGCGGAATGCATTCCGCACCTGTGTGAGTGGCTCGCGGTCACGGGTGAAGTAGAGCTTGTTGGTGAGTAGAGCCGCCCAACGGTCCTTGTCAGGAGAGATCCACATGCCCGTGCCCGTGAAGCCGTAGTGGACCCAGACGTCGTCGGTCTTGGGTGTGGTGCCCGGGGCCGGGTGCCAGAACAGGCCACGGGGCGGGGTGAGTTCGCCTGTGTGGAGCCGCAGGGATTCCTTGACCCAGTCGGGCCCGAATCCGGGTGACTGGCTCACTCGGGCCGGGGCCAAGAGGTAGCGCAAGAACGCGGCAAGGTTGTCGAGGACGGAGAACGCGCCCGCGATGCCGCACACTCCGCCCAGCAAGCGCGCGGAGAAGTCGTGTGCAGACCCCTTGAGATGGGTTTTCGTGTTGTCGTCGAGCTCGGTTGGTGCACAGCGGGCAGCGACACCAGCCGGCAACGGCCCGAAGCGGGTCTCCGCCATGCCAAGGGGTTGCCACACGCGGTCGGCTGCGAGTGCGTCAAGGCTCTGGCCGGAGAGGTGTTCGGCGAGGTAGCCCAGGATGAGGGCGGCGCGGTCGGTGTACTCCACGGCCTCGCCGGGCGGCCGGTGAAGGGCTTCGCGCAGGACGCCGTCGCGGACGTCCTGCGGATCGGTGCCGTAGAGGTTCCTGAGGTTGGCCCGGAGGGGGGCGCCAGCGGTGTGGGTGAGCAGGTGACGTGCGGTCACCTGACCCAAAGGACGTCCGCTCACCTCGGACCAGAAGTCGCCCAGCGGCGTGTCGAGTTGGAGCTTTCCGTCCTCGACGAGACAGCCGATGGTCGACCACACAGCGAGAATCTTGGTGAGGCTGGCGACGTCGAAGACCGTGTCGTGCCGCATCGGTTCGTCCGGCTGATCGGGATCCAGGACGCCTGCGGTGCCGCTGGCCAGGATCCCGAGGCTGTTGCCCATCGCCCAGACAGCACCGGGGTAGACCCTGTCGCGGACCCCGTCATGGAGGAGCTGGTGGATGCGGTCGGTGTCGAGGTCGAGCGCCATGGTCTCCCGATCGATCGTGGGCCGTGTGATGTCCCGTGGGTCAGCGTAGTGAGGCGCTGGTACGGATCTGACTGCGGCGCGGGCAAGTCAGATGAGCTGTTTGCCCAGGTCGGTGAGGGCGGCTGCAGTAGCGGTGAGGGGATAGCGAGCCGCGTTCGCGCGGCCTGCGGCCTGGAGTGCCGGGAGCAGGCCAGGTGTGGTGCGCAGTCGGGTGAGGTCATGAGCGAGGACCGCCGGGTTGGTGAAGTCGGTGCTGTGGCCACTCACGGCAAGGACGTCGCTCAGTCCGGGGACGGGCTGGTAGATGACCGGCAGTCCGCAGGCTTGGGCTTCGAGGGCGACGAGCCCCATGGCTTCGAGCGTGGTCGACGGCATGACTAGGGCGTCGTGGTCGGCGAAGGCGTTCCACAGCTGTGGGCGGTTCAGCCAGCCGAGATATCGGACGTGGACCTTGAGCAGACGCAGGAGCGGGGTCAAGGTGCGGAACTGGTGGGGCGGTGCGGCGATGCTCAGTTCGACTGCCTCGATCGCGGGCAACGCGCGCAGGAGGGTCTCCATGCCCTTTTCGGAGGTGAGGCGTCCGGCGTAGAGCAGCCGTAAATGTCCGGCTGGACGTCGCCCGGGACGGGGTGGCGGGTTGGTCAGCAGGTGGTCAGGGACGCCCCACGGAATGTTCGTGATCTTCCGGCGATTGGTGGTCGGTACGAGCTTCAGCAGTCGATCAGCCATGGCGCCGGTGGGGACGACGATGGCGTCGGCGGCGCGGGTGCTCTCTCGCAGGACTCGAAGTTGGTCGTTGCGGGCTTCGGCGAAGAGCAGGTCGGTGCCGTGGACGAGTGCGATGCGTGGGCGGGTGGGCAGCGCGCGGATCAGGGCCGGTGTGCCGCCGAAGGTGAGGTGCTGGAGGTGGAGCACATCGATGTCCGCCGGATCGATGAGCTGGGACAAAGCCCTGCGCAGTGCGTTGACGTACAGGGCGAACGGCGGCCCGGACAGGCACTTGCCCGGCACGTCCAGCAACTCCAGTCCCGCAGGCAGACGTGGTGGACGAGGCCGCGGGGCGAGCATGAAAGCGCGGGCAGGGAGGCCGGTACAGAGGTCGAGGAAGAGCTCGACGCTTCCGCCGGCGCTACCGAAGGGCAGGTCGAGGGCGGTCGCGACCAACGGGCTCATGTTGTACCTCCGGCGAGTTCTTCGTAGAGGCGGGAGATGTCGATGCCTGCGGTCGCGGTGTATTTGAGGCCGTGCAGTTGGTAGCTGGCCGGGGTGCCGAGGCAGTGGAGGAAGACGAGCTTGCCGAAGGTCATCCGGGGATGGACCCGGACGGGTCTGGCGGCCCGGATCTCCAAGGTCCAGTGGATGGCGTGGCCTTGGTGACCGAGTGGGGCGGAGACATGGACCCAGATGCCGAGCGCGCCGATGGTGCGGTCGCCGTTGAGGAACTGGGCGTACGTCTCTGATCCGGTTCGTTCGTGCGTGACGCCGAGGTAGAGCACCCCGGGCTGCAGGACCATTCCGGATGCGGGGATGGTGGTCTCGGCGTACGGGGTTGGAGCCGCGGCGTCCAGGTCGGTGTCGCAGATGCGCAGGGTGTCGCCGAGGCACCAGTCGTAGGCGTTGGGGGAGAGGCGGGCCGGTTCGTACGGCTCGATGGTGATCTCACCTGCGGCTCGGGCGGCGGCGATGCCGGGTCCGGTGAGGATCACGAGGCCACCGTCCGAAGTTTTGTCACGTCGCGCCAGTAGCCGGAGGGCTGTGGCCCGGCCGCCGCCTGGTACTTGCCGCGGTACAGGGCGATCGGGCCGACGGAGGCGAAGAACATGATCTGTCCGATCCTCATGCCCGTGTAGATGCGCAGGGGGCGGATCGGTGTGAGCATCAGGGTCCACTGGCCGTGGAAGCCGATGTCTCCGATGGGGGCGGTGATCTCGACGAACAGGCCGAGTCGTCCGACCGAGGAACGGCCAAAGAGCAGCGGGACGATCGTGTCGGAGCCGACCTCTTCGAGGGTGTGACCCAGGTACAACTCGCCGGGCTGGAGGACGTATCCGTCCGGGCCGATCGTGAACTCGCGGGTGGGGTTGGGCTGATGGGCGTCCAGGACGTCGGCGGTGTAGGTGAGCAGAGTGGGGCCGAGGCGGACGTTGTAGCTGTTCGGGTTGACCTGGTCGGGGGCGAAGGGGGTGATGCGAAGGCGGCCGTCCTGGGCGGCTGCGGTGATCTCGGGGCCTGTGAGAATCATCGAGTGGCTCCCTGGGCCGGCGCGGTGAGGACGTGCTTGACGGCTTGGCTGAGCAGCAGCCCTGCGGCGTGGGCGCGGCCTGCGAGGCAGGTGCCGGCGAGGTAGTCGGTGGTCAATACGGTGGTGATGCCGTCCGGCAGGGGATCCGGTGCGGTGACGAGCGGGCCAGCCTGTTCGGTGAGGTGGGCCAGCAGGCCATCAAGGTTCTTGCGGAAGTCCTCCGGGATGTTCACGTGGACCAGTTGGTTGTCGAAGGGCTCGATAGCGAGCAGGTCGCCCAGGGTGAGGGTGTCGCCGAGCGGGGCTGGACGCAGCACCGTTTCGTTGAGGATGACCGCGTCGATGCCGAGTCCTGTGCGCAGGCGTGCTGCGAGGTCGACGAGCAGGCCGTGGCGATCGGGAGTCCGGTGCCGATATGCCTTGGTCACGGGGCCGAGGACGGCGGTCAGTTGCTGCCTGAGTCCGCCGATATTTGCTTCCAGCGCCGCGAGTTCGGCCGGGACACGGGCCGGAACTCGGTCCGGGAAGCGAGTGGTGCCGGCGCCCCAGCCTTGTCCGACGGGTGTGGCGATGGCGTACCCGTCGGCGAGTTCGCGGCCCTTGACGATGAAGGTGTCGCCGACGCGGACAGGACCGTACTGATTGCTGTGGCAGTGCCCGGCGAAGACCACGTCGAGGAAGGGGCAGGCGGCTGCCAGCTTGAGGTCCTCGTCGAAGCCGGAGTGGCTGAGCAGGATCCAGTCGTCGACCTCGTGGTGGTGGGCGAGCATCACCTCGCGCAGAGCTCGGACGGGGTCGGTCACGCGGTGATCGGCTCGATGCTCGGCAGGGATGGCGTTGAACGCCTGCTGCCCGATCACGGCCGTGATCGCGACCCGTCGCCCTGCGATGCGGGTGGTGTGCAGGCGGCGGAAGAGCCCTTGACCGGTGGTGTCGACGGCGTTGGCGCAGACGGTGAGTCGGTGCAGGTCGGGTTCGAAGTGGTGGGGCCAGCCGTGGTTGCCGGGCGCGAGTACGTCGTAGAGCTTGAGCAGGATGTCGCGTTCGACGGTGCCGTGGGCGAGGCGGTAGTAGCCGCTGCCCTCGAAGAAGTCTCCGCAGTCCACGACGAGTGACGTGGGGCGAAGGGCATGGAGGTGAGTCAGGAAGGGGGCGGTGTTGGCGAAGGAGGAGTGCACGTCCGTGGTGGCCACGATCTGCCGCACGGTGCGATGACGGGTCATGGGGTGACCTCGCAGATGTCGGCACCGAGGGCGCGCAGCTTGCCGGGAAGGTCGGCGTGACCGCGGCGGAGCTGGTCGAGGCCGCCGACGGTGGTGACCCCTTGGGCGGTGAGGCCGGCGACCATGAGAGCGGAGCCGGTACGGATATCGGTGGCCTCCACGCCTGTCCCAGTGAGCTCTTGGGGTCCGGTCAGGCGGCACTCGGTGGGGGAGAGCTCCTCGAAGTCGGCTCCGAGGCGGGCCAGTTGGGGCAGCAGGTTGCTGTGGCGGCCGGGGTTTATGGCGTCGGCGAACAGGTGGGTGCCGGGAAGGCTGAGGGCGAGTGCCATCAGGGGCGGTTCGAAGTCGGCGTCCAGCCCGCCGGGGCTGAGGGACGCGATGGCCCGCAGACCACGACTCGTCGGTCGCGCGTCTCGGGCACGGACGGAGAGAATGCCGGCGTCGGCGCCAGCAGGGATGCCCAGCCGTCGAAGGGCAGCGATGAGCGGGTTTACGTCCCTGCCGTGCACGCCCTCGATGTGGGCCGTACCGCGGGTTGCCGCGATCGCGCACGCCAGTGTGCCTGCCTCGATCTTGTCGCCGGGAACTTCCCAGGCGATGCCGTCGATCAGGGCTGAGGACGGTGGCGTGAGGGTGAGAAGGTGCTCGCTCGTCCGGGTCTCCCAGCCCACCGTCTCCAGGGCGTCGAGCACGCACAGGACCTCCGGGGAGAGGTTGGGCTCGCCCAGCCGTAACGGGCGGCTGGTCGTGACTGCCCGGAGTACGGCGGCCACGGTCGCCCCGCGTGAACGGAACGGCAACACCAGCGAGACGGTGCCGGTGCGCGACGTGACAGCTTCGACGCGGTAGCCGGAGTCGTCGACTGCTGTGTGGTCGCCGAACGCCTCGTACGCCGTGAAGTGCAGTTCCATTCCACGTGCGCCGATTCGACAGCCTCCCGGCCACGGCAGCCGGGCCTCCCCGTGGCGGGCCAGTAGGGCGGGCACCAGGTAGTAGGAGGCACGGATGTGGGCGGCTTGGGGAAGCTCGGCGTGCGTACGTCGGCTCTCGGTCGGCAGGATCACTGCAGAGGTCGGCTCCCCTACAGGCTGCGCTACGTGCCAACCTGCCTGATGCAGCAGCGCGAGCATGATCTGCACGTCTGTGTTGGCCGGGACGTTGGTCAGCCGCACCGGGCGACCGAGCGCTGCCGCGGTGGCCAGCAACGGCAGGGCGGCGTTCTTGGAGCCGTCGACGGTGACGGTGCCGCCGAGCGGAGGTCCGGGGCGTACAGCGATCACCTCTGCGGCCCGGGTCGGGGTGGAGGCGGTGGTTGTCACGGTCAACTCCTCTGCAAGGGAAGGGAGATGGCGTCTTTCTGGTTCGAGCCGGTGGACAGGTCGATCTCGGCCCAGCACCGCTTGCCCGCTGGCGTCGGCTCGGCGCCGTACCGGTCGGCCAGAGCTGCGATCAGGAACAGACCCCGGCCGTTCTCGCTGCACTCGTCCGGGAAACTGAGCTGGGGCAGCGCGGTGCTGGAGTCGCGGACCTCGACGCGCAGGACGGTTTCTACGAGCCGCACGGTCATCGAGATCTGGCCGGGACCGGCGTGGCGGACCGCGTTGGTGACCAGCTCACTGATCAGCAGCTCGACGGTGTGCATCAGCTCGTCGTCCAGCTCCGCCTCCCAGCCTGTTATCGCGTTCATCGCCTGGTGCCGGACGGCGGTGACCGCGGTTGGTGTGGTGGGTACGGACAGGGTGAGCTGGTGCGCTGCCATGAGCGGCCTCCCGGGGTAGGTGCGGCCACATCACGCAACCAGCCCGTGGCGGTGGGTGGTTAGCCCAGGTGCTGGCGCTGCATCGGTTATGCAGGAGCTGCATGACGGTGAAGTGCGCCTGATCTACGCTCGGTTGGGCAGGCAGGATCGGCGACGGCGGAAGGGGCCGTGGCAGATGCCCGAAGGACATGGCGAAGCGAGACGGATCGGCGAAGTGATCCGTCAGGCACGGGTGTTACAGCGGCGCTCGCAGAAGGACGTCGCCGCCGTGCTGGGCTACCACCAGTCCAAGGTGAGCCGCCTGGAGAGCGGACGCGGCACGGAGGACATCCGCGTCCTGCGCGCTGTTGCTCAGGAACTCAAGATTCCGCCCCAGCAGTTGGGTCTTGCTGCGGCCCCTGATCCCTCTACCGCCGACCCCGAAACCGAAGACATGCACCGCCGCACTTTCCTTGTCGCGAGCATCGCCGCACTCGCGACCCCGGCCACTTCGGCCGCCGCCCACGACGACCTCGTACAAGCGCTCCTGCCGGGTCTGTACCCGGCGAGCACCGGCGCCCCCTTGGCCACGGCAGTCCTCCGCGAGCAGGTCGGCGCGGTCCGCAGGCTCTTCTACACGTGCGACTACACGGAACTCGAACGCACCCTGCCCGGGCTGATCGCCAACCTGCGGCTCGCCTCCAGCGGCGCGACGGACAGCGACACGTTGTCCGCGCTTCTGGCCACCGCGTACCAGACCTCGACCAGCCTGTTGCTCAAACAGCACGACCAGGGCAACGCCTGGCTGGCGGTCGGCCGCGCGATGGCCGAGGCCGAACGCTCCGGCGACCCGGTGGTCCTCGCCTCCAGTGTCCGCGTGCAGGCCCACGTCCTGGCCCGCGAGAAGCACGCCGCCCAGGCCGTCACCCTCGTCCGGCACACGGCCGACCAACTCGTCGGCTCCTACGACCGTCGCTCCCCGAAATACCTTGCCGCAGTCGGGCTGCTGTTGCTGCGCGGGGTGACCGCGGCCAGCGGCGGAGGCGACCGCGCGGCAACCGAGGAGTTTCTCGCCGAGGCCAAAGAAGTGGCCCGGTACGTCTCCCTCGACCGTCCCGATGCCTGGGCCAACTTCAGCCCCACCAACGTCGCTCTCCACGAGCTCAGCTCCCTGGTGGCTTTCGGCGACGCGGGCCTCGCCCTGCAAGCGGCCAGGCCCCTGATGCGTCGGCACATCCCCGTCCCCGAGCGCCGGGCGGCCCTGTGGGTGGAAACGGCCCGCGCCTACAGCCAGCAGGGTCGTCTCTCCGACGGCTACCAGGCACTGCGGATCGCCGAGACCTGCGCCGCCCAGGACGTCCGCCGCCCCGCCGTGCGCGACCTGGTCGCCGACATGGCCGCCCGCGACCGCCGTCGTACGCTGCCCGAACTGCACCACTTCAGCCGCCAACTGGGAGTCCCCGCGTGACCGAGCCGAACGCCCCGGACAAGAAGCCCTTCCTGTACGTCGTCGTGTGCGCATGCGGTATCGCCGGCGATGTCGGCAAGCTGATCACCGCAGCGCAGGAACGGCATTGGGACGTCGGTGTCGTCGCCACCCCGCAGGGCTTGGGCTTCCTGGACACCGAGGCGATCGAGACCCAGACCGGCTATCCCATCCGCTCCGCCTGGCGCACGCCCGGCGAAGCCCGCCCCCTGCCGCCTGCGGACGCCATCGTCGTCGCGCCGGCCACCTTCAACACGGTCAACAAATGGGCCGCCGGGATCTCCGACACTCTCGCCCTGGGCATCCTGTGCGAGGCGTACGGCATGGGTATCCCCACCGCCGTACTGCCGTACCTGAACGCGGCACAGGCCGCCCACCCCGCCTACGAGCAGAGCCTGGCACGGCTGCGGGGGATGGGAGTGGTGATCGGTTCGTACGAACCGCACAAGCCCAAAGCGGGCGGTGGCGCCGACCGCTTCCAATGGGAGGAGGCGCTGGACCTCCTGGCCCCTGAGCCGTCGGCACGGACGTGATCGGCGGCGCTGCAGGCGTCGTTGGTGCTGTCAGGCCAACTGGAACTCTGCATGGGGTGTTGCCCGCGCCCATACGGCCTCGAAGGCTGACTCGCAGAGTTTCGCGACCGCTGGGTCGTCGGTGAGTTCCACTTCCATGTGTTCGCCTTCGCCGTCGAAGTGGTTGACGAGGACGAGGCTGGAGTCGAAGAGCCAGAAGTCGTTGCCCGGGAGCGCGAGGTCCGTGGCGCTTCGCCGGGAGAGCCAGCGGACGTCTTCGCCGGCGGCGATGTTGAGTCCGTCTGTCACGTCGTACTCGAAGCGGATGTACTCGCTGACGGGAGTCGAGACGACGCGGGCCCGGCGGACCTGGACGCCTCGCGAGGTCGCTTCCGTGACGATGGCGTGCCAGTTGCCCCAGCGCTCGGCCGGGTCGAGTGCGATGCCGGCCTTCCAGTCGATGAAGGCCGGGTCCGACTTCATGTAGGCGTCGCGCATCTCCAGGTGGACAGCCGTCCGCTGGCAGTCGCGGAACAGCTCCTCAAACGTCGGGGTCCTCGTCAACCTTCTTCACCTCCAGGAAGTACTGCGCGACGCACGAGGGGGATCTCCGCTACCGACTGGCGGTCGGAGATGTCCATCTGACTGGGGCGCTCTATGTCCTCCGCCTTCGATCTCTTTGCCAGAGCTTGCCTGTGTGTGCCGTGGAGCTAGGAACTTGCCGAAACTTGCCAGGCGCGTGGGGAAGTTGACCTTACGCGGCCGGGGTCGGGGCGACGAGCGGTGCGCTCGACGCAGCCCTTGGGGATGGCTGGATCCGGTTGCTGCAGGCCCCAATGGACCAGTTGTCCTTTGACGGTGAAGTCAGTCGTGTGCAGCCCGCTGGCCTGGATCGACTGGGTTGGATGTCGATGAGCCTGTTGGTGTCGACGGGTCTGCCGGGCGGCACGGTGAGCAATCCGCTCTCGCGGTTCAAGCAGGACCCCAGCGCCTTCGGTTCAGCCGGTGAAGGGTGACGGGGCCACCTCGGGTGCGACGGTCGCCGTGGCCAGCGCGGTCGTGTCCGGATTGATCAGGCCGCTGAGATCGCGGAGATCGAGCGTGGCGGAGCCGATGCCGCAGCTGTAGGCGAAGAGGAAATAGGGGGGAAAGTCGACGACGAGTTCGCCGCCGAACTGCAGGCCCATCTCCATGTGCTTCTGATAGCCGTCGGTGAGGAGGGTTTCCGCGTCTGTGGTGCAGGAGCCGCCGTTCATACCTCTGATCTTCGGGGCGATCAGCCTCGCCAGCCTGGTGGCACCGGCGGTCTGCCGGGCGACGGGAAGGAGGATCTGGTCCTTGTCCAGGATCTTCCAGGTGCCCGTGTCGATGTTGATCCAGTCGTCGAGCACCCCGTCGTGGGAGCCGCCGACGTATTCCTGGCCGGTGAACTGGATCACGGCCAGTCTGCCGACCTGGTTGATCCTGGGCAGCTCGGAGAGGGTGAAGGCCGTGCTTTGAGCCATGTCGGACGTGCTCTCGTCGGTAGCGGCGAGGAAGTCCTTGACGGTGTCGTCGATGCGAATCCTGATCTCCGAGTTGAGCGCGTCGACGGCCGGGTTGGCCGACCAGAAGACCGGCAGGGTCGTGTCGACCGAGTACTGGACGCCTCCCTTTCCAGTTCCCTTGCGCGTGACCTTGGTGGTGCAGGTGCGCCACTTGGCGGTGGAGAACAGGAGCTCGACCTTCGGCGGCGGGACGGTGACCACGTTCGGTGCGGCGGCGCACCAGGCGGACGGCTTGTCGCCGGTCGGGCTGGGGCTCGGCACGGCGGTGGCCTTCGCCGGGGCGCGGGAGGTCGCGTCGGCGTGCGGGGCGGCGGACTCGGGAGGCGCGGCATCCCACTGTCGCACCAGGTACCCGGCGAGTCCGGCCACGATCATCGCGACGACCAGCACCAGCGTCATCCTGCGGTTCGTGCTCATCCTGGCCTGCTGCACGCGCTTCCCGCCTACTCCGCCGTGACCGCGGTGCCCTGGACCAGCTGGACCGTGCACGGCGTGCCGCACATCGCGTCCATCGCCTTCGCGCGGTCGGTGACGGCGAAGGAGCCGTCCTGAGTGTCCGGGGCGACCGCCTGGTCGTAGGCCGAGGCGAATCCCCGGGTGTGGAACGGCCGGGATCCGTCGGTCACCGTCTGCGTGGTGTGTTTGCCGTCGATGACCTCGTCGAGTACGAGGTCGTAGGTGACGTCCCACTTGACGGTCTGGAAGGAGAAGCCGAAGTTCACGATCTCCCCCTGCTTGACGGAGACCGAGTGGTCGTCGAAGTAGCGTCCGCCGTACGCCTTCCCCTCGGGATCGGCGTTGCGGGGGACGGGGACCGGTTCGTCGAGGTTGAACCCGATCTTGATGTTGGTGTCCTCGCCCTGGGACGGATAGACGAGCAGGGTCCCGCCCGGGGCCGGGGTGGTCTCGCTGCGGACCTTGATGTGCATATCCGTGATGTCGACGGTGTGGCTGCGGTTGCCCTCCAGGGTCACCAGCGTCGATGTCTCGTAGGTGTCCACCTTGTCGGGCCGTTTCGACATGACCGCGGTCATCTGGTCGGTGTGGAGCGTCTGTCCGGTGTTCAGCAGCCTTCCCGGGAAGAGCCACGCCCCGTTGTGGTTCACGACGCTGTCTTTGGTCTGGACCGCAACACGCAGCGGCGGGCCACTCGCGACCGCGTCCCTGACGTCCGGGTCGCCGACGAGGTAATAGACCATGCCGAAGGCGACGACCATGGCCGCCGCGATGCCACCGGCCCATTTCGCCCTCAAGTGGATGTTCGCCACATGGACGTCGCCCATGTCCCCCGCAGCCAGGATGTTGACACTCTCCTTGCCGGAGCGGACCTGCTGACGCACCTCGCGGCGGTCCCCGTCACCCACCGGCCACTACTCCCTCTCCTTGGGCGGGAGTGCGACATTTCCGCCGGCCACGATGTTGCGGCTGCGGCGGCCCGACTTCACGCGCTGATCGAGCGGCACCGCCGGCCTGCTTCGCCCGGCCGGCCCCGGCGTGCCCGTCCCGGCGACGCCGATGTCCCCACGGGCCACGATGTTCTCGCTGTCTGGGCCCGCGGTGACCTCCTGCCTGTCGGCCGAGGCCGGGCCGGTCCCGATGCCGGGCGTGCTGCCGCTGCTGCGCGCCCACTCGAAGGCGCTGACCGCCAAACCGCTGAGGAACACGGCAACGACCATCGCCACGGCCCACCGGTCGCTGTCCGCTCGCGGGGTCCAAGAGAACCTGAGGGTCATCACCACGGTCGTACTGGCCGCGAAGACCAGGACAGGGACCCCCACCCGCCACGCCACCGACCGCCAAGACCTTGCGCCAAGGTCACTCATGTGGTCAACGTTCCCACAGCACAGGCAAGTTGAACGTACGAGCGACCCAATTCGGCGCCGTCGCACGGTGAACACCCCCCGTTCCACGGCCAAGGCACTCCACTTTCCCTGTTCTTGTCCTGCATCACCGCTGCGGGGTGGAGTCACGTTTGTCCCGCGGAGAACAGGGGCCCTGGTCAGTCCCAGCAGCTGCCGCTAATCTCATTGCAGCCGTGAAGGCAACGGGTTAGACGCGGTGGCAACGGGGGCTTGCGAGAAGTGACGCTGAACACCAATGGCCCAGAGGCGGCCGACGAACTTCGTTCGCTGCACGCGTGGTTGTCGGATGTGGACGAGTTGAGAGGCCGAGTCGGGTGCAAGGAGAGCCCACCCGGGAAGGGCACGCTCGGTCCTTTGCTGGAGGCGCTGACGGTGGCGCTCGGTCCCGGTGCCGCAGCGACCGCTCTGGCCACGACCGTCATCGCCTGGCTGCGTACGCGGCGCAGTGAGATACGCATCAAGGTGACGCTCCCGGACCGCCGTTCGCTGGAAGTCTCCTCCAAGAACGTGGCCGATCTCGACGCGGCAGCCCTACGCCAGCAGGTGGCCGACGTCGCGGCCCTGCTCGGCGCGCAGGACCAGCAAGGAGACGCGACCTTGCGGATCGCCCCGCCCGAGCGCCGAGAGGACCGATGACCGATCTGGACGGCGCGGGCGTACAGGTTCTGCTGATCGCCACCGCGACGCACCAGGACGGCGGACTGCCCTCGGTACCCTCGGTCGCCGACAGCCTCAGAGATCTGCGGACTGCTCTGATCGAGCGGTGCGGGGTGCGCCCGGAGCAGGTGACAGCGGTGCTCGACCCGGCCGACGCCCAGAGCATGGCCCTCGCCGTGGCCAGGGCGACGAAGCGCGCCGACACCGTTTTGCTGGTCTACTTCATCGGGCACGGTCTGCTCACCCCGGGCGGGGATCTGTACCTGGCCGCCGGCAACACTGCGGAGCTCACTCCCGGGATGGCCGAGCACCAGGCGTACTCCTTCGCCGCCTTGCGGGAGGCGGTGCTGGCGAGCCGGGCGGCGTCCAAGGTCGTCGTACTGGACTGCTGTTTCTCCGGGCGCGCGTCGCTCGGCGGCACCTCATTGGTCACCGCTTTCAACGCGGCCCCCGGGAACGGGATGTATCTCCTCGGGTCCGCGGAGCTACTGGCCCGCGCTCCGGAGGACGCCGAACACACCACGTTCACCGGAGCGTTCCTGGAGCTGTTGGAGACCGGCGACGCCGAGGGGCAGCAGTCGCTGACCCTGGACGCGGCCTACTACGCCTTGGACAGGAGGCTGCGGGACAGACAGCAACCCGTGCCCCGGCGGGTGAACGGAGATCTCTCCGGCAACCTCGTCATCGCGCCGAACCCGGCTTTTCGGACCCGCGCCTTGACACCGGAACGGCAGCCGCCCGCTGACAGCGTCTGCCCCTACCCGGGGCTTGGCCCCTTCACGGTGGACCGGGCCGATGTCTTCGCCGGGCGGACAGCGATGACCGAGCGCCTTGTGGAGGCGACGGCGGCGGCCTTCGGCGGACCTGGCCCCCTGATTCTCGTCGGGGCGTCCGGCTCCGGAAAGACCTCCCTGCTCAATGCCGGTCTGCTGGCCGGACTGCGCACCCACGGATTACCCGGCCTGCCCGGGGCGACCGGCTGGCCCAGCCGGCGTCTGGCCCCCGGCAAGAACCCGCTCCGGAATCTGGCCGACGCCCTCGCGCCCGAGTCGTCCGACGCCGCCGAGTCGCTGCTGGCGAACGGCCACGCGGCCGAACTTGTGGACCCGCTGCTGGACCATCCGGGACAACGGCTGGTCATGGTTGTCGATCAACTGGAGGAGCTCTTCACCCTCTGTGCGGACCCGGAGGAACAGACGGCGTTCCTGAGGGCGGTGACCGCACTGGCCCAGCCTGGAGAGGGCCACGAGCCTCGGGCCCTGGTGGTCTTCGCACTGCGGGCGGACTTCTACGCCCAGGCAGTCGCACACCCCGAACTGCGGACCGTCCTGAGCGAGAGTCAGTTGCTGGTCGATCCCATGGACATCGGCGAACTCCACGCCTCGATCGAGGAACCGGCGGCCACCGCGCAGTTGGAACTCGACGACGAGCTCGCCCCCCTCATCCTGAAGGAGCTGGGCAGCGCGACCGGCGGACGGTCCCCCGCGGAGGCGCTGCCCCTCCTGTCCCACGTGCTGCAGGAGACGTGGAGGGAGCGCGAGGGCCTACGTCTCACTGTCTCCGGTTACCTCGCCACCGGCGGCATCACGAAGGCCGTCGCGACCACCGCGGAGAAGGTCTACGGCCGACTCGACGCGGAAGGCCAGGAGGCCGTGCGCCTCATGCTGCCCCGGCTGGTCCGGGTGGGCGAGGACGCCGCCGACACCGCGCAGCCCGTCGAGTGGCCCGTACTCCTGCACGGGGTGTCCGACGACGCGGTCGCACGGGACGCGATCAAACGGTTCGCCGACGCTCGCCTGCTCACCCTCGACCGGGACACGGTCCGGATCAGCCACGAAGCGCTGTTGCGCGCCTGGCCCCAGCTGGAGCAGTGGGTCGACGAGGATCGCGACCTGCTGCGCGCCCGTCAGCAACTCGCCTCCGACGCGGCGGGCTGGGAGCAGTCCGAACGGGACTCCTCCCTCTTGTACCGGGGGAACCGGCTCGTCGCGATGCGGGAACGCACGGCTGCCCCGGGCGCCCCACCTCTCAGCTCGGTGTCCGCCGAGTTCATGGAGAGCTCCTGGCGCCAGCACACTCGGGAGGGCCGCCGCCGCCGTGCTGCGTTCACCTTCTTCGTCGTCCTGGCCCTGCTGGCGACGACCGGTCTGGTCGGCGCGGGGATCTACTGGCGGCGGGCCGACCAAGCACAACAGCGCGACCTCGCCCGGTATCTGGCCGCCGAGGCCGAGGGCCAGCGTGAACTCCACCCCGGGCTGGCCAAGCAGCTCAGCCTGCTCTCGTACCGGATCGACCACAAAGCTGGCCGCAGCGCCCTCCTCAACAGCCAGCGCACTCCAGGTGTGATCAACGGCGACGAACCGGCCTACGACCTCTCCTACAGCGCGAACGGTCAGGTGCTCGCCATCTCCACCGGCGACTCGATCGTCCTTCGCACCGGGAATCGCGACGGGCGGATCGGCGGGATCCTGTCCGGCCCGATCGCGGTGGCCGCCGACGGTACTGTGCTCGCCGCGGCCACCTACGACAGCGACGGCTCCGCCTCGGCGACCGTGCGGTTGTGGGACATCTCTGACCCCGGCCGACCGCGGAAGCTGGCCGCGCCCAAGACATCGGACGCCGTCACCGCGCTGGTCTTCGGCACAGACGGGAACACTCTCTTCGCCGGTACCTCGGCGGGCGAGATCCGCCGCTGGGACACCGGCGATCCGGCGGCACCGCACGCCCTGTCCCCACTCCGGGGCAACGGCAAGCAGGTCGACTCCCTGGCCGTTTCCCCCAAGCGCGGTCTGCTCGCGAGCGCGAGCGTGGACGGGCGGGTACAGCTGTGGAAGGAGACCGGCACCGAGCCCGTCGCCACGCTGCACGCGGCGCCGTACACGTCGTCCTACTCCGACGGGCACATGCGGCCCTTGCACCGGATCGCCTTCGACAGTTCGGGCGGGCTGCTGGCGGCGCCGGCCGAGGAACCGAAGAAGACGGACGCCCTCGCGTTCAGTGACGACCTGGCGCTGTGGACGCTCGACGACCCGCGCTCTCCCCGGCAGGTCGTGTCGGCGGACAAGGGCGTGTCGTCCGGCTCGAGCAGATGCTTCGACAGTGTGACGTCGATGGCGTTCGCCTCGAAGAGCAAACGGATCGTCGCGAGCTGCGGCGGCAGCTGGAAGGTCTGGATCTACACCTACGGAACCGACGCGGTCCTGCCGGGTGCGTCGAACACCGTCTACGGCTCGAACGGCGGTGTGGCCCTGTTCGCCCCCGGCAACGCCGAACAGCTGGTCCAGGCCACCGACCGCGGCGTCCAGGTCTGGGACCTCTCCAACGGCGCCCAGCCGGGGGCGTTGGGATTCATACCGCCGACGCCCGGCACCGGGAGTCAGCTCGCCCTCGCGATGTCCGGGAAGAAGCTGCTTCTCGCCTTCCAGGGTGTGGGCACGAACTGGCTGCGGGATCTCAATCTCCGGCATCTGCAGTCCAACGCGTTGGTCTCGACGCACGCTCCCGACATGTTCTCGGGACAGGACATCGCTCTCAGCCCTGACGGCAAACTCCTCGCCGACACCGAGGTCTACAAGCAGGGCAAGCAGACATACGCCAATCTCTTTCTGCGCAGCACAGCCAGCCCGAAACAGAAGCTGAGCATGATCAACGTGAACAACGGTGTGGGAGCACTCGCCTTCAGCCCGACCAAGCCCCTCCTGGCCGTCTCCGACTACAACGGCATCGTGGCCAGCAACCGCAAGCCCCAGGTCGTCCGGCTCTACAACATCGCCGACCCCCGGCATCCGCGGCACATCTCCACGATCGAGACGACCGGATACGGACTCGGCTTCACCCCGGACGGCAGATCGCTCGTCATGAACGAGTCCGCCCAGGGCAAAAAGAAGGCGGACCGCCCGACCGCGGGCCCGCTGGTGCGCAGCTGGAACGTCACCGATCCCGCGCACCCGTCCGCGTCGTGGTCGGTGCGCCTGCCCACCGGCACCGACTTCGCTCATTTCGCGTTCCGGCCGGACGGAAAGCTCTTCGCGCTCTACGACGACACCGGAACGCTCCGGCTGTGGGACGTCCGCCGTGACCACCTCGTCGGTTCCCCCGTCAAGGTGTCCATCGGCAGCCTCGGCGGCGCACTGGCGTTCAGCCCCGACGGGACCCGCATCGCCCTGATCGCGTACAACGAGGACAACGGGGACAACCCGTCCCGCCCCGAGGTCTGGGACGTGAGCGACTCGACCTCACCCACACGGCAGTTCTATATGCCGACCGCATCAGCCTTCTACTCACTGGCCTTCACCCCCGACAGCAAGATCCTCGCTGTGGTCCGCGCCTCCGCGGGCGTCGACCTGTGGGATGCCGATCCCCAACACGTCATCACGGACCTCTGCAACGCGGTGGGCGACCCCATCTCCGAGCAGGACTGGAAGAAGTACCTGCCGGACCGCCCCTATCAACCGCCATGCCAGTGACGTAGATCCTGCATTTCCAGTTCGACCGTCACCAATACAGTGCCGCCCTGCGCGCCCTGAACGCGGTAATCCCGCCCCGATGGGATCTGATCTCCAGACTGGTGAGCGCCACTGAAAGCGAAAGGGTGATGTCGGATGACGGCCGTACCGGAACCGCCTCCTCGAAGCTGGCCGTCGCACAGTTCAGCAGGAGATGCCGCCGGCGCGTGCCCGCGGCATCTCCGCACGACACATCGACGTACGGCACCGCCCCGTCCTCTCCAGCCCGTACGGCCATACAACACCTCCATCGTGCTCACCCCACACGACTAAGTTCACTGTCATAAAAGCCGAAATGGCTTAGTCGTTGTCAAACGCCTCGATTGGGTGTCAAAGGACACCAGTTCGCCGGAGGCAGACATGGAAGATGCCGCAGGGACTGGAGTCCTGCGACAGAGCATGCCAACGTACAACACCCTGCTCGGAGAGCCTTTCCGAGCCCATGGCCATGGAGGCGCCCCTGCTCCCGCACCATCCCGGCGAACCGTCCCATCCCAACTCGCCAGATCCGGTCTACTGGGTCACCCCGCGCCACTTGGCCGGCGACGACGGCATGCTCGCCGAGCGGATCGGCGACACCCTGGCCGAACTCGGCTGGCGCATGTGGCCCACTGCCCGCGACACCCTGCTCTACGTGAGTCCGGACGGGCTGCGCGGTGCGGAGTGGCTCCTCGCGGCCTATCTGTTCAAGCTGGGCGGGCTGTCCATAGCTTGGCAGTTGAGTGTCCGTCCGCATGCCGACGCCGCGATGGCGGAGTGGAACGCGTACTTCACCACCGGCGTTCCGTACGAGGTGCTCGCCGATCTCCTCATGGCGATCGACGCCCGTGAGGCGCCCGACCTCGCCTTCGAGGGAGCCGAGACGGTGATCAACGTACTCAGCGCGCAAGGCTGGGTCCGCGACGTGGACCGCCCTCGTACGACTGCTATCGATCCCGGACTCACCTCCAGCGTCTCCCTCGAACCAGTGCCCCCGTTCATCCAGGACGCCGACCCACGCCCTGATCTGTTCGGTTGGCAGGCGTGGGCAGAGCCCGTTCTTGGCGTCCCGTACCTGTGGTGCGCCAGCTTCAGTGCCAGCGTCCCGCATGACCTGGTCGCTGTTTTCGCCTCCTCGCTCGCCTCGCAGGTCGCGGTGCCCCGCCGGGTGTTGCCCAAGAGTGCCGAGGGTCGGCTGACCATCCGTCGCCGCTGACGCGCCAAGTCCTGGGACCTGTCTGCCTCATCGGTGCCCTTCTGCCTGTCCTGAGTAGAGGGGCACCGGCGTATGCGCCGTCTCAGCGGATCTTGCGGGGCCGGTCGTCTCGGCTCGGGGCAGGCGAGACTGCCCGCCCGCTGCGCCTGGTGGCAGCGGGTGCGTGGTCGGGCATCGTGGTGGCGTCGGCGGGCAGATCGGCCATCCGGCGCAGCCGCCACACCAGCACGTCACTGATCGAGTCGGCGGTGCCCAACTCCCGTCGTCCGGCAGCCTCCGCCAACAGCGCCGCCGGATCGTGGCCGGCGCCTTCGGTGTCGGCGAGGGTGGCTGCGAGAGCGTGCCAGCCCGGCTCGGCCAGGATCTGCTCGGCCAACTCGGCGACCGCCGACCGCAGATGAGTGGCGTGCTTGTGTCGCAGGGGCTGCGACAGGCGTCGGCCACGTTGATAGAGCATGTTCATGGGGACACCGGCTGCGGCTCGGTAGGCCGTGCGCAGGTGTCCGGCGGCTTCGCGGGCTGCGGCGGCCTGTTGGGCGTGTTCCCTTTTGGTGTGCCAGTGGGCGGTGGCGGTGACGAGGAAGAACAGCATGTCGATCGCCATGGCGGTGGTGGCGCCGTCTTCGCTGCGGCCGAGGGCGGGGCCGCTGTGGATGAGGTCGCGGGCGGCCTGGCGCAGGGCGCGGTCGTGTCCGCGTTCGGCCTGGACGTGGGAGCGGGTGGCCCGCTCGAACACGGAGGCCGCCTCGCGCAGTTCGGCGCGGGTGTGGGCGGCGGAGGTCTTGGCGAGCGCGTCCAGGACCTCTCCGGCGGCGGCAATGTGCGCGGCCACCTGGGCGTCCTCACCGTGATCGATGACCAGCACCGCCTGCCACGCCGCGGTGGCTGCTCGGCGGCGCGCGGAGGCCGGACTGCTGGCTGCCGGGCCCGTGCTCTGCCCAGGCGCGTCATTTGACCAGCGTTAGCGGATGCGGGGCAGGGGCAGGTTGGGGGCGAGGGTGGAGCCTGCGTAGTACACGGGTTCCTTGTCGCCGTTGCGGTTGTCGGGGAGGGCGCCCTTGTAGCCGAGCAGGTCGCTGGGGGGTGCGACGCGCTTGCGGATGAGCAGGCCGGCGGCCAACCGGGCGAAGAACTCCTCCTCGCTCGTGGCCCCTGCCACTGCCCGCCGCACCGTTTCCCGCAGTTCCTCGCGTGCCGGTTGCTGCCTGCCCTCGCGGTCTGCCTTGTGTCGTTCGGCGCTGGTGGTCGGGGCGGCGGCCGTCTTCGCGGACGAGGGTGGCGATGATGTGGATGTGGTCGTCGGCGTGGCGGACGGCGGCCCAGCGGCAGCCGGCGCCTGGGTCGATGCCGGTGGCCGCGACCACACGGCGGGCGATGTCGCCCCCACTGCTCGGCGCTGAGGATCAGGTCGTCGGGCGCGGCGCGCACCGAGCAGTGCCAGACGTGCTTGTCGGGTCGTTGGTCCGCGGCGAGGAGGGCCAGGGGCTAGTCGAGGATGTGCTGGAGGTCCTCCCTCGTCACCGAGGGGTCGCGGCCGGGGTCGGGGGCCATGCCGTCGAAGGAAGCGACCAGGGGTGGGTCGATGTGTTCCTCGTAGGTGCCTTCGCCGTAGAGGTAGTGCAGGAGTCCGAGGGTCTTGCTGCCCTGCCGGTGGATCCGGGGGATCAAGCCGCCTGCTCCTCCTGCCGGTTGGTGAGCCTGTCGGCCGCCCGCTGGACGGCCTGCGCGGCGCGTTGCAGATCGGCGAGTGCGCCGGCGAAGTTGGGTGCGCCGGCGTTGAGGGCCTTGGTGGCTTGGTTCACGTTGCTGCCGACTCAGCCGAGTTTGCGGCGGCTGTCGAACAGCGCGGTGATCACTTCGCGTTCGTCGGCGATCTCGGCGCTTGTGCGGTCGAGGTCACGGGCTGCGGCGAGTGCGGCGCGGGCGAGGAACCCTGCGACGGACAGGTTGCACTGGGCAGCGGCGGATTTGATCAGTGCGAACTCCTCTTCGTTGAAACGGGTGTTGGGCTAGTGCAGGCGCTTCGTGGCGCGCGGCTGACGCAGACGCTGACGGACACGGTCGGCGCACTCACGGCGGCTGCAGCGCTCGGTCGGCTTCTCCTCCTGTCCCGGCTTCGATCCGTCCTCGGTCGAAGCCTCCTGGACCTGCGCCCCCCGGTGCAGGTCCTCCCCGCCCCCTTGGGGACGGGGTTGGCGGAAGCTACGCTTCCGCCCCAACTTGCTGTGCGACGCGAGGTCGCATTTTCCGAAGTGAGGTGGATTTCGTGGAGAGGTTCTGACAAAGGAATTTCCTCCGAATCAGTGTCTGGATTCATCCCCGCGCTCACATGCGTCGCTGGTAACGGCGGGGTGTGAAGCTGAGCTTTCAAGCCCAAGGGCGTCTCGGCCATCGAGAGGCCACAGGCGAGGGGAAGACTGGACGGGCGAACACGTGTGAACCCCTGGTTGATGCCTCGGTATATGGAACCCCCGCGGATGGCTTGCTCTCAGCGGGGCAGGGCCCGACGCTGCAAGGCGCCAGCGGCTTCCGGTGCAAGCAACAACGGAAGTGAGACACCGCCGGCCACGGGGTAAAGGGGGCGCCCACCCCAGTCGCATCTTCGAAATGCGGAACACGGAAACCCTGACGGGGTCCGGAAGCAGTTCCGGTAAGCCGACCGCAAGGAAGGCCCAAGTCCCCGGCAGGAACAGGATGGTCCAAGAAGCCAAGGCCGGTAGGCCGAAAGGCCAGGGGAAAACCGGGCGGCGGCCCTCTCCGCCCGCTGCCCGTCATAACCCGCCGGATACGGGCCCGTGTGGCCCGGCCCGAAAGGGCGCCCACGTGGACCAGGTGAGCCTTTGGAGCACCAAGGCAAGGCAACCGGAACCGACGGACAAGTTAGATACCGGAGGCGGACATGAGCACCATCAGGGCGGCTGCAGCCACCCGCCCGCCCGAGGGGAACGGACCCGAGGGCGGGGCCTCCGACTGGCACGGGATCCACTGGGCCAGATGTGAGCGCGACGTACGGCGGCTGAGGGAGCGGATCTTCAAGGCGACGCAGGACGGGGACCTGAAGAAGGTCCGCAATTTGCAGAAGCTCATGCTGAGAAGCCGCAGCAACACGCTGGTGAGCGTGAAGCGGGTGACCCAGCAGAGCCAGGGCCGCAAGACGGCGGGCATCGACGGGGAAACAGCCCTCACCCCAGCGGCGAGGGCGCGATTGGTGGCCGAGTGCCATCGATCGTCGGCCCCGTGGAGGGCCCAGCCGGTCAGGCGGGTCTACATCCCCAAGGCCAACGGCAAGCAGCGCCCACTCGGGATCCCGGTCATCCGTGACCGGGTGCTCCAGGCACGCGTGAAGAACGCGCTGGAACCGGAGTGGGAGGCGCGGTTCGAGTCGCGATCCTATGGATTTCGCCCCGGCCGTAGCTGCCAGGACGCCATCGCTTCCATCTTGCAGACGGCGCGCGGCTCGCGAGCGAGGCGTCGTTGGGCGTTGGATGCGGATCTGGAAGGGGCCTTCGACCGCATCAGTCACGATCATCTGACGGCCGTGCTCGGGCAGTTCCCCGCCAGGGACCTTGTCCGGGGCTGGCTGCGGGCGGGCGTGATGGATGCCGGGAGATGGGCGCCGAGCGTGGAGGGCACTCCACAAGGCGGCGTCATCAGCCCTTTGCTGCTGAACATTGCGCTGCACGGGATGGAACAGGCAGCGGGATTCTGCGCCGACGGGTATCGCACGCGTGCTCACCACGCGTCCGCCGGTGTGCCCGTGCTGGTCCGCTATGCCGACGACTTCGTGGTGCTCTGCCACGACGAGGAGGAGGCATACCGGGTCAAGGAGGAACTGAGTGTCTGGCTGGCGCCGCGAGGTCTGCGCTTCAACGAGGCGAAGACGAAGGTCGTGCACCTCGACGAGGGGTTCGACTTCCTGGGTTTCACGATCCAGCGGCATGGCGACAAGCTGAACATCAGGCCGAGTAAGGCGGCTTGCAACGCGCTGCGGAAACGGCTGCGGACGGATATGCGGACCCTGCGGGGTGCGCCTGCTAAAGCGGTCATCGCGAAGTTCAACCCGCTGGTGAGGGGTTGGACGGCGTACTACCGCAGTGCGGCGTCGCATCAAGTGTTCTGCTCGATCGACGCCTACATGTTCAAGCTGCTCTACAAGTGGGTGAAACGCGGTCACGAGAACCGTTCGGGACTGTGGATCAAACGCCACTATTTCGGCAGGTTCAACAAGACCAGGCGCGACAACTGGGTATTCGGCGACCATGCGAGTGGCGCCTACGTCCAGAAGTTCGCCTGGACACGCCATGTAATGCATCACCCCGTCAAAGGCGCGGCGTCCCCGGATGATCCGGCCTTGACGGATTACTGGCAGAAGCGTCGCCGCAGCACAGCGCCACCGCCGATGGACAAGACGAGTCTGGTTCTGGCGGCCCGGCAGAAGGGCCTGTGCCCTCTCTGTGGGCGGGCGTTGATCGAGGGAGCGGAATATGAGCCGGACAATCTGCGGGAATGGATTGACTGGTTCGCTGCGATGAAGAAGATGCTGAACAAGCATCACTTCGTCTACCGCAGCAGCGGCGGCACGGATAGACGGACCAACCTCCGCCTCGTTCATGCCGATTGTCACCGTTCGTATCATGCAAACGACGGAAATCGGGACGTAAGTTACCGTCCAGCAGAGCCCTCGCGGCTTGCTTGAGCCGGATGCGGTGAAAGTCGCACGTCCGGTTCTGAGGGGGCCGGGGACCAGAGATGGGCCCCGGCTACCCGACGTGCGACGTGAGGCCGCATTTTCTGAAGTGAGGTGGTTCTCGTGGAGAGGTTCTGCCAAAGGAATTTCCTCCGAATCAGTGTCTGGATTCATTCCCGCGCTCACATGCGTCGCTGGTAACGGCGGGGTGACCCCGACGGAGCTGAGGTGGTCATCTCCCTTTGGCCGGTGGGAAGTTCGTGGTTTGAGTCGGGCATTGAGCGGTCTTCCTTGGGTGCGGGGGTGGGAGCGGTTTCAGTGGGGATGGCCGGCGCGAGCGGCCTTCAGTTCGGCCTTGATGGTCCGGACGACTTCTCCGGCCGTGTCGCTGGCCACGCTGTAGCCGTCCTTGCGCACGGTGTGCTCCAGCAGGTCGCGGGAGAGACGTCCGGTCTCGCCGAGCATGCGATGGGCGTATTCGGTGAGGACGTTCCGGGTTGCGCGTGGTTTGGGGCCAGAGGGGTCCAGCTTCGCCCGCGCGGTCTTGCCCGGATCGGCATCCGGTGACTCCTTGCCCGGAAGCGACTCCGTGCTTGTCATGGTGCGGGCGGACTGGCGCGGGCGGATTTCGGGCTCGGGGCGGGCGACCGGGTCGGTGGCGTCATCGCTCGGATCGCTCTCGGGCGGGCGGCTCGGGTTCTTTGCCCGCCTCGTTGCCGTGGCGCGCGGGCGGGCGGTTGCTGAACCGCCCGTCGAGCCCACGGGCGCGCCGGGCCAACGGGCGGGCAGTGGGACGGAGGCCAGGCTGAGGGCTTGTTGGCGGGTTGCGAGCTTGCGCAGCAGCAACTCGTCCTGCCGTTCGTCGCGGTCGACGTCGGCCTGTTCCAGGGCTTGGTGCAGGCGTCGGGTGAGGCGCCGGCCGCGCAACCTGGTGCGTTTCTCGGGCTTCATGGCCTCTGCCCGGAGGATCAGGGTGACGGCCCGGTCGAGGGCGCGTTCGCGGATGATCCGAGCGGAGTCCGCGTCCCGGTCGGCGATCCCGAGGCGAGCCAGCAGCCGTTCGCGAGTCTGTCGGGCGAGAACGGCGGTCAGGCTGCGGGAGTCGGCATCCGGGGTGCGGTGGCGCAGTTCGATGCCCATAGCCAGGTGCCACAGCAGGGCCGCCAGGACCGGGCCGACGAAGGCCCGCACGGTTCCGCCGACCAGCCCGGACTCGGCGTAGGCGGGCACGATCTGCACGCCGGTGATTGCCCAGGTGAGGGTGCCGGGCGCGCCGGGTGCCTGTTTCGCGCTGTTGAGGTTCGCCCGGGCGAGCAGGGCGGTGGAGAACAGGGCGAGTTCGGCGGCGGCGAACATCGCCGCCCGTTCGATGCTGCTGCCCATGTCGAGGTAGTCGGCGGCGAACCGCCAGCTGGTGTCCGCGCTGTAGGCGGTGCAGCCGATCGCGGCGATGGCGGCGACTCGGACCGCGACGGTGCTATGGCGCTGCTCGAAGCCCGGCTTCCGTAGGCGCCGCCGTAGGGACCATGCGACGGACAGGGCGACGGCGACCAGGACCGCGACGGCCACAGGCGCAGGGATCCAGTGCGGCCAGGCGGGTATGCCGGTGCCGTTGGCGCTGATGAGTGCGGTGGTGCCAGGGGGCATGCAGAGGCTCTCCAAGGGCCCACGCGATCGAGGGCAGGCTTCTTGCGTGGGCGGGGTGAGGTGAGGGCGAGGAGGGAGACGCGCGGCTGCCGTCAGGCGGCGGGCGCGATACGGCGTCGGTCGGGCCCGGTGAGGATGACGCGTTCGGTCATTTCGGCGAGGCGGGAGGCGACGCGGTCGCCGAGCGTGGTGCGCAGCTCGGGCATCGGCACGTTCGTGGTGATGAGGGTGGGGAGCATGTGCTCGTACCGGTGGTTGATGAGCCGGTAGGTCAGCTCCTCGGTCCACTCGCTGGTTTTGGCCGCGCCGAGGTCGTCCAGGAGCAGCAGCGGGCAGCGGGCCAGCGTCTGGAGCTCGCGTTCGCCGTCGTGGCCGGCGCGGGGGCGGAGCCGTGCGTGGAGGTCGGCGCTGGTGGTGGCTTCCCAGCGCAGGCGCACGCCTCGCGTGAGGAGGGCGCGGACGGCGCCGTATCCCTGATGGGTCTTGCCGGTGCCAGTGGGGCCGGCGATCAACAGCGACGGTCCCTCGGCGATACCCGGTCCGCCGGGACCAGGGCGTCCGGCACGCGCGATCCGCTCGGCCCAGGCGGTGATCTGCGGGTGGTCGGCCAGGGCGCGGCGGTAGCGGGCGGGGATGCGGGCGTCCGCAAGTTCAAGGGCGGTGATCGGCTCGGCCGGTGGTTCCCGGGCTGTGACCGCTGGGTCGATGCCGCGAGTGGCGAGGATGCCGTTGAGCCGGTCGACGATCGGGCCGACCCGGTGGGGCTCGTGGGTGAGGGTGGCGGTCAGAGGTCACCTCCGTAGGCGGCGTCGATGTCGGTGGGGTTCGTCCATGCCCTGCGGGTGGCAGGCACGGGCGCGGCGTTCATGACCTCGTGGACGAGACTCGGTAGAACGCTCGGGGACAGGCCCTTGACCCGGTGGCGTTCCAGTGCGGCCCGGAGGTGGCTGGGGGCGATGTCCTCGTCGAGGAGCTTGCGCACCTGCTGGCCGAGACGCTTCAGGACGTCATCCGGCGGGCGGTGGTTGCACGCGGCCACGTACTCCCGAAGGAGATCCTTGGCCGAGACGGTGTCGGGCGCGGGGGCGCTTGCGGCCCCCGAAGGGGTACTTCCTAGATCCAAGGTCCTAGATCCTAGATCCGGACGGTGAGGCGTCACCGCCGATACAGGGAGGGCTCCCGAATCCTTCACGGAGCGCTCCGTGAAATCCTTCTGACCTGCGGTTTCGCCATCGGGCCCCGAGTGCGGTGCAGGCTCGCGTGCTTCGCGGGAGGTCTCACGGAGGGTTCCGTGAGGCGACGGTGCGGACTCCGTGACGCTCGCCTCCGCCACCGGTGCGTCGACGATCTGCCGGGTGCCGGACGGGCCGTTGTGGCGAGGGCAGTCGGGCAGACGGCTCAGGCTCGGCCGGTTGATCTTCTGATGCTGGTGCCACGTGACGACGTGCAGGTACCGCTTGTCGTCCGGCCCCGTGTAGCGGCAGATCAGACCGGCGTCGGCGAGCTGCGCGAGGTCCGTCTCGACGGCGGACGGGGTGTGCTCGGGGCGCAGGACCCACAGCTGCCCGGCGATGATCGCGGCGTGGTCGCGGTGGCGGCCCTGGTCGTCGGCCTGGGTGAGCAGACCGAAGAAGGTGCGCTCGGCGGTCAGCGAGACGGCGGCCAGGGACTCGGAGACGAAGGCTTCGGGCTTGATGGTGCGGATTCGTGCCAAGAGGGGCGGGTCCTCACTCGGTTGCAGGTGGGCAGGAGCCCACGGCTCACCGTCGATCGGCGGTACGGGCGTACGGGGTGGGGGAGTTGGCCTGTCGGCGGCACGGGGCGCGCTGATGGCCGCTCGCGCTTTCCGGGGGTGTCGTCAACATAGCCACACCCAGGTCGCACAAGTCCAGCCCCATCCCGCGCAATCTCTTACGGCAGAAAGGCAGCCGTAAAAGCAGGCGGTAGGGGGCGGTGGCAAAACCGTAAGGCACGATCGGCCGTTGACCAAATAGTTGTGCCGGTTTCCGAGCCAGAAGCATCACATCGGGAAGCCGTTGACGTGTCGGCGACGGGCAAGCTACAACACAACACCCCATGTCGCAGCAGTCGCTGAGCGGCGATCGGCGCGACGGCTCTCGGGTCGCGTCAGCACGAGGAACCGCTCCGTATGTGGACGGCGCGGGGGGAACATAGACCACGATCGCCGGTTAACCAAACCGGCGAATGGACGCTACAACTGGAGCCATGCCCGCACGCTCATTGGAAATCGGTCCTGCAGGAATGCGGACGGCCCGCACCATCGAAATCATCCGCACCGAACGCGGCTTGTCGCAGCGCCAACTCGCCCGCCGCGTCACCGCACTTGGCCACCCGATGTCCAACACCATGTTGTCTCGCATCGAACGCGTTCAGCGTCGGTGTGACATCGACGACCTTGTGGCTCTCGCCGAGGCACTGCACGTCGCACCTCCAGTGCTTCTCGGAGACCCTGGACTCGTCTGACCAGCCTCCGGAGCCGGATTCACAGTCCTGGGGCCGTCGGCGAGTGCTTGCCCAGGGCCATACGGCTCGTACTCGCTGGGGCATGTAGCACGGGATCCCCGGTTACCGAAACCGGGAATCCTCCACACCATTGATGGTGTTCGCCGACCGCGCTCGGCGGAGAGTGCCCCTTTCCAATGTCACGCCGCCCGGCAGACCACACCCACCCCCGCGCTACGCCCACGGAGGCCAACCATGCCCGCACGTCCGCCTTCTGCTCCGAACCCGAGCGCCATACCAGTGCCGGACACCACCCCCGCAACGCGCCAGGCATTCCTGAGCGTGAAGGACGCCGCCGAATACCTCGGCCTGTCCCCGCACACCCTCTATGTCTGGCGGCATCGCCGAAACGGCCCGCCCAGTTTCCGGATGGGGCCGCGTGGCCGCGTCATGTATCGGATGGAAGCGCTCGACGCCTGGATCCGCGAACAGGAGCAGGCCGACTCGCGTTCCAATACGACTCTGAGCCCATTGGGCGCGGCACCGCAGAGACGCTCGGACTACGCCACGGGCGCCTGAGCCCCGGCCGACTCCCACCGAACGCAACCTGCCATTGAGGGAAGTATTTGGCCGGCTACATAGAAGACCGTTGGATCAAGAAGAAGAAAGACCCCGACACCGGCAAGCGGGAACGCACCGCCCGCTACGGCAAGGGCTCCCGGTACCGAGTCGCCGGTATTCCCGGCGTACGGGACAAGTCGTTCGACGTGCTCGAAGACGCCAAGGCGTGGCTGCGCAGGGCCGGCACCGACAGCGAACGCGGCGAGTTCGTCGATCCTCGCGACGGCTCCATCACGCTGGACGACTACGTAACACGCTTCTGGCAGACGGGAGTTCGCGGTGCGCCCGGCACGGTCAAACGCATCGATGAACGCGTCCGCCTCCACGTCCAGCCTCAACTGGGCACCGTCGCCCTGCGGGACATCAGCCCGGCAGTACTCCGCGAATACATCGCCACGCTGGAAAGCGAACTCTCACCGCGATACGCCCGGCAGATCCTCGGCACGCTCTCGAACATCTTCGAGACCGCCATCGACGACAAGCGCTTGGCACGCAATCCGATGCGGGCCAAGTCCGTGCGGTGGCCCAAGGCACCGGAGGACCAGAGGGAAGCCTGGCCCCTGGAGACCGCGCAGCGCGTACGGGACGCGATCAACGCGCGGTACCGCATCGCCGTCGTGCTCGCGCTGGGCTGCGGGCTGCGGCAGGGTGAGGTCTTCGGGTTGTCGCCGGAGGACGTCGACTTCGCTCGTGGAGTCCTGCGCATCCGTCGGCAGGTCCAACTCCTCGGCGGACGGCTGTACTTCACCTTGCCGAAGGGCGGCAAGACGCGCGTCGTCGACATGCCTCCGTCGGTCGCGGCGGCCCTGGCCCAGTACTTCATGGAGTACCCGGCGGTCGAGGTGGAGTTGCCGTGGGGCGGCCCGGAGCCCGAACGGGAGACGAAGAAGTTCCCGCTCGTCATCACCACGACGTACGGCAACGCCCTTCGCGCGAACATCTTCAACGTCGAGGTGTGGAAGCCGGCCTTGGCCGCCGCCGGCGTCATCCCCATGCGGAAGAAGGACGAGCGGTGGAAGGCGTCTCGCAAGGACGGCTTCCACGTGCTCCGGCACACGTACGCCTCGGTCATCCTCGAAGCGGGCGAGTCCGTCGTCACCCTGGCCCGCTGGCTCGGCCATTCGAGCCCGACTATCACCTTGGACTACTACGCCCACTTCATGCCGGAGGCCGGCGGCAAGGGGCGCGGCGCCATCGACGCCCTGCTCGGCCAGCCTGTACTGGCCGCGTAGCCGTCCGCTCCACACAACCCACGGAACGGGTGGGCACAGCGATCTGCTGTGCCCACCCGTTTCGGCGTTCCGCGAGGGAAGCTCGCTACTCTCCGTGCTGATCCTTGCTCCCAGCCTGCGCTTCAACGGCGAGGCTTCCGCAGGTCAAAGCCTGCGATCGCAGGACACCGCCCGTATCGGAGCGCGGCTCATTCTCCCCAGATTCTCCCCAGCGGCCTGGAAGGAGTTGTCGGAGCCTGCGATCCGGGCCTTGCCCACTCCCGGGAGCGCCTTCCGAGGCGATTACTCAGAGCCAGTCTTTCCGCTTGAAGATGACGTACAAACTGGTGCATACGACCGCCATCAGGATGATCGCGAAGGGATACCCGAGCACCCAGTGCAACTCCGGCATCCGATCGAAGTTCATCCCGTAGATCGTCCCGACCAGCGTCGGAGCGAACAAAATAGCCGCCCATGACGAAATCTTCTTGATCTCCTCGTTCTGCTCGAACCCCGCCTCCGCCAACGCCCGCATCTCCGCGTTCTGTTGCTGGGTGACCAGGGTCGCGTTCACCGTGAGGATGTCCGTGAGGGCCTGGCGGA
Organism: Streptomyces sp. MBT53; assembly: GCF_016654115.1. Classification (GTDB taxonomy): domain Bacteria; phylum Actinomycetota; class Actinomycetes; order Streptomycetales; family Streptomycetaceae; genus Streptomyces. Next base: position 85,289 of record NZ_JAEQAZ010000063.1, read on the forward strand.
AGCCGTCGACCTGTTCGCTGGTGTGGGTGACGTGGTCGGCCACGTCGCGGAGGTAGCGCTGGAGTTCCTCGTCCGTGCCGTACTTGGCGAAGCCCGCCATCAGGCTGTGCAGCATGCCGACCAGGGGGCGGGTGGCGCGCTGGAACTCGACCATTTCCCGGGAGAGTTCGTAGATGCGGCGGGAGACCGCGGGGTCGCCGCGGAAGACCTCCGTCTCGATCTCGTCGATGTTCTCGTCGATGTCGGTCTGGACGCCGGCGACCACCGGCGCGTAGCCGTCGACGACCGCGTCGAGGATCGCGTACAGCACCGCCTCGGGGCCGAGTCTCAGCAACTCCGGTGATTCCTCCATGCGTTGGCGGACGGCGGAGAGGTCGGGGGCCGCGCCGTGCCGGACCGTGATCACGAAGTCCGGGCCGACGAAGACGTGCAGTTCGCCGAAGTCGACCTCCTCCGGTGTGTCGAGATAGCGGGCGGCGCTCAGGACTACGAACAACGTCTCGCCGTAGCGTTCCAGTTTCGGGCGCTGGTGGGCCTCCAACGCGTCCTCGACCGCCAGTGGGTGGAGGTCGAACTCGGCGGCCAGGGAGAGGAGTTCGGCCTCGGTGGGGCGGGCGAGGCCGATCCACGCCATGCCGGACGGCTGTTCGCGCAGTTCGCGGAAGGTGTCGGCGAGGGTGTCCGGCGCCGAGACCCGCACCCCGTCCCGGTACAGCGCGGCCTGGACGACGCTGCCCGCGTCGGAGGGTTCGGAGGGGGGTGCGTCGGTGGAGGAGGAGGGCGAGGGTTCGGGCTTGGGC
>NZ_JAEQAZ010000064.1 GCF_016654115.1 Streptomyces sp. MBT53
CTTTCCGCCGCCAGGCCCCGCGCACCCCGCAACAGGGCGGGGCCTGGCGGCGGAAAGTCGTCGTGCCCTCGTCGGGGAGGTCCGGGGCCGGGGTCTGGCGGTGGAAGACGAACGTGCCGGGGTTGGACGGTTCGTCCTGCTGGGCGGGGAGCCTCGGGTCCGGGGCGCCCCAGGAGACGTGGTGGTCGCGGGCGCCGCCGAAACCGCTCTGGTGGGCGCGGTCCGCGCCCCAGGCCGATGCCGGCTCGGGGTCCTCGTCGAAGAAGTGCGGGCCGGTCTCCTCGACGGACGGGCCCGCGCCGGGCGCCAGCCCGTCCGACGGCGCCGGGCGGCTGGTGCCGGGCACCCAGGACGCGCCGTTCCAGTACCGGACGTATCCAGGAATGGACGGGTCCGGGTAGTACCCCTCGCGGGGCCTGTCGTCACCGGGTGCCGGGGTTGGGGCGCTCATGTCCGTCGTCCCGTATCTGCTCGGAGGTCGAATGAGGGTGTCCACATCTATCAGACCTGTGCCATCGCCACTGCCCGTCCCGCCCGACCCACTCCTTTCCGGGCAAGCTCGTGCACGGAGTCCACACGCCTCGAAGCCCCGTGGCGCCTTCGCGAAGCCTCGCGGAAAAAAAGTTTCCCGAAGTCGCGTAATGCTTCCGGCCGCACGCCCTCTCCACTCGTACGGGCCCACCGCGGGACCCGGCGAGCACGAGAGGACACACGTCATGCACACAGTCGTAGAGCGGGAGTTGGAGCTGAAGCTGATCCTGTCGCCGGAACGGAGCATTCCCGTTCCGGCCCGGCTCAGCTACCGCACGGACGACCCGTACGCCGTCCACATCTCCTTCCACATCAACTCCGAGCACCCCGTGCACTGGACGTTCGCCCGCGAACTCCTCGTCGAGGGGGTGTTCCGGCCGTGCGGGCACGGGGACGTGCGGGTGTGGCCGACGAAGGTGGAGGGGCGCAGCGTCGTCCTGATGGCGCTGAGTTCACCCGACGGGGACGCCCTCCTGGAGGCCCCGGCGGCCCAGGTGTCGGCGTGGCTGGAGCGGACCCTGCGGGTGGTGCCTCCGGGCTCTGAGGCCGAGCAGCTCGGTATCGACGACGGCCTGGCCGAGCTGCTCGCACCGACCCCGGCCGACGACCTGTGGCTGCGCGACCCGTGGCCGTCGGACGAGTCGCGGGACGGGGAGTGAGCCGTAGAACGGGACGGGGTCAGAAGAGTTTGCCGGGGTTGAGGATCCCCAGCGGGTCGAAGGTCGCCTTGACCGCCCGCTGCATCTCCACGCCCACCGGTCCGATCTCGCGGGCCAGCCACTCCTTCTTCAGGACACCGACGCCGTGTTCGCCGGTGATGGTGCCGCCGAGTTCCAGGCCGAGGGCCATGATCTCGTCGAAGGACTCGCGGGCGCGCCGGGACTCGTCGGGGTCCTGCGCGTCGAAGCAGACGGTGGGGTGGGTGTTGCCGTCGCCCGCGTGCGCGCAGACGCCGATCGTCAACTGGTACTTCTCCGCGATCCGTTCGACCCCTTCGAGCATCTCGCCGAGCCGTGACCGGGGCACGCACACGTCGTCGATCATCGTCGTGCCCTTGACCGCCTCCAGCGCCGTGAGCGACAACCGCCGCGCCTGGAGCAGCAGTTCGGACTCGGCCGCGTCCTCGGCGGGCACCACCTCCGTGGCTCCGGCCGCCTCGCAGAGGGCTCCTACGGCGGCCAGGTCGGCGGCGGGGTCGAGCGTGTCGAAGGCCGCGAGCAGCAGCGCCTCGGTGCTCTCCGGCAGTCCCATGTGCGCGAGGTCGTTGACGGCCTTGACGGTCGTACGGTCCATCAGTTCGAGGAGGGACGGCACGTGTCCGCCCTCCATGATCCGGCACACGGCGTCGCAGGCCTCCGCCGCGGACCCGAACTCCGCGGCCAGGACGAGCTGTTGGGGCGGCTGCGGCTTCAGCGCAAGCACCGCCTTCACGACGATGCCGAGCGAGCCCTCCGAGCCGACGAACAGGCGGGTCAGGTCGTATCCGGCGACGCCCTTGGCCGTACGCCGGCCGGTGGTCATGAGTCGCCCGTCGGCGAGGACGACGTCGAGGCCCAGGACGTACTCGGCCGTCACCCCGTACTTCACGCAGCACAGCCCGCCCGAGGCGGTGCCGATGTTGCCGCCGATGGTGCACATCTCCCAGCTGGAGGGGTCGGGCGGGTAGTACAGGCCGTGTTCGTTGACCGCGCGGGAGAGGGTCGCGTTGATGACGCCCGGCTCGACGACCGCGATGCGGTCGACCGGGCTGATCTCCAGGATGCGGTCCATCTTGACGAGGGACACCACGATGCAGCCCTCGGAGGCGTTCGCCGCGCCCGACAGGCCGGTGCGGGCGCCCTGCGGGACGACCGGGACGCGCAGTTCGGTGGCGACGCGCATCACGTGCTGGACGTGTTCGACCGTGCGCGGCAGCACGACGGCGGCGGGGGTGCCGGACGGGCAGAAGCTCGCCATGTCGTTGGCGTACGAGACCGTGACGTCCGGGTCGGTGAGGACGGCCTCGGCGGGCAGCCCGGTCAGCAGGCGGTCGAGAAGGGATCCGGTGTCGTGGTCGCGAGGCGCTTCGATACGGCTCATGATCACAGCGTCGCACTCGCGGCCATCGGTGTGAACCCCGTCCGCGCGCGGCTTCGGCTGCCGGGGCGCGGTCGTCGTAGTGACGCACAGTGAGCGCCATGGAGAACGAACAGCGGAGCCCGGGTACGTCCCTGGTGGCGGAGGCTCGCAAGCGCCGCTCCCCCGTTCTGCGGCGGGTGCTGATCGCCTCGGTCGCCGGGTGTGCCGTGGTCGGCGGGCTGCTGTGGCTGCTGCCCGAGGAACCGCGTCCGGCGCCGCCACCCGCACCGGGCCCCAAGACGCAGGCGCTGACCGCGGTGACCGCGGGGGTGCCGGCCGCGCTGCCCGACCTGGCCGCGCTGATCGGCGACCGCGAGGCCCGGGTGCGGGCCCGTCCGACGGACGCGCGCTCCTGGGCAGTGCTCGGGGTGGCCTACGTGGAGCAGGGGCGGCGCACCGGTGACGCCCTCTACTACCCGAAGGCCGACGACGCCCTCCACACCTCGCTGAAGGTCCGCGCGAAGGGGAACGACGCGAGCGCTGTGGCGATGGACGGTCTGACGGCCCTGGCGAACGAGCGGCGGGACTTCCGGGCAGCCCGGACCTGGGGCGAGGCCGCGGTGAAGCTGGCGCCGAAGCGCTGGACGACGTACCCGCTGCTGATCGACGCCTACACCGGCCTCGGCGACTACAAGGCGACCCGGCGGACCCTCGAAAAGCTCCAGGAACTGCACTCCGGACCCGCCGTGATGGCGCGCGCCGCCGAGGTCTACCGCGACCGGGGCTGGCGCGAGGACGCCGCCGCCCAGATCGCCGACGCGGCGGCCAGGGCGACCGCGCCCGCCGAACAGGCGGCCTGGTGGCAGCGGGCCGGTGAGCTGGCCTGGGAGCGCGGGGACCGGGAGGTGGCGCTACGGCACTTCGAGGCGGCCGTACGGATCGACCCCGACCAGCGGGAGGCGCTCGCCGGGGAGGGCAGGGCACTGGCGGCACTGGGCCGCACCTCGGAGGCCCTGAACGCCTACCAGGTCGCCCTCGCCAAGCAGCCGACCCCCCAATACGCCCTGGAACTGGGCGAGTTGTACGAGTCGCTGGGTCTCAGCCAGGCGGCCCGGGTCCAGTACGACACCTTGCGGACCCTGGCGACCAGGGACGCGGCGGGCGGTGTCGACGACGAGCTGGTGCTCGGTGTGTTCGAGGCGGACCACGGGGACGCACGGGATGCCGTACGACGGCTGCGCGGCGAGTGGGCCAGGCAGCCGGGGATCGCGGTGGCGGACGCGCTGGGGTGGGCGCTGCACCGGGCCGGGCAGGACGCGGAGGCGCTGAAGTTCGCGTCGACGGCGACGGACAAGGTGCACGGGGGCGGGGTGCGGGACGCGCTGTACGCGTTCCACCGGGGCATGATCGAGCGGGAGTTGGACAAGCCCGCCTCCGCGCGCCGGCACCTCCAGGAGGCGCTGCAGATCAACCCGTACTTCTCCCCGCTGCGGGTGCCGCAGGCGCAGCAGGCGCTGGCGGAACTGGGCGAGCCACCGGCCGAGCCCCTGCCCACGGACAAGGATCCGCAGGACAAGGAGCAGCAGGAGAAGGCGGGTTGAGCCTTCGCGTCACACGGCCGCCGTGCCGATCAGCGCGTTGCGGGTGACGAGTGCGGCCAGTTCGTCCTCCGTCAGCGACTCCGTGCCGGCGGGCCTGAGCGGCAGCACCATGTAGCGGGTCTCCGCGCTGGAGTCCCACACGGTGATGTCCGTGGTCGTGGGCAGGGTCAGGCCGAACTCGGCCAGTACGGAACGGGGTTCGCGCACGACACGCGAGCGGTAGGCCTCCGACTTGTACCAGCCCGGGGACGGGCCGAGGAGGGGGAGCGGGTAGCAGGAGCACAGGGTGCAGACGATGACGTTGTGCGTCGCGTCGGTGTTCTCCACGACCCGCAGACGCTGGAACGAGCCGTCCATGAAGCCGAGTTCCTGGACGGCCGCCGTGCCGTCCGTCAACAGCCGTGCCCGGTAGGCCTCGTCGGTCCAGGCGTGGGCCACGACCCGCGCCCCGTTCACCGGCGACGCGCCCGAGAGGAACGCGTCGAGCACCTCGTCGACCGCTCCGCCCGGGACGATCCCCTTCTCCTCCAGCAGGGTCTCGAGTCGCCGTACCCGCCGGGAGATCGAGGCGTCCTCGTGGTCACCGCTCATCGTCACGATCCTCTTCGTGTTCCGCTTCGTGTTCCGCTTCGCACGCTTCCAAGTAGCTTTCCCACAGGTCGAGTACGACGTGGTGGTCGCCCTTTCCCCACAGGTCCCGGGCCGCGAACCGCACCGCGTACACCTGCTCCACCGGCGCGTCCCCGCTCCCCCGCGCACTGATGTCGGCCAGTTCGGCATGGCCCTCCGCTTCGACCACGACACCGCATTTGCCGCGCGCGTACCGGGGCAGGCGGGTGTGGTGCGGCGGGTCGTGCCGGAAGGTCCGGACCCGGGTGCCGGGCGGGAAGCGGTCAGTCATCCAGCTCACCCGGTTCGATGACGCCCTTGCGTTCCAGCAGGGCGGTGAGCGCGGTGAACCAGCGTTCGTAGTACGGCATCGAGAGGTACGCGACGGGCGGGATGGCCTCGATCGCGTCCCGGAACTCGTTGGTGTTGACGATCCCTCGCGCGCGCAGGGCGTTGAACAGCCCGACGACCCGCGCCTCCCAGTCGGCGTGGAAGGGCTCGGCGTCGTCGGTGGTGTCGATGGCGCCGAAGCCCTCGGTGCCGCCCACGTCGTTGATCCTGGCCATGGGAGCAGAGTAGGGCGGAGAGCGTGGCTACGGCTTGTGGCAGAGCGAGAACCGGCGTGCCCCGGGCTCTCCGGACGCGAAACCCACGCACAGGCGGGTGTCGGGTTTCGTGCGGACCGCCAGGCCCTCGGGTTCGCGGTGGGTGAGGGTGTAGGCGGCCTCCGTGCGGGACTGCTGGAGGAGTTCGCCGGTGCGGATGTCGAGGCAGGAGACGTAGGTGTTGCCGTGTCGCGCGGGCGGGTTGGTGGTGGAGTCGTAGGCGGTGCCCGCGAGTTGGTAGAGGTGGTCGCCGTCGAGGGCGTAGCCCTGGAACGGGATCTTCGGGTCGGGGTGGGCGCCGGTCTGGGGTATGTCGGCGAGCGGTGTGGCGTAGTCGCGGGCCACGAAGGCGTCCAAGTCCCATATGCGGTAACGGGGTCGGTTGGCGATGCGGTAGCGGATGGCGATGCGGTTCGAGGTCATGCAGACCGTGGGCTGGTTGTTGGTGGAGTCCGCGATCGGCTTGCGGATCGCCACGTCGGCGGCGGTGCGGACCGTGCCGTTCGCGAAGTGGAAGCGGGTGACGGCCTGGCCGTAGGCGCCGCCGGAACCGGCCTTGGCGGCGGCCTCGGTCCAGATCCAGACGTCGCCGTCGGGGGTGTTCTGCACGCCCATACTGACGCCGTGCCCGAAGCCCTGGAGGTGCATGTGACCGAGCGAAGTGCCTTTGTAGTCGAGCTGGTTGAGGCAGAGGTTGCCCGCGTCGGCGCCGCCCTGCCTCAACTGGAGGACGTACAGGCGCTGGTGGACCTCGTCGAGGGCGAACGACTGGAGGACCGTGGGTTCGTGCAGGGTGCCCTTGTTCCAGAGCCAGCGCACCGCCGGTGCGGTCAGGTCGATGGGCGCGTCGGCCACGGTCCTCCCAAGTCCCTTGCGGGACCCGTGAGTTACAGGTTGCCCCGCTTTTCCTGCTCCCGCTCGATCGCCTCGAACAGGGCCTTGAAGTTGCCCTTCCCGAAGCCCATCGAGCCGTGCCGCTCGATGAGTTCGAAGAACACCGTAGGACGGTCCTGGACCGGCTTGGTGAAGATCTGGAGAAGGTACCCGTCCTCGTCGCGGTCGGCGAGGATCTTCAGCTCGCGCAGGGTCTCGACGGGGACGCGGGTGTCACCGACCCACTCGCCGAGGGTGTCGTAGTACGAGTCGGGGGTGTCGAGGAACTTGACCCCGGCCGCGCGCATGGTCCGTACCGTCCGCACGATGTCGTTGGTGTTGAGCGCGATGTGCTGGACGCCCGCGCCGCCGTAGAACTCCAGGTACTCGTCGATCTGGGACTTCTTCTTGGCGACGGCCGGTTCGTTGATCGGGAACTTGACCTTCAGGGTGCCGTCGGCGACGACCTTCGACATCAGCGCGCTGTACTCGGTGGCGATGTCGTCGCCCACGAACTCCTTCATGTTCGTGAAGCCCATGACCTTGTTGTAGAAGCCGACCCACTCGTTCATGTGGCCCAGTTCGACATTGCCGACGCAGTGGTCGATGGCCTGGAACGTGCGGTGGGCGGGCGCCTCGACGAGCGGGTCGGCGGGGGCGAAGCCGGGGAGGTACGGGCCGTCGTAGTCGACGCGCTCGACGAGCGTGTGGCGGGTCTCGCCGTAGGTGGCGATCGCGGCGAGGACGACCGTGCCGTGCTCGTCCTTCAGCTCATGCGGCTCGGCGAGCGAGCGGGCGCCGTGCCCGACGGCGTAGGCGTGGGCGGCGCGGGCGTCCGGGACCTCGATGGCGAGGTCGACGACGCCGTCGCCGTGCTCGGCCACATGCCGGGTGAGGAACTCGCCCCAGGGGCCGGCGGGCTTGATCACGGAGGTGAACACGAAGCGGGCGGAGCCGTTGGTGAGGACGTACGAGGCGGTCTCGCGGCTGCCGTTCTCCGGTCCGGAGTAGGCGACCAGGGTCATGCCGAAGGCCGTGGAGTAGTAGTGCGCCGCCTGCTTGGCGTTGCCCACGGCGAAGACGACCGCGTCCATTCCCTTGACCGGGAAGGGGTCGGCCTGCCGGGCGGTGTCGGGGGTCTGGTGAGTGTTCGCAGCGATGACAGCCATGAGCGCAGGCTCCCTCCGCTCCGCAAGGTGCGCAATAGTTTGCGTATCCGCTGGGCAGGCTGTTCAGTGCAGGGACCGTTTCTGCGGACTTTCTGTACATGATGACCATCGTGGGAGGCGTCGGCATGGGCATCGATCAGCTCGACGGCCGGATCATCGTGCTGCTGGCCGAGGAGCCGCGCATCGGCGTACTGGAGATGTCCCGGCGGCTCGGGGTCGCCCGGGGGACGGCGCAGGCGCGGCTGGACCGGCTTCAGTCGAATGGAGTCATCCGCGGGTTCGGTCCGCAGGTGGATCCGGCGGCGCTCGGCTATCCGGTCACGGCGTTCGCGACGCTGGAGATCCGGCAGGGGCAAGGCACGGACGTGCGGGCGCACTTGGCGACCGTCCCGGAGGTGCTCGAACTGCACACCACCACCGGCAGCGGGGACATGCTGTGCCGGCTGGTGGCCCGCTCGAACGCCGATCTCCAGCGGGTCATCGACCGGGTTGTCGGCTTTGATGGCATTGTCCGGGCCGCCACCGCGATCGTGATGGAGAACCCCGTTCCGCTGCGGGTCATCCCGCTGGTGAAACAGGCGGCCGAGGACGTGAACCGGCCGACGTAGGGGTGTGTGCATGTGAGCTTCTGGGAGTACGTGGGCAACCGGCACCAGCAGCTGCTCACCGACGCCTACCAACACGCCAGCGCGGTCTTCCAGTGCATGGTCGTGGCCACGCTGATCGGGGTGGTGATCGGTGTCGTGACGTACAGGAGCGAGTGGGCGGGCAATCTGGCCACCACGGCCACCTCGACCATTCTGACCATTCCGTCGCTCGCCATGATCGGTCTGCTCATTCCGATCGTGGGGCTCGGCGTCCCGCCCACGGTGATCGCGCTGACCCTGTACGGCCTGCTGCCGATCGTCCGGAACGCGATCGTGGGCCTGCGCGGGGTCGACCCGTCCCTGGTGGACGCGGCGAAGGGCATCGGGATGTCCCGGCTGATGCGGCTGGCGCGGGTCGAACTGCCGCTGGCCTGGCCGCCGATCCTCACCGGCATCCGGGTCTCCACCCAGATGCTGATGGGCATCGCGGCCATCGCGGCGTACGCCTCCGGGCCCGGTCTCGGCAACGAGATCTTCCGCGGCATCGGCTCGCTGGGCAGCAAGAACGCCCTCAACCAGGTGCTCGCGGGCACGCTCGGGATCATCGTCCTGGCGCTGCTGTTCGACGCCGCGTACGTCCTGCTGGGACGGCTGACCATTCCCAGGGGGATCCGTGTCTGAGGCCGCTACGACTACCTCCGGTGCCTCCATCGAGCTGGAGAACCTGACCAAGCGGTATCCCGGCAGTCCGCAGCCGGCGGTCGACAGCGTCAACATGGAGATCAAGGCGGGCGAGTTGGTCGTCTTCGTCGGGCCCTCCGGCTGCGGCAAGTCGACCACGCTCAAGATGATCAACCGGCTGATCGAACCGACCGGCGGCCGGATCCGCATCAACGGCGAGGACGTCACCGACATCGACCCGGTGAAGCTGCGCCGCAAGGTCGGCTACGCGATCCAGTCCAGCGGGCTCTTCCCGCACATGACGGTCGCCCAGAACATCGCACTCGTCCCGAGGATGATCGGCTGGTCGAAGTCCCGCATCAGGGACCGGGTGGAGGAGATGCTCGACCTGGTCGGTCTCGACGCCGGTGAGTTCCAGGGCCGCTATCCGCGTCAGCTGTCCGGCGGGCAGCAGCAACGCGTGGGCGTGGCACGGGCGTTGGCGGCGGATCCGCCGGTGCTGCTGATGGACGAGCCGTTCGGCGCGGTCGATCCGATCACCCGCGACCATCTCCAGGACGAGTTGATCAGGCTCCAGCACGAACTGCACAAGACGATCGTCTTCGTCACCCACGACTTCGACGAGGCGATCAAACTGGGCGACCGGATCGCGGTGCTGCGCGAACGCTCGCACATCGCCCAGTTCGACACCCCGGAGGCGATCCTCACCAACCCGGCGGACGACTTCGTGTCCGGGTTCGTCGGCGCCGGGGCGGCCCTGAAACGGCTCAACCTCACCCGGGTCCGGGACGTGGAGATCACCGACTATCCGACGGTCACGGTGGACGACCCGCTCCAGACCATCTTCAACAAGCTCCGGGACAGCGGCACCAACGAGATCCTGCTGCTCGACAAGCGCGGCCGGCCCTACAAGTGGCTGCGGCGCGGCGACATGATGCGCGCCAAGGGTTCGCTGGCCCGGGCGGGCACGCTGGTCAGCGACACGGTGACGCGTGACGCGACGCTCCGGGACGCGCTGGAGGCCGTGCTGACGGACAACGCGGGGCGGGTCGCGGTGACCGGGCGACGCGGCGAGTACATCGGTGTCGTCGACATGGAGACGCTGATGAACTCCGTGCACGAACTCCTGGAGGCCGACCGGCTGGAGGCGATGGAGGCGCAGCACGAGCTGGAGGAGGCCCGGGCCCTCCAGACGCACGCCGAGCAGGAGGGCGCCGGAGGGGAGGAGAAGGCGTGACGACCACTCCCGAACTTCCCGGACTGGACGAGGAGGAGGAGACGGCGGCCCCGGCGCCTCCGGCTCCCCCCAAACGCCGGATCACCTGGCAGAAGCTGACCATCCTGCCCGCGTTCCTGGTGGCGGTCCTGCTGGCGACCTGGCTGTGGTTCGACCAGGCCCACCTGGACGCCATTTCGGAGAACGCGCTCTCCAACGGACAGGTGAGCAAGGCGCTTTGGCAGCATGTCCAACTCACCGTGATCTCCACGTTCTTCGTGCTGATCATCGCGATCCCGCTGGGCATCCTGCTGACCCGCGGGGCGTTCCGGAAGGCCGCCCCGGTGGCGATGACCTTCGCCAACATGGGCCAGGCCACCCCGGCGATCGGCCTGTTGGCCCTGCTGGTGATCTGGCTGGGCACCGGCGAGAAGGCGGCCCTGATCGGCATCATCATCTACGCCGTCCTGCCGGTCCTCTCCAACACCATCGCCGGCCTGAAGGCCAACGACCCGACTCTGCTGGAGGCGGCCAGGGGTATCGGCATGTCCCAACTCGGCGTCCTGGGACGGGTGGAGCTGCCTCTCGCGGTCCCGCTGATCCTGGCGGGCGTCCGAACGGCCCTGGTCCTCAACGTCGGTACGGCGACCCTGGCGACCTTCGGCGGAGGCGGCGGCCTGGGTGTCCTGATCACCACCGGCATCACCACCCAGCGGATGCCCGTCCTGGTCCTCGGTTCGATTCTCACGGTCAGTCTCGCCCTGCTGGTGGACTGGCTGGCCTCCCTGGCCGAACTGCTGCTGCGCCCACGGGGGTTGGAGGTGGGCACGTGAAGCGGACCTGTCTGGGTCTGGTGACGGTCGGCGCGCTCGTCGTCGTCTCCGGCTGCGGACTGACCAGCGGCTCCCCGATGGTCGACGACGTCAGTCCCGGCACGGTCGGGCGGGGCGAGCCCCTCAAGGGCGCCCATCTCACCGTCACGTCGAAGGAGTTCACCGAGCAGCTGATCCTCGGCGCGATGATGGGCATCGCTTTCGAGGCGGCCGGAGCGGACGTCCTCGACCGGACCGGCATCCAGGGTTCGATCGGCGCGCGGGAGGCCGTCAAGTCCGGTGACGCGGACGGGATGTACGAGTACACCGGCACCGCGTGGATCACCTACCTCGGCAACAGCAAGCCGATCACCGACCCGATGAAACAGTGGCAGGCGGTCCGGGACGCGGACCTGAAGAACGGTCTGACCTGGCTGCCTCCCTCCGCCCTCAACAACACCTACGCGCTGGCCATGAACCAGGCCAACTTCGAGAAGTACGGCACGAAGACGCTGTCGGACGTGGCCGCGCTGGCGAAGAAGGACCCGGGCGCGGTGACGGTGTGCGTGGAGAGCGAGTTCGCCAACCGCGCGGACGGACTGCCCGGCATGCAGAAGGCGTACGGGATGAGTCTGCCCGCGAAGAACATCACGCAGATGGACACCGGGATCATCTACACCCAGGTGAAGAAGGGGAGTTGCACCTACGGCGAGGTCTTCACCACCGACGGCCGCATCAAGTCGATGAACCTCGCGGTGATGGCCGACGACAAGAAGTTCTTCCCCAACTACAACGCGGCGCCCGAGATCAACACCAAGGCCCTGAAGAAGTGGCCGGCGATCGCGGAGGTTCTCGCCCCGGTCACGAAGAAGCTGAACAACACGGTGGCGCAGGCGTTGAACGCGAAGGTGGACGTCGACGGGGAGGACCCGCACCAGGTGGCGTTGGGCTGGATGAAGGCGGAGGGGTTGGTCAAGTAGGGGTTACAAAGGACCAGTTGCAAAGAACAGCTTGCAACGACTCCTTTGCAACGCTACCTTTGTAAGCATGCAGGAACCCGAAGACCGCACTCCGCGCGTTCTCGACGCCCGCTCGCTGCGTGGCATCGCGCATCCGCTGCGCATGCAACTGCTGGACGCGCTGCGGCGCGGAGGTCCCGCCACGGCCTCCCAACTGGCCGCGAAACTGGGCGAGTCCAGCGGAGCGACCAGCTATCACCTGCGCCAACTTGCCGTGCACGGCTTCGTCGAAGACGCACCGGAACACGGCAAAGGGCGGGAACGCTGGTGGCGGGCGGTCGATCAGGGGCTGGTGTTCAACAGCGAGCAGTTCAAGGACGCCGCTCCAGAAGTACGCGGTGCGGCTGAGCTGTTCCTGCACGAAGTCGCCAACGCCCACACCCGCGAGCTGTCGACCTGGCTCGACACCCGCGAGAACTGGCCGGACGACTGGTTCCGTTCCTCTGACATGAGCGACATGTCGCTGCGGCTGACGCCTGATCTGGCCCGCGAGCTCATCGGCAAGATGCACGAACTGATCGTCGGCTACCGGGACCTCGACCTCGACAAGGCCACCCCCGGCTCCGAGCAAGTGCGCATCCACACCCACCTGTTCCCCATCGACACGGATTGAGAGGCACCACCATGAACGGCAACTCCGCGCAGCTCGCCGCCTGCCACATTGCCGACCTCCACGCCCAGGCCGACGCCCACCGCCTCGCCCTCGCCGCCAGGCCCCCGCGGGAACTCCGGACCCGCCTCGGCTGGACCCTCGTAGAGCTGGGCCTGCGTCTTGCCGCGACCGGTCCGCAGCCCGCTGTCGCCTAGGCCTGTCCTAGCAGCCCGGCACGGAACCCTTGCCGGACTCCAGCGCCTCCAGGGCGCCGACCGCGCCCTTCAGTGAGGTGACCGCGACCAGTCGTAGGCCCTTGGGCAGTTCGGACTTGGCGTCCGAGCACTCGGCCTTCGGCACCAGGAACACCGTCGCCCCGTCGCGGCGCGCGGCCTGGGTCTTGAGAGCCACTCCCCCGACCGCGCCGACCGTGCCGTCCGTGCCGATCGTCCCCGTACCGGCGATGACGCGGCCGCCCGTGAGGTCGCCGCCGTTGCCGTCGCCCTTCAGCTTGTCGATGATCCCCAGGGTGAACAGCAGGCCCGCGCTGGGGCCGCCCACGTCGGCGAGCGTGAGTGTGACCTTCACCTTCTTGTCGCTGAGGTTCAGGTAGTTGAGCGCGGCCGTGGTCGCGTCGTCCTGCGACTCCTGCATCTGCTGGGTGTTGTGCTGCTCGATCTCCTTGACGCTGTTGCCGCTCGGGTAGACCGAGTCACGGGGCATGACCGCCCGGTCGGTGCGGAACCAGCTGTCGATCACATCGCTGAGCGAGACATGCTGATCGGGTCCGGTCGCCTCGATCGTCGTCATGCGCAACTGACCGCTCGTCGTGCGCACCGGCGCCCCGGAGATCGTGATCACCGGGGTGCCCTTGTTCTCGCCGAGCACGTTCGCGGTCAGACCGGGCTGCGCCAGCGAGAACGGCAGCGGCGCGAAACCCGCCGTGGCGAGCAGCGCCACGACGGGCAGGGCACAGACGGCTACGGCCCAGGGGCGCGTGAGGCGAGAGAGGAGCACGGGATCAATCTAACGCGACGGTCGGTTTCGGCCGGGCGCCGGTCACCCCACGCCCGCCCATGGCCTCAGCGCAGCGCGTCCGCGACCTCCCGCGCCGCGTCCACGACCCGCGGCCCCACCCGTTCGGGCACGGCGTCGGCCAGCATCACCACGCCGACGCTGCCCTCGACCCCCGTGACCCCGAGCAGCGGAGCCGCGGCGCCGCTCGCGCCCGCCTCCAACTCCCCGTGCGTCAGCGTGTATCCGGGCTCGTCGGCCCCCTGGTGCCGGGCGGCGAGGATCGCGCGACCCGCGGCTCCCTTGTCCAGGGGATGGCGGAAGCCGGCCCGGTAGGCCACGTGGTAGTCGGTCCAGGTGGGCTCGACCACCGCGACGGCGAGGGCGTCGGCCCCGTCGACCAGGGTGAGGTGTGCGGTCGCCCCGATGTCCTCGGCCAGTGACCGCAGCGCGGGCAGCGCCGCCTCCCGTACGAGGGGGTGCACCTGGCGGCCGAGCCGCAGCACCCCGAGCCCGACCCGGGCCCGGCCGCCCAGATCACGTCGTACGAGAGCGTGCTGTTCGAGGGTGGCCAGCAACCGGTACACCACGGTCCGGTTGACGCCCAGTTTGTTGGAAAGTTCGGTGACGGTCAGCCCGTGGTCGGTGTCGGCCAGCAGTTTGAGGACGCGCAGTCCCCGGTCGAGCGTCTGGGAGGTCTCCGCGGTCACGACGCCCACTCCTTAAGTGGTGAGGTCGGCGGCCCCTTCGCGGCGGATGCGTCACCGAGTCCCGTCAGTGACGCGCTTCAGAGGCCGCCGATCGGCGAGGCGGCCCGGCGTGTCCGGGCCCAGTCGCTTCACGGCTGCGCTCCGCGGCGGCGCTGCCACGGGGCGTGTGCGTAGCGGGACACTAGCGAAGGGGGTTCGCTGAGCGGAAGTCTCCGTCCAGAATCCGGGCACTGCCTGGTACGGACCGGTTCGCTTCATGGCGATATGCCCGGCCCTGGCGTGGGGGGTGCTGGAAGCTGGGTGCGAATCTAACCACTGACGTCGGCTGTGACTGGTTAGAAAAGACCCCAGCCTCCAGAGAGCGCCGGATCCGGTGGGTCACTTCATGCGCGTGGCCCACTCCTGGACCTTCGCGATGCGCTGCCGCAGCTGCCCGGCCGTGGCCTCGGCGCTCGGCGGACCGCCACAGGTCCGGCGCAGCTCGGTGTGGATGACGCCGTGCGGTTTGCCGGTCTGGTGGACGTACGCGGAAACCATGGTGTTGAGCTGTTTCCGCAGCTCCATCATCTCCTTGTGCGAGACGACGGGCCGCCGCTCGGCGGGCAGTTCCAGCAGGTCGGCCTCGCCGTCCGGCTTCTTACGGCTGTGCGCGATCTGCCGGGCCTGCCGCTTCTGCAGCAGCATCTGCACCTGGTCGGGTTCGAGGAGCCCGGGGATACCGAGGTAGTCCTGCTCCTCCTCGCTCCCCGGGTGCGCCTGCATGCCGAACTCGGCACCGTCGTAGAGCACCCGGTCGAAGACGGCCTCGGACTCCAGCGCCTCGAAGGCGAACTGCTCCTGCTCGCCGGTGTCCTCGTCCTGCTCCTTGTTCGCCTCGTCCATCTCCTTCTCGGACTCGGCGTACGGGTCCTCCTCGCCCTCCTTCTTGGGCTTGTCGAGGGCGTGGTCGCGCTCGACCTCCATCTCGTTGGCGAAGGTGAGGAGGTCGGGGACGGTCGGGAGGAAGACGGAGGCGGTCTCGCCGCGCCGCCGGGACCGCACGAAACGCCCGACAGCCTGGGCGAAGAAGAGGGGGGTCGAGATCGTGGTGGCGTACACGCCGACAGCGAGCCGAGGCACGTCGACACCCTCCGACACCATCCGCACCGCAACCATCCACCGGTCGTTGCTCGCCGCGAAGTCGTCAATGCGCTTGGAGGCACCGGTGTCGTCCGACAGCACGACGGTCGCCTTGGAGCCGGTGATCTCGCGGATCAGCTTGGCGTAGGCGCGCGCGGAGTCCTGGTCGGAGGCGATGACGAGCGCCCCGGCGTCCGGGATGCCCTTCCTGACCTCGGTCAGCCGCTGGTCGGCGGCGCGCAGCACGCTCGGCATCCACTCGCCGCGCGCGTCCAGCGCCGTACGCCAGGCCTGGCTGATCGCGTCCTTGGTCATGGGTTCGCCGAGCCGCGCGGCGATCTCGTCGCCGGCCTTGGTCCGCCAGCGCATGTTGCCGCTGTAGGAGAGGAAGATGACCGGCCGGACGACATGGTCGGCGAGCGCGTTGCCGTAGCCGTAGGTGTAGTCGGCGGAGGACCGCCGAATCCCGTCGTTCCCTTCCTCGTACGTCACGAAGGGAATCGGATTGGTGTCCGACCGGAACGGCGTACCGGTCAGCGCGAGCCGCCGAGTGGCCGGCTCGAACGCCTCCAGACACGCCTCGCCCCACGACTTCGAGTCACCGGCATGGTGGATCTCGTCAAGGATGACGAGGGTCTTGCGCTGCTCGACACGGTTGCGATGCAGCATGGGCCGTACGCCGACTCCGGCGTACGTGACGGCCACCCCGTCGTAGTCCTTGCCGAGCGGCCCGGCGCTGTACTCCGGGTCGAGCTTGATCCCTATCCGCGCGGCGGCTTCCGCCCACTGCTTCTTCAGATGCTCGGTCGGCGCGACCACGGTCACCTGCTGCACGACATGGTGGTGCAGCAGCCAGGAGGCGAGGGTGAGCGCGAAGGTCGTCTTACCGGCACCCGGGGTCGCGACCGCGAGAAAGTCCCGTGGCTGCTCCTGGACATACCTCTCCATCGCCCCCTGCTGCCAGGCGCGCAGCTTGCTGGCGGTGCCCCAGGGGGCGCGGCCGGGGAAGGCCGGGGAGAGGTGGTGGGTGTTGGCGGAGGAGGCGGCGGTGGTAGTCACGGTCTCCGTTTGGTTGGTAGGGCGGCTCGGCTACGTATGACAACCGGGCCACCTTACCGGCGGGCCACCACTGTCAACGCGCGGACGACACCGGGGCGGGCGGGGATGGGACTGAGGTCACAGATCGCGGGAGTGGTCAGTGCCGCGCGTAACGCGGCAGCCGGGCAGCGATCTTGGTCACGTCCAGAGCGCCCTGGCAGACGTCCAGTACGAACTGCTCCGCATCGTCCACGTCGAAGTCCGCGTCCAGAGGGTGTCCGTTCAGGTGCAGGAAGACCCACGTCGCATACCAGGCGATGCGCTTGTTCCCGTCCACGAGGGCGTGGTTCCGGGCGAGGGACTCCATGAGCGCGGCGGCTTTCTGCCATACGTCCGGATAGGCGTCCTGCCCGAACACACTCGCCCGGGGCCGCGCGAGCGCCGAGTCGAGGAGTCCGTAGTCACGCACCTCGTCCGCCCCGAGCCGCTTCGCGAGGTCGAGCTGCTCGGGAAGCGTGAGGTAGTCCATCAGGCGAGCCTCCTGTTCAGCTCGGCGCTGGCCCTCAGCACATGCTCGGCCGCCTCGTCGAACAGTCGCGCGCGCTCGTTCACCGCCGCGATCACCGCGTCGTGCGCGAAGGCCTGCATACTGCGTCCCTCCGCCGCCGCGCGGTCGCGCAGTGCGTCGAGCTCCTCGTCCGTGAACCGCAGGTTCAGTCCAGCCATGCCTCAACGGTACCGAGCGGTACCACGTGGTGTCACCGCGGTTCCTTCCGCACCCGCGTGGTCACCCACGCCCCCACCAACGCCACCCCCGCCATCGGCAGGAACACGGCGGCGAACGCGGCCGGATGGGAGCCGCCGCCCGCCGAACCGACCACATGCCCGACCGTGCCCCCACCGAGCGCACCGAACGCGGCCCCGCCGACGGACAGCAGCACGACATTGGACAGCCCGTCGGAGATCTGCAGCGCGGCCGAGTTGGTGCCCGCCTCCTCCGGCGCGGAGAGCTGGAGCAGCAGCACGCTGGTGGAGGACATCACCAGCCCCATCCCGAAACACCCGAACCCCCACGCGACGGCCACGATCCACACGGGGACCGTATGGATGAGGACGCTCGGAGCCGCGGCGATGGCACCGGCCACCAGCACCATCCCGAACGTCATCAGCCGTTCCCGGTACGGCTCGACCCGCGCCCGTGCCTGCACCCACGACCCGAGCGCCCACGTCCCGCCGCCCGCCGCGAGCGAGAACCCGGCCAACGTCGGCGACAACCCGCGCTGGGTCACCAGCATCAACGGCACGAAGGACTCGGCCGAGATGAACGCCCCGGCACCCAGCCCACGCAACAACACGACCGACGGCAGCCCCCGCGCCGCCCGGTACGTACCGCGCGGCAACAGCCCGAGCACGGCCGGCACGAGCAGCGCGACGCCCGCGGCGGCGGGGACCAGCGAGAACCACCGCAGATCCTGGGCGGCGTACTGAAAGAGCCCGGCACCGAGAGAGATCCCGAGAGCGAGCCGGATACGACGCCGGTCGAAGGAGCCGGGCGAGCCGGGCGGCTGCTGACCGCCCTCGGACACGGGCCCGGCGGCCCGCCGCCGTATCTGGGGCAGGGCGAGCGCGAGCGGAAAGACGACAAGCACCGGAATCCCGATGAACACCCAACGCCAGCCCAGCTGTTCGGTCACCGCGCCGGCGGCGAGCGGCCCGACGACGGACGGCACCACCCAACTCGCGGCGAACGCGGCCACGATGCCGGGCCGCAACCGCTCCGGATACGCCCGCCCGATCACGACGTACAGAGCCACGATGACCAGCCCACCGCCCAGCCCCTGCACGGCCCGCCCCAGAATGAACACCCACATGACCTGAGCGGTCCCGGCGACCAGCAACCCGGCCGCGAACGCCCCGATCCCGGTGGTCAACGCCCCGAGCGGCCCCCACCGGTCCGACCACTGCCCGGCGGACACCATCCCGAACAGACTGGTCGTGAAGTACCCGGAGAACGCGAACGCGTACAGCCCCACCCCGTCCAGCTCCCGAGCTGCAACGGGCAGGGCCGTCCCCACGGCGGTCGCCTCGAAGGCGATCAACAGCACAACGGACACGATCCCGACACTGAGCGCCCGATACGACCGCCCCAGCACCCCGTCACGACACTCGTCGACCAGGTCAGAAGCAGCATCGGTGACATCGGCGTCACGCGGTTCGAGGACGGTCATGCGGGCCAGCGTAAGGCTCATCCTCCGCTTTGACCCCTGTCGAAAGACGGTCCACCACCGAGACCTTGGTCGTACGACCGCTGCCCCCTCACTCCCCCATTCATGAACGCGGTATGGCAGTCCCGTTGCAGCCCGACCGGCCCCCTTGTCCCACCCCACCGCCCGGCCCTACGGTCAACTCACCAACCACGGCCGTGTGCCCGAGTGGTTCAGGGACTCGCCTGCAAAGCGAGTTACGCGGGTTCGATTCCCGCCACGGCCTCTGGATGCCTGACCGGGCAGAGCGAATGGGCGGCACCCCACCTGGGGTGCCGCCCTTCTCGCGTGGCGTGGCGGCTAACCCGCGGAGCAGAGGCCGTCGGTCGGGCAGAACATCACCCACGTGAAGTTGTAGCCGGTTCGTACGGTCACGGGATTCGGTGTGGGGCCGTCGTTGATGTTGGACCCCGGGTCAGGTGTGGCGGTGAAACTCACCGTCGTTCCGACCTGGAAACTCGCGGTACAGGTGCCGGTCGGGTTCGGCTGCGGATCGCTGCTCGCGTACGGGTCCCACGCCGACTGGTGGCAGTTGATCCCGGCGGGCTGGCTGGTGACGGTTCCACCGCCCCAGCCGTCGCTACTCGGCGCGAAGCGCCGCTAAGGCAACCTGCGCGGGCGGCCCGTCGTCTTGGCCGGCATGGAGATGGTCAAGCTGGACACCATGGTGACGTGGGTCGACGCGCGCGACAGGCTGCCTCGGAGCGGTGTGCCGGTGGCAGCCGCGATCACCGGGCGGTATCCGCCGGACAGGGATGTCGAGGACGATGCCGATGACCCGCTGGGTGAGGAATTCTGGCTGGTGCGGCCCATGTACTTCACCTCTCTGCACTTCGGTGCCGACGGTGCGGAGCACACGGACTGCTTCGTCGACTCCGACGGGGTCGTCCGGCTGCCCTACGGGCTCGGCAGTGCCGAGACCGTGACACATTGGGCCGAACTGCCCACGCTGCCGGGCGAGATGACGACGCGTGCGGTTCTCGGGGAGGGTGTGCAGGCGGCTCTCCGGCGCGCTTGGAGCGCTGAGCCCCGAAGCTGACTCATCGCCGTGCCCGCCACAGGTCCCGCAGCAGTGCGATCTCCGCCATGTGGTGGATGAATTCCAGGCTGGATCCCGCCACGACGGAGATGTACGGGTCGTCGGGGTCGGAGCCGTACGGGTATTGGGAGAAGCCGACCACGTCCAACTGGTCCTCCGTGACCGTGGCCACGGCTGCCCGCCAGCGGTCGATCACCGGCCAGAACCCGTCCAGGGTCAGGGTCGCCGAGGGCGTGAAGTCGACCATCTGCTTGGGGTCCCGGCGTCGTTCACCGAACGTCCACTCCCACGCGCCCGCGAACTGGAAGTGCAGGTGGCCCAGGCGCCACGCGATCGTCGTGATCGGGGTTGTGTCGGGTTCCGGTTCGCCTTTGTGGGCGAGGACCTGTTCGACCCTTTCGACGCTCACGCTCCAGTCGTCGGCGATCTTGGCGACGGTCATGCCGTCGGCGGCCTGGCGGGCGACCTCGGCGTACTCGCTCGCCGGGATGTCCGGCGCGCCCAGGTCAAGGACCCACTCCCCCGGTCCGAACGCCCTCGGTGTCACCGCCTCGCTCCGGCGGCGGAGGGACCAGCAGTCGGGCGCCGGCTCCCAGAGGTACTCCTCGTCGCCGAGTCCCGTCAGCCGGACCTCGGCCATCTCCCGGGCCTTGTCGAACTGCTCCAGCAGTACGCCCAGTCGGCCGGTCCGTGTGTGTTCGGTGTCCATGTCCCGTTCCCCCTCGCCGTGTTGCGGTCAGGCGGAGGGAAGGTAGCGGCTCACCTCGCGTCGGCGCGAGCGAATTCCGCCGCTGGCCGCGTCCGCGTCCACATCCGCGTCACCGTTCGCGCCCCCGTCCCCGTCCCCGTCAGAGCACCCCTCCCGCCTCGTCCTGGAACGCCTCCGTCCAGTAGTGCGGGTGGCGTCGGTCGGCCGTCCGGGCCGCCGGCCCCGTCGGGTCCACCGACGACAGCGTCTGGAGCATCGTCGTGGCCAACTGGTCGTACGCCTCTGCCGTCAGCTCGCCCGAGAGGTCCGCGTCGATCGCTCTCTCGCGGTGGAGCAGCCAGAGGGTGAAGGCGAGGGTCGAGACGTCCGTGTTGAGGGGAGCCAGCGTCGCTTCCGGCTCGCTCCAGGTCAGGATCTCGCCCGTGGCGCCGTCCACCACCAGACCGGTGTCCTCGACGAGATGGCCGAGGCGGATCAACTCGTCGGCGCGGGCCGGGAGTTCGTCGGCGGGCTCGTCCTCGTAGAACTCGGACAAGGTCGGGAGCGGGACGTCCGTGTCCAGTTGGAAGAGGAGCGCGTCCTCGGGCAGGCCCGTCTCGCGCAGGAAGCGGCGGGTCGGTTCGTGGGTGAGCGTGGCGGGGAAGTCGACCTCCTCGAAGCGGGCCACCGTGCCCTGGCCGAACTCCTGGTCCAGCAGGCGGGCCGGGATGTCGAGGGTCAGCCCGGATGTCGTACCGGGGCCCGCGACCAGGGCCAGTGGGCGGATCAGGGCCGCCGCCTTCCAGAACGGGGGCACCTCGCCGTCCGTCTCCGACTCGAAGATCGAGAGCAGGTGGCGTGACGCCTCCGTCACCGTCTGCGCGCCGTGACGGCCCTCGTAGGACGCGAACTGGCCGCGCAGGGCGGTCAGTTCGTCGGTGGTCGTGGTGAAGCGGGCCAGCGTTTCGACCGATGGCGCCAGCGGGCCGGTCTCCATCAGGTCCGGGCAGTCGTGGAAGAAGTACGTCGTGGCGATCTCGCCCGTCTCGCCGTCCAGCAGGATCGACTCCGCCTCGCCGCCGTCGGGTCCCCAGAGCGCGCCTATCACCAGCTGGTCCCGCAGCTCCGCCGCCAGCGGGTCGGGATCGCCCAGCGAGTCCGCGACCGTCCGCAGGCCCTCCCTGCGCAGCTCCTCGAACGTCAACAGGGCGCTGTCGCCCGGCAGTCCGGGGCCGGTCAGCCAGCGGCGCGTGGACGCGTGCGTGATGTACGGATCGAGGTCGTCCTCGGTCAAGGTGATCGTGGTCGCCGTGGAACCGGCGTCGGTCCTGCTCATCGTTCCCCCGTGCATGGTTCCCCCGTGCGTGAATCTTCCCCGTGCGGCACCGGTGTTCCGCTGTCGTCCCCACTGCCCAGAACACTACGCGGCACCACTGACAACGACCCTGACCAGCGAAAACGCGGTGAACCCGCAGTGGAAACGCCTCGCAGGGCGCGGACGGACGCGGAACGTCCGAGACGTCCTCACCCCATCAGACGCTCAGACCACCCGTGAACGTTCCCGTCCCTCGATGATCGCGTCCACCGTCTCCCCCACCGCCAGCCCCGAGTTGTCCAGCCGGAGGCCGATGCGCGGGGTCTCCGCCCGCAGCGCGCCGTCCAGTTCCTCGACCGTCCACGCGCCGTACCCGGTCTTCGCCTGGTCGGCCTCCCGTGCCCGTGCCCTCGCCCTCGCCCTCGCCCGCGCCCGCGCCCTCGCCCGCGCCCGCGCCCTCGCCCGCGCCCGCGCCCGCGCCCGCGCCCGCGCCGGGAACGTACTCCTCACGGCCCGACACGATCATCCGCCGGAACACATCACCCCGGACGTGCGCCGCCCTCGGCAAGCGCTCGGCCGGCGCCTGCGCGACCGTCGACTTGTCGGCTGCCATCACACCCGTGATGAGGACGACACCCTCGATCACTCCTACAGGCACCGGCCTACTGCCCGTACTGCCCGTTCGTCACGACCGCCGCCTGGGGGCGGATCGGCAGGCGGTTCACGGGGCGGCCGGTCGCGGCGCGCACGGCGGAGGCGATGGCAGCCGGGGAGGTGACCACCGGTACCGCGCTGACCGCCTTCGCCCCGAAGGGGGCGACCACGTCACGTTCCTCGACGAGTTTCACGATCTTGATGTCGGGGGTGTCCAGGGCGGTGGGGAGGGCGTAGCCGGTGAGGTCGGGGTGGCGGATCAACCCGCGCGCGGTGCGCAGGTTTTCCGTCAACGCGATGCCCACGCCCTGAGTGACCCCGCCCTCGATACGGGCGACCAGTTGGGTCGGGTTCAGGATGCGGCCGACGTCCTGGGCGAGGGCGAGTTCGACGACCCTCACCGAGCCGAGTTCGATGTCGACGTCGACGACCGCGCGGATCGCGCAGAACGCGAGGCCCACGAAGGCGTCGCCCTGGCCCGCCTCGTCCAGGGGCTCGGTCGGGTGCGGGCGGCACTGGGCGGTGGCCCACAGTTCCTTGCCGTCCAGGGCCTCCGTGACGGTCGTCGAGAGGACGCCGTCGTAGGAGGTGATCTTGCCGTCGGTGATCTGGAGGAGTTCGGTGGACATGCCGAACTTGTGCGCCAGGGGCTGGAGGAGCTGGGTGCGGACCATTTTCGCGGCGCGTTCGACCGCGCCGCCCGAGACCCAGGTGTGGCGGCCTCGGCAGCCGGGGCCGGCGGGGGGCTGATCGGTGTCCACGGGGGCTACGTGTACCTCGTCGATGCCCAGGGTCTCCTGGACGATCTGGCGGGCCAGCGTGGTGAAGCCCTGGCCGGTCTCTACGGCCGCGCACAGGACCGTCGCGATGCCGTCGTGGACCTTCACGGTGGCCGTGGAGACCTCGTCCGCGCCCTCCGCGCCGAGCATGTGGACCATGCCGACGCCGTAGCCGACGCCCCGGCGCACCGCGCCCGGTTCGCCCGCGCCCTCGGGGCCGCCGGGCAGCAGCCACTCGTCCTCGGGGGTGTCCTTGGGGAGCTGCGGCAGCGGGAAGTCCCGTACGGCCTGGAGGAGTTCGGCGACCGGTGCCGGGCAGGTGACCGTCTGGCCGGTCGGGAGGACGTCACCGGTGGCCATGGCGTTGCGCAGGCGCAGTTCCGCCGGGTCCATGGCGAGCTTCTTGGCGAGCTTGTCCATCTGCGCCTCGTAGGCGGCGCAGACCTGCATGGCGCCCTCGCCGCGCACATGCCCGGAGGGCGGGTTGTTGGTGCGGACGGCCCAGCCCTCGATGAAGGCGTTCGGGACGACGTAGGGGCCGCAGGCGAAGGAGACGGCGGCGGCCAGGGCCTCCGAGGAGGTGTCGGCGTAGGCGCCCGCGTCGAGGAGCACCTGGGCCTCGACCTTGACCAGGCGGCCGTCCTCGTCGGCGTGGTGGCGGTAGCGCAGCAGCGTGGGGTGGCGGTGGGTGTGGCCGAGGAAGGACTCCTCGCGCGTGGCGGTGAGTTTGACCGGGCAGCCGGTCTTCAACGCGAGTAGTCCGAGCGGGAGTTGGAAGCCCTGGTCCTCGCGGTCGGCGGTGGCCCCGGGGACGCCGGTGACGACGACCTTCACGCGGTCGGGCTCCAGGCCGTAGCAGGCGGCTGCCGTGTCGCGGTCGGTGTGCGGGTCCGTGGAGGCGATGTACAGCTCGACTCCGCCGTCGGGGCGGGGCACGGCGAGGCCGGCCTCGGCACCGATGGGGGCGGGGTCCTGGCGGCCGATGCGGTACAGGCCCTCGACGACGATGTCGCCGGTCGCGTCGGGGTCGCCGTGGCGCAGCGGGATGTGCCGGATCAGGTTGCCGTCGGGGTGCAGCGGTTCGGCCTCGAAGGCCTGCTCCGGGTCGGTCACCGGGTCGAGCACCTCGTACTCGACCATGATGGCCGCGGCGGCCATCCGCGCGGTGTCCGGGTGGTCGGCGGCGACGGCGGCGATGGGCTCCCCGTGGTGGCGCACCACTTCGGAGGCGAACACCGGGCGGTCGGCGGTGCCGCGGCCGTAGCGGTCCCGGCCGGGCACGTCCTCGTGGGTGATGACGGCCCGTACGCCGGGCATGTCGCGCGCGTGGGACGTGTCGACGGACACGATGCGCGCGTGCGGGTGCGGTGAGCGCAGGACGGCCGCCCACAGGAGGCCCTCGGCCCACAGGTCGGCCGCGTACGGGAAGGTGCCCTCGGTCTTGGCGCGGGCGTCGGCGGCCGGGAGCGAGGCGCCCAGGCCGTGGCCCGGATGCTCCGGGGCGGGCGCGGCCTCTGTGGTCGCGGTGGCGGCTTCGTTGCTCACGCCTGACCTCCGTCCTGGCCGTACACCTGGTCCTGTGTGCGCGGGGACTCGAACGCCGACTGGTGGACTCCACCGCCCCCGGGACCCGCCTGGTGGGGAATACGCGCCTCGTCGCCGTCCGACTCAGGTTCGGCGGCAGCGGCGTGCGCCTCCCGTTCGGCGACGACTTCCTGTACGGCGTCCAGGACACCCCGGTAGCCGGAGCAGCGGCACAGGTTGCCGCACAGGGCCTGGCGCGCCTCCAGTTCGGTGGGCGCGGGGTTGCCCTCCAGGAGGTCGTGCACGGTCATCGCCATGCCGGGCACGCAGAATCCGCACTGCACGGCACCGCACTTGGCGAGCGCCCGCTGCACGTCCGAGGGCTGTCCCTCGACGGCCAGGCCCTCGACCGTACGGACCTCGGAGCCGGCGGCGGTGACGGCGGGCACCAGGCAGGAGGCGACGAGCCGTCCGTCGACCTGGACGTTGCAGGCCCCGCACTCGCCCTGGGAGCAGCCGTCCTTGGCGCCCGCGAGGCCGAGGCGTTCGCGGAGCACGTAGAGCAGCGACTCGCCGATCCAGGCGTCGGTGACGGGCCGGTCGGCGCCGTTGACGCGCAACACGTAGGAGGCGAGCGGGTGTTCCTCGCCGGGGATCTTCGGGGCGGGCTCGGCGTCCTCGTCCGGCGCGTCGGTGTCCGGGGCCGTCACGGGCGCCTCAGCGGCCTCCGGGGCGGCTTCGGCACCGTCGGACGCGTCGGCCGCCGCGGACGGCTCAGCGGGCCTCTCAGTGGCCCCCTCGGCCCCTTCGGCATCGCCGCCCGCCGCGCCGTCCGTCGTGCCGTCCGCGTCCGTCGACTGCGCGTCGGGCGCGGCGAGTTCGGCGCCGGTGTCGTCGTGGCGGTCGCCGCGCGCGTCCCCGTAGGGATCGCCGACGGCCTCGGTGCGGGCGTGGGCGTACGGGTCGGCGCCCTGGGGTTCCTCGTACGGCCGGTGGGTCGCCTCGGCGGCGGGATGCTCCCCGGACCGGTCGGCCGGGTGGGCCACACCGCGCCCGTCCGTGTCCGTGGCCGGGTAAGCCGTACCCCGGCCGTCGGTGCCGCTCGTGGAGTAGGCCGTGCCCCGGCCGTCGGTACCGCTCGCGGGGTAGGCCGCGCCTCGGCCGTCGGTGTGCGCGTCGGACTGCCCGGGCCGCTCCGTCACGCCCGTACCGGACGCCTGCTGTGCCCAGTTCTGGCCCGCGCCGTCCGTCGCCCAGGGCGCGGGCGCGCCGCCGGGCAGGGTGGCGGGCGGGGTGCCGCCCCACTGCTCGACCAGGGCGGAGGTGGTGAACTCGCCCGATTCGTCCGGGAGATCGCCCCCGGCGACGGGGATCGACCACTCCCCGGTCACGTCGTGACCGGGCGCGGTGCCCGGGGCAGGGGCGTTGGTGTCCTGGAAGGTCCACTGGCCGGTGGCCCCGGGGTGGTAGGCGAACTGCTCGCCCCCGGCCGTCCCCTGCTGCGGTACGGCGTTCGGGTCGGGCCACTGGACGCCCTCGGCGGGCACGGCCCAGGAGCCGGTGCCCGAGGGGTCGCCGTCCGGGGCGGGGCCGGCCGCTATGGGCGGCGGCACATAGCCGTGGCCCGGGGCGGCGAGGAGGGCGTCGATGCCCCCTTCGGGGAGTTTCACGAAGGCCGTGGCGCCGTCGTCGTAGTCGCCCTGGGGCAGCGGGTCCCAGCGTCCGCCGCCCTGGGGGGTGCCCTCTCCGTGCTGGTCGTCGGTCACGACAGCGCCCTCCCGAGTGCTCGTCGGGCAAGTGCGGCGACGGTGCGCCGCAGGTGCAGTACCGCGGGCGGAAGCTGTTCCACGGAGCCGTCCTCGGCCGGGGCCGGGTCGGGGATGCAGGCCGCGGCGACGTACTCCCCGAAGGCGGTCAGCGCCTCGGGGACGATCGCGCGGCCGTTGTCCCAGTCGATCAGCCGGGCGACCCACTGCTCGGCGTCCAGAGGTCTGAGCGGCATCGGCGCTATGGCGCCGACGGCGCACCTGACGCCGCGCCTGGCGGGGTCGAGGACGACCGCGACGGACGCGACCGAGCGTCCGGGTCCGGTCCGGCCGGTCGCCTTCAGGAAGACCTGCGGGGCGTGCAGCAGGGGCACGCGCACGAAGCCGATGAGTTCGCCGCCGCGCAGCATCTCGACGCCGGCCAGGAGGTGCGACACCGGGATCTCCCGGCGGGCTCCGCCCGGGCCCGCGATGATCAGCGTCGCCTCCAGGGCGGCCAGTACGGGCAGCGCGTCCCCGGTGGGCGCGGCCGAGGCGATGTTGCCGCCCAGGGTGCCCGCGTTGCGGATCTGCGGGGGGCCGGCAGCGCGCGCGGAGGCGGCGAGCGCCGGGATGAGGGCGGCGAAGTCGGGGCGGCCCATGCGGGCGTGCGTGAGGCCCGCGCCGAGCAGCGCGTGGCCGTCCTGGTACTGCCAGCCGCGGATCTCGCTGATCCGCCCGAGACCGACCAGCGCGCTGGGCCTGAGCTGGCCCGAGTTGACGGCCGCCATGAGGTCGGTGCCGCCGGCCACGGGAACGGCCGTGGGCAGGGCCGTGAGCGCCGCCACGGCCTCGTCCAGCGTTGTGGGCAGCGTGACGGACTGCCCCGCCTGCGGTGCGTGCGTGGTCAAACCGGCTGCCCCTTCCCGCTGCCCCACCTGGTCCCACCTGTTGCTGCCGTACGGTACGTGCTGACAGGGCGGACGTGGCAACTCTGGCACATCTTCGCAAGACCCGAACGCGGGGGTCCGCTAGGAGGCATTCGCCCGCCTCATCGGCGAGATGGTCCGTTTTGCCACGGCATCACCGGCATGCGCGAATTGCCACTCATCGGTGACTCCTGGGGGCTTTCTCCCTTCTGTGTTCTAGGCGTTCGGGGGCGGGCCGTCCTTGGGTCGTCCGAGCACTCCGGGGCGGCGCTGCCACGGCAGGGGTCCGGTGGGCGGGCGGTAGGCGACACCCAGGGCGTCGAGTCGCGGGTAGTGGGCGGTCATCCGGCGCTCGAAGTCGGCGAAGTCCCGTTCCGCGGGCGCCGGAAGGGCGCTCCAGGCGACCTCGGCGAACGCGGCCAGCCTGGGGAACGTCTGGTAGTCCACGCGCGCGTGATCCTCCATCACCTCGGTCCACACGTTGGCCTGAGTGCCCAGCACATGACGGGCCTCGGCCTCGGTGAGCTGCGAGGGAACGGGCTCGAAGCGGTAGACGTCCTCCAGGGTGCGCACATGGGCGATCGGCACCGGCTCGTCCTCGCCGCCATCCTGCCGCCAGTCCAAGTACACGTGTTGTTCAGGGCACATGACGACGTCGTGGCCCGCGCGGGCGGCGGTGATCCCGCCCTCGTAGCCGCGCCAGGACGACACGACCGCCCCGTCCGCGAGACCGCCCTCCAGGATCTCGTCCCAGCCGACGAGCCTTCTCCCGCGCGCGGAGAGCCACTTGTCGAAGTGTCGGATGAACCACGACTGCAACTCGTCCTCGTCCGCGAGCCCGAGTTCCCCGATGCGGGCCTGCACGGCCGGTGACTGCTTCCACTGGTCCTTGGGGCATTCGTCGCCGCCGACGTGAATGAACTCCGAGGGGAACAGGTCGAGGAGTTCCTCGAACACCCCCTCGTAGAAGCGCAGGGTGTTGTCAGTGGGGGCGAGTACGTTCGGGTTGATGCCCCAGGTGTCCCAGACGGAGAGGGAGTCGGTGTCAGTGACGTCTGTGTTGCCGAGTTCCGGATACGCGGCGATGGCGGCCTGCGAGTGCCCCGGTACGTCGATTTCGGGTACCACGGTGATATGCCGCTCGGCGGCGTAGGCGACGATCTCGCGGATGTCGTCCTGGGTGTAGTAGCCGCCGTGGGGCTTGTCGTCCCACAGGGGTGAGGCGCGGTGGCCGAATTTCGTGCGGGCCCGCCAGGAGCCGATCTCGGTCAGCTTCGGGTACCGCTTGATCTGTACGCGCCAGCCCTGGTCGTCCGTCAAGTGGAAGTGGAAGACGTTGAGTTTGTGCGCCGCCATCAGATCCAGGTAGCGCAGGACGCCTTCCTTGGGCATGAAGTGCCGGGCCACGTCGAGCATGAGGCCGCGCCAGCGGAAGCGGGGCGCGTCGCGGATGCTGACGGCGGGGAGTTCCCAACGGCGCTTCGAGGTGACCGGGGCGCGACGGAAGGCCTCGGGGCCGAGCAATTGACGGAGGGTCTGGGCGGCGTAGAACAGACCGGGTTCGTCGGCTCCCCAGAGGTGGACCAGATAGCCGTCGACGATCACCGTGTACGCCTCGGGGTCGTCGGACTCCCCCGGGCCGACGCGCAGCATGATGCGGTTTCCGCTGTCCTGGTGCGGTGCCAGGGGCAGTCCGGTCGCCGCGCCGACGGTGGCGCGCAGCCACTGTGCCACGCGCTCGGTGCCGGGGCCCGCGTCGATCTCGGTCCCGGCGTCGAGGACGCAGCCCACGCCCCCGCCGGGCAGCGCGTACGCGACACCGCTCGGCGCCGGAATCAGTTCCGTCTCTGAAGTCACGTCAGTCCTTAACCGCTCCGCCCAGCCCCGAGACCAGACGTCGCTGTACGAGTACGAAGAACACCAGCACCGGAATGGTCATCACCGTGGAGGCCGCCATGACCCCGCCCCAGTCCGGGTCGTCCGGCTTGTAGAAGACAAGGAGGGCCATCGGCAGGGTCGACTGGGAAGTGTCGCTGATGATGAAGGACTTGGCGAACAGGAAGTCGTTCCAGGCCGAGATGAAGGAAAACACGCTCGTGGCGACCAGCCCCGGGAAGACGAGCGGGAAAAGGATCTGCCACAGGAATCGTGTCCGGCTCGCCCCGTCGATGTACGCGGCCTCCTCCAGCGCGTCCGGTACGGCTTTCACGAACCCGCGCAGCATCCAGATCGCGAACGGCAGCGAGAACGCGATCTGGGGCAGGATCAGGGACCCCAGGGTGTTCAGCAGCCCGAGCCCCCGCATGGTGAAGAACAGGGGGATCGTCAGCGCTTCCACGGGCACCATCTGGGCCACCAGGAACATGATCAGGAGGGTGGTCCGGAAGCGGAACCGGAATCGGGTCACGGCGGTCGCGGCGAGAAAGGCGATCAGCGCCGAGACGATGACCACGGTGCCCGCCACGGCAAGGCTGTTGACGAAGTAACGGCCGAATTCCTGCTGTCCGAAGACCCGTCGGAAGGAGTCGAGGGAGGGCGCGAGCGTCCATGGCCGGGGTTCGCTCGACTCGATTTCCCCGGCCGGTTTGAAGGCGCTGAGCATCATCCAATAGAGGGGGAAGGCGACGACGACCGCGATCAGCAGCGCCGAGGCCTCGGCCGCGAGCCGCCAGGGCCGTCGTACAAAACCGCGGAGCGTACTCACAACTCCTCCCCCTGCCTGCGGAGCAGGCGCAGATAGATCAGCGTGACGGCGAGCAGCATCAGCAGCATGACGACGCCGATCGCCGAGCCGAGGCTGTATTTCGAGGACGCGAACGCCTGTTGGTAGGCGTACACGTTGAGGACGAGGTTCTGGCCCGCGATGCCGCCGCCGTTGGTCATGACGTAGATCTGGGTGAAGACCTTGAAGTCCCAGATGACGGACTGGATGGTGACGACGGTCAGGATCGGGCGGAGCATCGGCGTGAGGATCGACCGCCAGATGCGCCACTGCGAGGCGCCGTCCAGGGCGGCGGCCTCCAGGACTTCGGAGGGTACGGCGCGGATGCCGGCGTAGACCGTCACCATCACGAACGGGAAGGAGCACCACACCACTTCGAGCAGTACGAGGAAGAACGCGCTGAGGCGTCCGTACGTCCAGGAGTGGTCGCCGAGGCCGAGGATGCGGTTCACCGGGCCGAAGTCGGGGTCGAACAGCAGCAGCCAGACCGTCGAGCCCGTCACCGCCGGTGTCGCCCACGCTCCCAACGCGGCCAGCATCAGCACGAGTCGGGGCACGGCCCGCACACGGGTGAGCAGCACGGCGAGCGCGCAGCCGACCGCGAGCGTCGACACGACACACGCCCCCGCGAACAGCACGGTCGACAGCAGCACCTGCCAGAACTGGCTGTCCGAGAACAACTCCGCATAGTTCCCGAACCCCTTGAAGGTCGTCGGCTCCCCACCACTGACCTGGGCCTGCGTGTACTGGAAGAACGAGATCAGGCCGAGTTGGTAGATGGGGTAGACGAGCAACCCGCCGAGGACGACAAGAGCGGGGGCAAGATACAACCAAGGGGTGGTCCAACCCCCCAAGGGGCGCGGGGAACTGCGCGACCAGCCACGACGCACCCGCACACGCGAACGCTCCACACCAACCGAGCTATTGGGCGCCACCGGTCAACCCGCAGAGCTGAACGCGGAGTTCATCTTCTTCGCCGCGTCCTTCGAAGCCGCCGCCACGCTCTTCTTGCCGCTGATGACCTCCTGGAGCATCGTCGGCAGCACCAGCGAGGAGTCGATCTCGGACCAACCGGGCGACGCGGGAACGAACTTGGTGCCGGCGGCCAGGGTCTGCACGAAGGGCTTCTCGAACGGCACCTTCGCGGCGGCGGCATCGCGGACGTCCGTGAACGTCGGCAGGAAGCCCATCGCGTCGAACATCGAGGCCTGCGTCGCCTTCGAGGTGAGCTGTTCCATCAGGTCGACCGCGAGCGTGCGGTGCGAAGTGCTCTTCAGGACACCGATGTTGTTGCCGCCGGCGAACGCGGGGGCGACCGAGCCGGAGGCGACGCCCGGCAGCGGGACGACCGCGTACTTGCCCTTGACCTTGCCCGCCTCGACCGCGCTGTGGCTGAAGTCGCCGCCGATCGCCATGCCCGCCTTGCCGGCCGCGAACGCGGTGATGGTGTCGTTGCCGCCCATGACCGCGCACTTGGCGGCGGGACAGTTGTCGCTCGTGAAGAGCGAGGTGTAGGCCTTGATGCCCTTCTGGGCGGCGGCGCTGTCGATCGCGGAGGTGTAAGAACCCCCCGAACCGCCCTGGGCCGTGGCGAGTTCGCCGCCGTTGGCCCACACGAAGGGCATCGCGCCGTAGGTGTACGCGCCTCCGACGACAAGGCCGTAGAGGTCGGACTTCGCCTTGTGGATCTTCCGGGCGGTGGACGCCAACTCGGCCATGGTCTTGGGGGGTTGCAGGCCGAGGTCCTTGAAGACGTCGGTGCGGTAGTAGAGGGCGCGGACGCCGACGTAGAACGGGGAGCCGTACTGCTTGCCGTCGACCGTGACGGACTGCTTCGCGGTGGGGTCGGTGTCCTTGGCCTCGCTCCAGGCGCCGAACTCCTTGGTGACGTCGAGGAGTCCGCCGTCGTGGACGTAGCCGGCCGTGTCGGTGTTGCCGTACTCCATGACGTCGGGCGCGGACTTCGGGTCGTTGAACGCGGCCTTGACGCGCTGGGCGCGGGTGTCGATCGGGATGTACTCGACGTCGACCTTGGTGCCCTTGTGGGCCTTCTCGAAGGCGGTGACCACGGAGTCGACGACCTTCGCCTTCGGGTCGTTGCCGACCTCCTGGAAGAGCCACACGCGCAGGGTGCCGCTCTGATCGTCCTTGTCCGAGGACGAGTTGTCGGAGGTCTGGGGCGCGCAGCCGGCGACGACAGCGGCGGCTGCCAGGAGTACGGCGAATCTGGGGGCGAGCTTCATGGAGCGTTCCTCCGGGAATCCGGGCGTGATCCGGGCGTGATCCAGGCGTGCGTTGCAACATACGCAATGGGCGTTTCGCTCTGCACAACACCACGGAGATTAAGGAGTAGATGAACGAAGCCACAAGAGGTCTCAACCACTTCGTGACACGCGAAAGGCCGTCGAAAGGCCGTCGAAAAACCGCCGAAACGCACAAAAGGCCCTCGGGGCGCACCGAAGCGCGCCCCGAGGGCCTTACGAGGTCTTACGAAGTCAGACCGGCCGAACGGCTACTTGTCGCCGCCCTTGCCCTTGTCGCCGTCCCCGCCCGAGCCCATGGACTCGTAGATCTCCTTGCACATGGGACACACCGGGTACTTCTTCGGGTCGCGGCCCGGCACCCAGACCTTCCCGCACAACGCCACCACGGGAGTGCCGTCCAGGGCGCTCGCCATGATCTTGTCCTTCTGGACGTAATGGGCGAAGCGCTCATGGTCCCCGTCGCCGTGCGACACCTGGGGCGTCGGCTCTACGAGGGTCCCCGTACCAGTCCCGCGCTCGGGCTCAAGAGTGCTCATAGTGCCAAGGGTACTGAAGCTCACCGGCATCAGTTCCGCCAAGGGTCGATCAGTTCAGGGAAGGGTCGTCCGGATACGTCGCCACCATCGCCAGCTCGCTGCGCTGGCGGCGCAGCACCTCGCGCCAGAGCCGCTCGGGGGACGGCGAGGAGACGTCACCGGGCTCCGACTCGACGACGTACCAGGCGCCGTCCGTCAGTTCGTCCTCCAGTTGCCCCGGTCCCCAGCCGGCGTACCCGGCGAAGATTCTCAGCGAGCCGAGCGCCTTGGCCAGCAGTTCGGGCGGGGCCTCCAGGTCGACGAGGCCGATCGCGCCGTGCACCCGCCGCCAGCCGAGCGGTGCGCGCTCGGCGGACGACGCGCCGCCCGGGATGACGGCGACGCCGAGGGCCGAGTCCAGCTGCACCGGGCCGCCCTGGAAGACGACTCCCGGTTCGCCGGCGAGATCCGCCCAGCCCTCCAGGATGTCGCCGACGTCCACAGGAGTAGGCCGGTTGAGGACGACACCGAGGGAGCCCTCCTCGTCGTGGTCGAGAAGGAGCACCACCGCGCGGTCGAAGTTCGGGTCCGCCAGGGCGGGTGTTGCCACGAGCAACCGCCCTGTGAGCGAGGACACCTCGGTCATGCCAGACATGATCCCGCATCTTTCCGTGGATGGGGGAGGCAATGGGGGTTCGGGAGTGAATGCAGCTCAGGGCGGAAAGAGGCGTCCCCGGCGCACAGAACGCCGTCGTGACCCCATGTGCCCGATAGGGAACGGTTCGTGTTGTGACACAGCTATGACGTAGCTGAGTGGTCCTCGGGCTTTCTGAAGGGGGGTGGGCGGCCATTACGCTTACGTCTTCGGCCCCTGCCCAACTCCACGGAACGCGAGATTCATGACCGTCAACGGCTCAGACGACGTACTGCTTGTCCACGGCGGAACCCCGCTGGAGGGCGAGATCCGTGTCCGCGGTGCGAAGAACCTCGTACCCAAGGCCATGGTCGCCGCCCTGCTGGGCAGTGAGCCAAGTCGACTGCGCAACGTACCGGACATCCGAGACGTTCGGGTCGTACGCGGACTGCTGCAACTGCACGGGGTGACGGTCCGTCCGGGTGAGGAGCCGGGCGAGCTGGTGCTCGATCCGTCGCACGTCGAGAGCGCCAACGTCGCCGACATCGATGCCCACGCGGGTTCGTCGCGCATCCCGATCCTGTTCTGCGGTCCGCTGCTGCACCGGCTCGGGCACGCGTTCATCCCGGGTCTCGGCGGCTGCGACATCGGCGGCCGGCCGATCGACTTCCACTTCGAGGTGCTGCGGCAGTTCGGCGCGAAGATCGAGAAGCGGGCGGACGGCCAGTACCTGGAGGCCCCGCAGCGGCTGCGCGGCACGAAGATCCAGCTGCCGTACCCGTCCGTGGGCGCCACCGAGCAGGTGCTGCTGACCGCGGTGTTGGCGGAGGGCGTCACCGAACTCGCCAACGCGGCCGTGGAACCGGAGATCGAGGACCTCATCTGCGTACTGCAGAAGATGGGCGCGATCATCGCCATGGACACCGACCGCACGATCCGCATCACCGGCGTGGACTCGCTCGGCGGCTACACCCACGCGGCCCTCCCGGACCGCCTGGAGGCCGCGTCCTGGGCGTCGGCGGCGCTGGCGACCGAGGGCAACATCTACGTCAAGGGTGCGCAGCAGCGCTCGATGATGACGTTCCTCAACACCTACCGGAAGGTGGGCGGTGCCTTCGCGATCGACGACGAGGGCATCCGCTTCTGGCACCCCGGTGGGCAGTTGAAGTCCATCGCACTCGAAACGGACGTGCACCCGGGCTTCCAGACGGACTGGCAGCAGCCGCTGGTCGTCGCCCTGACGCAGGCGACCGGCCTCTCCATCGTCCACGAGACGGTCTACGAGTCCCGGCTCGGCTTCACCTCCGCGCTCAACCAGATGGGCGCGCACATCCAGCTCTACCGCGAGTGCCTCGGCGGTTCGCACTGCCGCTTCGGCCAGCGCAACTTCCTGCACTCGGCGGTCGTCTCGGGCCCGACCCGCCTCCAGGGCGCCGACCTGGTCATCCCCGACCTCCGCGGCGGCTTCTCGTACCTCATCGCGGCGCTGGCGGCCCAGGGCACGTCCCGCGTCCACGGCATCGACCTCATCAACCGCGGCTACGAGAACTTCATGGAGAAGCTCGTGGAGCTGGGCGCGAAGGTGGAACTGCCGGGCAAGGCCCTGGGGTAAGCGTCTGTACGACGATGGGGCGGCCACCCTGACCGGGTGGCCGCCCCATTCGCGTTACCTGAGCCTCGTACGCAATCCCGTCGCGTACGCGAAGGCCTACTTGCCCTTGGCGGCTTCCTTGAGCTTCGAGCCCGCGGACACCTTGACGCTGTAACCGGCGGGGATGTTGATCGGGTCGCCGGTCTGCGGGTTGCGCGCGGTGCGAGCGGCACGGTGGGTGCGCTCGAAGGTCAGGAAGCCGGGGATGGTGACCTTCTCGTCGCCCTTGGAGACGATCTCGCCGACGGTCTCGGCGAACGCGGCCAGAACGGCGTCGGCGTCCTTGCGGGTCACCTCGGCACGGTCGGCCAGCGCGGCCACCAGCTCACTGCGGTTCATGTTGTTACTCCCGTGTTCTTCTTGCCGTTTGAGGCGTGCCACGCGGCGGAGCCGCATATCGGGCACGGTGAAGCCGATGCTGCCAGGGTCCTCGGTGAGTCCCCGGACCCGGGTCCGTCGTCCAGACCCTCGCGCCCGAAGACGCATCCTGCCCCTACCTGCGGCGGGAAAGCCAATCCGGCACCCGTAGGAGTCGCGAGA
This sequence comes from Streptomyces sp. MBT53, assembly GCF_016654115.1. Taxonomy (GTDB): domain Bacteria; phylum Actinomycetota; class Actinomycetes; order Streptomycetales; family Streptomycetaceae; genus Streptomyces. The sequence continues at coordinate 35,498 of NZ_JAEQAZ010000064.1, forward strand.
ACACCCGTGGGAGTCACACGAAGAGCGCCACTGCATCAGTGTGGTGACGCTCCGTCGGCTCCCGGCAGCGAGGGCCGGGCCTGGAGGGGCCCGAAGCCTGGCCGCCACGATAAACGGCTGCCGGAGGCCCCGGGTTCCGCGACGCGCCGATGTACGGGCGGCCGTGGCGATCCTCACAGCCGCCGCACACACACGGCCTGATGCGCTACGACGCGGCAGGCGTCGCGGAGGGCGCCGCGGCTCCGGCGGCCTTCGCTGCCTCGCGCACCGCGCCGGCCACCGCTCCGGCGACCTTGTCGTTGAAGACGCTGGGGATGATGTAGTTCGCGTTCAGCTCGTCCTCGGACACGACGTTCGCGAGTGCGGTCGCCGCGGCGAGCATCATCTCCGTGTTGACGGTGCGGGACTGCGCGTCCAGCAGACCGCGGAAGACACCCGGGAAGACCAGCACGTTGTTGATCTGGTTCGGGAAGTCCGAGCGGCCGGTGGCCACGACAGCGGCCGTCTGACGGGCGATCGTCGGGTCGACCTCGGGGTCCGGGTTCGCGAGCGCGAACACGATGGCGCCCTCGGCCATCGCGGCCACGTCGTCGCCGTCGAGGACGTTCGGGGCGGAGACGCCCACGAAGACGTCGGCGCCGCGCACGGCCTCCTTCAGGGTGCCGGTGAGGCCGTCGGGGTTGGTGTTGTCGGCGATCCAGCGCAGCGGCGAGTCGGGCTTGGCGTGCACCAGGTCCTCGCGGTCGGCGTGCACGACACCGTGGATGTCGGCGACGACCGCGTTCTTGACGCCGGCGGCGAGCAGCAGCTTGAGGATGGCGGTACCGGCCGCGCCCGCGCCGGACATGACGACCCGGATGTCACCGATGCCCTTGCCGGCCACCCGCAGGGCGTTGGTCAGCGCGGCGAGGACGACGATCGCGGTGCCGTGCTGGTCGTCGTGGAACACGGGGATGTCGAGGGCCTCGCGCAGCCGGGCCTCGATCTCGAAGCAGCGCGGCGCGGAGATGTCCTCCAGGTTGATGCCGGCGAAGCCCGGGGCGATGGCCTTGACGATCGCGACGATCTCGTCGGTGTCCTGGGTGTCCAGGCAGAGCGGCCAGGCGTCGATGCCGGCGAACCGCTTGAACAGGGCCGCCTTGCCCTCCATGACCGGGAGCGCGGCCTTGGGGCCGATGTTGCCGAGGCCGAGGACGGCCGAGCCGTCGGTGACGACCGCGACGGAGTTGCGCTTGATGGTGAGGCGGCGCGCGTCCTCGGGGTTCTCCGCGATCGCCATGCACACGCGGGCCACGCCCGGGGTGTAGATCATGGAGAGGTCGTCACGGTTGCGGATCGGGTGCTTGGACTGCATCTCGATCTTGCCGCCGAGGTGCATGAGGAACGTACGGTCGGAGACCTTGCCGAGGGTGACGCCCTCGATGCCGCGCAGCTGCTGGACGATCTCGTCGGCGTGGGCGGTGGAGGACGCCGCGATGGTGACGTCGATGCGGAGCTTCTCGTGGCCGGAGGCGGTCACGTCGAGGCCGGTCACCGAGCCTCCGTGGGACTCCACGGCCGTGGTGATCTGGGAGACCGCCGTTCCGCTGGCGGGCACCTCCAGACGGACCGTGATCGAGTAGGAGACGCTGGGCGCCGTAGCCATGGCCGACTTCCTCTGCTTTCACCGTTGAGCTGAGTACGCGCTCCGATGGTCGCACCTACTGCCCGGTAGGCGTTAGCCGCCCCCGATTGCGAACGTTTTGTTCGCAAGAAAAAGAGGCCCCCGTAATGGAGGCCTCTTTCACGATCCATGACACACGTTCAATGACACCGACCCGCCATGCTCGCCTCGCGGCAAGTGGTCGCTCTAAGCGACGAAGGTTGGGCCCGGGGGCTTGGATCGGGCCGGTGTCACACCCAGGCTAACAAACAGATCCCGTAAGGCCATTCCCATCCCGCAGGTTCACAGAATCAGTCCCGCAGGAGATCCGGCACCCCGTTCGCGTCCGGCTCGTCCCGCTCGGCGGAGACGACCGTCAGCTGCTGGGTCGCGCGGGTGAGGGCGACGTACAGGACACGGAGGCCGGCGGGTGACTCGTCGGCGATCTCCGCCGGCGACACGACGACGGTCGCGTCGTACTCCAGGCCCTTGGCCTCCAGGCTGCCGAGGGCGACGACCCGGTCGCCGAGGCCGGTGAGCCAGCGGCGGGCCTCCTCGCGGCGGTTCATGGCGACGACGACGCCGACCGTGCCGTCGACCTGGTCGAGCAGCCGGGCGGCCTCCGCGCGGACCGACTCCGACAACGAGTTCCGTACGACCGCGAAGTGAGGTTTCACTCCGGTCGAGCGGACCGCGGACGGGGACTCGGAGCCGGGCATGGCGAGGGCCAGGACCTTGGCCGCCAGTTCGGCGATCTCGGCCGGGTTGCGGTAGTTGACGGTGAGGGTGAAGCGGCGGCGGGGGCGGGAGCCGAGGGCCTCGTCGCGGGCCTCGGCGGCCTCGTCCGGGTCGGACCAGGAGGACTGGGCCGGGTCGCCGACGACCGTCCAGGTGGCGTGCCGGCCGCGGCGGCCGACCATGCGCCACTGCATCGGGGTGAGGTCCTGGGCCTCGTCCACGATGACGTGCGCGTACTCGACGCGCTCCTGGGCGAGCCGCTCGGCCCGTTCGCGCTGTGTCTCCTCGCGTACGGGCATCAGCTCCTCGAGACCGGTGAGCTGGTCCAGCGGGTCCAGGTCGCGCCGCTTGCGGGGGCGGGCCGGGGTGCCGAGGATCGCCTGGAGTTCGTCGAGGATCGCCACGTCGTGGACAGAGAGTCCGTCGCGCTTGAGGGCGCGGGCGACCCGGCGTACCTCGCCGGGGTTGAGGATGCGCCGGGCCCAGCGGCCGAGTCTGCGCTCGTCGGACATGGCCTCCAGGACGGCGCGCGGGGTGAGTTCGGGCCACCAGGAGTCGAGGAACGCGATGAACTCGTCCTCGCTCGCGACGTCCTCGTCGAAGGACGAGCGCAGTTCGGCGGCGAGTTCGGGGTCGGTGTGCCGGCCGGCCGAGCCGGAGCGCTCCCACAGGGCGTCCAGGAGGAGCTTGCGGGCGCGCGGGCGCAGCATGTTGACGGGGGCCGTACCGCTGAGGGCGTTCTGCCGGACGCGCTCCAGGTCGGCGGCCTCCAGTTCGAGCCGGCGGCCGAAGGCGACGACCCGCAGGCGGGCCGGTGACTCGTTCGCTTCGAGGGCGCCGCGCGCGGCCTTCCGCAGGACGCGGAGCATGCGGTACGAGCCCTTGGTGCGGGCGACGGCCGGGGAGTCGTACAGGGTGGCCTCGGCGCCGTCGACGAGCGAGCCGATGGCCCGGATGGCGACCTGGCCCTCCTCGCCGAGGGACGGCAGGACGCCCTCGGTGTAGGCGACCAGCAGCGGGGTGGGCGAGACGATGAGGATGCCGCCCGCGTAGCGGCGCCGGTCCTGGTAGAGCAGGTAGGCGGCGCGGTGCAGGGCGACGGCCGTCTTTCCCGTCCCCGGGCCGCCCTCGACGTAGGTCACCGAGGCGGCGGGGGCGCGGATCACCAGGTCCTGTTCGGCCTGGATGGACGCCACGATGTCGCGCATGGTGTGGCTGCGGGCCTGGCCGAGCGCGGCCATCAGGGCGCCGTCGCCGATGACGGCGAGCTTGTCGCCGTCGAGGAAGGCGGTCAGCTCGGGGCGCATCAGGTCGTCCTCGACCCCGAGGACCCGGCGGCCCTTGGAGCGGATGACGCGACGCCGTACGACCCGTCCGGGGTCGACCGGGGTCGAGCGGTAGAACGGGGCGGCGGCGGGTGCCCGCCAGTCGATGACCAGGGGGGCGTACTCGGTGTCGAGGACGCCGATGCGGCCGATGTGCAGGGTCTCGGCGATGTCGGCCGTGTTGTCGTCGCGCACGGAGCCGTCGGCGGGTTCGACGGCGGTGTAGGCGCCGTCGGGCCCCTTCTGGCCGTCCTTGCCGAGCAGCAGGTCGATCCTGCCGAAGAGGAAGTCCTCGAACTCGTTGTTGAGCCGGTTGAGGTGGATACCGGCGCGGAACACCTGCGCGTCGCGTTCGGCGAGCGCGCCGGGTGTGCCGACCTGGCCGCGTTTGGCGGCGTCGTTCATGAGGAACTCGGCCTCGCGGATCTTCTCCTCGAGGCGTCGGTACACCCGGTCCAGGTGTGTCTGTTCGCCGCTGATCTCCCGGTCCCGTAGCGAATCCTGGGCGGATTTGTCGGACACCGCATCGAGCGCGGTCTCCTGTTGAGCCTGTGCGGCCACCGGGCCCCCTTCTGACGTGCTGGGCAGCCGTCAACCGTACGCGAAGGGAGGCCGCCGAGGCGAGGGGCCCGCCCGGCGGAACCTGACAAAGACGCGGGGCCCGGTGCGCGCGTGCGCGCTCCGGACCCCGTCGAGCACAGTGGACCAGCTGCTAGGCGTCCACTTCCACGAGCTTCTTGCCGTCGAAGGTCATGACCTCGAAGTGGTCGATCTCGTTGGGCGTGAGGGCCGCGCCGCCCTGGGCGTAGAGCGGCGCCTTGGCCTCGGCCTTCGTGGCGTTCGCGATGCCGTAACCCCAGGCCGGGACCGACCAGGAGCTCATGGTCTCGCGTTCGCCGTTCTTGCCGACGGCGATCAGGGAACACTTCAGGGGGCCCTTGACGTTGCTGAGCTCCACGACCCCGAGGGTGCCCCAGTCCTTCTTCGACATGGCCACGGTCGCGCTGACCTTGGTGGTCTTGTCCGTGGCCGAGACCTTGTCGGACAAAGTGTCGAAGGTGGTCTTCGCGGTGGCCACGGCCGGGGTGTCACCCGAGCTGTTGCCGCCGTTGGCCGCGATCACGGCCAGCGGTCCCGCGATGATCAGCGCTGCAGCGGCGGCGATCATGTAGAAACTGCGCCGGCGCTTCAGGGCCCGGCGTTCACCGACGTCGTCGACCAGCCGCTCCACCAGCCGCGGGCTCGGCTTGGCGGACAGGGACTCGCCGATCGCGGGGGTGCCGGAGCCCGGCAGGTCCGCGAGCGCCGCGAGCATCGGTTCCATCCCGGCCAGCTCGTCGAGCTGCTGGGCGCACCACTCGCAGGTGGCGAGGTGTGCCTCGAAAGCGGTTGCTTCGGCGTCGTCGAGAATCCCGAGGGCGTAGGCGCCGACGGTCTCGTGTTCGTTCGAGCCCTGAGATCCCTGCATGGAACCAGGACTACCCGTTCCGTATCCCCCGTAAATGCTCATGCCGTCACCCCCCGCTCCTCCAGAGCAAGCTTCATCGATCGAAGGGCGTAGAACACCCTTGAGCGCACCGTGCCACTGGGGATGCCAAGCGTCTCGGCCGCCTCATTGACGGTACGCCCCTTGAAGTACGTCTCGACGAGCACCTCCCGGTGGGCCGGGGTCAGGTCGTCCAGCGCGTCCGACAGTGTCATCAGCCACAACGCCTTGTCGATCTCGTCCTCCGCGGGGATGACCTCCAGCGGCGACGGGTCCACCTCCTGCGGCCGGGCCTGCCGGCTGCGGTGACCGTCGATGACGATGCGCCGTGCGACCGTCACCAGCCAGGGTCGTACCGATCCGGTCGCCCGGTTGAGCTGGCCGGCGTTCTTCCAGGCCCGGATGAGCGTCTCCTGCACCACGTCCTCGGCTCGTTGCCGGTCACCGGCGACGAGCCGCAGCACATAGGCGAGCAAGGGTCCGGCGTGCTCTCGGTACAGGGCACGCATCAGCTCCTCATCAGGTTCCGAGGACTGGGACATGCGATGTCGGGCCCTCGGCGCTTGTTCATTGGCCACGACGGAATCCTTGCGCACGCCCACCTCCGGTGTCCGGGGGTTGCCCCGGTCGGTCGCTCATGGAGAGGTACGCGAGAGGGTGGGCGGGTGTTCAACGTGAGGCGACAGTTTTCTTCGAAGTGACGTGACGACCGGGACATGAGTGCACATTCCAGCCGTACGATCTTTACATTTCCACCACATCAGCAAGATCACGCGGGCTGCCCGTGCGGTTGCCGAGTGAAACGCACTGTTGTCAAAATCACTTCGCCAGTTGACGGTACGTCACTTCACAGAAGCCGCATATGGGATTCTCAGGCCCGGGCGAGGGCCGCGCGCCGACGATGCCGGGCCACTCGCTCCCGGTTCCCGCAGACCTCACTGGAGCACCAGCGCCTCCTGCGCCCCCGTGACGTGTCCAGGTACACGATGGGGCAGTTGTCCCCTTCGCACTCCCGCAGCGAGGCCCGCGCGACCGGGTCGGTGAGCAGCTCGACGGCGTCCCTGGCGATCACGGCGAGCAGCGCATCGCACCCCGGTGGACCGGCCAACTCCCGCACCAGCGCCCCGTCTTCGGCCTGTACGGCACGGGGTGCCGGGGGCGCGGCACGGGCGCGGTCGTTGAGGTGGGCGAGCGCGAGATCGTAGGAGTGGGCCTCGGCCGATGGTCGGCTACGCACCAACTGTCCGATCCGTCCCCGCAGTTCACGGAAGCCGACGAGCCAGGTCGCGTCGACGTGCGCGAGCTCGGTGGCCGCCGGGACGAGCCCGGAGCGGACGATCCACGCGCGCAGCGGCTCCGGCGCGTCGAGCCGTTCCTCGGGATGCGTGGTCGCGAGCAGATCCAGGCAGATCCGCCCGGCGTCGAAGCGCAGCTCGTACGGGGCCATGGTCGTACCCAGTGCCATGTGCCTGTCACCGCCTAGGGATTACCCCGGTCGGGAAACCGTTGCCTCTACAGTGCCTGTCCGCCCGCGCGGCCGGAACCCCTCGTACCGAGCGCGCGTGGGGAGTGCGCGTGGACGGCCGCGTATGCGCGTGCGCGTCTCGGCGATGTCCGGGGCGGGGGCGGGTCCGTTGACTGGAGGCATGACAGAAAACAGGACGTCCGGAACTGTCGGGACTGCGACGGGTTGGGTACTGGGTGCGGCCACGGTCGCGACGGGGCTGATCGCCGGGGCTTTCTACGTCTTCGCCTGCGCGGTGATGCCGGGGCTGGCGCGCAGCGACGACCGGGTCTTCGTCGAGGTGATGCGGAACATCAACGACGTGATCCAGAACCCGGTGTTCTTCCTGAGCTTCATGGGCGCGCTGCTGCTGTCCGCGGTGTCGGCGTGGCAGGCACGCGGACGCCCGTACCGCGGACAGCAGCAGC
>NZ_JAEQAZ010000065.1 GCF_016654115.1 Streptomyces sp. MBT53
CCGCCAGTACGGTCGTTTGCAATCTCCATCCCCCGTCGGTGGAGGAAATGGCCGCCCACCCCCGCCCCTTCGCCCCTTCGCCCCTGTGGAGGAACCCGCTGCCGCATGACGGCGTCAGTGCCGCGCTCGTTGAGCAGCGCCTGCGGAGCAAGGGATGAGCCTCCAGGAACCCGCTCGGGTCCTGGAGGCTTCGTCGTCGCGGACCCGCCGACCACCGCAGGCGCGGCGTAAGCGCTCGTTGCTGAGATGCCCAACACCTTCGCCCCGATCACCCGCAAGCGCTCGTTTCCCAGACCCGGGAGGAGTAGGACACTGAGGCGTGTCACGAGGACTCGGGCGGGCACGGCGGGCCGTGCCGGCGTACATACGCAGCGAGCCCGGCGGCCTCAGCAACATCGGCGGCACCCCGCTGACCGCCTCGGTCACCGGCCTCGCCCGCATCGTCTACGAAGTCGGGCCCGACCGACGCCCAACGCGCCGCCGTCCGGCGGGCCGTGCGCCGCCTCGAGGCCGTCAGCCGCACCTACACCCCGCAGCGCGCACATCCCCGCTTCTGGCCGCCGCGCTACGACCGGCGCCTGACGGGGTGCACCGCCAAGGACGGCTGCCCGGGGTGCGCGGCGGACGACCGGCCGTCGCTGTACTTCACCGCGGGCGTCGTGGCGATGTTCATCGACCACTACGACAACCTCGCCGAGGCCGACCGCCGGCTGTGGCGGGCGACCGCGCACAGCTGGGCTGGCACCTGTACCCCGTCCCACTCCGGCACGATGGGCGGACGCATGACGACCCCGCACGGGCAGGCGACGGCTGAGCAGATGCTGCCCCACCCGACCGCCGCCCTACCGCACGGGGTACCGCGCGACAACGTAGGCCCGTCGCGCCGCGCAGCACCGGCGGCGTTCGACACGAAATCCCCGCCCCGCACGAGGCGCGGCGGGGACGGTACGCGAGTGCCCCGCCCGCCCGGGCACCGGAGTACAGGTTGGTCAGTAGGGCGGGTAGGTGCAGTTCGACTCGGAGTCGTACACCCCGTTCGCGGGGTTGCCCACCAGGTACGTGTAGGTGGCGCACGCCTCGGAGTGGATACCCGCGTCGTTGTGCCAGCCGGTGGGGCCGAAGGAAGTGGAGGGTGTCGAGGTGGAGTAGATGTTCGACACCCGCTGCAAGCCGCCGCCGGACGCGGTGTCCTGTTCCAGCCAGCCGGCACAGGTGTTGCCGCTGCGCATGCCGGAACCCGCCCAGCCCCACATCGCGGTGTCGCGGGTGCTGGGGTCGTAGTACAGGTCCGTGTAGCACTGCCCCACGACGACCTGATGCACCAGAGTCCCGCCGGGATTCGGTCCGCCGGCGTAGGCGGTGCTCGCGAGCGGACTGACCGCGATCACCGCCGCGGCGCCGCCGATGGCCAGAATGCGTCCGCTTGTCCTTCTGAGTCCTCTGAACGTGTCGGCACTCAACGTGCCACCCCCTGATCGAAAATCTGCCTTTGTGTCGATTCGTGGGGGCACAGTGGCACGGCCAGGTTCAGATGTCGTGGCTCGGCCCGGCTGCCGCGGACAGGATTTGCCGAGTAATTCCGCACGCCCGCCCAGGACTTGACACCGAGTGTCTGTACACAACATTTGGTAAAGCGGGCGCTCGATGTGATCAATACCGACGCCGACCGTCAGATCCTGCCGCTCCCCGGCGTCCGTCCGGGCGCGCCATCTGCGAGACGGCGCCGGTATCCGCTGTGCCGTCGTACCGACGGTGCCCCGCAGTCCGGGCACAACGCCGGAGCCGATCCCGGGGTTCTCGCCACCATGCGTAACACCCGCCCTCGGTCCTCACTTCCTCCACACCACCCTGTCCAGATGCGGCGCCACCGTCTTCAGCAACTCCTCCCCCTCGGCGAGTGTCGAGGAACAGGTGACGGAACGTCACCGGCGCAGTGTCCTACGTGCGTTTCGGTGAGATTGGGCTCGGCGCGGATGCCAGGCCGCGCAATGGTGTGGGTACGCTCCGCTGGTGTCCAAGAAGAAGCGGAAGCGGAAGCAGAAGCACCACTCAGTGGTCCGCGCTGTCGACGCGGGCACTGTTGTCCAGAGGCCGTTACCAGTGGCGATACCGTCCGGGACGGCTCGTCGTCGCCTGCACGTGGGTGTTGCGGTTCTGGGTGGGGCTAGTGCTGTGACCGGGAAGATTCACCGTGTCGCGACGGCTGGCCCGGCGCCTCGGCGCGTTGGTCGGACTATTGAGGTACGTGCGGTAGGAACCGTGGACCTCCGCCTTACGATGCACCGCACGGGCAGCCGACCGGGCGGCCCGCTTACGGTTGGTGACCTTCGCGCCCCGGTCCGGGCTCACACTCGCCGCCCCGCCCTCTCAGGCGGAAAAGACGGGGCATGCATTTAATCGGATGTGCGTGCGGCGCGGGGTTGTTAGGTTCGCTGTGTGGCGAAGCTGAATCAGATCATCGCAGTCGAAAAGGGCGTCAAGTCCAAGGCCCTGCAGGAGCTCACCCAGGCTCACCAGGACGTGCAGAAGCCCGCCCTGCTGGCTGGCATCTCCCGGACCTACCAGCCCAAGGACGAGGAGGGCGAGCAGCTGCCGCCCGAGTCCACGCGGGTGCAGATCAAGGCCGAGGATGCTCTGCGGGCGACCGCCGGGACGCTGACGCGGCTCTTCGACGTGACCGCGACGAAGGACTGGGCGAACCGGTCCGCGGTCGCGGACGTGGTGGTCGACGGTACGGTGCTGTTGCCCCAGGTGCCCGTCCCCTACCTGTTGTTCCTGGAGAAGCAACTCACCGACCTGCACACCTTCGTGCGCAAGTTGCCAGTGCTCGACGCCTCCGAGTCTTGGAACCTGGACCCCTCGACGGACTCGTGGAAGACGGACCCGGTGCGGACCATCCGCACGAAGAAGGTTCCGCGCAACCACGTGAAGGCCGAGGCCACGGAGAAACACCCGGCACAGGTCGAGGTGTACTACGAGGACGTCCCGGTCGGTTACTGGACCACGGTGAAGTTCTCCGGCGCGCTGCCCGCCCGGCGGGTCAATGAGCTCCTCGACCGCGTTGAGAAGCTCCAGCAGTCCGTCAAGTTCGCCCGCGAGGAGGCGAACAACACCGAGGTCACCGACCAGCGGGTCGGCGACGCGGTGTTCGGCTACCTGTTCCGGTAGCCTCCACACACGCCCTCCGTCGCGAGCGGAGGGTGCGCGATGAGCGCAAGCTGAAACTGATGTTGAAGCTGATGAAGGGGTGTCAGTTGGGGGTTCGAATCCCTCTCCCCGCACCACGTGCGGGGGTGGCCCAAGCCTGGCAGAGGCGGCCCCGTGAAACTCAGATTCTCGCTCCAGTCTCAGTATTCGCCGCCGAACACCGGATCGACCGAGCGTGGGCGAACATCGACGGATGGGGGTTCAAGTCCCCTCGGCGCCTCTCTCGTGGCGCTGTAGTTCAAAGGCAGAACACGTCGATCTCAACATGACCCGCGGTTCTTAAACGCCGCTGGTGTGCGCAAATGGGTGGCAAGCTGGAGCCCGGGAGCTGGACATGCTCCCGGGCTCCGTCACGTTCCGGCCCGCGGCCTGTGCTGTGACCGGGAAGGTTCACCGGGTTGAGTGGTCAGGCCGCGGTGGGTAGGGGTATGCCGCCCCTGCGGATGCCTCATTCGCTGCGGATGCGGGCGCGTTCGCATCGTCGGGCCGCGAGCATGTCGGGGTGACGGGCGTTCTGATTGGGCCAGCGCACGTAGGCATGCAGGGCCCGTGTCCGGACGGTGTGGTTCGGGTGGTTCGAGCTGGCCAGGGTGAACTGCCCGTAGCGGTCCGAAGTGCGCCTCGATGAGGTCGGCCCAGGACGCGTAGGTCGGGGTGAAGCACAGCTCGACTTTGTCCGGCCCGCCCACCCGCGGATTCTCCGGTTCAGGTGGGTGGAGAGGCTGTCGAGGATCACATAGATCGGGGCGCCGTCCGGGCGGGCTGCCCGGAGCGTCTTCAAGGCGGCCCAGGTGTGGTCGATGCCTTTGCGGCGCCGGTTGATCCCCCACATCTGGTCGCCGCCGACGGAGCAGCAGCCGTGAAAGCAGGTGATTCCCTGGGTGCGCCGGTAGGTGGTCGGGCTGCGACTGCTCGGCCCAGCAGGAGTCAGCGGCGGGGCGGATTCCCAGGGGCCCGAACTCGTCGAACGCGAAAGTGCGGCCCGGTCGTTCATTGATCGCATACTCAATCCGGGCGAGCTTCGCATCGAAGGCCACATCTGGGGAGTCCTTCCAGGTCTTGGTGTGCTGGAAGGAGATCCCGTGGCGGGCGAGTTGGCCGCCTGCACGAGTTCGGCGACCGGGGCGTCTTTGAGGAGGAATCCACCGGCCCCGGCGTGCCAGGCCTCGTAGACGCAGTCGTCGATGTCGAAGGTGGTCAGCATGAACACCTTGGGGCGGCGCACCACACCGGGCGGCGGGTCGAGCAGCTGGCGCGCCGCCTCCAGCCCGTCCATCTCCGGCATCCGTACGTCCATCAGCACCACGTCGGGATGCGTGCCGCGGCTGACCTCGATGCCGAGCCGGCCGTTGGACGCCTCCCCCACGACGTCGATGTCGTTCTGCGCCGACAGCAAGGCCGCGAACCCCGAACGCATCATGTCCTGGTCGTCCTGGTCGCCCAGGACGACCACCCCGACAGTCACGCACCTCTCTCCTGCCCCTGTCACCTGACGAGCTTCCAGCCTCCCCTCGCGGCAGGGGCCGCCGCCTCGGTCGAACGGCCATGAGCAACCGGCCCGGACGGGCGGGGCCTCGGCCGAACGGCGGATGACAGGACGTCACCAGTCCCCGGCGCCGGTCGGGACGTGGCCCTCTCCGCCCGGGACGACCGCAGCCCGGATCCCGCAGTCGGTGGGCCAAGCAAGGAACGAACCGCACCGTGACGCCGCGGGTCTCACCCGGCTACCGGCACCGGCCGCCGGTCTCTTTCACGGCGCCGGCGGCCGCGAGCCCGCTCCCTACGGCGTGGCAGAGCGCGCCACAAGGGTCACGACGACAGGTTCTCCATCGGCAGCGTCGCCGTGACCTCCCAGCCCCGGCGGTCGGGGCGGGGTCCGGTGCGCAGCTTGCCGCCGAGCGCGGTGACCCGTTCGGTGAGCCCGACCAGGCCGAAGCCCCCGCCGCGCGCGGCCTGGGGGAGCCAGGTGCCGCCACGGCCGTCGTCGCGCACCGTGACCTCCAGCACGCGGCCGTCGTAGGCCAGGCCGACCAGCACCTCAGTGGCGTCCGCGGCGTGCCGCCGCACGTTGGTCAGGGCCTCCTGGACGACCCGGTAGGCGGCGGCCTGCATCTCATGGGGCAACCCGTCGGGCACCGAGGGATCACGGCGCAACACGGCCTTGGGGCCGACGGGTCCGGCGAAGCCTCCCACCAGCTCGGGCAGCGCGGCCAGATCGCCCGTCGGGTTGCGGTCGGTGCCACCGGCCTCCGGTGCCTCGCGCATCAGGCCGACCGTGCGACGCATGGAGGCGAGGGCTTCGGTGGCGGAGCGTTCGACGTCCTTCAGGATCCCGTTCAGGCGCTCGGGGTCCGTCGTGGCGAGGAGCTGGGCCACCCGCGTCTGCACCAGGATCCCGGTGACGTGGTGAGCCACGAAGTCGTGCAGGTCGGCGGCCATGGCGAGGCGTTCGGTCCGCTGGGTCTCGGTGACCGCTAGACGGCGGCGGTGGTCCAGCGCGCGCAGGTACCCGCCGAGTCCGGCGACCACGGCGGCCAGCACCAGCATCGCGAACGGGTTGACTCCCGAGTCGCCGGGGGCCTGTCTGTAAGGCAGCGCCGAAATCGCGCCACCGTCCAGAACACCGCACACCGCCGCCCACCGCACGCGGTAGTCACGCACGGCGATCAGGAGCAGGCACAGCAGGATCGCGAGTTCGCCAGGGCCGGACAGCGCCTCCCCGCCGGACAGGAACACGGCAGCCGTCACAGCGCCGGAGAGGACCGCGGGCACGGCGGTGCGGACCACCGTGGTGAGCCACTCCGGCCGCCGGGCGGCGGGCCACAGGAGCGCCGCCAGGCCGATCGGAAGCACCGCCAGCTGAGGCCACCACAAACCGCCGTCGACGCCGGCCAACAGCACGTCCCCGCCTGCAGCCAACAGCAGAAGGGCGATGCCGAACGCTCTCAGAAGGCCCCGCCCACGGCTGGCCGCTGCGGGAGACGCACCGATGGCGCGCACGCTGCTCAGGAGATCCACGGCGCGACCCTAATCCCTTCACCGGCACAGCCGGGTCAGCCGAAAGGCCACCTTCCGCGACGCAGCGGGCCGCGCACACCGGCCGAATGGCCGAGATCGCGCGCGAACAGGCGTCTCCGCCGATTTTTCAGTGCCCGAGAGGGGCTACTGACCAATTCCCAGGAGACCAAGACTCGTTCACGGCCGACGGTACTGCACCACCGACGGCTCGGGGCGGCCCCAGCTCACACGCCCCCCTGTGTGGGCTGGAGCCGCCGGTGCGCCCGCCCGGACGGGCCCCATCCGCGACCATCCACACACTTGATTTACGGGGAAGCGAGACAGCACATTGCGCAACAAGCACAGCCGGACACGGAAGAAGTTGACGGCACGGGGTGCCGTGTACGGGATACCGGCCGTGGTGGCGGTGGCCGGGCTCACGGCCATCGCCGTCACCCCGGCGGCAGCGGGCTCGTCGGCGAACCTCGCGGCCTCAGAGGCGAGCGGGTCGGCCCGGGCCGGCGTCCACGTGACGCTGGTGACCGGTGACCTGGTGAGCATGGACGCCACGGGCCGGGTGACAGACGTGCGGCGCGGCAAGGGCCGCGAGCACATCGGCTTCTCGATACGGCGGTTCGCGGGCCACACCTACGTCGTCCCGCAGGACGCGACGCGGCTGCTGGACAGCGGGCGACTGGACCGTCGCCTGTTCGACATCACGCAGCTCGTCAAGGACGGCTACGACGACGCCCATCGCAAGCAGGTGCCGCTGATCGTCTCCTACCGGGGTGGCAGTGGCATCCAGGCAGGGGCCCGACGTGCCCTGGCAGCCGCCGACGCCGACGTCGAGCAGATGCTGCCCGCCGTCCGTGGCGTGGCGCTGTCCGTCGACAAGCCGGACGTCGGCGACGTTTGGCGGACGCTGACCGACCCCGTCGCCGACCACACCGCCGTGGCCGCCGCGCCCGGCATCGACCGGGTGTGGCTCGACGGACGGATCATGGTGTCCGCCCAGGACAGCGACGCGCCCGATCCCGAGGGCGGTGTCGCGCAGATCGGTGCCCCCGCGGCCTGGAAGAAGGGGTACGACGGCAAGGGCGTGAAGGTCGCCGTCCTGGACACCGGCGTCGACGCCACCCACCCTGATCTCAAGGGCAGCATCCTCAAGACCAAGGACTTCACCAGCTCAGACACCGGCTCCGACTCCGGCTCGACCGACGACAGGCAGGGCCACGGAACCCACGTCGCCTCCACCATCGTCGGCTCCGGTGCGGAAAGCCACGGCAAGTACAAGGGTGTGGCGCCCGGTGCGAAGCTGCTGGTCGGCAAGGTCATGGACGACACCGGCGTCGGATCCGACTCGTCGATCATCGCCGGGATGCAGTGGGCCGTGGCACAGGGCGCCAAAGTCGTCAGCATGAGCCTGGGCGACACCGACACCCCCGGAGTGGACCCCCTGGAGAAGGCCGTGAACACCCTGTCGGCCTCCTCCCACGCTCTGTTCGTGGTGGCCGCGGGCAACGACGGCCCCTCCGACACCACCGTCGGGACACCGGGCTCGGCCGCCTCGGCCCTGACCGTCGCCGCGGTGGACCGGCACGAAAAGGTCGCCGACTTCTCCAGCCGCGGCCCGACCACGGACGGCACGCTGAAGCCGGACATCGCCGCGCCCGGTGTCGACATCGTCGCCGCGCGGGCCGCCCACGGCAGCGAGGGCGAGGAGGTGGCGCCCGGCTACGTGAAGATGTCGGGCACCTCCATGGCCACCCCGCACGTCGCGGGCGCCGCCGCGATCCTCGCCCAGGAGCACCCGGACTGGACCGGCGAGCGGATCAAGGCCGCGCTGACCGCCTCGGCAAAGCCTCTGACCGGCACCACCGCGTACGAGGCCGGGGCGGGCCGGGTCGACCTGACCCAGGCGACCGACGCCACCGTCACCACCGAGCCGTCCTCCGTCGGCTTCGGCACCGCCGCCTGGCCGCACGACGACGACCGGCCGGCGACCAGGACGCTGACGTACCGCAACTCGGGCACGAAGCCCCTCACCCTGGACCTGACCTCCGAGGTCACCGGCCCCGGCGGCGGCAGCGCACCCGCCGGCATGTTCACGGTCTCCCCGGCCCGGCTGACCGTCCCGGCCGGCACCACCGCGCAGGCCACGGTCACCGCCGACACGCGGCTCGGCGGCGTCGACGGCGCCTACTCCGGCGCGGTGACCGCGACCGGCGGCGGGCAGAGCGTGCGCACCGCCGTGGGCGTCGTCCGCGAGGTGGAGTCGCACAAGCTGAAGTTGACCGTCACCCGCCGCGACGGCAAGCGCGACGACGCTCCTGGCGTCATCGTGGCGAACCTGGACACCGGCAAGCAGTACACGCCGTTCGACGACGGCAGGAACCATCCCGACGGCACGGTCACACTGCGGCTGCCCAAGGGCCACTACGTGGTCGACGTCCAGACCACCGACCCGCGGGGGAAGACCGCTCTACTGGTGGCGCCCCGCCTGATGCTCGACCACGACACCAGCCTCGCCCTCGACGGGCGCAGGGCCAAACCGGTCAAGATCACCGCTCTCGACCGCCGGGCCACCCCGCGCGACGCGCAGGTCCTCTTCGCGGCCCGCGGCGCCAAGCCGGCCTACGACTACGTCGGCGGGAACACCGTCGACGCGGGAGACACCGCCCTCGGCCAGATCGGCTCCGGCACTGCGGCCGGCTCCTTCGCCGCCCAGTTCGGCGGGATCTGGCAGCGCACCGCCGCCTCACCGACGTACGACCTGGTCACCACCCGTACCGGCGCCTTCTTCACCGGCCTGAACCGCACCTTCTCCTCCACCCGGGAGATGGCCCGGGTGAACATCTCCGTCGCGACCACGCTGAGCGGGGCCGACACCACGCCCCAGGTCAACTGGTCGGTCCCCGACTGGCCGCAGCTCGGCCGGGCCTCCGTCGCCCTGGAAGGCTCCCGGCGCCCGGCGCCGACCGCCTCCGTCGTGCAGTACCTGAGCACCGACCACGGACTGCGCTGGAACCTGGGCGCCGTGATCGGCAACGGCTCGCACAACGAGGACACCTTCAACTTCCTCACCGACCGCCGCTTCGAGCCGGGCCACACGTACCGGGCCACGTTCGACGGCGGTGTCCACGGGCCGGCCCTCGCGCCGGCCTCCGGAACCGGCGCCAAACGGCTCGGCGGGTTCTACTACGTGTGCGTGCCGATGTTCTCCGACGGCCCGGGCAACCTGGCCTACCTCCCCCAGGCCACCATCACCACCCGGCTCAGCTCCGGCTCCCGGGTCTTCACTTCCACCACCGACGACACCTGTCTCAGCACCTACGGCGGGCTGCCCGCCGGCCCGACGCGCTACCGGCTGTCCATCAGCACCGACCGCAGCGGGGACTACCGGACGAGCGACCACGTGGACGCGGTGTGGACCTTCACCTCCCGCGACAACGGCGAGACCAAGGGGGTCCCCTTCCCCCTCTCCGTCGTCCGCTTCCACCCGAAGCTCAGCCTGACCGACACGGCCAAGGCGGGCGCCCGCATCACGGTGCCGCTCTCGCTCCAGGGCCCGGCCGCGGCCAAGGGCCACCTCAAGTCGCTGACGGTGCGCGTGTCGTACGACGGCGGCCGTACCTGGAAGACGGCCGCCGTCCACACGGACCACGCCGGCAAGCGGTACCTGACCCTCACCCATCCGAAGAAGCCCGGCACGGTCTCCTTCCGGGCGTCCCTGACCGACACCGACGGCAACACCGCCGTCCAGACCGTCCGCACGGCGTACCGCACCGTGCGCTAGCCATCCGGACAGCTGCACGCCGTGTCTCCGGCCGTACCGGTCGGAGACACGGCGGTGTCGTGCGTCGGCCCCGTGTCCGCAGATTGGGCCGCAATTGCCTCGAATCGGCGGCCGAACGTAGGTTGGCGGCGATCATCCGGTGTGTTTGCACGTCGAAAGGTACGGCCCGGTGGGACGACGCGAAAAACCGCTGGACCCCGACGCCGGACCCGTGCAGAGGCTCGCGCACGACCTGCGTCTGCTACGCGAGAAGGCGGGAAAGCCGCCGTACCGGGAGATGGCCGAGCGGGCGGGCTACTCGACGACAGCCCTGTCCCAGGCGGCGGCCGGCGACCAGTTGCCCTCCCTCGCGCTGGTGCGGGCGTACGTCCAGGTACTGGACGCCGATCCCGACGAGTGGGAGCGGCGCTGGCGGGAGGCGGACGCGGAGGTCCGGGCACCCACGGCCGAGGAACGGGCACCGTACCGGGGCCTGGCCCGCTTCGAACCGGGCGACAAGGATCTCTTCTTCGGCCGGGACAAGCAGGTCGGAGAGCTGCTGGACCTGCTGCGCGCGCACCGGTTCGCGGTCGTGTCCGGCCCCTCCGGCAGCGGCAAGTCGTCGCTGCTGCGGGCCGGGCTGATCCCCGCTCTGCGGCAGGCGCAAGGCGCCGACCGCCCGGCGGTGATCCGGGTGCTCACCCCGGGCGAACAGCCCGCGCACACACACGAACGGGCGCTCGTCCCGAAGGACGGCGGGAACGGAGA
Organism: Streptomyces sp. MBT53; assembly: GCF_016654115.1. Classification (GTDB taxonomy): domain Bacteria; phylum Actinomycetota; class Actinomycetes; order Streptomycetales; family Streptomycetaceae; genus Streptomyces. The sequence continues at coordinate 10,748 of NZ_JAEQAZ010000065.1, forward strand.
GGACGGCGGCCTGGACACCTGGGTGATCGTCGACCAGTTCGAGGAGCTGTTCACCCTCTGCCATGACCCTGCGGAACGCCGCCGCTTCCTGGATCTGCTGCTGTCCGCTCGCGAGCCCACGAGCCGGCTGCGCGTGGCCATAGCCGTTCGCGGCGACTTCTACGGCCACTGCGGCACCCACCCGCAACTGGCGGAGGCGGCCGGCCGGGCGACCCTGCTGATCGGGCCGATGGGCCGGGAGGAACTGCGGGACGTGATCACGCGGCCCGCGACCGCCGAGGGCCTGAACGTCGAGCGCACACTGACCGCCCGCGTCATCGACGAGGTCACCGACCAGCCCGGCGCCCTGCCGATGCTCTCGCACGCCCTGCTGGAGACCTGGCGCCGGCGCCGCGGCCGCACCCTCACCCTGGCCGCGTACGAGGAGGCGGGCGGCGTGCACGGGGCGATCGCCGCCACCGCCGAACAGGTCTACGGCGACCTCGCGCCGGAGCAGGCCCGCGTCGCCCGCCGCATCCTGCTGCGGCTGATCGCCCCCGGCGACGGCGCCGCCGACACGCGCCGCCCGGCGTCCCGGGCCGAGCTGGGGCCCGACTCGCAGGACGTGCTGGAACGCCTCTCCGCCGCCCGGCTGATCACCCTGGACGGCGACACCGTCGAACTGGCCCACGAGGTGCTGATCACCGGCTGGCCCCGGCTGGCCGGCTGGATCGAGGAGAGCCGGGGACGGCTGCGCGCGCAGCGGCTGCTCGACGAGTCGGCCCGCGCCTGGGAGCAACTGGACCGGGATGCCGGAGTGCTGTACCGGGGGACGCGGCTGATCCAGGCCGAGGAGTTGTTCGACGGTTCCTCGCAGGACGACCTCGCCGAGCTGGAGCGGTCCTTCCTCGCCGCCTCGCGGGCCGCACGCGACGCCGAGCGGGAGGCCGAGGCACGGGGCACGCGTCGTACCCGGGTGCTCACCGCGGCCCTGTCCGCGTTCCTGGTGCTCGCACTGGCCGCGGGCCTGCTGGCCTGGCAGCGCGGCCGGGCGAGCGAGGAGGAGGCGGCCAAGGCGGCCGCCCGTCGCCTGGCCACGGTGGCCGACAGCCTGCGCTCCGCCGACCCCCGCACAGCCGCCCGGCTCTCGGTCGCGGCCTGGCGGCTCGCCCCGCTGACCGAGTCCCGCTCGGCCCTGCTGGAGGCCCTGGCCAGGCCGGAGCGGGACGCCTTCACCGACCCGCAGACGGGCGAGAACGTCCGGCGCTTCCTCACCGGTCAGGGTCGCTCCTTCGTCACCGTCACGGGCGGCAGGGTGACCGTGCGGAACGTGGCCGACCACCGTGTCACCGCCACCTACCATCTGCCCGCCGGTACGGAGGTCGCCGAGGGCGGCCCCGACGGTCGCTTCCTCGTGGTCAGCGGTCAGGACGGCGACCAACTGTGGAACCTGCCCTCCGGCAGGGCCGTCGCCCAGCTGGGCGACACAATCGACTGGGCACCCGACGGCAGCGCCTACGTCACCGGTCCCTCGGACGGCGCCGGCTCGGTACGCGTACAGAGGACCGGCGACGGCAAGGCGCTGTTCAGCACGAACGTGTCGCGCGGACTGACCACCTCCGCCGTCGGTCCGGGCGGCCGTCTCCTCGCCCTGTGCACGACCGGCGGCGCACCGCAGGTGTGGGACACCGTCCACGGCAGGAAGCTGCCGGGGGCCTGGGAGAAGGCACGCGGCGGCGTCTGCGGTACCGGTACGGGAGCGGACGGCGGCTCGCGGCTGCTGCGGTTCAGCGCGGACGGCCGGCGCCTGGCCGCCGCCGTGGGAAACACGTCCACGGTCTGGAACGTCTCCGGCGGGCGAGAGGTCGCCGACTTCGCCAGCGCCGGCACCACCGGCTTCACGGACGCCGTCCTTTCCCCGGACGGGGAGTTCCTGGCCACGGCCGACGACGAGGAGATCGCCGTGTGGCGGCTGGCCAACGGCGGTGGACAGGTCTTCCACCAGCCGTTGGCCGGCGCCGAGGTCAGCGATCTGGCGTGGGATCCGGACACGAGCCGCCGGACACTGCGCTATCTCGACGGCGCCACGGTCCGCACATACGACGTGAGCGATCGCCTGGACGCCCGCTGGCAGCGCACAGCGGCCGACTCGACCGCGCTCAGCCCGGACGGCACCGTCCTGGCCACCGCCACCCGCTCCGGCTCCGGCTACCGCTTCGAACTGCGCGCCACCGGCACCCGAGCCGTCCTCGCCCGCACCACGCTCGGCCCCCTCCCCACCGACGCCGGCGACGGCCCCCCGCAGCCGGCCTACAGCCCGGACGGCCGCTTTCTCGCCGTTGCCGACACCGTCTCCTCGCACGGCTCCCTGCGGCAGCGCTTCAGCGTTTGGGACGTCCGCGCGCACCGGGTCCGTACGTCGTTCGAGACATCCGGTGCGGCGGACCGCGCCGTCTACGCCCTGGCCCTCGGCCCCGGCGGCCGGACACTGCTGGCCGTCCGCTCCACCGGAACCGGCAGTGCGGCCGAGGTCTGGGACACCCGCAGCCACCGACGGACGACCCTTCTGAAGACCGTTTCCCAGGGCAGTCTCGCGCTGCGGCCCGACGGCCGGCTGCTCGCCGACTCCGCCGACCAGTACGCCGAGCTGCCGTCCGGTCGCGTGCACGGGCACGCCCTGGCCGACGGACGACAGGTCACCGCGCTGGCCTTCAGTCCCGACGGCACCCGGCTCGCCGTGGGCGACACCACCGGGCACGTGACGCTGTGGGACGGCGACCTGCGCCACCGCCTCGGCCTACTGACCGGCACCTCGGACACCGCCCCCCGCAGCGCCGCCGAGGCCGTGGGCGCGCTCGCCTTCTCCCCCGACGGCTCCACCCTCGCCGTGGGCGGCCAGTTCGGCACCCTGCGCCTGTGGGACACCGCCGGGCAGCAGCTCCTCGGCACCGACCTGCCCACCGCCGGCGACGAGATCGACACCCTCGCCTTCACCGATGACGACGCCACCCTGTACGCCGGTGGCCCGGACGTGCTGGTGCAGGGCTACCCGGTCGCTCCGGACGGCATCGTCCGCGTCCTGTGTTCCCGGGCCGGGGGCGGACCCACGCCTGCGCAGTGGCGGACGTACGTGCCCGACGTGTCGTACCGGCAGGTGTGCCCCGCGGCACGGTAAGTGACGACGGACGTGGAACGCCGGGAATTTTTTTGTTCACAGTGACTGCGACGGTCGCTGAAAAATAGCTCTGACCTGCAGGATCGGACCCCGATAAGCCCCCGATCCCAGGTTCTGGTCCTCATGCGCACACATCTCGTCATCCCCTCAGTCCTTCTGCTCGGCTCGCTCTGCGCGACGTCGGCATGCTCGTCCGAATCCTCCGGGACGGCGAGCTCGACGACCGCCGGAGCACGGCCCGGCTCGTCCTCCACGGTCTCCTCGGTGCGGTCGGTGGACCCCTCGAAGATCAAGGGCCTGCAGCTCGTCAGCGACAACAGCGAGAGCGCCTCCTGCGCGTGGGCCACCAGCTACCCGGACGTGCCCGGCGCGGGCGCGATGACCGACGCGATGAAGAAGTACGTGGAGAGGCGCCTGCAGACCTTCCGCTCCACGTGTCAGGGCGAGGACCAGCGCGAACTCAACATCAGCCACCAGTTCCTGGTCGCCTCGGGGGATGTCCTCGGCGTCCGGCTCACCACCCGGGACGGCTCCGCCGCCGGGAGCGGACTGTCCAGTGGCACGTACTGGTACGACGGGAAGGCCGGAGCGTACCGCACCCCACTCGCACTCGTCGCGGACGGTTCCAAGGACGCCTTCGTCACCGCCCTGAAGAACCAGCTCAAGAGGCGGGAGGGCACGGATGCGGACACGGTGGATGAGGCGTTCGCCGACAGGTCGAACCTCACGGCCCTCATCGACGACATGACCTTCACCGCGGACGGCGGGCTGCGGGTGGCCTTCGACCAGGGCGATGTCGGCGCCCCCGCCGCCGGCTCGTACCTCGTGACCCTCTCCAAGGCGACGGTCGACCCCTGGCTGTCCGCCTTCGGCAGGCGCGCACAGCACCAGACCGTCCAGCCGTCCCGCTCGCTCGACCTCGGGGCGACGAGCACGCCGACGGCCGCCGCGCCGACCCATGAGGCATCCGGCGACGACGACACCGACTGCAAGCGGGTCCGCTGCATCGCCCTGACCTTCGACGACGGTCCCGCCGCCCCGGAGACCGCGACCCTGCTGACCTACCTCGCGCAGTACAACGCGCGGGCCACCTTCTTCACGGTCGGCCAGAACGTGGTCGCCCACCCGGACCTCGTGCGTGCCGAGGCACGGGCCGGCAACGAGGTGGGCAACCACTCCTGGAACCACCCCGACCTCACCAAGCTCAGCTCCGAGCAGGTGGCCTACCAGCTGAACCGCACCAGCGCCGCGATCAAGGCCGCCACGGGCAAGGCCCCCACCCTCTTCCGGCCGCCCTACGGCGCCGTCAACAGCGCCGTGCGCGGGGCCACCACCCTCTCCCCGGTGCTGTGGACCCTGGACACCGAGGACTGGAAGTACCCCGACGCCACGAAGGTCGCCCAGTACGTCATCGGCACGGTGAAGCGCAACGACGTCGTCCTCATGCACGACATTCATCCCACGTCGGTCGCGGCGGTCCCCGAGATCCTTCGCACCCTCAGCGCCCGCGGCTACCACTTCGTCACCGTGAGCCATCTGCGCGCCACGATGTGACCACCGCCGAGAGATCCGCACGTCGTCGCCTCGACCCGCCCTCACGTCCTGTCATGGAGTTGTCACACCTTGTTCGCCCGCGCAACGTGCACCACGCTTCACGGAATGAAATCTTCCACGACGTGACGACGCACAGTTCCTCCAGGCCGCCGCGAGTGCTCGTCGTGGACGCCGACAGCGGTACGCGACCACTGCTGACGAGGCTGCGCGAGCTCGGCTTCGACGTGTACGCGGCCGGTCGCGGCGAGGACGCTCTCCCGGTCGGCGTCGCCGTACGCCCCGACGTCGTCATCCTCGAGGTGATCCTGCCGGACGGCGACGGCTTCGAGACCTACCGCGCCCTGCGCGGCGCCGACATCGACGCGCCTCTTCTCTTCCTCACCGCCCAGGACCGGACCGAGACCAAGGTGCGCGGGCTGATGATGGGCGCCGACGACTACGTCACCAAGCCCTTCGCGCTGGAGGAGGTGGTCGCCCGGGTCCATGTGCTGCTGCGGCGCGGGTGCGCCCTCGACTGCCGGCTGCTGCGCGCCGGGGACGTGACGCTGGATCCGGGAACTCGCGAGGTGTGGCGGGACGGCAGGGAAGTCGCCCTGTCGTGCCGCGAGTTCGACCTGCTCACCTTCCTGATGAGCAACGCCGGCCAGGTCGTCACCAAGGCGCAGATCCTCGACCGGGTCTGGCGGTCGGACTTCCACGGCGAGTCCGGCGTGGTGGAGACCTACGTCTACTACCTGCGGCGCAAGCTGGGCGACCGCGACCAGTCGCTGATCAGGACCGTACGCGGCGTCGGCTATCTGATGGCGCGGGACGCGGGTCACCGGGCGCCGTCGGCCCGGTGACCCGCGCAGGGCCGCCACTAGCAGCTGCCGGCCTTGTCACGGATGACGAAGTCCATGGCGGGGGTGCCGTCGCCGTTGACGACATCCGCGTAGGTGTCGACCCAGTAGCCGTACGACCAGATGCGGTCGTAACCGCGCCCGCGCCAGCTGTGGACCACCGTGCCGACCTCCGACTGGCCGTCGCTCCAGTTGTAGTTCTGGACGTGGAACACCGGGTTGACCCGGACGGTCCGCTTCAACGGGCGGGCGTCGATGTAGCCCTTCCGACCGTGCGCAGGGTTGACGGTGACCGTGCGGCCCAGCGTGTGGGTCTTGGACCAGGACCAGGAGTAGCTGGCACTGAAGCCGATCTCGGAGGAGAGGTTGTCCAGGAGCTTGAGGGAGAGCTTCGTGTTGACGCCGACCGATACGGAGGCACCGCGGGTGGTCGCGTAGGACTCGTTGACGGACAGGCCTGCCCCGCCGCTCCCGCAGTTGGTCACCGAGTCGTTGGAGATCTGGCGCTCCTTGTCGTACCAGGTCCAGGTGGACGACTTCGGGAACTCGCAGTTGCCGGTCACGGCCTCCCAGCCGTTCGTGAGCGCCCAGTGGGAGCCGCGCGGCGCCGTGCTGTTCAGGTACCGGGAGTCACCGCTGGCGAGGTGGTAGTACGGCGACTTCCCGTACGCCGTGCTGCTGGGCACGATCTCACCGGTGTTGATGTTGAAGACGAAGGACTTGTCGGCGCCGCTCATGTCGCCGCACATCTTGGACAGCAGGGTGTCGGTGTTGAAGGGCTCCTTGCCACGGATGTTGATGCCCGACGGCGGATTGGCGCTGGCCGCGGGGGCGGTGGCGACCACGCCCGCGACGGCGGTGACGACGGCCGCGCAGGCCGTCACGTAGCGCTTGATGGTGATGGTCACTCGTCTCTCGCTTCTGTGCCCTGAGGGTCGTGGACCGCGGGTTCCGACTGGAGGGGGGGCGTGGGTCGGGTCCCGCCGCTGCGCACCAGGAAACTGGGCGTGGCTCAAAGCGGCATCACAGCTGGATCAGAGCCTGATCAGAAACGCGGCGCGCTTGTTGTCGCGTCGTTCCTGAGGGTTTCCGTGTGCTCTCCGGTTGTTCGAACGATGGCGACTCGAGCAGCAAGAGCGTCTCGCTCACGTTCGACAAGGACGCCTACAAGACCAGGACCAAGACCGTTTCCACGGCGGACGGCGACAAAAAGATGACCTACCGCCTCTGGGAGGCGATCACGTACGTGACCAAGCCCGTGGACGAGAAGTACCAGAGCCTCAACGTCATGATGCCTGTGAAGATCGGGGACAAGGAGATCGACGCCTCCGGCGCTCCGATCCTCCTGGACAACGCCATCGCCGGTTACATGTCCTCGTCCGTGACCGGAAGCAGCGGCGGCGGAATGGGCGGGGGCGGGGCGGCTCCCGGCGGCGGTGCCGCCCCCAGCGGTGCCCCGGGTGGCGGCGGTGGCATGCCCAGTGGGGCCGCGCCGAGCGGCGGGGGGGCTCCCGGCGGCGCTGTGCCGAGCGGCGGGGCAGGCGGCGCCCCGAGCGGGGGCACGCAGCCCGGTGGCGGCATGACGAGCGGCGGTCAGATGGTTGGCAACGGCGACCTCGCCCTCGCGGCCGGTTACGTCGTCGTCCAGCCCGGCGCCCGCGGCCGTGACAACGAGAAGGACGGCAAGTACTACGGCAAGGCGCCGGCCGTGATCGTCGACCTGAAGGCCGCGGTGCGCTACATCCGCCACAACAAGGGACGCATCCCGGGCAACACGGACTGGATCGTCTCCTCCGGCACGAGTGCCGGCGGGGCCATGTCCGCGCTGCTCGGCGCCTCCGGCGACAGCCCGCTCTACGACGCACACCTCAAGGAGATCGGCGCGGCCGACGCCAGCGACGCGATCTTCGCGAGCGCCGACTGGTGCCCGATCACCGACCTCGACCACGCCGACATGGCCTACGAGTGGGCTTTCGGCGACGCCGAGATGGGCGGCAAAACCGTCGACCAGACCGTCTCCAAGGCCCTCCAGAGCCAGTTCGCGGAGTACCAGGCGTCCCTCAAGCTGAAGGGCGAGAACGGCTTCGGCACCATCACGGCCCGCAACTACGACGACTACCTCGTCAAGACGTACCTGGAGCCGGCGGCGACGAAGTACCTGAACGCGCTCTCGGCCACGAAGCGCACCGCCTACCTGAAGGAGCAGTCCTTCGACACCTCGGCCGCCGAGAACATCGAGTTCGGCGACAAGTCCGCCAACGCCCGGCACTTCACGCCTTGACCTTCCAGTGCACTGGAAAGGTCTAACGTCGACTGCATCCGCAGTGACCAGGGAGGACGCGGCCAGGCGCATCACGGTTCTGACGGTGCCCGACTGCCCCAACGCACCACTGGCGCGGGAGCGCATCGCGCAGGCACTCGACCGGCGAGCCGCCGACGTGGAGCTCGTCGAGGTCGCCGACGAGACGCACGCCGCACGCCTCGGCATGACCGGCTCCCCAACCGTCCTCATCGACCGCACCGACCCCTCCCCCGCACCGGGAACAGTCTCATCCGGTGATCTTGACGGGTGGGTTGTGCTGCTTCGTGTGCGACGACACGGTGACCACGAAGGAGCCCTGGGAACGTGGTTGTCGATGGCTGACGGTCTTGGCATGATCGCGAAATGAGTGGAAGCGCGGAGCGAATTGCCTTGTGGGGGCGTTCGCTGTTTGAGCGTCAGCGGGATCCGGTCGTGTGGGCGGGCGGGGTGCTCGAGGCTGCTTCAGTGACGCTGGGAAAGTCCCCCGAGATCCAAGCTGCGTTGGCTCTTGCCGTAGACAGCACGCACTGGCCGGAGGGTCGGGTGGTCTTCGATCGGATCCGTCAGCGCGGGCTCGACAAGGACAAGCCCCTGACGGCTGCGGAGGACCTGTGCTTCCGGCTCGCGGAGCTGGTAGCGAAGCTCGCGCACAACGCGGCTGGTCCGCCTCCGCCTTTCGATTATCACGCAGGCTGGCAGGTGGGGCCGATCGCTTACCGCCTGGCTGGGGAGTTGAAGGATCCGGCTCTTCGCCACCGCCTGGCTGCCGCCCTGGACGGGTGGCCGGAAGCTGAGTGATCCCCCGTGATCGCCCGGACTCCACATGGTCCTTTAGGCGTTTGGGCAGGCTGGACGCGCTTTGTCCGTGTTCGGGAGGTGAGCACGCTCCACGGTGCGGAGGCCCACCGGGTGCTGATCGTGGACACCGGCGTGCTGCTGGACCGCGGCCCACCTCTGCATGCACCGCCTGGCGGACCATGCCGCCCATGTCATCGGCGCAGCCTTCGAACGGCTGACCGGTGAGAGCAGCCGAGCCGAGGCCGGTATGCCCGTCCCCGGCATGCGCCTGGTGCGGCTGCCCGACGGCCTCGGGCGCACCCGGATCGACGCCGACGCACTGCGCGACCGGGTGGCCCGCGAACTCGCCGTGGAGGCGACCTTCACCAGCTCCCACGGCATCGGTTACCTTCGCGTGTCCGCCCACGGCTACAACACCCCTGCCGACTACGAGTAATTCGCCGAGCAATGCGTCCCCATACTGGGTGCCTGGGCCCGGGAATCCTGCCACTGAGACCGCAGTTCGGGAGTCCCGCCGCGGAAAGATCAGCCAAGGCGTTCCGGACGCTTGACTCAGCAGGCATGCGGCCCGATCCTCGTCCCAGGTATTGCGCGGGTCATGACAACCTCAACGGTCGGTCAACCGCGTCTTCTCACCGACCGAGGGATGTGGGCCTTGACGCCGCTTCGACGCTCGTACCGCAGACGCAGGCACGCCACCATGCTGTCGCTGCTGCTCCTGGTACTGGCCATGGCCCTCGGGCCCACCCCGAGTTCGGCGGCCGGCAACGACTGGTGGATCCCGACCGCCCGCCCCGCCCCGGACGTTCAGATCAACGTCACCGGCGAGCCCTTCACCGGCACCAACTCGGCAGGAGAGGTACAGGGGTTCGTCGACGCGCACAACCACCTCTTCGGCAACGAGGCCTTCGGCGGCCGGCTGATCTGCGGCAAGGTCTTCTCCGAGGCCGGTGTCGCCGACGCCCTGAAGGACTGCCCCGAGCACTACCCCGACGGCACCCTCGCGATCTTCGACTACATCACCCACGGGGGCGACGGCAAGCACGACCCGGTCGGCTGGCCGACCTTCAAGGACTGGCCCGCGTACGACTCGATGACCCACCAGGCCGACTACTACGCCTGGGTCGAGCGGGCCTGGCGCGGCGGACAGCGCGTACTCGTCAACGACCTCGTCACCAACGGCATGATCTGCTCCATCTACCCCTTCAAGGACCGCAGTTGTGACGAGATGACCTCGATCCGGCTGCAGGCGAAGATGACCTACGCGCTCCAGGCGTACATCGACGAGATGTACGGCGGCACCGGCAAGGGCTGGTTCCGGATCGTCACCGACAGCGCGCAGGCGCGGCAGGTCATCGAGGAGGGCAAACTCGCCGTCGTCCTCGGGGTCGAGACCTCCGAACCCTTCGGCTGCAAGCAGATCCTCGACATCCCGCAGTGCAGCAAGCAGGACATCGACAAGGGACTCGACGAGCTGTACGCCCTCGGCGTCCGTTCCATGTTCCTCTGCCACAAGTTCGACAACGCGCTGTGCGGCGTCCGCTTCGACTCCGGCGGCCTCGGAACGGCCATCAACGTCGGCCAGTTCCTGTCCACCGGCACCTTCTGGCAGACCGAGAAGTGCACCGGCCCGCAGCACGACAACCCCATCGGGAGCGCCACGTCCGAGGCGGAGTCGGACCTGCCCGCCGGCGTGGACGTCCCCTCGTACGACTCGAACGCGCAGTGCAACAAGCGCGGCCTCACCGAACTCGGCGAGTACGCCGTGCGCGGCATGATGAAACGCAAGATGATGCTGGAGATCGACCACATGGGTGTCAAGGCGGTCGGCCAGGCGCTGGACATCCTGGAGTCGGCGTCCTACCCCGGCGTGATCTCCTCGCACAGCTGGATGGACCTGAGCTGGACCGAACGGGTCTACGCCCTCGGCGGCTTCGTCGCCCAGTACATGCACGGCTCCGAGGGCTTCGTCGCGGAAGCCGCCCGGACCAAGGCACTGCGCGACAAGTACGGCGTGGGCTACGGCTACGGCACCGACTTCAACGGCATCGGCGACCATCCCGCCCCTCGGGGCGCGGACGCCGCGAACAAGGTGACGTACCCCTTCAAGAGCGTCGACGGCGGCTCCGTCATCGACAGGCAGACCTCCGGCGAGCGCATCTTCGACATCAACACCGACGGCGCTGCCCACGCCGGGATGATCCCCGACTGGATCGAGGACATCCGGCAGGTCGGCGGCCAGGACGTGGTGAACGACCTGTTCCGGGGCGCCGAGTCCTACCTGGACACCTGGCGGGCCACCGAACAGCACCAGGCCTCGGTGAACCTCGCCAAGGGGCAGCCGTCGACGGCCAGTTCGTCCGAGTCGAATCCGTTCACCAGCTACCAGCCGGGCCGAGCCGTCGACGGCGACGACGCCACCCGCTGGGCCAGCGACTGGAGCGACGACCAGTGGTGGCAGGTGGACCTGGGCTCCACCCACCTGGTCTCCCGGGTGACCTTGGACTGGGAGCGCGCGTACGGGAAGTCGTATCGCATCGAGCTCTCCACCGACGGCACGAACTGGCAGACCGCCTGGTCCACCACGAGCGGCGACGGCGGCCTGGACACGGCCCGGTTCACCGGGACTCCGGCCCGCTACGTCCGCGTCCACGGCCTCGATCGCGGAACAGACTGGGGGTACTCGCTGTACGAGGTCGGGGTCCACAGCGCCTGAGCCGGGGCGGTCNGGGCGGTCCGTCACGGCCCTCTCCCGGCACACTCCTGCTTTGCCTGTTCTGCCGCCCGCACCTCGTCGGCCTCTGCGCACCGGTCGACCTCGATCACGAGGACCGGCAGGTCGGCTTCCGGGGCGTGCGGCGCGATGTCGGCCCGCACGAGCACGCCGTACAAGGTGATGACGATGGCCCCGGATCGGGTCATTCCTTCGGGACCACGAACTCCGCCCACATCGGGAAGTGGTCGGAGATGTGCCAGGACAGGTCCGTGAGCGTACGGTCGCCCTGCAGCGAGTCGACGACGTCGACCTGGCCGCCGGCGACGGCCTCAAGGTTCAGGACCGGACGGCGTTTCTGCCCCTTGGTGAGCCAGGCGATCTGGTCGTAGAAGGGCTCCGCCCCCGGCGTGTCGAAGATGGTGCGCGCCGGCCCCGGCAAGTGTGGTGCCGGAGTCAGGCCGGTGGAGGTGAAGGCCTCGAACAGCGGGTCGCCGACACGGTCGATGTTGAAGTCGCCCAGCGCGATGAGGTTGTGGTCCCAGCCGAACTCCTGCTCCGCCCGCCGGGCCAGCCACTGCGCGATCGCCTTCAGCTCCGGCACCCGCTCAGCGGCCTTCTTGCCGTCGTCGACGTGGAGTGTGAACAGCGTGAACGTCTGCCCGGCCGCCAGAAAGCTCACCGCGTAGGGGGTACGGGCGAACTGCCGCTCCAGCGCGGCCGCACCGACACCCGCCTCCTGCCCGATCGGCACCCCCGACTCGCAGGCCAGCCCGGACGGCTTGATGCGCCGCGTATCGAACAAGAACGCCAGACGCTCGTCGTTGCCGGCCTTCCCTTCGGTGACGTCGGTCAGGATGAATTCCCAGTCCTCCCCCAGGACTTTGAGCACATGGCGCAGGGCCCGAAGACTCCCGCGCACCTCCTGCACCGCGACCACGTCGAACCGGCGGACCACCACGGCCATGGCATGCACGTCGGTGAGATTCGAGCGCCTCCTCCCAGCTCTCGATGCGGGCGACGACGCCGGCGGGCGGAGCGATCGCACGGCCGCGACTCTGAGTCCCCGTCGGCGAACCGGACCGGCGGGGACCCGTGAGTGACCGGGCCGGCTCTTCCCGGCATGGTCAATGGCCCTGAACTGTCGCCTCCAGGGGTGCCGCTTTCGGGGGACTGGACCGACGGTGTTGTGATGCGACCACCGCGACAACTCCCGCGAGGAGAATCCCGAGGACCAGGCTTATGGGCCCGGTCCCCAATTGAATTCCGTCCCCATAAGGGGCAGGTACGGAGAGCCAGTCCGCGACGGAGGCGCCCAGGGGGCGGGTGATGGTGTAGGCGAACCAGAAGGCCAGAACCTCGTTGAGACGGAACCAGCGATAGCCGGCCGCGGGGATCAGAATGATCCCCAGGAAGACGAAGGACGACGCCAAGGTGCCCAGTCCCAGGGTTACGGCCGCGAAATCGCCCGCGGCTGTTCCCAAGGCGAAGGTGCACAGGACGGTCAGCCAGTAGAACAGCTCCCGCAGACGGTTGTTGATGCTGTGCACGTCCAGGGTGCGTTGCGTGGCGTACCAGGCGGCGAAGACAGCTGCCTGGACGGCCACCAGCATCAGTGTGGAGGCGTAGAGCGGCATTCCCAGATCTTTGTTCAGGAAGTCCGCCGACATCGTCCCGAATATGCTCACGGCCGTCACCGCGAGCCAGTAGACCCACGGAATGTATTTCGTGGTGGTGAACTGCACGGCCAGGCATACGAGGAGCAGGCCGAGGCCCATGAGCATGGCCGCGTGCTGTCCGATGTAGTCGTTGAAGAAGACGTAGTCGGAGAAGGACTCACCGAATCCGGTGGTGCACAGTTTCGCGATCCAGAAGATGAGCGCGATCTCCGGAACCTTCATGGCCGTGGTCGCTGGTCGTTTTCTCATGCCGCGACGCTAAAAGCGCCACCGGGACAGGCACATCCGACAATGGTGGTCACTTTCCGCCGGATGTAAGACCTTCGATTGATGCCGCCGGGAGCGCCCTTCCGTAATGTCGGCGGAATGAAGCACCTCCAGCCGGCGCACGGTCCGTCGCGGGTCCGCCCGTCGCTGTCCCTCGTACTGCTCCTCGGGCCGCCCGTCCTGTGCGCCGTCGCCGCGTCGCACGAGCTGCTCTACAACCGGTCCCGTGTGCTGGACTGGGTGCTGGCGATCACCGTGATCTCCCCCCTCCTGCTGCGCCGCCGGGCTCCGGTCGCCGTGTTCTGGTTCTGCTGGGCCGTGGCGATGGGAACCTGGGTGCTCGGTACGGTCTCGTTCTCCGAGTTCGCCGTGCTGGTCGGGCTCTACACGGTCGCCGCCCACCGCGGTCTTCGGCACTCGCTCGCGGCTGCCGCGGCCGTCGAACTCGGTGTCGTCCTGATCGCGGTACGGTTCGCTCCGGCCACGAGCGTCAACGATGCCTTCGTCATCCTCAGCGGTCTGGGCGCCGCGGCGTTCTTCCTCGGCACCACCGTGCGGGCCCAGCGGCGCTACCTCGCCTCCATCGAGGACCGCGCGCAACGCCTGGAGCAGGAGCGCGCCCAGCAGGCACAGCTCGCCGCGGCGGCCGAACGCACCCGGATCGCGCGGGAGATGCACGACATCGTCGCCCACGGCCTGGTCGTCGTCGTGGCCCTCTCCGAGGCTGCCGCCGCGACCACCGCGACCGATCCGGAGGGCGCCCGCGGGAAGATGCTCCAGGCCGCGTCGACCGGTCGGCAGTCCCTCGCCGGAATGCGCCGGCTCCTCGGCGTCCTGCGGGCCGACGACGGTGGCGACCGGGCCCCGCAGCCGGACCTCGGCTCGCTCGATGCCCTGGTGGACGAGGCCCGCGGCACCGGCCTGGATGTCCGGCTGACCGAGACCGGCAGCCCGGAGGCCCTGAGCGCGGAGGCGCAGACGACGGTCTACCGGATCCTCCAGGAGTCGCTCACGAACGTCGTCAGGCACGCCCGGAACGCCTCGACGGTGGACGTCGTCCTGCACTGCGGCGGTGACCTGGTCGGCTTCAGCGTCACCGACGACGGCAGACCGGCCTCCGGGTCCGGCGCCGCAGGACATGCCGGCAACGGGCTGACCGGGATGCGGGAACGGGTCGCGATGTTCGACGGTGACCTCCGGGCAGGACCCACCGCGTCAGGGTGGGTCGTCTCGGGCGAGCTGAAGCTGGGGGAACCGCGATGACCATCTCGGTCCTGCTCGCCGACGACCAGGCACTCATCCGCATGGCCTTCCGCAGCCTCCTCGACACGATGCCGGACATCACTGTCGTCGGCGAAGCCGCCAACGGGCAGGAGGCGGTCGACCTCACGCGGCGCACCCTGCCGGACGTGGTGCTCATGGACGTACGGATGCCGGTCATGGACGGGATTGAAGCGACCCGGCGCATCACCTCCAGCACAGCCTCGCGCGTTCTCATCCTCACCACCTTCGACCTCGACGAGTACGCCTTCGAGGGCCTCCGCGCCGGAGCCTGCGGGTTCCTCCTCAAGGACGTCGTCCCGGCCGCGCTCCAGGCGGCGATCCGGGCCGTGGCCTCCGGCGACGCCGTCCTCACCCCGCGCATCACCCGCGGTCTCGTCGACCGCTTCGCCCAGATCGCCCCGTGGCCCCGCGCAGACGACGCGGGCGCACTCTTCGCCCGACTGACGCCCCGCGAAAGGGACGTGTTCCACCTCATCGCCGCCGGCCTGTCGAACGCCGAGCTCGCCGAACGTCTCTTCCTCACCGAGGCCACCGTCAAGACCCACATCACCCGCATCCTCACCAAACTGCAGCTCCGCGACCGGGTACAGGTCGTGATCTTCGCGTACGAGCATCGGCTGCGCACGCAAGGCGGGTAGCGGGTGCGAAGTCCGGGCGGGTGGCGGGCGGAGTGGCTGCTGTAGCCAGTGAGGACGCCGCGAACACGGGCGGTGGCAGCGAGGACTTGAGAAACTTCGTCACCGTGCCCCGCTGCAACGATTTCTGTTCCAGCATCTGAAGCAGACGGTAGACGGAACAGTTGAAGAAGGCAGGTTACAGAAGGTCCACTTCGCGCGGGATACTTACTAAAGTCGCATTTAGCCCCCTTATGGGCCTTCGGTGATGGCGTGGTCGTCCCCGCCTCGGCTTGGCGGGTTTCGCGATGACGACGCTTGCATGCGTGCATCGAAGTCGAAGTCGATCGTCGCCCGATAGATCCGGTGGAGGCCTCATCGGGACACGTGAGAGCTTTGCGGCGGCCCTCAAGGAGATGATCCTGGGAATCTACGTGCTGCGCCGCTTGAAGCCGCTGTCGGAGGCGGGTTCAGCGTGGTCGTCCAGGAGGGCGTTGCCGACCATGCGGCCATCACGCGCGTAGCGGATTTGCTGTTGCGGCGCCGTGTTTTGTCGAGGGGCCTTGACCCGGTCAAGGCCCAGCAGTGGCCTGCCCCGCTGGTGGTGCTACCTGAGTTCAACGGAGTACGAGCTGCCGTCGAAAGTCCATCCGTCGGTCCCTTCACCGATGTCCGCCACGATGACGTCGTCGATGAAGTGGTCCTCGAACCCGGTGTCGGTGAGCTCGCCGGCCATCCAGAGATCCTCGATCGCGTCCCAGTCGCCCCGGCTCCCGTCGATCCGCAGGGGCGCGGCAGCGCGTGTTCCGCGCTCGCGGCGGTCGGTTCCGGTGGTGACGTAGCCGCTGATCTCCCACTGGCCGTCCTTGACGTGGTCGGGGATCGGGTCGGCTGGGACGAGAGCGACGTTCTCGTAGGCGGTGTGGATGAGGTCCCGGTAGCCGCGGCGGACGTTGTACTCGGGATCGGACAGCCAGTTGAGGAGCGTCTTGGCGGTGACGTCGAGGCCGGCCTCGTCCAGGGCGTGGTAGCCGCGGTGGGTCGCGGTGAGCTGGGAGAGCTGGGCGTGCCAGTGTTTGGCGGTGTAGGACGACAGGCGGTGGCGGGGCGTGACCTGGGCGCGCAGGAGGTCGCCCAGAGCGGCGCCGAGGGAGTCGCCGCGTCCGGTGGGTCCGGCCATCAGTCGTCACCCTCGGGGATCATCTGCCCTCGTTCGATGTACTTGGCCTTGACCTCGCCGAAGCCGGTCCCGATCCGGTAGGTGGCGGGTGATGCCTCCTCGGGTGTCCAGAAGACGGCCGCATCCACGTTGCGCAGTGCGATGAGCGTGTGGCCGGCCTGGACCGCCTTGAAGGCCGCCATCCAGTGCCGCACGGACGCCTCCGCGACCATGCTCATGCGCCAGTCCGGCCTCCAGAACGGGGACCGCTGTTCCTGCCGCTTGGGCCACAGCAGACGCAGCGCGATCGACAGCCGTGTCTTGTACGCCTTGTAGGGTTCGCCGCCGGCCACGACGAGTTCGGTACGCGCCTTCCGGGTGGCCTCGTAGAACGGTTTGAACAGTGACTCGTTGGCCTTCCCCGTCCACGAGTCGTGGATCGCCGGCATGGCGGCAAGGTGCTCTTCGCGGACGAGCCTCGCGAGCAGCTTGATGTGCGGGGTGGTGACCCACACGCGCCCCTGGTCGTCGGGCCGGTCGATGATCCGCCCCAATGGGTGCGGCATGTCCGTGCGCGTCCACTGCGGGATGCCGATGAGGTAGATACCGGCGCCGGCCTTGTCGAACGCCTCAAGTGGGCCGGTGTGCAGCAGCTTGTTCGGGGCCAGGGGGACGGCTGAACAGGCGGACGGATAGGAGCCGTTGCGGTCGATCAGGCACATCACGCCCGCGCCGAAGGAGTCGGGCACGTCGAGCAGGTCTCGCCGGACCCGCTTCCCGTTCTCCCGGAGGAGGGGAACGCGCGTGCTGGTGACGTCGGGGTGGACCCAGCGGGGCTCGCCGTCCATGTGCTCACTGATCAGCGGCCACGGACCGCTCTCCCGTGCCTCGATGCCGATGACCGGGATCGGGTGCATCTTCGACCGGCCGACCGCGTCCTTGAGGATCCTCAACGCCGGGAAGACCGCTGTCTCGGGCTCGTCCTCCTCGTCTCCCGGCTGAAGTTCCACCTCTTCTTCTGTGTCGTCTTCGTCGTCCCGGCCGTGGCCACTGGTCTCGGTGGACTGAACGGCGACAGGCTGTTCGGTGGCGTCGGCGGGCGCGGCGGCGGCGTTGTATGCGTTCAGCGCGGCGGCGAGGCGGCGTCCCTCGTCGGTGTCCGGCAGTCGGGGTGGTGCCGCGGCGATATCGGCGAGCGACGGCCGAAGGTCGTCCAGGGAGTTCTGGGCGCCGTTGGTGAGTGCGGTGCGCAGTGCGGCCAGGACGTGGGTGACGGCTGCGGGCAGTCCCTGCCGGGCGCCGGAGGTGTAGGGAAGCGCTGCTTCGGCCAACTCCCGCTCCACGGTGCTGCCCAGAATGGGCGCGGATCGGTCGCCGACCGTAGGGGTGGCGGAGGTGTTGCCGGTGTCGAGGAAGCGGGCGTGCAGCAGGTCGGGGCTCAGGTGTGCCGAGCCGATCGTGCCGAAGTCACGCTCGGCGACCGCCACCTGGACCTTGGCAGGGTCGTCGGTCGACGTGAGCGTCAGCGTGATGTCGGCGTCCAGGAGTCCCAGGAGCGCGGGGTCGTCGCTGTCGACGATGGCGAGAACCGGCACGTGCAGGGTGCGCGCGAGGGAGGCCAGGACCTGGGAGGCATCCGGGAGACGGTCCCCGGACAGCGGCAGCCGGGCGCTGTGGGCGGCCTGGAGGCGGTCCACGACCACGAGGGCCAGGCCCTCCATGTGCGGGGCGGTCTCCGCGATGTCCTCGGCGGTCAGGTCACTGCCGTCGTCGATCATCAGGAGGTCGCCCGCCTGGACCAGCTGGTGGGCGACCTCCTGCTCGTGAGGAGTGAGGCGGCCCTGCTTCAGTCGCGGGTAGTCGCCCCCGGTCTCCGCGGCAACGATCCGGCGGAAGATGTCGTCGCGGTTGGGGCCCGACGCCGCGTACAGGACCGTACGGCGGTCCACGAGCGCGCTCTGCCGCGCGGCGGCCAGACCCAGCAGGCTTCCGCCGACGTTCGGGGCCGCCGCCACGAGGGTCAGCCGGCCCGGCTGCAGACCACCCGTCGCCGCGTCCAGCCCGGCCAGCCCGAACGTGGGGCCTGCGGCGGGCCCGGAGGCGAGGACGGACCCCACAGCGTCGCCGAGCGTGGCGAGCCTGCGGGGCGCACTGCCGCGGTCCTGAATGTGTGGGCTGTTCACCGCACCTCCTGCAGACGCCGCGCCCGGGTGCGCGGCCGTGTCGGACGAGAGGACACCTGGGGCAGCAGCGGGGAGCAGCACCGCGATGGGCGTGGTGTTGCGCCTCAGCACCTGCGGGTTGCCCTGAGCCGCACGAGTGACGAGGTCGCCGAGGTCTTTCTGGGCCGCGCTCAGTGCGTGGGACGGGAACGCGCCGGACTTGCGGGCTGCCGGAAACCGGGCCAGCGGTACCAGCAGGGCGTACTCATCCCGCTTGTGGATCAGCGTCGAGACCCCGTCCTCCTCAGCCCGCTTCACCAGGGCGAAAAGCTCGGCACGCGCCTCGGTCGCGTTCACCGCAGTCTCTCCGCGCGACTGATCCACTCACCCTCCCAGAACGCTCAACTGGGCCCCACGGTAGCAATATTCACTCACCAAACTGTTTAGACTCACACCTTTTCCCTGGACGCTTCACTCACTTGTCCGACTTCCGGAGCTGCAGCAGCCCGTCCCGCACGAGACGCGACCACATCCCCCCGACCTCGCCGACCGTGCCGTGCCGACTCAAGAAACGGCCAAGCGTGTCCCTGGCAGACGTCCTCGCACTCCCACACCTTGATCGGGTGCACCACCGGCAAGAGACACCATCCCCGGAAGAGTCATGTCAATGAGGGCTTCGCCGATCAAAGTCACGGCGGGCGGGCTGCCGTGCCCTCGCGTGCGGTGGTTCAGTCTTGGTGGGGTCCTTCGACCGTGATCTCGCCGGAGCCCCGCTCGATCAGCCGGGTCGGAATGGTGACCGCCCGGGTGGGTGACCGGTCGCCGTCCAGTCTGCGGAAGAGCATCTCGGCGGCCGTCCTGCCCAACTGCTCGACGTCCTGGGCGATGACCGAGATACCCGGGCTGAGGATGTCGGCCAGGGGGAAGTCGTCGAAGCCCACGTGGGCGACGGTGTCCTGGAGACCGAATGCGCGCAGCGCGCGTACCGCCCCTATGGTGACGAAGTTCTGGCTTGTGAACAGCGCGGTGGGCGGGTTCGGCAGCGCCAGGAGCCGCTCGGTCGCGGCGATCGCGGATTCCTCACTGGCCCCGGTGTGCCGGACGATCTCGTCGTCGTACTCGATGTGCCCGACTTCCAGGGCGTGTCGGTAGCCGTCGAAACGCTGGGCGGCGGTGGAGATGGTCGCGCGGTCACCGAGGTAGGCGATGCGGCGGTGGCCGGACTTCAGCAGGTGGTTGACGGCGGTGAGGGCACCCTGCCGGTTGTCGGAGACGACGGTGTCCGCGTCGAGCAGGCTGGGCTCGCGGTCGACGAAGACCACGCAGGTGCCCGAACGCTGCTCGCTGATCAGGTAGCTGTGGTCGCGGCCGGCCGGCACGATCACCAGGCCGTCGACCCGCCGGTCGATGAGAGCGCGGGCCAACTCCCGTTCCCGGGCCGGGTCCTCGTCGAGGCTTCCGACCAGCACGAGCACTCCGCGCTCCCGTGCCACGTTCTCGACGGTTCGGCTCAGGGCCGCCGAGAAGGGGTTCGCCGCGTCCTCGACGAGCATCCCGATCGTGGCCGTACGGCCGTCCCCGCGGCGCAGGCTGCTGGCGGTCAGGTTGGGCCGGTAGCCCAGTTTGTCGGCCGCGTCACGCACCCGGGATGCGATGGCCGGATCGACGGTGGGCACGTCGTTGACCACGCGGGAAACCGTCTTGATGGCGACGCCTGCCAGTGCCGCCACCTCGCGCATGGTGGGCCGGCTGCGGGGGGACGGCGACGGCGGCTCGCCCTGAGTCATCGTTGTCTCCAACTGGTTGCGCGTTACCGACTTGTTGCCGACGCATGTTTACCAGTGTCTTGACGCGCTCGTCCATACGGGCTCAGTATCCCGTCGAGTCAACGTTGTCTCAGCGTCGACCAAGAGACGGCTCGAAAGGGATCACCTCATGAACCTCTCCTCCAGCCAGGCGTCGGGCCTCCGCAGTCGGCGCACCCGGGCGGCAGCCATCGGCGTCACCGTCTGCCTCGGCGCCACTCTCGCCGCCTGCGGCTCCTCCGGCTCGGGCTCCTCGTCGTCCGGCAGCGGGAAGGTGGGCGTGTCACTGATCCTGAAGACGCTGAGCAACCCGTACTTCGTGAGCATGGAGAAGGACGCCAAGACGCAGGCCGCCAAGGACAAGGTGAGCCTCACCGTGGCGGCGGGCACGTCGGACGGCGACACCCAGACCCAGATCACCGCCATCGACAACGCCGTCTCGCGCGGCGACAAGGGCATCCTGATCACCACCAACGGCGACGCGGTGAACACCGCGCTGAAGCGCGCCAAGCAGGCCGGCCTCTTCGTGATCGCCCTGGACACCGCGCCGAATCCGGCGAACGTCGCGGACATCACCTACGCGACCGACAACGAGCAGGCGGGCAAGCTCGACGGCCAGTACGCGGCGGCCGCCCTGGACGGCAAGCCCGCGGTCATCGCCATGCTCGACCTGTTCAACAACCAGGTCGTCTCGGTGGACATCGACCGCGACCACGGCTTCCTGGAGGGCATGGGCATCGACCCGGGCAGCAAGACCGAGAACGGCAAGGAGGCCAAGTCCGGGAAGTACACCGCCGGCAAGGGCGGCACGTACACGGTCGCCTGCCACCAGCCCACCCAGGGCGCCATCGACGGCGGACGCACCGCGATGGAGAACTGCCTCTCGGCCAACCCGAACATCAACGTGGTGTACGCGATCAACGAGCCGGCGGGCGAGGGCGCGTACAACGCGCTGAAGGCGGCGAACAAGGAGAAGACCGTCGCGATCTACGCGATCGACGGCAGCTGCTCGGGTCTGAAGAACGTCACCAGCGGAGAGTTCGCCGCCGACGCCGTGCAGTACCCCGGCAAGATGGCCGCCCTCGGCGTCAGTTCCATCGCGAAGCTGGCCCGCGGCGGCAGCAAGCCCAGCGTCACCAACGGCAAGTCGTTCTACGACACCGGCACCGCGCTGGTCGCCGCCAAGGCCATCGGAGGTCTGACGGTCCAGTCCCCGACGCAGGCCGCTTCCGCCTGCTGGGGCAGCTGACCCGGTCGGCCCGGTGCGCCGCCGGTCCGGCACTGGCGGCGCACCCGCACCACACGCGCCCACAAGCCCGCACGAGGGACAGAACCGGAAGGACCCCCTGTGACCACCCACGTGGACAGTGAAGCAACACCGGCGCCGGCGGAGGACTTCCTCAACCGGCCCGCCACGCCGGCCCAGCGCATCCAGTCGGTGCTGCACCGTCAGCCGGCGCTGAGCCCCGCGATCGTCCTGGTGCTCGCCGCCATCGTGTTCTCCCTCATCAACGACCGCTTCTACGCCTTGCAGAATCTGTCGCTCGTCGCCCAACAGGTGGCCGTCATCGGCTCGTTGGCCGTCGGCCAGACCGTCATCATCCTCACGGCCGGCATCGACCTGTCCATCGGCGCGGTCATGGTGCTGGCCTCGCTGCTGATGTCGAAGCTCGTCGCGGACAACCACCTGCCGGGCGTGCTCGCCCTGCTCGCGGGAGCGGCCGTGGCCATCGCCGCGCAAGCGGTCAACGGACTGCTGGTGACCAGGATCAAGCTGCCACCGTTCATCGTCACGCTCGGCACCCTCAGCATCTTCACCGCGATCACGCTCATCTACGCCAAGGGCCAGACCGTGTCGCTGGACCCGGGCAACATCCTCATGTGGAGCGCGGACACGGTCTCCATCGGGCAGTTGAACCTGACCACCGGCGTCCTGCTCATGATCGCCCTGTACGCGGTGGTCGGCTACGCGCTGCGCTACACCGCCTGGGGCCGGCACCTGTACGCCGTGGGCGACGACATCGAGGCCTCCCGCCTCGCCGGCATCTCCGTCAACCGGGTGCTGCTGAGCGCCTACCTGGTCGGCGGGTTCGCCATCGCGGTGGGCGCCTGGATCCTGGTCGGCCGGGTCGGCGGCGGCGACCCCAACAGTGGTCTCAACGCCAACCTGCAGTCCATCACCGCCGTCGTCATCGGCGGGACCAGTCTGTTCGGCGGACGCGGCGTGGTGCTCGGCTCGTTGATCGGCGCGCTCATCGTCCAGGTCTTCGTCAACGGTCTGGCACTGGCCGGGATCGACCCCAACTACCAAGTCCTGACAGTCGGCGTGCTGGTGATCGCGGCTGTCTCCGTCGACCAGTGGATCCGGAGTGTGAAGTCGTGACGACCACCACCGCCCCCGTTCTCGAAGCCAAGGGCCTGGTCAAGGTCTTCGGCCGGGTCGTCGGCCTGAACGACGTCGACCTCACCCTCTACCCAGGCGAGGTCCTCGCCGTCATCGGCGACAACGGCGCCGGCAAGTCCACCCTGATCAAGTGCCTCTCCGGGGCGCTCGTGCCCGACCGGGGCAGCATCCTGGTCGACGGCTCCGAGGTGAACTTCAAGCGCCCGCAGGACGCCCGCGAGGCCGGCATCGAGACGGTCTACCAGACTCTCGCCGTGGCCCCGGCGCTGGACATCGCCAGCAACCTGTTCCTCGCCCGCGAGATCCGCCGCAAGGGGGTGCTCGGCTCGGTGTTCCGCATGCTCGACACCGGCGAGATGAAGCGCCAGGCGTCCGACCACATCAAGCGGCTGGGCATCAGCACCCTGCAGAACATCAACCAGGCCGTGGAGACGCTCTCCGGCGGCCAGCGCCAGTCGGTGGCCGTCGCCCGGGCGGGCGCCTTCGGCGGCCGGGTCGTCATCCTCGACGAGCCCACCGCAGCGCTGGGCGTCCGCGAGACCGGCCAGGTCCTCAAGCTCGTCCGCGACCTGCGCGACCAGGGTCTCGGCATCATCCTGATCAGCCACAACATGCCCAACGTCTTCGACGTCGCCGACCGCATCCACATCCAGCGCCTCGGCGGCTGCGCCGGGGTCATCACCCCGCAGTCGCACTCGATGGAGGACGCGGTGGCCATCATGACGGGCGCGAAGAAGCTCGTCCCGGAAGCCGGGTGACAGGCGGGGGCGGTGGCGCAACGGCCGACACGTTCCGGATCGCCGAGGGCCACCTCGGCGACGAACCCACCGTGACGGTCTCCGCGCCGGACGGTGCTGTGCGCGCCGTCCTCGCCCTGCGCGGGGCGACGCTGCTGAGCTGGCAGGTCGGACACGGAGCGGCCGGGCAGTTCACGGAACTGACGGACGGCTACCGCGACGAGGCCGAACTGCGATCGCAGGACGGCGTACGGGCGGGCCTGCTCGCCCCGTTCCCCAACCGTGTCGCCGACGGCCGCTACCGCCACGGCGGCCGCGACCACGACCTGCTGCCCGGCCGCGTCGGGGACCGCACGGTCTACCACGGCTTCGCGCGTGAAGCGCCGTTCCGGCTCGTCGCGGCCACCATGACGCCCGACTCGGCACGGCTGCTGCTGCGCGGCACGAGCATCAGGCCGGGCCGGCACCCCGGCTACCCGTTCGCGCTGGACCTCGACGTGGAGTACACGATCGGCCGCCGCGAGCTGGGCGTCGAGATCCGGGCGACGAACGTGGGAGAGACCACCGCCCCCTACGCGGCGGGCTGGCACCCGTACTTCACCCTCTCCCGCCCCATCGACGACCTGGTCCTGCGGATCCCCGCCCACACCCTCATCCGTACCGACGCCTCCCTCATCCCCCTGCGCGGAAAGGACGCCCTGCTGCCCCTGGACCGCTGCCCCGACATGGACTTCCGTACGCCCAGGAGGCTCGGCGACGCCGTCATCGACGCCTGCTTCGCGGACCTGGCCCCCGGACCCGGCGCCCGGGCCGAGACTGTGCTGAGCGACCCCGCGACCGGAGCCGAACTACGGGTGTGGCAGCACGGCGGGTACCTGCACGTGTTCACCGGCGACACCCTTGCTCGCGACCGGCGCGGGTCCATCGCCCTGGAGCCCGTCGAGGTACCCACGGACGCGTTCAACCGCCCGGAACTCGCCACCGCCGTGTCACTGGAGCCGGGCCGGCGGCGGGAGTTCCGTTTCGGGGTCGCGTACGTGCCCTCACTTCACTGAGCCGGGACCTGCGGGTGGGCGCCCGCAGAGCAGCGTGGGACGAAGGCGTCCGCGCCATCCGTTGCGCGTGGTGGCGCGGGGCGTCAGCCGACCACTGTCGCCTCCGGCCCCCGCTCCGGCTCCAGCTCCGGCTCCTGCTCCTGCTCCTGCTCCTGCTCCTGCTCCTGCTCCTGCTCCTGCTCCGTGATGATCGCCTCGACATCGTCGAAGCGCTCGGCCTCCCGGGTGGCGTGGGCGGCGTACGCCACGGGGCGTCGCTCGGCGCGATCGGGGAGGAGCCGGGACGTCGGGGCGTGCGTAGTGCCCGCCCAGGTCGGCGGTGGCCTTGGCGAACCGGATCGCGGCCAGGTCGATGTCGGCGTACAGGATGCCCTCGGCGTCCTCGGGCAGTGGGTCGGCCAATGGGCGGCCGCCGGGACCATAGATCCGGGCGACGACGAAGACCTGGCCCTCCCCGGCGTAGATCTGCTGCGCGTGCCACAACGGCCCTGTCTCAGTGACGAGTTCAGCAATCGACGTCGGCGACAATCCAGTGATCCGGCACTCCGCCACGATCAGTTCGCGCGCCCCAGCCCCCACCATGCCCAGTCCAACGGGCTACCGGAACGGCGGGCCACGGCCAGCAGTGCACGAGGTTGTTAAAGGGCTCGCTTTACAGGTGGGCGAGATCGCTCCGCTGATCACCTCAAGTACGGGAAAACGGGGCTGGACGTCCCGGTCAGCCGATGGGCCCGCGATGCGAGCGAGCTCGTTTTACAGGATGGCGATGGGGGCCGGCCAGGGGACCACGGATTGTTGCCGGGGCATCGGATCCCCGGTGCCGGAGAACGTGTGACCAGACCCGGGAATCGCGCCGAGCGTCTTGCAGTCCCCTGTCCCGAGTAGGGCGGAGCCGAGTCACTTCGCGTTGCCGGCCTGTTCCCGCTCACTTGCCGAAGCCGGCGGTGAGTCCGCCGATGAGCTGGCGGCGGCCCAGGACGTAGAGCACGAGGATGGGCAGTGTGGAGAGGACCACTGCGGCCAGGATCGCCGGGACGTTGATGGTGAACTCGCCCTGGAAGCTCCACACGAACAGGGGCAGGGTTCTCTTGTCCGGGCTCTGGGTGAGGATCAGCGGGAAGAGGAAGCCGTTCCAGACGTTCAGGGCGTCGTAGATGACGACCGTGATCAGAGCGGGGCGGGACAGGGGAAGTGCGAGGCTCCACAGCATGCGCCAGTGTCCGGCGCCGTCGGCGCGCATCGACTCGTACAGTTCGCCGGGGATGTCGCGCAGGAAGTTGACCAGGATGATCACGGTCAGCGGGATCGCGAACGCCGCCGAGGGGAGCACGATCGCGCCCAGGGTGTCGTACATCTGAGCTTTGGCGATCAGATAGTAGACCGGGATGATCGTCGCCTGCAGCGGGATGGCGAGGCCCAGCAGGAAGACGCTGAACGCCCAGCGCAGGGCCCGGCTGGTGCCGCGCACGATCGCGTAGGCCGCCAGGAAGGAGACGACGACGGTCAGCAGCGTCGCACCGATGGTGACCAGCGTGCTGTTGAGGAGGTAGTGCGTGAAGCCGTTGTCGAGGACCTGACGGTAGTTGTCCAGGGTGGGGTGTGAGGGGACGGAGAGCGGGTTGGCGTCGAAGAAGCCCTCGCGGGTGCGCAGGCTGGTGACCAGGACCCAGTAGACCGGCACGAGGACGATCACCAGCCAGAGCAGTCCGCCCACTGCGCCGAGCGGGTTGGCGCGGCGCAGGCTGCCGAGGGGATTGCGCCGGGGGTGTGCCGGCGACGGAACGTCCTGGGGCGGTGTGCCGGGGGAACCGGTGGACGGGGCGTGGGAGAGCACGGACATCACATACCTGCCTGCTGGCTCCGCATCCGGTTGAAACCGGAGAACCGAGTGAGGGCGAGGGAGACGACGAGTCCTGCCACGACGAGCACCACGGAGATGGCGCTGGCGAGGCCCATCTCGTTGCTCTGGAAGCCCGTGATGTACATGTCGAGCGGCAGGATGCGGGTGGCGTAGCCGGGGCCGCCGCCGGTGAGGACGAACACCAGGTCGAAGTAGGTGAGCGAGCCGACGACCATCAACGTCGACGACGTGACGATGGTGTAGCGCATCTGGGGCAGGGTGATGTGCCAGAACTGGGTGAGGCGGCCCGCGCCGTCGATCGACGCGGCCTCGTAGAGCGAGGCGGGGATCTGCCGGGCTCCGGCTTGGTAGAGCAGGGTGTGGAAGGGCACGAACTGCCAGGTGATGACGAACACCACCGCGTAGAAGGCCAGTTGGGGGTCGCCGAGCCAGTCCTGGCCGAGGATGGGCAGGTTCAGGGCTGCGCCGAGGCCGAAGTTGGGGTCGAGGAGGTTCTTGAAGATGACGGCGATCGCGGCCGTGGAGATCAGCAGCGGGACGAAGTAGAAGACGGCGAACAGGGCGCGGTAGCGCTGTTTCCCGGCGACGAAGACGCCCAGCAGGAGGCTGACCGGGGTCTGCACGATCCAGGAGAACACCATCATCTTGGCGGTGAGCCACAGAGCGTGCCGGGTGACGTCACTGGTCAGTGCCTCGCGCCAGTTGTCTGCTCCTGCCCACGCGGGGCTGCCCAGGCCGTCCCAACGGGTGAAGCTCAGGTAGATCACGATCGCCATCGGCACGAGCGCGAACAGGGCGAACAGCAGCAGGGCGGGCAGGGCCATGAGGAACGGCGGGCCGCCGGCGCCGGAACGCGTCGGCGGGGCCTTGGACGCGGTGGAGGCGCTCACTTCTGCGCCGCCTTGTCCATCTGGGCGCAGAACTGCTGCGGGCTGATCTCGCCGAGGAAGAGCTGGTCGAGGTGGGTGAGCAGTTCGTTGCCGAGTTCGGGGGTGAGCGCCTGGTCCCAGGAGAGCTGGAAACTCTTCGCGTCACGGGCGAGACCGTAGACGTACGTCGTCCAGTCCGCGTTGTCGGTGGCCTTGAGCTTGGTCTCCAGGTCCTTCACGGGCGGGACGTCGCCGTTCTTGAGGAGGCTGTCGATGTAGGTGTCGTTGTAGACGCCGTCCTTGAGGTAGGCCACCGCGGTCTTCTTCTCCTTGGCGCCGGCCTGTGCCGACACCGAGAAGAAGTTGGCCGTGTTGCCGACGATGTCGCTCGCGTCGCCCCTGCCGCCGGAGACGGCCGGGAAGCCGGACCAGCCGAGGTTGCCGGCGGAGACGAACTTCGGCGAGCCGGTGGCCATCGTGCCGTAGGCCCAGCTGCCCTGCAGGATCATCGCGGCCCTGCCGGTGTAGAGCTGGGCCTCGGCCTGGCCGGTATCGGCGGAGACGGAGGTGAAGCCCTTGGCGAAGCCGCCGGCGTCCACGAGCTGCTTGATCATCTCCGCTGCCCTGAGGACGGCCGGGTCCGTCCAGGCGCCCTTCCGGCCGGCGGCGATGTTCGCGAAGGTCTCGGGTCCGCCGACGCGGTCGACGAGGTACTCCAGCCACATCAGGTCGGGCCACTTGGAGGCGCCGCCCATGGAGATCGGCGCGATGCCCTTGGCCTTGAACTTCTTCACCAGGGCGAGCAGGTCGTCCCAGGTCTTCGGCGGCTCGGCGCCCACTTTCTCGAACAGTTGCTTGTTGAAGTAAAGGACCACCGGCTGCACGCCGTTGACCGGGACGCCGTAGGTCTTGCCGTCGAAGGTGGTGGACTTCAGCACCGAGGGGAAGATGCGGTTCTTCCACGCGGGGTCGGCGTTCAGATCGGCGGTGAGGTCGGCGACCTTGCCCGCGTCCACATAGGTCTTCAGGCCGCCGCCGCCCCAGTTCTCGAACAGGACCGGACCGTTTCCGGCGCCCACGGCGGTGCGCAGCTTCTGCTTGTAGGGGTCGTTCTGGAAGTACTGGTAGTTGATCTTGCTCTCGGGGTGCTCCTTGTTCCACTCCGTGGCGGAGGCCCGGAAGGTCGCTTCGGAGCCCTGGGTCAGTGCCCAGGCCAGCGCGCCGTCACCGGAGCCGCCGCCGGCGGTCCGCCCGCCGCTGCCGCAGGCGGTGAGGGTCAGGGCCAGGACCGCCGCCGAGGCGGTGACCAGGACACGGGAGGGGATTCTCGAGGGCATGGGGAGCTCCTTCGGCTCTTCAGAGGATCGAACGCGCCGGACGGCTCGTAGGGCTCGCCAGCAGCGCGATACACGACTCGAAACTTTTCGAAACCTCTGCGTTTTCTGGCCGACAAATTAGGGGCCGGTTTGTGGCGGGTCAAGATGCCTGCCGAAATAAATCTCTCCTCCAGGCCCGCTCTGGACCACTCCGAAACCTTGCGCTACCTTTCCCGTAAACCTTCGAAAGGATCAGCATGGCGAAGAGAGCCGTCGAGCGGACGACCCTGACCGGCATCGCCGAGGCAGCCGGCGTCTCGGTCGCCACCGTGTCGAAGGTGGTCAACGGCCGCAGTGACGTCTCGCCCGAAACCCGGGCCCGCATCGAGCAGCTGCTGGTCGAACGCGACTACGTGGCCCGTGGCCCGGGCGGCGCGCAGTCGCCGGTACGGACCATCGATCTGACCTTCGACCAGCTGGTCAACCCCAACAACCTGGTGATCACCCAGGGTGTGACGCAGGCCGCGGCCGAGGCCGGCGTCGACGTCGTCATCGGCACGGCGCCCGACGACCCCCTGGGCGCCGCCTGGGCCCGGAAGGTCACGAACGCGGGGCGGGAGGGGGTCATCCTGGTGACGTCCGAGCTGACCGCCCGCCAGCGTGCGCAGTTCGCGCAGCACGGCATCCCGCTGGTGCTGATCGACCCGATGAACGTGCCCGACGACACCGTGCCCAGCATCGGCGCGACGAACTTCAGCGGCGGCATGGCCGCGACCGAACACCTGCTGAAACTCGGCCACCGCCGGATCGCGATGATCGAGGGACGGCATGACGCCGTGTGCAACACCGCCCGCCTGCACGGCTACCAGGCCGCGCTCAGCGGTGCCGGCCTCACCCCCGATCCCCTCCTCATCAAGCGGGGAGCCTTCCGGTTCGAACCCGCCTACCAGGCCGCCCAGGAACTCTTCGCCCTCGACGAGCCGCCCACAGCCGTCTTCGCCGGCAATGATCTGGAGGCGTTCGGTGTCATCGAGGCCGCCCGGATCCAGGGACTGCGCGTGCCGGAGGACGTCAGCGTCGTCGGCTTCGACGACACTGCCGCCGCCAGCACCTCGGCCCCGCCCCTGACCACCGTCCGGCAGCCCTTCGCCGAGATCGGCCGCGCCGCACTGCGCACCCTGCTCCGGCTCACCGCGGGCGAACCCCTCGACAGCCACCGGGTGGAACTGGCCACCCAGCTCGTCGTCCGGTCCTCCACGGCACCACCGCCCGCCCCTTCCCCTTCTTCCTGAATCACCCGCGCCGTCCTGCGCCACCACCCCGAGGAATGCACCATGACCACACCTTGGGCCGATCCGGCCTGCCCCCGTACCGACAGGGTCGAGGCCCTGCTCACGGAGATGACCCTGGAGGAGAAGCTGGCCCAGCTCGGCAGCGCCTGGCCCGGGGTCGAGCGCGTCAGCGGCAACGTGGCCCCGATGCAGGACGTCTTCGCCCGCCACACCGACTTCGCACAGGCCAGCAAGGACGGCCTGGGCCACATCACCCGCCCGTTCGGCACCAAGCCGGTCGATCCCGCCCAAGGGGCCCGTGAACTCGCCGCCCTCCAGCGCGAGTTGATGGAGAGCACACGGCTCGGCATCCCCGCCATCGCCCACGAGGAGTGCCTGACCGGCTTCACCGCCTACCACGCGAGCGTCTTCCCCACCCCCCTCGCCTGGGCCGCCGCCTTCGACCCCGACCTCGTCGAACGCATGGCCCACGCCATCGGCACCAGCATGCGCCAGGTCGGCGTCCACCAGGGCCTCTCACCCGTCCTGGACGTCGTACGCGACTACCGCTGGGGCCGGGTCGAGGAGACTCTCGGCGAGGACCCGTACCTCGTCGCCACCAGCGGCGCCGCCTACGTACGCGGCCTGGAGAACGCCGGGATCATCGCCACGCTCAAGCACTTCGCCGGGTACTCGGCCTCCAGGGCCGCCCGCAACCACGCCCCCGTCTCCATGGGACCCCGCGAGTTCACCGACGTCATCCTGCCGCCGTTCGAGACCGCGATACGCGAGGGCGGCGCCCGCTCGGTGATGAACTCCTACGCCGACGTCGACGGCATGCCCGCCGGCGCCGACGCCGGGCTCCTGACCCGGCTCCTGCGCGAGGACTGGCAATTCGAGGGCACGGTCGTCTCCGACTACTGGTCCGTCGCGTTCCTGCGCACCATGCACCGCATCGCCGCCGACTACGGCGAGGCCGGCGCCCGCGCCCTCACGGCGGGCATCGACGTCGAACTGCCCGACACCCTCTGCTACGGCGAACCCCTCGCCGAACTCGTCCGCGCCGGAACCGTCTCCGAAGACCTCGTCGACCGGGCCGTGCGCCGCGTCCTGCACCAGAAGGTCGACCTCGGGCTGCTCGACGCCGGCTTCACCCCGGAGGGCGACATCGAGGGACCGATCGACCTCGACCCGCCCGCGCACCGCGCCATCGCCCGCGACCTCGCCGAGCAGAGCATCGTCCTGCTCGACAACCGGGAGAGCCTCCTCCCCCTCACCGCGGACACGGCGTCCATCGCCCTGGTCGGCCCCTGTGCCAACGACGCCAACGCGTTCTTCGGCTGCTACTCCTTCCCCAACCACGTCCTGCCCCACCACCCCGGCCACGACAAGGGCATCAAGGCGCTCTCCCTGCTCGACGCCCTGGCCACGGAACTCCCCCGCGCCCTGATCACCTACGAACAGGGCTGCCCCGTCAAGGACATCGACCGCGACGGCTTCGACGCGGCGGTGGAAGCAGCCCGGCAGGCGCAGGTGTGCGTCGCCGTCGTCGGTGACCGTGCCGGCCTCTTCGGCCTCGGTACCTCCGGCGAGGGATGCGACGCCGAGGACCTCGCGCTGCCGGGGGTCCAGGGCGAACTGGTCGAGGCCCTGCTCGCCACCGGCACCCCGGTCGTGCTCCTCGTCGTCTCCGGCCGCCCGTACGCGCTCGGCGCCTACACCGACCGTGCGGCCGCCGTCGTCCAGGCCTTCTTCCCCGGCGAGGAGGGCGGCGCCGCCCTGGCCGGCGTGCTCTCCGGGCGGACCACCCCGTCGGGCAGACTGCCCGTCCAGATCCCGCGCACCCCGGGCGGCCAGCCCGGCACCTACCTGCACGCCCCGCTCGGCGGCAACACCGAGGGCGTCAGCAACCTCGACCCCACCCCGGCCTACCCCTTCGGACACGGACTGTCGTACACGACGTTCGCCTACGACGGGTTCGAGCTGAGCGCCCAGGAGATCCGCACCGACGGCGAGGCCGAGATCAGCTGCCTGGTCCGCAACACGGGCGAGGTCCCCGGCTCCGAGGTGGTCCAGCTCTACACCGCCGACCCCGTCGCCCAGCTCCCGCGCCCGCTGACCCAGCTGACCGGCTTCGCGCGCGTCCGGCTGGCCCCCGGCGAACAACGCAGGGTCACCTTCCGCCTGCACACCGACCGCCTCGCGTACACCGGCCCCGACCTCAGGCGCATCGTCGAACCCGGCGAGATCTCCGTGATGATCGGAGCCTCCAGTATCGACATCCGCCTCACCGGCACCATCCACCTGACCGGACCGGTCCGCGAGGCCGGCCACGACCGGGTGCTGAACACACCGGCCGATGTCCACTGAGCGCGGCGGCCCCGGCAACGGTGACTTCCGTTCTCGGCCGCAGGCGTCCGCAAGGAGGGCACCTGTTCCCGCAGCCAGGACCGCGACCACCGTGTACTGCGCTCGCGCCCGGTTCTGACGGCCGGCGCGGTACGGCTGGTGTCCGAGCGTGAGGGCACCGCGTTCTTCGTCACCGATCCACGTGCGCGGGCTGGTGGTGTACCTGCAGTCGGACGACCGGGACACACTTCTGGTGGCGGCAGCCGCCGATCTCGCGGCCCGCCAGGGCGGACGGGCGGCGGCCTGCGAACCGGGAGGAAGTGTTGAACGACGCCATGGATCGCTCCGCCGGAAGGGGAGGCGTTCATCGGGACTCTTCGTCCGGGCCCGTCCATTGTCCCCGGCGCAGTGGGTGCACGACGGTCTGCGGCCATTCACCACCAGAGGGTTGCCCGCGGCCATACCGGCACTTACGTTTGAGCCCAAACAATTTTCGTCAGACCGAAGGGCCGAGGCCGATTCCCAT
Organism: Streptomyces sp. MBT53; assembly: GCF_016654115.1. Classification (GTDB taxonomy): domain Bacteria; phylum Actinomycetota; class Actinomycetes; order Streptomycetales; family Streptomycetaceae; genus Streptomyces. The sequence continues at coordinate 43,466 of NZ_JAEQAZ010000065.1, forward strand.
GACCGCCACCCCCCGCATGCTGCTCGTCCTCAGCGAGAACTGGACACTCACCGGCGGCCGCGCCGACCTCCCCGCCACCGTCCGCTGGGCCCGCGAGGCGGAGGACGCCGGGTTCGACTCCGTCATGATCAGCGAGCACATCGTCCTCGGCCCCGACGCCGTCGCGGGCGGCATCATGGGCAACCCCCGCGACTGGGCGCTGCCGGGCAACCAGGACCCGTACACCCCCTGGCCCAACTCCCTGCTGATGCTCGCCTCCATCGCCGCCGTCACGCAGCGCCTGCGTCTCGCGGCCGCCGCCGTCCTCGCCCCGCTGCGCCACCCGCTGCTGCTCGCCCGCGAACTGGGCACCCTCGACCTGCTCTCGCAGGGCCGGCTCATGGTCCAGCCCACCGTGAGCTGGAGCCGCGACGAGTACGCCGCCCTCGGCGTCCCCTTCGCCGAGCGTGGCAGGCTCCTCGACGAGCACCTCGCCATTTGGGCCAAGCTCTGGAACCCCGATTCGGGCCCGGTCAGCCACGAAAGCGACCACTACCCGTTCGAGGATGTCTACTTCGAGCCCAAGGCCCACCGCCCCGACGGGCCCCGCCTGTGGTTCGGCGGCGAGACCCTGCACGGCCCGGTGCTGCGCCGCCTCGTGCAGTACGGCCACGGCTTCCATCCCCTCGGACGGCCCACGGCGGCGGAACTGCAGACTCTCAAGGACGCCCTCGCCGCGGCCGGCCGCGACCTCGCCGACCTGGAGATGGTCGGCGGCACCCGGCCTGTCTTCCTCGACGACCACTGCCCCGCCGACCTCGGACAGGCCCTGTCCTCCATCCCCGAGCAGATGGAGCAGGGCTTCGGCCTGTTCTGCGTCAAGCCCAACCAGTTCATCGACGACCCGGCCGGGGTCGGGGACTTCTGCCGCGACGTGATGCGGAGGGTGGAGCGGTTCGGCCAGTGAGTACACGACGGGCCCGGTCCGCCGTGCGGACCGGGCCCGTTCCACAGCGTCACCGGCGCTCGTGGACGACCTCGCCGTCGAAGACCGTCAGGTCCACCTCGATCGACGTGATCTCATGCGGGTCGGCCGCCGCCGCCTGGACCAGGTCCCGGTCCAGGACCACCAGGTCGGCCACCTTGCCCGGCTCGATCGAGCCCTTCCAGTCCTCCGCGAAGTCCTGCCGGGCCGCGTTGATCGTGTACGCCCGCAGCGCGTCGGCCAGACCGACGCACTGCTCCGGACCGCTCTGCCGCCCGCTGGCCTTGGACTCCCGCAGCAGCATCCCCGCGACGCCCTGCCGCCAGTCCGGCTCCGTGATCGGGGCGTCGGAACTCGCACACACATTGACCCCCGCTTCGACCGCCGCCCGCACCGGCCACTGGTACGCGGACCGGCGCTCCCCCACGATCCCGTCCATCAGATCCGAGATCGTCCACTTGATGCCGGGGTTCATGTTGATCCCGTAGCCCTGCTCCGCGAGCCTCTCCAGGCTTTTCGGGCTCACGAAGTCGCCATGGATGACGTAGTGCCGGGCGTCCGGGCGAGGGCTCCGCTCGTTCGCCGCGACGAAGGCGTCGACGACCGCGTCGATGGCCAGGTCTCCCGTCACATGCACGCCGAGCTGGTAGCCCGCGTCGTGCGCGATCCGGATCATCTCGCGCAGTTCGTCCGCCCTCAGCGCGGTCGTCGCCCCGTGTACGCACAACGAACCGTGTCCACCCCCGGGATACGGCTCGCTCATCCACGCCGTGCGGTTCGGCGGCACCCCGTCACCGAAGATCTTGACCCCGATCACCCGGAGCCGCCGCTCGTCCGCAGACTCCACGGGCCGCAGGCCCTCCAGCCCCTCGCGTACGTCCGCGGCGGAGCCGCCCATCGCGGCCGGCAGCAGCAGCACGCTCACCCGAACCCGCAGTGCTCCTTCCGCGACCAGTTCCACGTACGCCGTGAGGTTGTGATCGCTCAGTCCCCCGAAGAGGGTGTCCCCGCCGGCCGCCCCCAGGCCCGGTTCCGTATAGCTCGTGATCCCGCGCGCGTGCAGCTCTCTGACCAGCGACCCGATGGCCTCCCTGCGCTGTGCGACCGTCGGCGACGGCAGCAGGCTCTGAACCAGCCGCTGCGCCGCCTCCCGCAGGATCCCGGTCGGCTCCCCCGCCTCGCCGGCGTCGATCACCGCACCCGCCGGCGCCTGCGTCGTCCGGTCGATTCCGGCCGCGCGCAGCGCCGCACTGTTGGCCCACACCATGTGCGACGAGAAGTCCGTCAGACACACCGGATTCCCCGGCGCCGCCTCATCCAGGTCCCACCGGTTCGGCAACCGCCCCGGCTCCGCCAGGCACTCCGCCAGATATCCCGGGTCCCATCCGAGCCCGACAATCCACTCCCCCGGCGCCGCTCCCCGGGCTGCCTTCCGCACCGCCTCGGCGATGTCGGCGATCGACCCCACCGCCGGGTGGCTCACGTCGATCGCGAACGGCGGCTTCGTCATCGCGTACGCCGCGCCATGCAGATGCGAGTCGTTGATCCCCGGCAGCACGGTACGCCCCGCCAGATCCACGACCCGCGTTTCAGGACCCGCCAGGGCAGCGATCTCGGCTGCCGTGCCGACCGCGGTGATCACCTGGCCCCGGACGGCCACGGCCTCGGCGATCGTGAAGTCCGCGTCGACGGTGAGCACTTGGCCGCCGGTCAGGATGAGGGTGGGGGCGGAGGAGGTCATGGGCGACCCTTTCTGTGCGGTGCGGTTTGCCATGGCTGACGGTTCCGTCCTCACACGCCGGACGGGCTGGTTTGGCGTGGGGTCGGTGCCACCACCGGGGATCTCTCCTCGGCGCCGGCGACTCCGGTCGGCCGTATCCGTGCCCGGATCCCTGCTCGTCGCGCTGCGGGAGAACCACGGTGTGCCCTTCCCGGCCGGAGACGTCCGCTTCAGCCCGTCCGGCGTTCGAGGACACGCCCGAAGGACGTCCGCGGGCCCGGGGCGAAGCCCTCGGCGGGTCCGGGCGGAACCCGTTTTCGGGAAGGGGCGGGGTGGGGGAAACCCCCTCGCCACGGTCACGCCCGGCGCAATCGGGGACCGAAGAACGCGAGGGCCGCCCCCACGACAAGAGCCGAGCCCTGCGCGATCTGCTGCCAGAACGTGGGGACGCTGAGCAGCGTGAGCCCGTTCTGGAGGCAGCCGAGGAAGAGCACGCCGAGCAGGACGCCGAAGATCGTCCCGGAGCCGCCGCTGAGGGCGACGCCGCCGAGGAGGACGGCGGTGAGGACGGCCAGTTCGAAGCCGCTGCCGGACGTACCGGAGGAGACGCTGTCGAGGGTGGACGCCTTGATCGCACCCGCGAGGGCCGCGGCGGCACCGGTGAGGAGGAAGAGAGCGAAGGGCGTACGGCGGATGCTGATCCCGGAGAGATACGCGGCCTCGCGGTTGACGCCGATGGCGAAGACGTGACGCCCGGCAGGGGCGAAGGCCAGGAAGGCGGCGCCGGAAAGCAGTACAAGGGCCGCGATGACCACGGGCGCGGCGATCCCGGCGAGCGTGGCACCGCCCAGCCAGGCGAATCCCGTGCCGAATCCGCTGAGCGGCAGCGGATAGAGCTGCTGGGCCAGGCCGCGTACGGCGGTGAGCATGCCGAGGGTGACGATGAAGGGCGAGAGGCCGAGGTAGCAGCAGAGGATGCCGTTGACGAAGCCGACCGCGGCCCCGGCTCCGAGCGCGCCGAGCACGGCGACGGCGAGGGACTGGTGGTGGGCGCCAGCCAGTTGCCCGGCGACCAGGCCGCCGAGGGCGAGGCTGGAGCCGACCGAGAGATCGAGGTAACCGCTGATGACCAGGAGGGCGAGCGGTACGGCGACGATGGCGATGGTGGCCGCGTCGGTGGCGATTCCGCGCAGGTTGGCCGCGTCCAGGAAGCTGCCGGTGGAGAACTGGAAGGCCAGTACCAGGGCGGCGAGCACGGGCAGCAGGGGGTTGCGCCGAATGACCGCCAGACCGGTCGATGCGAGGGCCCGCCCGGCGGGCCTGAGGGGTTCGGCAGCAGCGGCGGCGGTCATGATGGGTTCCTTAAGAATGTGAGGCGGTCCGGAAGGACCGGGTGTGGCTGATGATGTGCTGGTCCTTGATGGCTCCCGGAGAATGGCCGCCCGGTCCTTCGGGACGCTCCGACTGCTGATTGAGAACTGCGGGCATCGCTGGTCAAGGACCTGTCGGCGGAGTGTTCCTCGGGCCACGGAAGTGCTGGTCACGGTGGAACGGAGCGACGGCTTGAGCACGTCTCACTCGCGGATATGGGTCGGCATAGACGCCGGCCAGGGGCATCACTGGGCGATCGCGGTTGACGCCGAGGGTGAGGCATTGCTCCCGACGAAGGTGATCAACGACGAATCTCAGATCCTGAGTTGATCGCCACGGCCCGGGAGAAGGCCGACGAGGTGCGGTGGGCGGTGGACATCTCCGGCCGGGCCTCCGCCCTTCTGCTGGCCCTGCTCACCGCGGGAGTACCACCTCAAGAAGCGCGCTGAAGGCGTGCTCCACACCCAGGCCCTGCTCGCGCTCGCCCGGCGCCGGGTCAACGCGTTGTGGGCGATGCCGCGTGACAAGAGGCTGTGCACCTCCGTCGAACCAGTCACGCAGACGGCTTGACACGGTCATCGAGATTCTCCTTGAGCGTGAGGGGCACCGTCGTGGATCGCCGACAGCAGCGCTTCCTCGGTCAGCCCGGCTCCCGACAGTTCGCCGACGACGAGGCCCCCGGCGACGACGAGGCAGCGGTGGGCGAGGGCGACGATCTCCTCGGGGTCGGAGGAGGCGAAGAGCACGGCCGTGCCGCGTTCGGCGGCGAGGCGGTTGACGACGCAGTAGATCTCGGCGCGGGAACCGACGTCGACGCCCTGGGTGGGTTCGTCGAGGAGCAGAATCTCGGGCGTACGGAAGGAGTTGACCCAACGGCCGAGGACGAGCTTCTGCTGGTTGCCGCCGGAGAAGGCGGACGCGGGCAGCCTGGGTGCGAGAGGGCGCAGGCCGATGGATCGGGCCAGGTCGGTGAAGATCCTCCCTTCGGCGCCCCGGGACCGCAGACCGCGGCGGGCGAGCGGACGCACGGCGGGCAGCAGGGCATTGTCGTGGGCGCTGAGGCCGGCGAACAGGCCCTGGGCGCGGCGGTCTCCGGGGACGAGGGCGATGCCGGCGGCGAGGGCGTCGGCGGGGTGGGCTGCATGCACCGTCCGGCCTGCGACGCGGACGGTGCCGCCGGTGCGAGGGCGGCGGCCGAAGAGGGTTTCGAGCAGGCGGGTGCGACCGGAGCCGATGAGGCCGTAGAGGCCGACGATCTCGCCGCCCGCGACATCGAGGCCGACCGGGCCGAAGCCAGGGCCGGTGAGGGACTCGGCCTCCAGGACGGGAGGGCCGCTCACCGTCGTCTTGGGCACCGGCTCCTTGGAGGCGGACCCGGCGACAGAAGCCGTACCGGCGATCGCCTCGACCAGATCCCGCCGGTTCAGTCCCGCCATGGGCGAAGCGTGGCTGACCCGGCCGTCCCGCAGCACGGTGACCGCGTCGGCGAGCCGTTCGACCTCCGAGAGGAGGTGGGTGACGTAGACGATGGCGAGGCCCTGGGTGCGCAGGTCCTCGACGCGTTCGGCCAGCGCGCCGCTCTCGGCGGTGGAGAGAGCGGCGGTGGGCTCGTCCAGGACGAGGACCGAGGCGCTGCGGCTGAGCGCTTTCGCGATCTCGACCAACTGCCGCTGTCCCATGGGCAGATCGCCGACCCGGTCGCGGGGCGAACAGCTCGCGGCGACCCGTTCCAGCAGCCCGGCGGCGGCGTTCTCCTGAGCGCGGCGGTCGACGGCGCCCAGCCTGGAGCGCCGGGTCCACTCCTGCCCCAGGAAGATGTTCTCCGCGACCGTGAGCGGCTCGACGACACTCAGGGTCTGGAAGATGATCGCGACACCGGCCGCGATGGACTCGCGCGGGCTCAGCCGCTCGTACGCGACGCCGCCGACCTCGATGGTGCCCGCGTCGGGTGCGTAAGCACCGCCCAGGCACTTGATCAGGGTCGATTTCCCGGCGCCGTTGTGACCGAGCAGGGCGTGCACCTGCCCGGCGGGGACGGTGAGGTCCACCCCGTCCAGGGCTTTTGCGCCGCCGAAGGACTTGGCAAGTCCGCTGATGCGCAGGGACATGGGGGCCGCCTAGGCGTTCTGCGCGAGCAGCGCGTCGATCTTCGCGCCGTCGGCCCTGGTCACCAGGGTGATCGGCACGTCCACGCTCGGCTTGGCCTTGCCCGCCGCCACGGCGAGGGGTACGTCGACGATCGCGTCGGCGATGTCCTGGGGTGCGAGCGCGGCCGAGGCACGGTAGAAGGTGCCCTGCTTGATCGCGGCGAGGCACATGGAGGCGCCGTCCTGGCCGCCGACGTAGGTCTTGACGTCGGTCGCGGACCGGCCGGACTGCTGAAGTGCCTTGAACCCTCCGTACGCTGCGGCGTCGGTGACCCCGAGGATGAGGTTGAGGTCGCGGTGCTTGGCCAGGATCGCGTTGGACTTGGACAGGCCGGTGTCGGGGTCGATGGCCTGCTCCTGCGCGACGACGTCCACGCCGGGGGCGAGCTTGGTGAAGGCGTCGATCATGCCCTTCGTACGGTCGCGGCCGAGTTGGATCGTGCTGTCGGTGAGGAACGCGATCTTGCCCTTGCCGCCCAGCGTCTCGTTGGCCCATTTCGCCGCCGCCGTGCCGAGCAGCCGACCGCCCTCGGTGAAGCTGAACTGGATGTCGGCGCTCTGATTCTCCAGCGAGCCGCCGTACGTGACCCAGATCAGCCCGGCGTCCAGCGCGCTCTTGGCGGTCTTCTCGGTGGCCTCGAAGACCATCGGGAACGACACGATCGCCGGGATCTTCTGGCTCACCCAGGCGGCGAGGTTGGAGGCCTGGGTGTCGGGGCTGGTCTGGTCACTGGTGGTCACCAGGCTGACGCCGTGCTTCTTCGCGCCGGCCGTGGAGAGCCTGACCAGGGTCGAGTACAGCGGAAGCTGGGTGAAGGGGTAGTCCAGGCCGATCTTCGCCAGGCTCTTGGCCGTCGATGCGTGCGGCGCGGACGTCGAGGACGTACTGGCGGGAGCGCTGCACGCGCTCAGCGCTGCGGCGGCGGTCAGGCCACCGGACAGGGCGAGGAAGTGTCTGCGGGAAGGGAGGGAATCCAGGTGCAGGGCGCTCATGACGGGGCCTTCCAGGGAACCGGCGGCGGTGTGTCGGCGGTATGGCGAACAGGAAAGCCCCGTACGTCGTCGCTCCACCATCCGTACATCTACCGACCCCGCAGGACGCCGCCCTGGGCAGGTGACGGCGGTAGGGCGTTCCGGTTACGTCGCCGAGAACCTCTTGTCCGGATTGCCACCCCCCTCTACCATTCGGCTTCAAACAACTTTCCGGCTCGCCCGCTCCCAGGAGGCGAGAATGCTCAGCCATCACCAGGTCGCGGCGGCCACCCGCATCGGTATGCTCACCCGCGAGCGCGACACCGCGGCGGCCGGCGCCGAGGCGCTACGCCTGCTGGCCCAGGTGCTGCCGAGCGACACCTCCACGCTGACCGCGCTCGACCCGCTCAGCGGCGCCCATGTCCGCGTCGCCGGTGACGCCAACCGGTCGCTGACCGAGGAGTTCGTCGGGACGTCCTGGTACGACAAGGTCCTCACCGAACCACTGCCCCTGTCCATCTCCGACGAGTCCGAGCCCGGACAGCCCTATCTCCAGGGCAGGTTCTACGAGGAGCATGTCCGCCCCGCCGGCTTCCGCGACGGCATGAGCGGCGCCCTCTACCACCGCGGCCGCCACGTCGGCATGATCCACCTGGCCACCGAGCATCCCGGCACCTTCACCCGCGAGGCCCGCCACCTGCTCGCCTCCGTACTGCCCGCGCTCGCCGCACTCGCCGATCCCGCCGACCGGATCGGCGAGCACCACGGCCTGCCCGACGATGCCTCCGCCACCCTGGTCACCCCTGACGGCCTCATCGACCTGCCCGGCCGTGACCGCCCGCCGGTCCTGGGCAGCGACGAATTCCTGGCCCTCCTCAAGGAGTTCGACGCCTCCGGCGGGCGGTCGGTACGACTGCTGTGGCCCATGGCCCGCGACTGGTACCGCGTGGTCCTGGCCCGGCACACCCTCCCGCTCCCCGCCTCCCGCCCGGTCGTCCTGGTCCACGCCCGCCCCACCGCGATCCCCTACGGGCTCAGCCCCCGCGAGATCGACGTCCTCACTCGCGCCGCCATGGGCCACACCAACCAGGCCATCGCCCAGCACCTCTTCCTCTCCCCCCGCACCGTCCACACACACGTCGAGCACATGCTCCGCAAGACCGGCACCTCCTCCCGCGCCGAGGCCACCGCCCTCGCCGTCCGCGACGGCCTGCTGCGTCCCGCCCCGGGCGGCGTCGCCCACTTCGTCGAACAAGCCGGTCCGGTCACGCCACAGCGCTGGTGAACCGGAGCGTCGCCATGGCCGTGGTGCCAAAGCCCGCGCACAGTGGACTCACCCATCCAAACCGGGCCCACGTCACCGGAGGGGCCCGGCAAAGTTGCGCAAGTCGGCTCGGTGATCGACATCAGCCACGTCCCTCCGTCCGGTTATTCGCAGCCACGATCGAGACCGCCCCGCTGCGGGAAAAGACTTGAGGTGCAGGAGGGTTCCGGCGACGCCGTAGCAGTCGTCCGCGCCGAAGCAGGAGACGAGCGCTCGGGCTTCCTCTCCCGTGACCGGCCTTGGAATCGCGTCGAGCTGCTCGACGCGCCTGTCGATCTCTTCGCCGCTCGCCTCCCAGTCGGGGAGCGGACCGTCGGCGACGAACGTCTGCACTTCGGGTCTCATGGGCGATTGATCGGCTGTCTTCGTCACCGCGGGCAAGACGTCGGCGCTGGTCAGGCTGCCACCACGAGTGACGGCGTGGGGAACGCCGACTGTTCGTCGAAGTGTTCCAGTTTCTGGAGGCAGTGACAGAGCCCGCTGTTCATGCGGTTGAAGAGGCTGCGCTCAGCGGCTGCGTGCCAGTCGCCGTGCTCGCGTCGTCGCCGGCAGTGGGCGTTGGCACCGGCGGAGGCCCTACGGAACTGCAGCATCGATGACATTCTCCGCCACGACCTGGCCGCGGACCTCCTGCCTTTGCGACCGGACGACCGCCATCAACGCCGGTACGCACGCGATACGGCAGGACCCGTGCTCCTCCGCAGCGGCGAGCTCCGCACGGCCTTCCGGGGCTGGTCGGTGCAGGACGGGGCCGACCTGATCAACGCGATGGCGCCGAGTCCCGGCGCCAGTGGGGCGGGCGGATCGGCCCCAACGCCCGGCCGTTCCTGATCGCCTATGCCTACCTGCTCGGCGAGTTCACAACCTTCGAGCGGCTCGGACGGTTCATGCTGCCGAGCCTGGCCCGCAAGGTGTTCGGGACCGGGCCCGTCCTCCCGGTGCACCGCAGAACCGCCGCGGCGTTCCTCAAGGACGCGCCCGCTTCGGTGCCTCGTCCTGAGCACCCCTCTCCTGTGCCCCAGCCGTCGAGCACCACCCAGGGCGCAGAAGTCGGCCCCGGTCATACCCGTGAAAACCCTGTGGCAGCACTGTCGGTGCGGGCACATATGCTGCACCGAACGATCACGCGGGACCTGGGGAGGGCGCGGCATGTTGGACAAGCTGTTCGGTAGGGGCGGGGCGAGACCGGCAGCGGATCCGCACGCGCTGCCCGCTCGGCGCGGGCTGACGAACCGGATGTACAAGCTGCGCGCGCTCGGGGACGCGCGAGTGCTCGCCCTGGTGGAGGCGGCCGGCGCGGGTGACTGGGCGGCGGTCAAGGCGGCACTGGCCCCCTTCGATCTCGGCCGGGACCACCAAGTACTCGGCCAGCTGGCCGAGTTGAACGGTGTCCAGGACTGGATCGGCCGGGCCGTGGAGGACGACAAGGAACACCGGGCGACGGCCCTGCTGATCTCCGGGGCGCGGCACGTCGCCTGGGGCTGGGAGGCGCGCACTCGCGCCAACGCGGCGAACGTCAGCCGGGAGCAGTGGCAGGTCTTCCACCAGCGGCTCCGCATCGCCGAGGAGCAGCTGCTGGAGTGCGCGGAGTCGCGGCCGGAATGGGTCACGCCGTGGCGTCACCTGCTCACTTCCGGCCGCGGTATGTCGCTGGGCCCCGTCGTCTGCGAGACCCGGCTGGACGCCGCCCTGCGCCGCGACCCGCTGGACCTGGAGACCCACATCGAGAGGGTGTCGCAGTTGCAGCCCCGCTGGAGCGGGGAGCCGGGTGAGGCCCTGGCGTTCGCCCGACAGGCGTTCGCGCGGGCGCCTGCGGGCCATCGCCTCGGCTGTGTCATCGCCGTCGCACACATCGAGGAGTGGGTCGAGTCCGACCGGATGAACTCGCTCATCACCCCGGAGACCCAGGACGAGTTGCTGGAAGCGGCCGAGCACAGCATCCTCCACCCCGCCTACGTACGACGCCCCGGCTGGCAGGAAGACTTCAACACCTTCGGCATGGCCCTGTCTCTGGCCTCCGAACGCATCGCGTTGCCGCACGTCTTCCGCGAACTTCGGGGCGCCTACACCTCCTGGCCGTGGAGGTACATGCCGGAGCCGGAAAAGATGTACGCCCGCGCCCGTCGCAACGCCTGATCCCGGCACCCGGCCCGCCGCACCGCTCCCTCGTCGAACACTCACCCCGGACTGCCCGATGACTCTGCCCCACGCCTCTTCGAGCCCGGCCGACGCCGACCGCACCTTCCAGGTGGATCTGCGCGGCCTCGTCGATCTCCTCTCCCACCACCTGTACTCAAGCCCCCGCGTCTATCTGCGTGAGCTCCTCCAGAACGCCGTGGACGCGCTGACCGCGCGGCACGCACTCGAACCGGCCGCCCCCGGTGCCCCGCTCGGCATCCGTCTGTACGCCGACGGTTCGGTGGTGCGTGTCGAGGACGACGGCGTCGGTCTCACCGAGGCCGATGTGCACACCTTCCTCGCGACGATCGGCCGCAGCAGCAAGCGCGCCGACCGGATCGCTGAGCAACGCGCGGACTTCATCGGCCAGTTCGGTATCGGGCTGCTCTCGTGCTTCCTGGTGGCCGACGAGATCCATGTCGTCAGCCGTTCCGCCCGCACTCCCGATGCCCCGGCCGTGGAGTGGCGGGGACGCGGCGACGGCAGCTACTCCGTCCGCACCCTGCCCGCATCCGCCCGTCCACGGCCCGGCACCACGGTCACCCTGACTCCCCGCGCAGACGCGGGCGAGTGGACCCGCCCGGCGCAAGTACACGCGCTCGCCCGGCACTTCGGCTCCTTGCTGCGCCACCCTGTGACCTTCGACGAGGGCACCGGCGGTGGCGCGACCGTCAACCCCGAGCCCGCACCCTGGGCGCGCACCTACCCGACGCCCGGAGCACGCTCCCGCGCGCTGGCCGCGTACGGCGAGGAGACCTTCGGGTTCACACCCCTGGACACCATCGAGCTGGACCTGCCGGCCGTGGGTCTGAAGGGCATCGCGTGCGTGCTCCCCGAAGCAGTACCGGCCGGCCGCCGCCACGGCCACCGCGTGCACGTCAAGGGCATGCTGCTGTCCGAGCAGGCCGATGAGATCCTGCCCGAGTGGGCGTTCTTCGTCCGCTGTGTCGTCGACGCAGAAAGCCTGCGCCCGACGGCGTCCCGCGAGGCCCTGTACGAGGACGACACCCTCGCCGCTGTCCGTGACGCTCTCGCCGAACGGCTGCGCGCGTGGATCGCCCGGACCGCCGCCAGCGACCCGGAGCTCCTCGGCCGCTTCCTCCAGGCGCATCACCTGGCCGTGAAGTCCCTCGCCGTGCACGACGACGAGATCCTGCGGATGCTCCTGCCGTGGCTGCCGTTCGAGACCACAGACGGACACGCCACCCTCGACGAGTTCGCGCGCACCCACCGCACCGTGCTCGTCACCTCCAGCGTGGAGGAGTTCCGGCAGGTGGCCGCGATCGCCTCGGCCGCCGGGCTCGGAGTCGTCAACGGCGGCTACACCTACGACCGTCAACTGGTCCACCGGCTCCCGGAGATCAGGCCCGAGGTGAGCGTCGCCGATCTCGACCCGGCGACGCTCACCGCCCATCTCGACCCCGTCGACCGGGAGACGGAACTCGCCGCCGCGGCCTATCTGGCCCAGGCCCGCGACGCCCTCGCCGTCTTCGACTGCGACGTCGCGCTGCGCACGTTCCAGCCCGCCTCGGCCCCCGCACTCCTCCTCGACAGCCGCGAGGCCCGGCACGAGCGCAGCCGCTCCCAACTCGCCCGCGAACAACAGGGCGGCGTCTGGGGCGACATCCTCGGGCATCTGCGCCAGGAGGCCCCGCGGGCCCAGCTGATCCTCAACCAGCTCAACCCGCTGGTCCGTACCGCCGTCGGCATCGACGAACCCGAACTGGCCCGCACCAGCGCCGAAGCCCTCTACGGGCAGGCCGCGATGCTGTCCCGTCGACCCCTCAGGCCCGCCGAGTCGAGCTTGATCAACCGCTCCTTCCTCAACCTCCTCGCCCACGCCCTCCGCAAGGACAGCTGACGATGCCCACCGCACCCCACCCGCAGAACACGGACGAACTGTTCCGGGCGCTCCAGGAGAACAACCGGCGCCCCTACGGCCGTAGCCGCACCGTCACCGCCGAGGAACTCACCGAGGCAGCCGAGCAGTTCGCGGAGCCCGTCCCGCTGGTTCACGCGCTCATCGAGCTCCAGGAGGCGTACGCCTACGGTTCCGAACCCCGGAAGTCACCCGTCGTCTTCGCCCGGTTGCTCGCCCTTTTCGACGAGCAGCCCGACATCTTCGACGAACGGCTGCGCCACACGCTGTTCTGGCGCTTCAAGTGGGTGGCCAACGCCCTCGTGGCACTGCCGGAGATGCCTCTGACGAGCGTGCGCCAATGGCTGACCGAGATGCGCGACCGGTACGAGAAGGCCGGTCTCGAACTCCAGCCCTACTACGGACAGGCCTACCGGCTGGCCGCTCACACGGGCGAGGACAGCGCTCTCGCCTTCGAGCTCTGGGCGGGACGGCCCCGCACCAGGCTCAGCGACTGCGAGGCCTGCGAGATCTGCGAACGCGCTCTGTACCACCTCGCCGCTGACGACGACGAGCGGGCACTACGCGCCTGGGAGCCCGTCCTGGACGGAAAGGAGTCCTGCCAGGAGGAGCCCGCCCGCTCCGTGTCGCACGCGCTGCTTCCCCTGCTGCGCACCGGCCGCACCGACGAGGCCCGCGCACTGCACCTCACCGGGTACCGCGCCTGCCGTCGTAACCCCTCGATGTCCGGCGAGGTCGGCCGGCACCTGGAGTTCTGTGCGCTCACCGGCAACGAGGCTCGCGGCCTGGAACTCCTCGCGGAGAACCGGAACCTGTTCGACGACGTCGACTCGCCCCAGGACCTGCTGGCTTTCCTCACCGGCGTCGAAGTCCTCCTCCGACGCGTCGAATCCCTCGGCCACGGCGAACTGCCCGCCGCCGGATACCCGGGTCGTACCTGGACGGTCGCCGCTCTGCGCGCCGAGGTGCGAGGCCGTGCCGACGACCTCGCGGCCCGTTTCGACGCCCGCAACGGCACTACGGCGCACTCCGACCGGCGCCGGGCCCGCCTCGACCGTGGCCCGCTCCTGGAGGCGCTCGAGCTGACCCTGCGCTCCCGCGCCCTCGACGACGTGGCCCCGGCCGCCGTGCCCGCCACCGCCCGCACGGCCCCGTCCGTCCCCGAGGAACTGCCCGAACTCATCACTCGGGCACGGGCGTTGGACGAACAAGGGCATCCGGACGCGACGGCCTGCTGCGCACGGCTGCGTGTGCTCGTCGCCGCCCCCGGCTACGTCCACCCCGACGACCCGGCCGTGGGACCGCTCGTAAGGCTGCGCGCCGACCTGCTGGCCGATGAGGCGAACTCGGCGGGCGACAAGGACGAGTTCGCCGTCGCCGCCGCCCTCCACGAGGAGGCTGCGGTTCTGTACGACGACGCCATGGAGCCCGGCCACGCGGCGCTCGCCCGCGCGCGTGCCCTGCTCGCCGGTGCCCAGGTCGGCCCGGAGAGCACCGACAGCTCCGACGCGGCCGAGGCGACAACCGCCGCGCTGAGCAACGCCTACGCCGCGATCGTCCGCCTCCACGAGGAGGTGTCCGGCCTAGCTCCGTACCAGGAGGCCCAGTTGCTCAGGCTGCGGGCGACAGTGCTCGGTCTGCGGTTCCATACGACGCGCGACGAGGAGCAGGCCGCGCCGGTCCATGCCGAGGTGGATCTGCTCAGCGAGTTCGCCGTGCGGCACAACTTCGCGGGGCAGCTCTCCGGTGCCGGGTTGCTGCGGACCAGCACCTACGCCCTCTCCGGAAATCTGTCCGCCGCGGGCACCGAGATCGATGCCCTCCGCGACCGGCTCCGGGCGGACGGCCCCGCCTGGCATCTGCCGCGCACACTCGGACTCCGCGCCCGCATCCAGTTCGCGTTGAAGAACGCGGAGGCCGCGCACGCGGACCTGGCCGAGGCGCTGCAACTCGCCGCCGAATGGCCCGCCGACGCCGTCGACACCGCTCGCCTGCACGATGAACTGGCCGAGGTCTGCATGCACCTGGGCCGCCCCGACGAGGCCTTGCGGCACCTGACGCGCTCCGCGGAGCTGGCACTGCGTCACGGCAGCCGCACCGACGCGTTCTGCACCTACAGCAGCGCCGCGCAGGTCAGCCTCGACCTGGGCCGGGTCGAGGACTGCATCGCGCTGCTCGATTCCCTCCTCGCCGAACCCGACGTCACCGCAGGAGAGTTGGACGACCGGCTCGTCGCCCAGCTGCGTCTGACCCGCGCCCGTGCACTGCGGGCGGGAGACGACCTCAAGGCCGCCACGGCGGAGTTCGCCGCCCTCGCGGCCGAGTCGGCCGACTGGGACGACGACCTCGGGAGCCATGTCGGCATCGCCGCGGAGACCGCCGTACTCCTCGCGCAGTCCGGCGAGTTCGAACGGGCCCGCCAGGCCGCGGACCAGGCACTCGCCGCCCACGCCCGAGCGCCGCGCTACGAGCACCTCAGCTTCTGTCTGCGCGAACTCGCCCGGCTCCACGTCCAGCAGCAGGGTTCCGAGGGCCTCGCCGACGCCCTGACCGTTCTCGCCGACGCGGGCCGGGTCGCCGACCAGGCCCGTGCCGCGGAGTACGAGTCGCACAACCGCTCACTGGACAGCGCCCTGGCCTACGAGTACGGACGGGTCAACGCCTACGCCGGCACGTACGAGGCCGCCCTCGCCGCCCTGGACAAGGCACTCACCCTGCTGGGCGAACCGGGACCGGACAAGGACCGGGCCGACGAGTGGGCGGAGTGCGTCCGTCTGGCAGCGGTCGTGGAGGGTATCTACCTGAAACACCCCACCCTGGCCCTCACCCGGCTCAACGAGGCAGTGCCCCGCCTCACGGCACTGGGCCACACCGAGGAGGCCCGACCGCTGACGTCACTGGCGGCCCAGCTGCGCGACGAGGGGTGACGCAAAAAGCCAGCCGGCTTCGCACTCACCGCGTCCGAGAGAGGCCAGGTAGTTGCTGGGATTGCGCTCGTGGCGGGGGCTGAGTCTGCGGTAGCGGGACCGCCACGACGTCGGCGCCCTGGAAGCGCAGCGTCTGCTCTCCCCCGCCGGGGAACCGGTCGCGCGAATCGCACGCCGACTGGGTTTCTCCGAACCCACCAACTGCGGAAGGTTCTTCATCCGCCACACGGGCACCACCCCCGGCGACTTCCGCCGTACCCACCAGGGCCCCGGTGAGCCCCCGCACCGGTCCCCTGCGGGCCATCCCGAACCGGGGCCTTCACTGCCGTCGTGAATCCTGACCGCCCGGCCCTCGCAACCACGATCTGTTCAGTCGGACTGCTGAGCGATTGTTTCGATTCGGCCGATGGCCGACTGGTCGACGGCGCATCTTCGCGCGGCGGCTTTCCAGGTGGTTCGCCGGCGCGGGTCCAGATTCGAAGCATCGCGCCGACACGGTATTTCCGCCGAACAGCCTGCAGGAAGAGAACAACCACCTGTCGCCTGAAGCGTCGGTGAGCCCTCGGACGGCCTCGCGGCGTCGTCGAAAACTTTCTTCATCTGGGCCGAATGATGCGAGAGGTATTGACGCCCATCACGGGCCATCTACTATCCACAACGTCCGAACCGCCGACGGATGTTCGACATGACGAATGGCGTCAGTCGGTGGAGTCGCACACCGGCGAGAGCCGGCAAGGCAGCACGTCGGTACACACCCGATCGCAGCGCGCCAGCCAGAACGAGGTGCTTGTCATGACTCGATCAACCTCTGGATGCCGCAGAACAGGGGGAACGGCCATCAGGGCATCCGTCACCACCGCTCTCCCCTACCCGCCGGCAGTCACGTACCTCGTCGGCCCCGACGCCGCACCACTCCCCCGGAGCACCGGTCCTCCCCTCGAACCACATGGTCGACCGGGGATCGCGCGGCTGTGTCAGAGACATCCTCCGGGAATCGCCGCCCGCCTACCGCCCGAGCAACAGGACGTTCGACCGGCTTGTCCGGACCCGCTGCGCACGGACGCCCGTCCGGCATACCTGCATCCCCCTCGCCCGCCCCCGCCCACGGCCGCCCTGGGTGTGCCGTATCCGAGTCCTGACGACACCGACTCGATCGTCGACAGCGGACCCGAACACGACCGGTACCGGATCGGCTTCCACGCCGCGAGCCCGCATGCCCTGGGGACCAGCCTGCCCGTGCGCCAAAGCCGGCACCCCGCGAGATGTCCCGCCTCGCCGTGCGCACCCCGTCACACCACAACCCGCACCCGCACCCGACCGTACGAGGAGAACCGTGAACCTTCTGCGTAGACTCGGCCTGCGTCAGACTGCGGCCCTGGGCCTGCTGGCCGCCACCACACTGGTGGCGGCGGGCCAAGCCACCGCCGCTCCCACCGCCGTCCGGGCCACCACCCTGGGCGCCCAAGCCGCCCAGTCCGGACGGTACTTCGGGACCGCCGTCGCGGCCGGCAAGCTCGGCGACGGGACGTACGCGACGATCCTGGACCGCGAGTTCAACATGGTCACGCCCGAGAACGAGATGAAGTGGGACACGACGGAACCGTCCCGCGGCTCGTTCAACTTCAACCCCGCCGACCAGATCGTCAACCACGCGACCGCACACGGGCAGCGCCTGCGCGGACACACCCTCGTCTGGCACTCCCAACTGCCCGGCTGGGTCAGCGGTATCACCGACGCGAACACCCTGCGGACCGTGATGAACAACCACATCACCGGCGTCATGAACCACTACAAGGGCAAGATCTACGCCTGGGACGTGGTCAACGAGGCGTTCGCCGACGGCAGTAGCGGCCGGCACCGCAGCTCGGTCTTCCAGAACGTGCTCGGCGACGGCTTCATCGAACAGGCCTTCCGTACCGCCCGCGCGGCCGACCCGGCGGCCAAACTCTGCTACAACGACTACAACATCGAGAACTGGAGCGACGCCAAGACCCAGGGCGTCTATCGCATGGTGCGCGACTTCAAGTCGCGTGGCGTTCCGATCGACTGCGTCGGATTCCAGGCCCACTTCGGCACCGGGGGGCCGCCCGCGAGTCTCCAGACCACGCTGTCGAACTTCGCCGCGCTCGGAGTGGACGTACAGATCACCGAACTCGACATCGCGCAGGCGGCCTCGGGCGCGTACGCGAACACCGTCAAGGCATGCATGAACGTCGCCCGCTGCACCGGCATCACGGTGTGGGGCATCCGGGACAGCGACTCCTGGCGTACCGGCCAGAACCCGCTGCTGTTCGACAACGGCGGCAACAAGAAGCCCGCGTACAACGCGGTGTTGTCGGCTTTGGGCGGCACTGCCACCACAGCCCGCAGCACCACACCCCCAAGCCCCTCGGCCGCGGCCGCACTGCCGTCCTCCTTCTCCTGGAGCTCCAGCAGCGCCCTGATCGCCCCGAAGTCGGACGCGACGCACACCATCGCCGGCGTCAAGGACCCTTCGGTCGTCTACTACAACGGCAAGTACCACGTGTTCGCCAGCACGGCGAGCGCCTCCGGGTACAACCTCGTGTACCTGAGCTTCAGCGACTGGTCCCAGGCGGGCTCCGCCACGCACTACTACCTCGACCGCAGCGCCATCGGCACGGGATACCGCGCGGCTCCACAGGTGTTCTACTACGCGCCGCAGCACCTGTGGTACCTCGTCTACCAGACCGGGAACGCCTCGTACTCGACCAACGCGGACATCGGCAATCCCAACGGCTGGAGCGCCCCGCGGAACTTCTACTCCTCGATGCCGGCGATCATCGCGCAGAACATCGGCAACGGGTACTGGGTCGACATGTGGGTGATCTGCGACAGCGCCGACTGCTATCTGTTCTCCTCGGACGACAACGGGCACCTGTACCGCTCCCAGACGTCCGTCTCGCAGTTCCCCAGCGGTTTCACCAACACCGTCATCGCCGCCCAGGACACCAACAAGTACGCCCTCTTCGAGGCGAGCAACGTGTACAAGGTGCAGGGCGGCAACCAGTACCTGCTCCTCGTGGAGGCCATCGGCTCGGACGGACGACGCTACTTCCGGTCCTTCACCTC
Organism: Streptomyces sp. MBT53; assembly: GCF_016654115.1. Taxonomy (GTDB): domain Bacteria; phylum Actinomycetota; class Actinomycetes; order Streptomycetales; family Streptomycetaceae; genus Streptomyces. Next base: position 62,038 of record NZ_JAEQAZ010000065.1, read on the forward strand.
CAGCGGTCTCGCGGGCTCGTGGACCGCGCTGGCCGCCTCCGAGAGCAACCCGTTCGCCCGGGCGGGCAACGTCACCTTCCCGGCCGGTGCCTGGACGAAGGACATCAGTCACGGTGAGATGATCCGCGCCGGCTACGACCAGACCTTGACCATCCCCGCCTGCAAGCTCCAGTACCTCTACCAGGGCCACGACCCGAACGCGAGCGGCGACTACGACACTCTGCCGTGGCGGCTCGGCCTGCTGACGCAGACCAACTCCGCCTGCTGACCGCTCCCGGACGATCCCGCCGCCTGTGCGGCAGGGGATCCGCCGGGATCCGTCCCTCGGCACTGCCGAGGGACGGATCCCGGCGGTCACCCACCGCGTCAGCAGGTCACGACAACGGCGGATACGCGTTCTGGATCAGCTGCTGGAACTGGGCGGAGAACCAGTGTCCGGCCAGCGGCGAGTTCGGCAGCGCGCCCGTGGGGTTGTTGCCGTTGCGCGCATTGCCGCCGTACGTCGGGTCGCACATCCGGTCGAATCCCTTCCCCTCGTCGTTGGGGACGGCCGCGCTGTTGCCGTCGGACTCCCCCGGCGGCTTGACCCACACGTAGGCGTCGATGCCGGCGGCCGGAGCCGCTGTCGGCCGCTCCCCGATGCCCGCCCCGCTCTGGTTGCACCAGTTGCCGGCGTGGATCCGCCGGTCGACGCGGCCGCTGTCGACGTAGCCGTCCACAGTGGTCGGCGCCCCGGGACCGGTGGGCCGGGCGGTTCCGCCCCAGCCGTTGCGTGAGGTGTCGATCAGCATGCCGATACCGGAGTCGAACCCGGACGCGACGAGCTTGCTGCGCAGCGCCTGGGCGAAGGACTGCTCGTCCACGTACTGGTTCCAGTCCACCCACTTCGACTGGCGTACGGTCTGGCCGTTCACCGTGTCGGTGACCTTGAGGTACGGCTCCGTGGTGGGGCTGTAGTTCGCGGTGTTGACGATGAAGCCGGCCACGTCGTTCACGCTCGCGCCGTTCGAGGTCGCCACCTTGTGGAACTCCTGCACCGCGGGATCGAGATTGCTGTCCCAGCCGAGCCAGCCGTGGTGGGCGGCGTCGATGTAGTTGTAGACGTTGGGGATGGCACCCAGCTTGTCCAGGGCGTAGCCGACGCCCTTCTCGTAGTTGCCGTTGGACTTCATGGTCACGCAGGCGTCGGTCGTGGTGGGGGTGCCGCCGGCGTTGGTGACGAGGTTGGGCAGCGAGTCGGGCTCGATGACGGTGGCGACCCGCAGGCCCGCGTACTTGGGGTCGGACAGGATCGACGCGATGGGGTCGATGTACTGGGACTTGTACTTGTCGAGGTCGTTGGGTCCCAGTTCTCCGTTGGAGGCCAGGGCGGCGCAGTCGCGGCCGGGCAGATCGTAGATGACGAGCTGGACGACGAGATCGCCGGAGCCCTTCTGCTTGAGCGCCTCGTCGAGGTGGGCGCGCAGGCCCATGCCGCTGTCAACGCCGTTGATCGCGGCGATGCGGTCGAGCCAGACGGCGGTGGGCTGATTGGCGATGCGGCTGCCGCCCGGTTCGGCGGCCGCCTTGGCGGACCACTCGGGGTTCACGTACACCTTGGCGCCGGTGTAGGGGTTGTCGGCACGGCTGCCGGTGTCGCCTCCTCCGGTGCCACCACCCGTACCGCCACCAGTGCCGCCACCATTGTCGACGTTGCAGGCGACGCCGTCGAGCGTGAACGTCGCGGGCACGCTGTTGGTGCCGCTGTAGGAGCCGTTGAACCCGAAGCTGACCGAACCTCCGCTCGCGAGAGGGCCGTTGTAGCTCTCGTTGGCGGCGGTGACGTCGGCACCGCTCTGGCTGAGCTTCGTGTTCCAGGCGTTCGTGACCTTCTGATTGCCGGCATACGACCACTTCACCGACCAACTCGACTTGGCGGCAGTGTTGTTGGTGATGGTGACGGCGGCGGTGAAGCCGGTGTCCCACTGGCTCTGCACCTTGTAGTCGACGGTGCAGGGGATGGACGAGGTGGCGGCGCCGGCCTGGCCGACGAGGAACGCCGACCCCGTCGTCCCGGCGACCAGCGCCACGGCGACGAACAGCGATGTCCTGCTGTGACTCATGTGCGGGTGCTTCCTTCTCTCGTGGTGGACCTGTGGACGAAGACCGCGCGAACGGTCGCGCGAGCCCCTGCCCGGGGCACGCGTGGCGTTGCGGTGATCAGTGAGCTGGTGCGTCTGGTTTCGCCTCGAAGGCAGCGCCGTCCGGTCGGCGTTTCGAGGCCTCCGTCGTACTGGGAGGGGACGCGCGGTCAGGTGCGGGGGCGCCCGGTCGTGAGCGAACGCGCCGACCACCGACTGGGATTCCCTACGGTTCGAGGCGTGACTTCGTGCCCGGCGTCTCGTGGTGGGCCTCCGGGGCACCGGCGGCATCGTCGCGGTTCGGGGTTGCGTTGCCGGGTTTGGCGACCGTCACTGTCCGGAGAATGTGCGGCGCTCGCGAAGTACGGCGGGGCGCTCGCGGATCGGTCGACGGCACTGACCCGTAGTGCGCATGCCCGGGGCACGCGGCCATGGTTGCCCGGACTGGGAGTGCCTGGTGGAACGGTGCGCGAGAGCGCGTCGCTGACTAAAAGTATCGAATGCGGGGGGTGTCGCATGAGCGAGTCCTCACAGCTTGGCGCGCCGCTACGGACGCGTCACTGATGGAACCGCTCCCACTGGTGGGGAGGAAGTTAGCGTCAACTGGCGAGGTTTCATAGGGTCCCTGCGAAACTCTTCGCCGGATCGGCTCAGTTCGAACTTTGAATGCCCGGCGTCTTGACCGTTCCGGCCTTCATCCCCACGATGGGAGCGCTCCCACTGGATTCAGGCCTTGGCACCTCTCCGTGAGTCGCGTGACGCAAGGAGGAACAGCACATGGATCCCGGACGCAGACGAAGAGCCGTACGCCGGCTCTTGACCGCCGTCGCCGCCGCGTTCGCCCTACCCCTGACGATGCTCGCCACCGGCACGACCACCGCGAACGCGGCGACCGTGCAGTGCAGTGTCGACTACAAGACCAACGACTGGGGTTCCGGCTTCACCGCCGACCTCACCCTCACCAACCGCGGCACCACCGCCCTCGACGGCTGGACCCTGACCTACGGCTACTCGGGCAACCAGAAGCTCTCGAACGGGTGGAACGGCATCTGGTCGCAGTCCGGTCAGTCGATCACCGTGCAGAACGCCTCCTACAACGGCACCGTCGCCCCGGGCGCCGCGGTTTCGGCAGGAGCGCAGTTCAGCTACAGCGGCGCCAACAGCGCGCCGACCGACTTCGCGGTCAACGGCACCAGTTGCACCGGCGCACATCAACCGCCCATCACCGTGCTGACCAGCCCGGCCGCCGGCGCGGTCTACTCGCGCGGGGACGCCGTGCCGCTCGCGGCGAGTGCGGCGGCCGCGGACGGCGCGACGATCGCCAAGGTGGAGTTCTACGACGACGCCACCCTGCTGGGCACCGACACCAGCGCGCCCTACACGTACTCCGCCTCCGGCTTGACCGTGGGCAGTCACTCCATGACGCCCAAGTCGTATGACAGCCTGGGCGCGTCCGCGGAGTCCACCCCGGTCGGCATCACCGTCGCCGCGGGTCCCGCCATCGTGGCCTCGACCTCCCAACTCGCCGTCCAGCAGGGCGAAACGGCAACATACGACGTGAAGCTCTCGACCCAGCCGTCGGCGAACGTGACCGTGACGACCGCCCGGACCGGCGGCAACACGGGCCTGTCGGTGACTGGCGGGACCTCGCTCGTCTTCACGCCGTCGAACTGGAGCACCGCGCAGAAAGTGACCGTCACCGCGGACTCCTCCGGGACCGGGGCGGCGACCTTCGATTCGGCCGCGGCCGGGTACGGCAGCGCGTCGGTGACCGTCACCCAGATCGCGACGTCCAAGACGTACGACGCCCGGTTCCTGGACCTCTACGGCAAGATCACCAACCCGGCGAACGGCTACTTCTCGCCCCAGGGCATCCCCTACCACTCGGTGGAGACCCTGATCGTCGAGGCGCCGGACCAGGGGCACGAGACGACGTCGGAGGCGTACAGCTATCTGCTGTGGCTGCAGGCGATGTACGGCAAGGTGACGGGCGACTGGTCGAAGTTCAACGGCGCCTGGGCCCTCATGGAGAAGTACATGATCCCCACCCACGCCGACCAGCCGACAAACTCCTTCTACAACGCCTCGAAGCCGGCGACCTACGGACCGGAGGAGGACACGCCGGACCAGTATCCGACGGCACTCGACCCGTCCGTGCCGGTCGGTTCGGACCCGCTCGCAGGCGAGCTGAAGTCGACCTACTCCACGGACGATGTCTACGGTATGCACTGGCTCCAGGACGTCGACAACACCTACGGCTACGGCGACACTCCGGGCGGCGGGTGCGAGGCGGGGCCGACGGCCAGCGGGCCGTCGTACATCAACACCTTCCAGCGCGGACCGCAGGAGTCCGTGTGGGAGACGGTGCCTCAGCCGACCTGCGACGCCTTCAAGTACGGCGGCAAGAACGGGTACCTGGACCTCTTCACCGATGACTCCTCGTACGCCAAGCAGTGGAAGTACACCGATGCCCCGGACGCCGACGCGCGGGCCGTGCAGGCCGCGTACTGGGCCGACACCTGGGCCAAGGAACAGGGCAAGGGCGCCGACGTCTCGGCGACCGTCGGCAAGGCGGCCAAGATGGGCGACTATCTGCGCTACGCCATATACGACAAGTACTTCAAGAAAATCGGCAACTGCGTCGGACCGTCCACCTGCCCGGCCGGCACCGGCAAGGACGCCTCGGACTATCTGCTGTCCTGGTACTACGCCTGGGGCGGCTCTGCCGACACCACCGGGGGCTGGGCCTGGCGGATCGGATCAAGCTACGCCCACAGCGGCTACCAGAACCCGCTCGCCGCATACGCGCTCAGCGCCGACGCCGACCTGAAGCCCAAGTCGCCGACCGGCGCGGCCGACTGGGGCAAGTCGCTCCAGCGGCAACTGGAGTTCTACCGCTGGCTCCAGTCGGACGAAGGCGCCATCGCCGGCGGCTCGACCAACAGTTGGGCGGGCCGCTACGCGAGTCCGCCGGCCGGGACGTCGACCTTCTACGGCATGTACTACGACCAGCAGCCCGTCTACCACGACCCGCCGTCCAACCAGTGGTTCGGCTTCCAGGCGTGGTCCATGGAGCGGGTCGCCGAGTACTACCAGCAGAGCGGTGACCCGCAGGCCAAGACGGTCCTCGACAAGTGGGTCAAGTGGGCGCTGTCCAAGACGACCATCAACCCGAACGGCACCTACCAGATCCCCTCCACCCTCCAGTGGTCGGGCCAGCCCGACCCCTGGAACGCGTCAAGTCCCGGCGCCAACAGCGGACTTCACGTCACCGTCGCCGACTACACCAACGACGTCGGCGTGGCGGCCTCGTATGCCAAGACCCTGACGTACTACGGCGCCAAGTCCGGTGACGCGAGGGCGAAGTCGACGGCGAAAGCGCTGCTGGACGGGATGTGGGGCAACTACCGGGACAGCCTCGGTATCGCCGTTCCGGAGACCCGCACCGACTACAGCCGGTTCAACGATCCGGTCTACGTGCCGAGCGGCTGGACCGGCAAGATGCCGAACGGCGAGGCGATCAACTCGTCCTCGACGTTCGCCTCGATCCGGGCCCTCTACAAGAACGACCCGGCCTGGTCGAAGGTCGAGGCCTATCTGAAGGGCGGCGCCGCGCCCGTCTTCACCTACCACCGATTCTGGGCCCAGGCGGACATCGCCCTGGCCATGGGCTCGTACGCGGAGCTGCTTGAGTAGCCCCCGCCGGCGCACCGCGTACGGACCCCGTCATCAGGCGACGGGGTCACCGGCCGGGCGGCCCCCACCCGCGCAGGGGGCTGCCCGGCCATCCCAGGGCACTCACAAAACGGGAGCGCTCCCAATCCGTGAAGGCAGGCCAACCCGGGCTGCAACTATGCCAGCGGTGAATTCGTGTGCTCACCCCCTCCGGCCGGTAAGATCGGTGATCTCTTGGGGGGAGGTGGTCATGGGCAGGCGACGCCCGGGGGCACCGACGCTGGAAGAGGTGGCCGCCCACGCGCGGGTCGGACGGGGCACGGTCTCCCGCGTCATCAACAACGCGGCGGGCGTGAAGGATTCGACGCGCCGGGCCGTACAGCAGGCCATCGAGGAACTGGGCTACGTGCCCAATCTCGCGGCCCGTTCCCTGGCGGGACGGCGGGCCGACGCCGTCGCCCTGGTCATGACGGAGCCGGACTGGCGGCAGTTCGCCGAACCCTTCTTCTCCGAGATCGTCAACTCGCTCGGGAACGCACTGACAGACACCGGAATGCAACTGCTGCTGACCTTGGTCCGCTCTGACACCGAGCGGCAGCGTTTCCTCGAGTACGCGCGCGGCGGCCGGGTGGACGGTGTCCTGCTGATGTCCGTGCACGCCGACGACCCCCTGCCGGACATGCTCGCCGAGGCCCGGCTGCCGACCGTGCTGCTGGGGCGCCGTTCCGGAGAGGAGTACGTCAGCTACGTCGACGCGGACAACATCGGCGGCGCACGCAGCGCCGTCTCCCATCTCGTCCAACGAGGCCGCAGAGTCATCGCCACCATCACGGGGCCGCTCGACCTCTACGCCGCCCAGTGCCGGCTGCGCGGCTACGAAGAAGCCCTCAAGCTCGCGGGGCTGAAGGGCGAGCCGACCCTTGCCGCCGAAAGCGACTTCACGGCGGGCAGCGGGCGCCGCGCCATGACCGAGCTCCTCGATCGGCATCCGGACATCGACGGCGTCCTCGCCGCGTCGGACACCACGGCCGCGGGAGCTCTGGAGGCCCTGCTCGCGGCCGGACGCCGGGTACCCGAGGACGTCGCCGTCATCGGCTTCGACGACTTTCCGCTGGCCCAGCAGACCGAACCGCGACTGACGACGGTGCGTCAGCCGATCGAGGAGATCGGGCGGGCCATGATCCGGCTGCTCCTGGAGGAGATGGAGGAGGGCGCCGTGGCCTGGCGTCACGTCATCCTCCGTACCGAGCTCGTGGTTCGCGACTCGACCTGACGTCCGTCGCCACATCCGCGGGGAAAGCACCGCGGGTCGGCGCGCCGCGTCTCGGCCCGGCGTCCGACCTGCGCCTCCGAAATCGGTTCAACGGGTTCATGCCCACAGTCTTGTCATGGACCTGGACCATCCCTACAGTCCTGCCGAGCCAAGATTTGGGAGCGCTCCCATTCACATAGTCGCGGGAGCACCACCCCACTACCCCCCATCCCTCTGAAGAGGATCCGCATGCGTCCTTCACCGCACCATGCCCGCAGCGCGCGTGGACTGCTCGGCGCGCTGCTCACCTCGCTCGTCTCGCTCGCCGCACTTCTGACCACGGTGTCGGTGGCACAGGCCGACACCACGATCTGCCAGCCCTTCGGCACGACGACCGTCCAGGGCCGCTATGTGGTCCAGAACAATCGCTGGGGCACCAGTGCCGCCCAGTGCATCACCGCGACGGACTCGGGGTTCAGGATCACCCAGGCCGACGGATCCGTCCCCACGAACGGCGCTCCGAAGTCGTACCCGTCCGTCTACAACGGCTGCCACTACACCAACTGCTCCCCGGGCACCAACCTTCCCGCCCAGCTCAGCACCGTCTCCACCGCACCTTCGAGCATCTCCTACAGCTATGTGAACGACGCGGTGTACGACGCCGCGTACGACATCTGGCTCGACCCCACGCCACGCACCGACGGCGTCAACAGGACGGAGATCATGATCTGGTTCAACAAGGTCGGCTCCATCCAGCCCATCGGCTCCCCGGTCGGCAACACGACCGTGGGCGGGCGCGACTGGCAGGTGTGGTCCGGGAACAACGGCTCGAACGACGTGCTGTCGTTCGTCGCACCCTCGGCGCTCGCCAGCTGGTCCTTCGACGTCATGGACTTCGCCCGGCAGGCCGTGTCACGCGGACTCGCGCAGAACAACTGGTATCTGACGAGCGTTCAGGCCGGCTTCGAGCCCTGGCAGAACGGCACCGGACTCGCCGTGACCTCGTTCTCCTCCGCCGTCAACACGGGCTCCTCCGGCGGCTCGGGCAACTCCAGTGGCTCGACAGCCTGCAAGGTGGGCTACGCGACCAGTGTCTGGCAGGGCGGCTTCACCGCCGACGTCACCATCACCAACACCGGCTCCTCCCCCCTCAGCGGCTGGAATCTCACGTTCACCCTTCCCTCAGGGCAGCAGATCACCAATGCCTGGAACGCGAACCTGACTTCGTCGTCAGGAGCTGTCACAGCGAGCAACACGGCCTACAACGGCGAGGTCGCGGCCGGTGGACAGGTGACCTTCGGGTTCCAGGGCACCGCTGACGGAACATTCGCGAAGCCCTCCGACTTCAAACTGAACGGGAGCGCCTGCACCACCGCGTGACACACCTTCAACCTCCGGGGTCCGCCCGTGATCCCGCCACGCCGGACGGCGGACCCCGGAGACCGCAGGAAACACCCCTTCCCGCAAGGAAGTTTCCCTGTCGTGCGGCGCCTCCGCAGGCGTGTTGCAGGACCTTCCCGAGAGCACCACCACGTTCCAGAAGTACTTCGAGCCCGTCTACGACCACGACACGGACTCGTGCTACCCGACCACCGTCATCGACCCGGCCGGCAACCTCGTCGGCGGCCCGAAGCCGACCGGATCCATCACGGACAGTGCCGACTACTGGACACCCGCGCGTCGGGCGGTCGAACGGGGGGCGCAGCGGCCCTGGCCGGACTGCTTGCCGCCGGCTCCGATCCCGATGAGGTCTTCAGCGACATGACGCCGCTGACGCACACGATCGATGTCGAGTGTGACCGCTCCCTGCGAAGTGGGCAGCCCTTGACTGTGCACACCACGGCCGGGTTGCCGAGCTTCGGGGCTGATCCGAAGCTCGCACCTGCGCTCGTAGCGGGTCCTTGGCTCAACGGAGGGCGGGGCAGCGAACGCCCGCACTCGGCCGACGGCGACCGGGCGGTGTTGCCGGTTCGGCACCTCGCCTCACTGAAGACCTGTCAACGGACACTAACGGGGCAGGAGTTGACAACGAGGCGGATTAGTCACGACGGTGGCGGGGAAGGGTTCCGCCGTTCCTGAGATTTCTTCGCGCATCGAAAAGAGGTCCTGTGATGAAGCTTCTCTTCGCCGTCCGCAACAAGGTCGCCGCTCGCAAGAGCCTGAAGGCGAGCGCCTGGTACCTCTGGTACTGAGGCTGATCCACCCGTCCCGGCCGGACACCTCCTGACATCGTTGTCCCGCATCCTGGCGGCTTCATGGGACGCGGGACAACGATGTCTTCCCACCGCCGACAGCCCCGGAGCGCCCATGTCCCTGTCGTCCGTGCCGAGAGCGCGCGCCACCGAGTTCGCCCCGCGTCTGGCCGCCCTGCTGCGAGACCATGCCGGTCAGGACGTGTTCCGCCTGGAGCCGGACACCGTCGGGGTGGCCGGCCCCGAGGTCGCCGAGCGCATTCTGGCCGCACGTCGCGCCACGGAAACCGAGCGACCCACGTTCAAACCGCTGCACGGACGCTCCATCACCAAGACCGAGGCTTCGGCAGTCACCCAAACCATCGGCCGTGACGTCCGTGCCGCGCTCACCGGGCCGCTGCCTGCGGACGTGGATCTGTCGGGTTCCTGGCCGCTGACCGGACACCTCTTCCTGCGCGACCTGATCCTCGGCGGCGATCCGTACCGGCTGCGGATACTGATGAGCCGCAACCTCGAACTCACCCCGAAACTCACCTGGTCCGTCATCTCCGTCGGAGCCGCGTTGCCGGGCTGGCCCCGCCCCGCGCCCCACCTCACAGGGCTGGCCGCCCGCGCGGCCGAGACGGTCGGTTACCAGAACCGGCGCTACGCGATGGGGATCTACCGGCGTGCCGCCGCCCCGGTCTGCTTCACGGTCTCCACATTGGTGGCGAACGCCCTATGGCTCGGCCATCCCTTCGAGGACGGCATGCCGAACCGGAACATCGTCCAGGAGTCGCTGCGGCTGCTCCCGCCCTCCTGGAACATTCTGCGCAACGCATCTCCCGAGTACCCGGCCATCGACGACCGGATAGGCGAGGGCGACGACGTTCTGGTGCTGCCTCTGCTCCTCCACCGTGACCCCGCGCTCTGGGACGCCCCGGAATGCTTCCGGCCTGAACGCTGGAACGACCTGGATCCGGACACCGCCCCCGGCTATCTGCCCTTCGGCCACTCCTCCGAGCGCTGCTGGGGGCGGCACATGGTGATGCCCCTGGCCGAGTTGCTGCTCGACCTCGTCCGCACGACCGGCCTGGAGGTGGACCGGGACCAGCGCGTCGGCAAGGTGCCGCTGCTGGGCCTGCTCGGCGTCGAGGACGTACGGCTGACGAAGTATGCATGAGGCCCCCGGGAGTGCCTCCATGTCCTTCGGCGGGCGAGGCGTGGGGCTCTGCGAACCCTCGTCGGTGGCTGGGCCGCGCTGTCGAAAGCGAGTGCGACAAGATCGCGGACGACAAGTCGGCTTCCGCCGGATGCCACAACGGCTGGTCGAGGTTGAGATCGAACTCACGCCGCTCGGCACGTACCGGCTCCCGAACCTCCCGCCACACCACCTGGCGAAGACGGTGACCGACCCTGCCCCGAGCTAATTTTCCACATCCTGCCCACCCGACGACTTTGCGGCGAAACGCCCCATCACCCGCCGCCGCCCAGGCATGGAGACCGCTGTGTGATCGTGGCGGCGCAGTGTCCTTGCGCGGCTTGCCATCGGCCGCGGACAACGCCACACACCAGGACTGCTGCGCGACCACATCGGGCTGACTGCGATCGCGTCCCGTGAAGTGG
>NZ_JAEQAZ010000066.1 GCF_016654115.1 Streptomyces sp. MBT53
GCCGTCGAGGGGGCGGTCCTTCAGGAGGAAGAACTCGATCTCCGGGTGGGTGTAGAAGGTGAAGCCCAGGTCGGAGGTCTTGGCGAGGGCGCGCTTCAGGACGTAGCGCGGGTCCGCGAAGGACGGGGAGCCGTCCGGCATGAGGATGTCGCAGAACATGCGGGCCGTGCCGGGGGCCTCGGCGCGCCAGGGCAGGACCTGGAAGGTGGAGGGGTCCGGCTTGGCGATCATGTCGGACTCGTACACGCGGGCGAAGCCCTCGATCGCGGAGCCGTCGAAGCCGATGCCCTCGTCGAAGGCCTGTTCCAGCTCGGCGGGGGCCACGGCGACGGACTTGAGGAAGCCCAGCACGTCCGTGAACCACAGCCGTACGAACCGGATGTCGCGCTCCTCCAACGTCCGGAGCACGAACTCCTGCTGCTTGTCCATCTTCCGCTTCCCCATCCTTGCTGGTCAGGCCGCCTGTCCTCGTACCGCAGGAGGCGGTCGGGCACCTGAGCATCCCACCACAACACCATTTCGTGCGCGTTGCCGACCTTGATCGACCGGCCGTCCTCGGGCTGAACGGCTCACGAACGGCAGGTGTCCCGCGCTGATGCTCATGTGATGCCCATCTGCTGACCATCTTGCCTGCTCGGACTGACATTCGTAATGCCTGGCATGGGGGGATCGCACTCTTCCGCGGTCTTTGCTGTGGGCGCCCTACGAGAACCCTTTACTCCCCCACTACGATCAGTGGGTCCCGACCTTCCCGTCCCTTCCCCCAAAAGGACACACATCTCATGGGTTCCGCGAAGAACACCGGCAACGCGGCGCGCAAGGCCCGCATCGAGGAGATGCGGCGCGCCGAGCAGGCCCGCGAGCGACGCGCCAAGCTCGTGAAGATCGTGGCGAGCACGGTGGTCGCCGCCGGTGTCGTCATCGGCGGGGTCGCCGTCGTGCACGCGCAGTCCGGCAAGAAGGACAGTTCCGCGAGCGACTCCAAGAGCGGCGACGGCTCGGGGCACTTCGTGGCGGGCTCGGACGGCGTGAACACGTGGAAGGGCACGCTGGGCCGCACCCACGTCACCGGCACGGTGAACTACCCGATGCACCCGCCGGTCGGCGGCAACCACAACCCGGTCTGGCTGAACTGCAACGGCGATGTCTACACCAAGGCCGTCAAGGACGAGAACGCGGTGCACGCGCTGGAGCACGGCGCGGTCTGGGTGACGTACAACAAGAAGGCCTCGGCGGCCGACGTCAAGGCGCTCGCGGCGAAGGTGAAGTCGACGCCGTACTCTCTGATGAGTCCGTACGACAGCCAGAAGGACCCGATCATGCTGTCGGCGTGGGGGCACCAGCGCACCGTGAAGAGCGCGAGCGACGCGGACGTGAACAAGTTCTTCGCCGAGTTCGTGCAGGGCAAGCAGACGCCGGAGCCGGGTGCGGCCTGCACGGGCGGGCTGTCGCAGTGAGGCAGGTGGGACTGATCGCGGGGGCCGCGGCGGTGGCGCTGGTCGCGGCCGGCGCGATCACCTACGCGGTCGCCGAGGACGGCGGTAAATCGACCAACTCCCCTACTCCTACGGCGGATTCGGCGGACGCCGGGTTCGCGCGGGACATGGCGGTGCACCACCAGCAGGCCGTCGAGATGTCGTACATCGTGCGGGACCGTACGAAGAACGTGGAAGTGCGGCGGCTTGCATACGACATCGCGCAGACGCAGGCCAATCAACGGGGCATGCTGCTGGGCTGGTTGGACCTGTGGAACCTGCCGAAGGTGTCGGCCGATCCGCCGATGACCTGGATGGGCATGGGTGACATGGCGTCCGGCAAGGACGGCGCGCTGATGCCGGGGATGGCGACCAACACCGAGCTGAAGAAGCTGAATTCGCTGAGCGGCAAGCCCGCCGAGGTCTTCTTCCTGCAGCTCATGACGGACCATCACAAGGGCGGGATCCACATGGCCGAGGGGTGTGTGGAGAAGTGCACGGTGGGGGTGGAGAAACGGCTGGCGCAGGGGATGGTGGACGCGCAGCAGTCGGAGATCCAGCTGATGGCCGACATGCTCAAGGAGCGTGGCGCAAAAGCGCGTTCGTAAAGCGTCTCCGGTCGTTCGTTACACGCCCGTAAGGAAAAAAGCACCCAATTCGCCCTGGGTGACGGTTCCTTGGGTTTCTCTTGACTTTTGCGTTCCCCTGGCATGAACGGTTCATCGAAAGAGTGGCCCCCATCGTGTGATCCATCCACGGACCCTCCCGCCGCAGGTTCCGTGCGGATCCCGCATGACCGACCACTCCATGCGTCGAACCGCATAGCAGGGGGTTTTATGAGATCCAATCGCGCCACCATGCGCGCCGGCGTGAGCATGGCAGCGACACTGCCCATGATCGCCGGCGCTCTGGCGCTCGGTATACCCGCGGCGCACGCCGCGGACACCCCGGGCCGGGACTCTCTCGCGGGCACCAAGCCCGCGTGGGCGACGGCCAAGGCGGACAAGGGAGCTACCTCCGACAGCTCCAAGGTCTCCGCCCGGGTCTATTTCGCCGGCCGGAACGCCTCTGGCCTCGCGGCGTACGCCAAGGCCGTCTCGGACCCGAGTTCGGCTCTGTACGGCAAGTACCTGAGCGCCGCTCAGGTGCAGCAGCGCTTCGGCGCCACGACGGCCCAGGTGACCGCCGTCAAGTCCTGGCTGAAGTCCGCCGGGCTGAAGGTCACCGGCACCACGCAGCACTACGTCACCGTCTCCGGTGACGTGGCGGCGGTCGAGAAGGCGTTCAGCACCTCGCTGCACAACTACTCGAAGGGCTCGAAGACCTACCGCGCCCCGTCGAAGACGGCCTCCGCGCCGGACAGCCTCAACGGTGCCGTCCTGACCGTCACCGGTCTCGACAACGCCCCGCACCAGGCGAGCCACGACGACACGCTGCCGGGTCCGGCCGGGGTGTTCAAGAACTCGGGACCGTTCTCCTCGTACTACGGCTCCAACACCGCGACCACCCTGCCCTCGGCCTACGGCAAGAAGATCCCGTACGCCGTCGAGGGGTACACCGGCAAGCAGCTGCGGGCCGCCTACGGCGCCGGCAAGTACACCGGCAAGGGCGTGCGCGTCGCCATCACCGACGCCTACGCCTCGCCGACCATCGCGTTCGACGCGGCCACCTACGCGAAGAACCACGGCGACGCCAAGTGGACGACCAGCCAGCTGAAGCAGGTCCTCCCGTCGAACTACACCGACACCGCCGCCGACAAGTGCGACGCATCGGGCTGGTACGGCGAGGAGACCCTCGACGTCGAGGCCGTGCACGCGGTGGCGCCGGGCGCGAACGTCACGTACGTGGGCGCCGCGTCCTGCAACGACGACGATCTGCTCGACTCGCTCAACAAGATCGTCGACAACCACCTGGCCGACATCGTCTCCAACTCGTGGGGCGACATCGAGGCCAACCAGACGCCGGACCTCGCGGCCGCCTACGACCAGGTGTTCCAGCTGGGCGCGGTCGAGGGCATCGGCTTCTACTTCTCCTCCGGTGACAACGGCGACGAGGTGGCCAACACCACCACGCCGACGCAGCCCGGCGTCAAGCAGGTCGACACCCCGGCCAACTCGGCGTGGGTGACGGCGGTCGGCGGTACCTCGCTGGCCGTCGGCAAGGGCGACAAGTACCTGTGGGAGACCGGCTGGGGCACCGAGAAGGCCGCGCTGTCGACCGACGGCAAGAGCTGGACCAACTTCCCCGGCGCCTTCACCTCGGGCGCGGGCGGCGGCACCAGCAAGACGGTGGCCGAGCCCTTCTACCAGAAGGGTGTCGTCCCGAAGGCACTCGCCACGGCCAACAGCGCCACCGGCAACCGTGTCGTCCCGGACATCTCGGCGATCGCCGACCCGAACACCGGCTTCAAGGTCGGCCAGACGCAGACCCAGTCTGACGGTTCGGAGTCGTACAGCGAGTACCGGATCGGCGGCACCTCGCTCGCCTCCCCGGTGATCGCGGCGGTCCAGGCCCTGGCCCAGGAGGCGCGCGGCGGCAAGGCGATCGGTTTCGCCAACCCGTCGATCTACGCCAAGTACGGCACGAAGGTCTACCACGACGTGACCGACAAGCCGACCGGCACGGACCTCGCGGTCGCCCGCGTGGACTTCGCCAACGGCTTCGACGCCACCGAGGGCCTGCTGACCTCGGTCCGCAGCCTCGGCAAGGACAGCTCGCTGTCCGCGGTCAAGGGCTACGACGACGTGACCGGCGTGGGCACGCCCGCGAACGGCTACGTCGAGTCGTTCATCGCCCCCAAGGGTCACCACTGACCCGGTAGGCGGTGGGCGAGTCACCTGTTGATGGGGTGGCGTGGGGTATTCGACACCCCGCGCCACCCCATCGCGTCTCACTGACGATTACAGTGGACCCGTGCCTCCACTGAACTTCTGGTCGATCTATCAGCACGGCTTCGCCCGCGTCGCCGCCTGCACGGGCCACACCGTGATCGCGGACCCGCACGCCAACGCCGAAGCGGTCCTGCGCCACGCCCGCCGCTGCGACGAGGAGGGCGTCGCCGTCGCCGTCTTCGCCGAGATGGGCCTGTGCGGCTACTCCATCGAGGACCTGCTGCTCCAGGACGTACTGCTCGACCAGGTCGAGGAGGCGCTGCGGGAGGTGGTGACGGGGTCCGCGGACCTGCTGCCGGTGCTGGTCGTCGGCGCCCCGCTGCGGCACCGCAACCGGATCTACAACTGCGCGGTGCTGGTGCACCGGGGCCGGGTCCTGGGTGTCGTACCGAAGTCGTACCCGCCGAACTACCGCGAGTTCTACGAGCGCCGCCAGATCGCCGACGGCGCCGACGAGCGCGGCGGTTCGATCCGCGTCGGCGGGGAGGAAGTCCCGTTCGGCGTGGACCTGTTGTTCGCGGCGCGGGACGTGCCGTCGCTCGTACTCCACGCGGAGATCTGCGAGGACATGTGGGTGCCGGTGCCGCCCAGCGCCGAGGCGGCCCTGGCGGGTGCCACGGTCCTCGTCAACCTCTCCGGCAGCCCGATCACGGTCGGCCGCGCCGAGGACCGCAAACTGCTGTGCCGCTCGGCGTCCGCGCGCTGTCTCGCCGCGTACGTCTACGCGGCGGCCGGTCTCGGCGAGTCGACGACGGACCTGTCCTGGGACGGCCAGGCGATGATCTACGAGAACGGCGCGCTGCTGGCGGAGACCGAGCGCTTCCCGCTGGGCGACGAGTACGCGGTGGCCGACGTCGACCTGGACCTGCTGCGGCAGGAGCGGCAGCGGATGGGCACGTTCGACGACAACCGCCGTACGCACCGGGCGCGGACGTCGGACTTCCGCACGGTGGGCTTCGAACTCGGCCCGCCGCTGGGTGACTTGGGGCTGCGGCGGCGCCTGGAACGCTTCCCGTTCGTACCGGCCGACGCGGAGCGGCTCGCGCAGGACTGCTACGAGGCGTACAACATCCAGGTCGAGGGCCTGCAGCAGCGGCTCGCGGCGATCGGCGGCCCGAAGGTCGTCATCGGGGTGTCGGGCGGGCTGGACTCGACCCACGCGCTGATCGTCGCCGCCCGCGCGATGGACCGCGCGGGCCGTCCGCGCAGCGACATCCTGGCCTGGACGCTGCCCGGCTTCGCGACGAGCGACCACACGAAGGACAACGCGCACGCGCTGATGCGGGCGATCGGCGTCACGGCGGCGGAGTTGGACATCACGCCGACCGCACGTCTGATGCTGAAGGAGATGGGCCACCCCTTCGCCTCCGGCGAGCCGGTGTACGACATCACCTTCGAGAACGTGCAGGCGGGCCTGCGCACGGACTACCTGTTCCGGCTCGCCAACCAGCGCAACGGCATCGTGCTGGGCACGGGCGACCTCTCGGAACTGGCCCTGGGCTGGTCCACGTACGGCGTCGGCGACCAGATGAGCCACTACAACGTCAACTCCGGCGTACCGAAGACCCTCATCCAGCACCTGATCCGCTGGGTGGTGAGCAGCGACCAGTTCGACGAGGAGACCGGCAAGATCCTCACCGCGATCCTCGACACGGAGATCAGCCCGGAGCTGGTGCCCGGCGAGGAGATGCAGTCCACGGAGTCGAAGATCGGCCCGTACGCCCTGCACGACTTCACCCTCTTCCACGTCCTGCGCCACGGCTTCCGCCCGTCGAAGATCGCGTTCCTGGCGTGGCACGCGTGGCACGACGCGGGAGCGGGAGCCTGGCCGCCCGGCTTCCCGGAGGAGAAGCGGGTGGCGTACGAACTGCCGGAGATCCGACGGTGGTTGGAGGTCTTCTGCCGCCGCTTCTTCGGCTTCGCCCAGTTCAAGCGCTCGGCGATGCCCAATGGGCCGAAGGTTTCGGCGGGCGGTTCGTTGTCGCCCCGGGGGGATTGGCGCGCACCCTCGGACGGGTCGGCCACGGCTTGGCTGCGGGACCTGGAGCGGTTCGACTAGAACCCGTTCCGGGAGTGGTCGGCAGGTTTTGTCCTCGGCTTACCGGTGTGGGGTTGGTTCATGGTGAGGACCTGGGTGAGGGTGTTCCGCGACGTCCACCCGCGCTCGGAACGAGGTCCGATGAGACACACCCGCCTGCTCCGCCGCGCCACGGTGACCCTGACCGCAGCCGTCACCGTGGGGCTCGGCACGACGACGGCCCACGCGGACCCCGGAATCCCGGACATCGGCTACGGCCACGCCAACAACCCCGCGTCGGTCCGCTGTGTGCAGTTCTTCGTGAACAACTACCTCAACCTGCACCTCTTGGAGGACGGCAAGTTCGGCCCGCAGACCGAGCGGGGTGTCAAAGAACTCCAGAAGTACTCCAACTTCCACTGGGCCACCACCGAGTTGGCGGTCGACGGGATCTTCGGCAAGCACACGGGTGAGGTCGTGCTCAAGCACATCAAGCGGTATCCGTCGTCGATCAACTTCCGGAAGGCCAGCCAGTGCGGCCACCGGGTGCCTTCGTACAACGTCATCCTCAACTGACGCCGTACACAAGGGGGTTCGTCAAGCGGTCACGGCTGCAGAACGCCCGCCTGGTCCGGGACGTGGGTCGCGACCACGCGCTCGCGGCCCGGTACCGCACGACGCCGGTCCACGCTCCACGCCGTGGCGGCAACTCCCAAGCCCAGTACGGCCAACAGCGCGCCGGCCACGGCAGGCGACGTAGCGCCGAAGCCCGCCGTCAGGGCCAGGCCGCCGATCCAGGCGCCGCCCGCGTTGGCCAGGTTGAAGGCCGCCTGGTTCGCGGAGGAGGCCAACGAGGGGCCCGCGGCGGCCTTTTCCATCACCATCAGCTGGAGCGGGGAGCCCGTCACGAACGCCGCTACGCCCAGGAGGACGACCGACAGGGCCGCCGTCCACTCCGTGGTCATCAGGAGGGGGAAGAGGGCCAGGACCGCGGCCAGGGACACCAGTCCGCCGAACAGGGTGCCTCGGAGGGAGTGGTCCGCGAGGCGGCCGCCCACCAGGTTGCCCGCCGTCGCGCCCACGCCGAACAGCGCCAGGAGGAGTGTCACGCTGCCGTCCGCGAAGCCCGCCGCGTCCGTGAGCATCGGCGTGATGTAGCTGTACGCCGAGAAGAGCGCGCCGAAGCCGGCCACGGTCGTGCCGAGGGCCAGCCAGACCGGGAGGGAGCGGAGCGCCGCCATTTCGCGGCGCAGGCCCACCGCCGGGGCGTGTGCGTGGTCGTGCGGGATCAGCAGGGCCAGCGACGCTATCGCCGCCAGGCCGATCACGCTCACCGCGAGGAACGTGGCCCGCCAGCCCAGGTGCTGGCCCATCAGCGTGGCCGCCGGTACGCCCACGATGTTGGCGACCGTGAGGCCCAGGAACATCAGCGAGACGGAGCGCGCCTTGCGTTCGGGCGCGACCATCGTCGTAGCGACGACCGCTCCCACGCCGAAGAAGGCGCCGTGCGGCAGGCCGCTCAGGAAGCGGGCGGCGAGGAGGTAGTCGTAGTTCGCGGCGAGGGCCGAGAGGGCGTTGCCCGCCACGAACAGGACCATCAGGCCGATCAGGACCGTGCGGCGGGACAGGCGGGCGGTGACCGCCGCGAGGAGCGGGGCGCCGATGACGACGCCCAGCGCGTACGCCGAGACCAGGTGTCCCGCCGTGGGGATCGAGACGTGGAGGTCGTCCGCGACCTCGGGCAGCAGGCCCATGATCACGAATTCGGTGGTGCCGATACCAAAAGCGCCGACGGCCAGAGCTAGCAGGGCCAGGGGCATGGAGGTGCCTGTGCCTTTCAAGGGGAGAGCGGAGTTCCGTACCGAACAGCTTAAGTTCAGTTACGGAACAAAGACTCCCAGGCGCTCTATTCCACGAGGTTAAGAGCTCGTGTCCAGGTTCACACGGGCCGCGATCGGGAGATGGTCGCTGCCGGTCCTGGGGAGGGTCCACGAGGTGACCGGTTCCACGCCCTGGACCATGATCTGGTCGATCCGCGCCATCGGGAACGAGGCCGGCCAGCTGAACCCGAAGCCGTCGCCCGCCGCGCCCTGGGTGGAGCGCATCTGGGAGGTGACGGCGTTCAGCGATCGGTCGTTCATCGTGCCGTTGAGGTCGCCGAGGAGGATCTTCCGCTTCAGCGGCTCGGCGGCGATGGCCTCACCGAGCGCGTCGGCGCTCGTGTCGCGCTGCCGGGCCGTGAACCCGGCCTTCAACTTCACCCGCACCGACGGGAGATGGGCGACGTAGACCGCGATCCGCCCCTCGGGGGTGGTGACGGTGGCGCGCATCGCGCGGGTCCAGCCCAGCTTTATGTCCACGGCCTGGACGCCGGTCATCGGGTCCTTGCTCCACAGACCGACCGTGCCCTCGACCGCGTGGTACTTGTACGTCGACGCGAGGGCCTTCTCGTACGTCGGGACCGCCGAGGCCGTCAGCTCCTCCAGGGCGACGATGTCCGCGCCGGACGCGGCCACGTCACGGGCCGTACCGGCCGGGTCGGGGTTGTCGGCGTTGACGTTGTGCGTGGCCACGGTCAGGTCGCCGCCGGTGCCGGTCTTGTCGCTGAGCAGCAGCCCGCCGAAGAGGTTCAGCCAGACGACCGCCGGGAGGACGACGGCGATCAGCGCGGTCGCCGACTTGCGGACCAGGCCGAGGACCAGCAGCAGCGGGATCGCGATCCCGAACCAGGGCAGGAAGGTCTCCGTGAGACTGCCGAGGTTGCCGATCCGGTTCGGGATCCGCGAGTGCAGCAGCATGACGAGGGCCAGGACTACCGCCAGCGCGGCGAGGATCAGACCCCGGCGCCAGATCCTCCGGTCGCCCCGCCAGCCGTCGAACAGTCTGTTCCGCAGGCGCCGAAGTCGGTTTCCCTGCGGCTCGTCCCCCGAGCCGCCGTCGTCCGTCTCCGCCACATACGCCTGCTGTGCCATACCGTCGCCTCACTACCTGCCGTGCACACCATCGTCCCCGCGCCTACGACCCTAGGGGATGATCGGTTCCGATCCGCCGTCCCATGACGGCCGTACTGGCACGAGGACGAACAAGTCGGCGCCGCGGGTTCCGAATCCGGGTCCGTAGGCCCCCTTTGTGACGAGACGCGCACATACGGATCCGCTAGGGCCCGGCCGGGCGCAGGGCCACCAGCACGGTGTCCACGAGGAGTTCGGACAGGCCCTCGGGGAGGTCGGCGTCGGCGCGCATGACGGTGCGCAGGAGCATCGGGCCGACCAGCATGTCGTTCATCAGCTCGGCGTCGAGGTCGGTGCGGAGTTCGCCGTTCTCCTGGCCCCGGCGCAGGATGTCCACCTGCTTGCGGCGCCGGGGTTCCACGACGGCCGCGTTGTACGCGGCCCAGACCTTCGGGCTGCTCTTCATCTGGGCGAACACGTTGTGGAGGAGCGCCGAGGAGCGGGCCATCAGACCGCGCTGGCGCAGCTGTTCCACCATGGCCACGAGGTCGTCGCGCAGGGAGACGCCGGGCAGTTCGGGGTCCGGCGGCTCGGCCCCGCGGACGACGTCGACGAACAACTCCTCCTTGCCCGGCCAGCGGCGGTAGATGGTGGCCTTGCCGACACCGGCGGTGCGGGCGATGCGCTCGATGGAGAGTTCGGCCAGGGGCACGCCTTCCTCCAGGAGCTTCATCACGCCTTCCGTGATGGCGCGTTCGACGGCCTCGCTGCGCGGGCGCCCTCGGGTGGGGGCGCACTGCCGGGTCCCGTTGTCGGTGCCGGTGGCGGTGCCGTTGTCGGCAAGGCTCACTTCACTCCGTCCCTTCGCTGTCCCCCCGTTGCCGTCTGTGGTGATTGTCGTCGCTACTCGCCCACGACGACCAACTCCTGCTCCTCCTTGCCCTCCTGACGGACCGTCGGCTTCCCGGGCAGGAAGAGGAACGCGACCACCGCTCCTACGACCGCGACGCCCGCGCCGCACAGGGCGGTGACGTGCATGGCGTGCAGGAAGGCGTCGTTGGCCGGGCCGACCAGGGCTTTGCCCTGCGGGCCGAGCTTCGCGGCGACTCCGAGGGTGGCCTCGATGGACTCGCCGGCCGTGTCGCGCAGGGCGGCCGGCACCGAGCCGAGCTTGCCCTCGATGCCGTTGCGGTAGGCGGTGGAGAGCACCGAGCCGAGTACGGCGATGCCGAGCGCGCCGCCGACCTGGCGGAAGGTGTTGCTCAGCGCGGACGCGGAGCCGGCCTTCTCGCGCGGCAGGGCCTGCATGATGACCACGCTGGTCGGGGTCATGACGTGTGCCATGCCGGCGCCCATGAGGAAGAAGACGACCTCCAGGATCCAGATCGGCGTGTCCGCCTTGAGGGTCGCGAACGCGGAGAGCGTCCCGGCGAGCAGCAGCAGGCCGACGCCGGTCGTGATCCGGTTGCCGAAGCGGTCGACGACCAGCCGGGCGCGCGGCGCGAAGATCATCTGCGCGGCGGCCAGCGGGAGCATCAGCAGACCGGTCTGCAGCGGCGAGTAGCCGCGCACGCTCTGGGTGTAGAAGACCGAGAAGAAGGTCACGCCCATCAGTGCGAAGAAGACCAGCGCGATGGCGGCGATCGCGGCCGAGAACACCTTGTTCTTGAAGTACGTGACGTCGATGGACGGGTGGTCGCTGCGCTTCTCGAACCAGACGAACCCGGCGAGGACGACGACACCGGCGAGGATCGTCGACAGCACCTTGGGCGCCGTGAAGTCGGCGAGTTCGCCGCCCTCGATGATGCCGTAGACCAGCAGGACGAGGCCTACGACGGACAGGACCACGCCGATCGGGTCGAGGCGGCCGGGCTTCGGGTCGCGGGAGTCGGGGACCAGCCAGATCATCAGGGCGAGCGCGATGATCACGATGGGCACGTTGATCAGGAAGACCGAGCCCCACCAGAAGTGGTCGAGGAGGACACCGCCGGTGATCGGGCCGATCGCGATGGCGAGGCCGACGCCGCCGGCCCAGATGCCGATGGCCTTGGGCTGCTCCTCGCGCTCGAAGACGTTCATGAGGACGGCGAGGGTGGCGGGCATCACGAACGCGGCGCCGAGCGCCATCAGGGCGCGGAAGCCGATGAGCTGGTCGGGCGAGCCGGACTCGGCGGCCAGCGCGGAGCCGATGCCGAACACGAGGAGACCGCCGAGCAGGGTCTTCTTGCGGCCCAGCCGGTCGCCGAGGAGGCCGGCGGTGAACAGCAGGCCGGCGAAGACGAGGGTGTAGGCGTTGATCGCCCACTCCAGCTCGCTCTGTGTCGCGCCCAGGCCGGTCGGGGCCGGGGTGGAGATGGTCTTGATGGCGACGTTGAGGATCGAGTTGTCGAGCACCACGATCAGCAGGCTCAGCATCAGCACGCCGAGGATGGCCCAACGGCGACGGTGCACCGCTTCGGGTATCCGGGTGCCCGGGACGGGTGGAGTGGTCATGCGATCCAGACTAGGGAGCCTCGGGCGAATTCCGATACGAGACCGTGCCGTATCGTAAATCTTTTACTCAGACCTTACGTATGCCCCGCACGTGATCGGACGTGACGCGGGTGACGTGGGCCCCTCTGGCCCTCCGTGACACGAGGTGCCACCATGGAGGGGATCCGGGGACGCCGTGAGGGTGCCTCGAGATGACTGAAGGAGCCGTTGCAATGACGCAGCTTTCGGCTGCCCAGACTGGGAAGACCAGCTCCTCCGACGGCAGCAAGGCGCTGTACGGAGGCAAGGGCACACGCCGTATCACCGTTCGCGACATCGCTCTCGCCAAGGAACGCGGCGAGAAGTGGCCCATGCTCACCGCCTACGACGCGATGACCGCGTCCGTCTTCGACGAGGCCGGCATCCCGGTCATGCTCGTCGGCGACTCGGCGGGCAACTGCCACCTCGGGTACGAGTCGACCGTGCCCGTCACGCTGGACGAGATGACCATGCTGTCCGCCGCGGTCGTACGGGGCACGCAGCGCGCGCTCATCGTCGGCGACCTGCCCTTCGGCTCCTACCAGGAGGGTCCGGTGCAGGCGCTGCGCTCGGCGACCCGGCTGGTGAAGGAGGCCGGGGTCGGCGCGGTGAAGCTGGAGGGCGGCGAGCGGTCGCACGAGCAGATCCGGCTCCTCGTCGAGTCCGGCATCCCGGTCATGGCGCACATCGGTCTCACCCCGCAGTCCGTGAACGCGATGGGGTACCGCGTGCAGGGACGCGGCGAGGAGGCCGCCCAGCAGTTGCTGCGGGACGCGAAGTCCGTGCAGGACGCGGGAGCGTTCGCGGTGGTTCTTGAGCTGGTTCCGGCGGAGCTGGCCGCCGAGGTGACCCGGGTGCTGCACATTCCCACGGTCGGGATCGGGGCGGGGGCCGAGACCGACGCCCAAGTCCTGGTGTGGACCGACATGTTGGGGCTGACGGGCGGCCGGATGCCCAAGTTCGTCAAGCAGTACGCCGATCTGCGGGCCGTCATGGGCGACGCGGCGAAGGCGTTCGCGGAGGACGTGGTCGGCGGGACGTTCCCGCTGGAGGAGCACTCCGTTCACTGAGCGGTTCAGAGCCACTGCGGCACCATGGCAGCCCGCCGAACTTCCCCCGTCGGCGGGCTGCCCCCTCTTTTGCGCCTGAACCGGCGCCGCTCTCGCGGAGGTGGTTGCTCGCCGTCGTGGTTCCTCAATTGATGGTTGCGGTGATCGTCGGAAGACCGTCGCTGCCGTCGGTCAGTTGTCGGCGGCTGTCGGTGGGATGTAGGCGGTCTGTCGGCGGCCCCTGGCACTGTCATCGGCATGACGCGAATCGACAACACACCCAGCGGCACGGCAGTGACCGTGCGGGGGCTGGTCAAGCACTACGGCGAGACCAAGGCGCTGGACGGCGTCGACCTGGACGTCCGGGAGGGCACCGTGATGGGTGTGCTCGGGCCGAACGGTGCCGGCAAGACCACCCTCGTACGCATCCTGTCCACGCTGCTCGCCCCGACCGCCGGCGAGGCATCCGTCGCCGGCTACGACGTCCTGCGCCAGCCCCGCCAGCTGCGCCGGGTGATAGGCCTCACCGGCCAGTACGCCTCCGTCGACGAGAAGCTCCCCGGCTGGGAGAACCTCTACATGATCGGGCGGCTCCTTGACCTGTCCCGCAGGGACGCCCGCGCCCGCGCCGACGAACTGCTGGAGCGGTTCTCCCTCACGGACGCCGCCAAGCGGCCCGCCAGTACCTACTCCGGCGGTATGCGGCGGCGGCTCGACCTGGCCGCCTCGATGATCGGGCACCCGCAGGTGCTGTTCCTCGACGAGCCGACCACCGGTCTCGACCCGCGCACCCGCATGGAGGTGTGGGACGAGGTGCGGTCCATGGTCGGCGACGGCGTGACCGTGCTGCTCACCACCCAGTACATGGAGGAGGCCGAGGCGCTCGCCTCCGAGCTGACCGTGGTGGACCACGGCAAGGTCATCGCGAACGGCGGGATCGACGAGCTGAAGGCGAAGGTCGGTGGACGCGCGTTGCGCATCCGGCCGGCCGATCCACTCCAACTCCGGCCACTGGCCCACGCGTTGGACGAGCTGGGCATCACCGGCCTGGCCACCGTCACCGTCGACGTGGAGAGCGGCACGGTCCTGGTGCCGATCCTCAGCGACGAGCAACTGACCGCCGTGGTCGGCGCGGTGAGCGCCCGCGGCCTCACCATCGCCTCCATCACCACCGAACTGCCCAGCCTGGACGAGGTGTTCCTCTCCCTCACCGGCCACCGTGCCAGTGCCCCGCAGGACTCCGTGCCCACCCCCGACCGCGAGGAGGTCGCCGTATGAGCGCCATCGCCGTGAAGCCCGGCGCCGTCGCGTCGGACCCCCGTATCCCGCTGCGCAATCACCTGCGCCACACCGGCGCCCTGATCCGGCGCAATCTGCTGTGGATCCGGCAGGATCCGGAGTCGATGTTCGACGCCATCCTGTTCCCGGTCATCTTCACGCTGCTGTTCGTGTACGTCTTCGGCGGCTCGATCGGGCAGTCGCTGGGCGGCGGGCAGGAGGCGTACGTGCAGTACGTCGTGCCCGGGCTGCTCGCCATGATGGGCATGAACATGGCCCAGGGAGTGGGCACCGGCTTCAACACCGACTTCCACACCGGGGTCATGGACCGGTTCCGCTCGCTGCCCATCGGGCGCGCCTCGGTGCTGATCGCCAAGATCTCGGTCGAGATGATGCGGATGCTGGTCGCGTCCGCCGTGCTGATGGTCGTCGGTGTCCTCGTCGGCTTCCACATCCACCACTGGCTCGGCATGTTCGCCGCGATCGGACTGTCCGCGGTGTTCGGCTCGGCCCTGATGTGGGTGTTCCTCACCCTCGGCGTGACCATGAAGAGCGCGCAGTCCGTGCAGGCCATGGGCTTCCTGGTGCTGATGCCGCTGCAGTTCGGCTCGTCGATCTTCGCGCCGACCGGTTCGATGCCGGGCTGGCTGCAGAACTTCACCGACTACAACCCGCTCTCCGCCCTGGCGGACGCGGCCCGCGGGCTGATGGTGGGCGGCCCGGTCGCCCACGGCGTGTGGCTGACGCTGGCCTGGTCGGTGGGGCTCACCGCGGTGATGGCCCCGATCTCGATCTACAAGTTCCGTACCAAAGCCTGACCCGGCAGTGCGTCCCGTCCCGGCGGGTTCGTGCCGGCTCACACCAGGGCGGCGGCCTCCTTCGCGGAGAGGCCGCCGCCTTCGGCGTACCCGGCCGCGCACTCCTCGTAGACCGCGTCGCCGAGCGCGGCGCGCGCGTGCTCCTCGGCCCGGCGGTAGACCTCGCGTTCCATGAAGGTCGGGACATGCCCGGGCGGCAGCAGCGCCTTCGCGGAGACCAGGCAGCGGACGCCGTCCCGGGCCCGGTCGCCGCCGTCGAACTCGGTGAGGGCGACCGCGGCGATCCCCAGGTACAGCGAGGTCATGTGCGGGGCGATGGCCTCGGACAGCGGGTCACCGGCCCGCGCCAGCGCCTTGCGGATCTTGTCCAGGGACTCGTCGTAGTCGCCGTCGAGCGCCTCCACCCAGGCCTCCGAGCCGAGGATGAACGCGTCGAAGACGATGAAGTGCGCAATGTGGAACTCCTCGCGCAGCAGGCGCAGTTCCTCGCGTGCCTCGGCGATCCGGCCGGACATGGCGAGGCGGCTCGCGAGGAACATCCGGGCGGCGGGCATCGCCTCGCTGCTCATGCCGCGCGGCCGGTCGATGACCTCGCGCAGGATGCGCTCGCCGCGTTCGAAGTCGCCCTTCTCGATGAGCACACTGCCGAGCCGGGCGCCGAGTACGGCCGTCTGCCCATGGGCACCGAGCCGTTCGGCGTGCTCGATGGCGGCCTCGTAGTCGGCGGCGGCGAGCTGGTACTGGCCGATGCGCTCCCGGGCCTCGGCGCGGGCGGAGAGCGCCTCGGCGACGCCCCAGATGTCACCGATGCGAAGGAAGATCTCCAGCGACTCGTCGGCGTCCCGGGCCGCGTCGCCCGCCCAGTCGGTGCGGTTGGCGAGCATGTTGGCGCGCATCTGGAGGACGGTCGCGAGCTCCCACTCCATGCCGGGGGTGGTCCGGCAGGTGTGGACGTCGGCGTCGAGGATCTCGGGCAGCCGCTGCACGCTGCCGCTCAGCATCACCGCGAAGAACCAGAACATGCCGGGCGTACGGCAGGTCTGCGGCAGCCCCGGTTCGTAGACCTGCGCGATGAGGCCCAGTTTCTCCTTCGCGGCCGGTGCCTCCCAGGCGTCCAACTCCGTGTCCATACAGGCGAGATGGGCGAGATGGAGGCCGCGCCGGGCCTCGGCGAGGAGTTCCCCGGTGAGCGGGGGCGGGATGTCGGTGCAGCGCTGCCAGACCGGGGCGGCACGCCGGACGGGGGCGGCGAAGGGGTCGGGGCCCAGGGCCATGACCTCGACGCACCAGTTGCGGGCCTCGATGCGGACGTCGCGCATCTGCCAGTACCAGATCAGCGACAGGACCAGGCAGATGGCCTCCTGTTCGTCGCGTTCGGCGACGGCGTGCCGCAGGGCGGTGCGGAGGTTCTCGTACTCGCGCTCCAGCCGCTCCACGGCGGCGAGTTGGCCGGGGCCGCGCAGCAACGGGTCGGTGGTGCGGGCGAGTTCGCGGTAGTACGTCAGATGGGCGCGCTCGGCGGCGGGACGGCGGCCGGACTCGGCGAGCCGTTCGCCGGCGTACTCGGCGACGGTCTCCAGGAGCCGGTAGCGCATCCCGTCCTCGCCCGAAGGGGCCGCCACGACAAGGGACTTGTCGACGAGGGAGCCGAGCGTCTCGAACGCGACGGGCCCGCAGACGGCCTCGGCGGCGGCGAGGTCGCAGCCGCCCGCGAAGACGGACAGGGTGCTCAGCACGTCCCGTTCGTCCGCGTCGAGGAGGTCCCAGGACCAGTCGACGACGGCCCGCAGGGTCTGCTGGCGGGGCAGGAGCGTACGGCTGCCCGAAGTGAGCAGCCGGAAGCGGTCGTCGAGCCGGTCGGCGATCTGACGCGGCGTCAACATCCGTAGCCGGGCCGCCGCCAGCTCGATCGCGAGGGGCATCCCGTCGAGCCGCCGGCAGATCTCGGCGCAGGCCTCGATGTCGTCCTCGACCGTGAACCCCGGCCGGGCCGCCGCGCCCCGCTCGGCGAGCAGCCGTAGCGCGACGGGGTCGGGCAGGGGCTCCACCGGGCGCAGCAACTCCCCCGGTACGCCCAGGGGTTCGCGGCTGGTGGCGAGCACGGTGAGTTCGGGGCAGCGCTCCAGCAGGGCCTCCACGAGGCGGGCGGCGGCGTCCACGACGTGCTCGCAGTTGTCGAGGACGATCAGCATCCGGCGGCGCCCGCAGTGTTCGGCGAGCCGCTCCACGGGGTCGTCGTGCCGCTCTCCCCCGGCGGCCCGGATCGCCTCGGCGCCGGCGCCGTACATCACGGTCTCGCGTGCCCCGAGGGCGGTGAGCACGGCCTCCGGTACGGCCTCGGGGTCGTCGACGGGGGCGAGTTCGGCCAGCCAGACCCCGTCCGGCGCCGCGTCCCGCACGCCTTCGGCGGCCTCCTGCGACAGCCGTGTCTTCCCGGCCCCGCCGGGCCCGAGCAGCGTCACCAGCCGGGCGGCGACGAGATCGGTCCGGATGACGTCGATGTCGGCCTCCCGGCCGACGAAGGAGGTGAGGCGGGCGCGGAGATTGCCGGGAGGCGGTGAGGCGGGGGATTCATCGGTCCCGGTGCGCACGGGGATGGTCCGCGCCCCGCTCTCCCCGTCCGGGGACCGCAGCAACTCCCCGTGCAGCGCCCGCAGTTCAGGCCCCGGGTCGGAGCCGAGCCGGTCGGCCAGCAGTTGTCGTACGTCCTCGTAGGCGGCCAGTGCCTCCGCCGTGCGGCCGGTGGCGCGGAGGGCCTGGAGGCGGAGGGCCTGGAGGGGTTCGTCGAGGGGGTGGGTGTCGCACAGGGCGGTCAGTTCGGGCAGGGCGGTGTCCGCGTCGCCCAGGGCCAGCGCCGCCGTCAGACGGGCGCGGCGGGCGTCCAGGTGGCGGGTCTCCCAGCGGGCCGCCTCCGCCGTACGGTCGGGCAGGTCCGCGAGGGCCGGGCCGCCCCACAGGGCCAGCGCGTCGTCCAGGGCCTCGGCCGCCTTCGCGGGGTTGCCGTCGGCCAGCGCCCGCAGCCCCTCGCCGGTCAGCCGCTCGAAACGGTGCAGGTCGATGTCGTCGGCGGCGACGGCGAGCCGGTAGCCGCTCTCCGTCGAGCCGATCGCGTCCGCGCCTAGCGCCCGGCGCAACCTGCCCACCAGCGCCTGCAGCGCGCCCGTCGCGTCGGCCGGCGGGTCGGCGCCCCACACCTCGTCCACCAGGAAGCTCGCGGGCACGGCCCGGTCGGGCCGCAGGGCGAGCACGGTGAGCAGGGCACGCAGCCGCGCCCCGCCGACCGGGACGGGCGTGCCGTCGGAGCGAAGTGCCTGGGTGGTGCCGAGGATGCGATAGCGCACGGGGTCCATTGTCTCCGGTGGCGACGGAAGCGGTCACGGGGTTGGGGCGGCGCGGCGCCGGGCACGGCGTACGGGAGCCGCCGCCCCTGAGATATGAGAGGCGGCGCCCCTGAAATAGGGGGTGACGGGGTCGCGGATCGCGTGCCAGAGTCCCATGCGCCCACCTTCCCCGGAACCGGTGGCCACCCGCGAGACGTTTTCCCCTGTGCCCGGTACCGTCGGGCTTCGCGAACCACCGACCCCCAGCAGGGAGCCCGCCCCCATGACCGCCACCACCACCCGCCCGAGCGACCGGCGGATCAGCCCCGTCTTCCTCGGGATCCTGGCCGTCACGGCGGTGACCGGCTGGGCCACCTGGAGCGGGTTCGCCGAGAAGCCGGGCATCGCCGTGTTCCTGTTCGTGACGGCGGCCTGGATCGTCTCCCTGTGTCTGCACGAGTACGCGCACGCGCGCACCGCGCTGCACAGCGGTGACATCTCGATCGGCGGGAAGGGCTATCTGACCCTCAACCCGCTGAAGTACACGCACGCGCTGCTCAGCATCGTGCTCCCGGTGATCTTCGTCATCATGGGCGGCATCGGTCTGCCGGGCGGGGCGGTGTTCATCGAGCGCAACCGCATCCACGGCCGCTGGAAGCACAGCCTGATCTCGGCGGCGGGCCCGCTGACGAACGTACTGTTCGCGGCGGTCTGCACGGCCCCGTTCTGGCTGCACTCCCTCGACGGGGTGCCGGCCGACTTCCAGTACGCGCTGGCCTTCCTGGCCCTGCTCCAGGTGACCGCGGCGATCCTGAACTTCCTGCCGGTGCCGGGCCTGGACGGCTACGGCGTGATCGAGCCCTGGCTGTCGAACGACGTCAAGCGGCAGGTGGAACCGTTCGCGCCGTTCGGCCTGCTGTTCGTGTTCGCGCTGCTGTGGGTGCCGTCGATCAACCGGGAGTTCTTCGACATGATCGACGCGATCCTGCGGGGGCTGGGCGTCAGCAACTGGGAGACGTCGAACGGCTACAGCCTCTACCAGTTCTGGCGCTAGGAAAGGTCTCAGGCCGCGCGTCCGCGCTTCAGGTAGTACCAGCACATGTTGGACGACAGACCGGCCAGCAGGACCCACACGACGCCGATCCAGCTGCCCTCCACGAAGGAGACGACCGCCGCCGCCACGGCGAGCAGGCAGACGACGAGGGCGTAGAGGGCGAGGCGGGGCATGGGATCGGCTCCTGTCGGCAGAACGAAGGCAGAACAAAGGGGACACTGCTGGTGGGTCGCCACCAGTGTCCCCCACCGCTCAGACGTCCGTGACGCGCAGTCCCGCGTGTGCCTTGTAGCGGCGGTTGACGGAGATCAGGTTCGCGACCAGGGACTCCACCTGGTGGGCGTTGCGCAGCCGGCCCGCGAAGACGCCCCGCATGCCGGGGATCCGGCCGGCCAGCGCCTGGACGATCTCCACGTCGGCGCGCTCCTCGCCCAGCACCATCACGTCCGTGTCGATCTCGGCGATCTCCGTGTCCATGAGCAGGACGGCCGACAGGTGGTGGAAGGCGGCGGCGACCCGGGAGTCCGGCAGCAGGGCGGCGGCCTGTTCGGCGGCGCTGCCCTCCTCCGGCTTCAGCGCGTAGGCGCCCTGCTTGTCGAAGCCCAGCGGGTTGACGCAGTCGACGACGAGCTTCCCGGCCAGCTCCTCGCGCAGCGACTCCAGCGTCTTGCCGTGACCGTCCCAGGGCACGGCGACGATCACGATGTCGCTGCGGCGCGCGGTCTCCGCGTTGTCGGCGCCCTCGACACCGTGGCCGAGCTCCTCGGCGGCGGCCTGCGCGCGGTCGGCGGCGCGGGAGCCGATGATCACCTTCTGGCCGGCCTTGGCGAGCCGGTAGGCGAGGCCCTTGCCCTGCGGCCCGGTCCCGCCGAGCACGCCGACGACCAGTCCGGAGACGTCGGGGAGGTCCCACGGGTCCTTGGCGGGGGCCTTCGCCGGGGGCGTCGCGGGGGTCTGTGCAGCACTGTCGGTAGAGGTCATGGGCCGACTTTACGTCCGCTCCGACGCCCGCATCGGCTCAGGTGAGGTCCGTCACGGACCGGGTGAGACAGGTCACTCATCAGCTCAGGGCGGTCACCGGCACCCTGCGGAACGTGATCGTCTCGTACGCCCCGAAGTCACCGGTCTCGTAGAGGAGTCCGACCGTGTCGTCGTCGACGCGGACGAGGTCGGAGTAGGCGGCGGGCAGGCCGTCGACCGTGTACACCGGGCGCCAGGTGGTGCCGCCGTCGGCCGAGGCGCGCAGGGTCATCAGGGCCCGGGCGGCCGGGTCGCCGGGGCCGGAGTACAACAGCAGGTCGGGGTCGCGGAGTTGGAGGACGCTGCCCTCGCAGACGGGGGCGGCGAGACCGGCCTGCGGGCGGAACGGCTTGACGAGGGTCTTCCCGCCGTCCTCGGAGTGGGCGTCGGCGCGGTTGCCGGGGGACGGGGAGTCGTTGCGGGTGTTGAAGTAGACGCGCCCGTCCGGGAGTTCGGCGGCGGTGGTCTCGTTGCAGTTGACGTAGCCGTCGGTGTTCTCGTCGACGTAGCCGAGGTACCAGGTCTCGCCGCGGTCGTCGCTGAGCAGGCAGTGGCCGCTGTTGTACTTGGCCTCGTTGCCGACGTCGGTGCCGGTGGGCGGGACGGTGTGGTTGCCGGGGACGACCACGCGGCCGGTGCTCAGCTGGATCGCGTGGCCGGGGGTGGTGGCGTACCAGCGCCACTCGGGCTTCTTCACCTGCTCGGTGATCTCCGTGGGGGTGGACCAGGTGACCCCGTCGTCGTCGCTGTACCGCACCCACACCCGCCGCCCGTCGGCCGCCTTCACCTTGCCGCGCAGGATGGCGTCCTCGCTCGCGGAGGCGGCCGAGCGGACGTGGACGAGCAGGATGCGGCCGGTGTCCAGGACGACGGGGGCCGGGTTGCCCGCGAGGTCGCTGCCGTTGTCGGCGGCGACGGTCAACGGGCCCCAGGTGCGCCCGCCGTCCGTGGAGCGGCGCAGGACGATGTCGATGTGGCCGTAGTCGCTCGCGGAGGCGATCCGGCCCTCGCAGAACGCGAGGAGGGTACCGGCGCGGGAGACCACGACCGCCGGGATCCGGTAGCTCGCGTAGCCCCCCTGCCCCGCGCTGAACGGGACGGTGACTTCTGCGGTGTCTGTCATGGGGTGGCTCCTTGTGCGACGTGGTGTGCAGCGCGACGTGCGGCCGATGAGCCCGCAACCATCCCCAAGTTGGGCGAATTCGTGGTGAACTCCACGTCACGAGTGGCCGGTTGCGGCAGGATGCGCGGACATGGACGCCGTACGGGTCGCGCTGCTGCGTGAAGTGCTCGCCGGGACCGAGTGGTTGGGGGCCACGCGGCGGTTCGCGGGGGTGCTGCGCGGGTCCGTGGTGGCGCACGGGGGCGGGCTGCTACTGGTGGGCACGCCCGCGTACGAGCCGTGGCATCTCGCAGCGCATCTGGTCGACGAGGCCGCCTGGTCGGGCACCCCCGAACTGGCCCCGACTCTCGTACGGCACGACGCGCGCCCCTCCGACCCGGCCCATCTGGCCGTCGGACTCGGCCGGATCGAGGCGGCCCGGCGCGGCGAGACGCTGCTCGTCGTGTCACCGGAGGGGCCGGGCGATCCGCTCCTCGAACGCGTCCACGACGCCCGCCGGGCCGGCGCGACCGTCCTCTCGCTGGGCTCCGAGGACCGCGAACTGGCCTCCCTGGCCCATGAATCGCTCGCCGTCCCCGAGGGCACGGACCTGGACCTCGACACCGTGCAGCATCTGGTGAGCGCGGCGGCCGGGGAGAACGTGTTGCCCGCGGCGCGGGGACGGAGGCGGTTCCGGGACCGGCTCTCGCGCCTCACCGACCAGTTGACGGCACCACCGCCCGCCCGCTGGTAGGCACAAAAACAGTTGCCCGCGGCGGCTCCCCGGCCAACGATGATCTGTTGTGACCGCCTCCGGCCTGCGTGCCCTCCTCCCCGACCTCGCCCCCTGGCACGCCTCCGCCGACTTCCGCAGGCTCTGGCTCGCGGGGCTGGTCTCGAACTTCGGGAACTTCCTGACG
The DNA here is from genome assembly GCF_016654115.1 of Streptomyces sp. MBT53. GTDB lineage: Bacteria > Actinomycetota > Actinomycetes > Streptomycetales > Streptomycetaceae > Streptomyces. The sequence goes on from NZ_JAEQAZ010000066.1 coordinate 22,407, forward strand.
TTCGTCGCGCTCCCGGTACAGATGAAGGAACTCACCGGCTCGGCCGCGGCGGTGGGCGCGATCGGTGCCGTGGAACTCGTGCCGCTGATCGTGTTCGGGCTCTACGGCGGTGCGCTCGCCGACGCGTGGGACAAGCGGAAGCTGATCGTGTGGACCGAGGTCGGGCTCGGCGTGCTGTGCGGGGCGCTGCTGCTCAACTCGCTGCTGCCGGCGCCCGCCGTGTGGCCGCTGTACGTGATCGCGGCGCTGACCTCCGTCCTCGGTTCGATCCAGCGGCCCGCGCTGGACTCGCTGTGGCCGCGGATCGTGGCCCACGAGCACATGACGGCGGCGTCCGCGCTCAACTCGCTGCGCTGGACGGTCGGCGGGGTCGTGGGCCCGGCGCTGGCGGGTGTGGTGGTGGCGTTCGCGGGGCTGCCGTACGCGTACGCGGCGGACACCCTGACGTTCGCCGTGTCCGTGGTTCTGATCATCCGGATCGCCGCCTCCCCCGGGTCGCACGAGGCGCAGAAGCCGTCCCTGCGGTCGATCGCGGAGGGCGCCCGGTACGCGTGGAGCCGCAAGGAGCTGCTCGGTACGTACGCGATCGACCTCGCGGCGATGTTCTTCGCGATGCCGCTGGCGGTGCTGCCGTTCCTCGCGGACGATCTGCACGCGGAGTGGGCGCTGGGGCTGATGTACTCGTCGGTCCCGGCCGGTGCCCTGCTGGTGAGTGTGACCAGCGGCTGGACCTCGCGGATCCACCGGCACGGGCGGATGGTGGTGCTGGCCGCCGCGCTGTGGGGCGCGGCGATCGCCTGCGCGGGCGCGGTGGGCAACGTATGGCTGGTGCTGCTGTTCCTCACCCTCGCGGGCTGCTGCGACATGGTCAGCGGAATCTTCCGCGCGGTGATCTGGAACCAGACGATCCCGGACGAGCTGCGCGGCCGGCTCGCCGGGATCGAGCTGCTGTCCTACTCGGTGGGCCCGCAGCTGGGCCAGGTCAGGTCCGGTGGCATGGCCGCGCTGTCCGGGGTGCGGACCTCGGTGTGGGCGGGCGGGCTGATGTGCGTGGGCGCGGTGGGGCTGCTGGCCGCAGGACTGCCGAAGCTGATGTCGTACGACGCGAGGACGGACGAGCACGCGCTGCGGCTGAAGGAGCAGCGCGCGGCGGCGACGGCGGCCACGACCGCGGCCGAGGTCTGATTACTCGCCCGTGCCTGATCAGTCCTCGTCGGCGCTCCCCTTCGTGGCGTCGTGCCACTTGGGGTCGGTCTCCCACTCCAGGTTGCGCTCGCGGGCCGTCTCCATCGCGTGCTCGGCCTCCGCGCGGGTGGCGTACGGCCCGAAGCGGTCCTTGGCGGGGCACTCCGGCCCCTCCTCGACCTTCTTGTGTTCGAGGCAGTAGTACCACTCGCCGGGCTTCCCGACCGTGCGCTTCTTGAACAGGGCCATCAACGGCTCCTTTCCCTACGGCCATGTTCCCCCATGTGCGCTGGTTAGACTCGCTGGCATGTCTGGCCAGTCGCTGCTCGTACCAGGGGAGCTCTCTCCCACCCGTTCCGTGCCCGGAAACATCCGTCGCCCCGAGTACGTCGGCAAGCCCGCGCCGACCCCGTACACCGGGCCGGAGGTGCAGACGCCCGAGACGATCGAGGCGATGCGGATCGCCGGGCGGATCGCCGCGCGGGCGATGGCGGAGGCCGCGAAGGTCATCTCGCCGGGGGTGACCACGGACGAACTCGACCGGGTGGCGCACGAGTACATGTGCGACCACGGCGCCTATCCGTCGACGCTCGGCTACCGCGGCTTCCCCAAGTCCCTGTGCACCTCCCTCAACGAGGTGATCTGCCACGGCATTCCGGACTCCACGGTGCTGCGCGACGGCGACATCATCAACCTCGACGTGACGGCGTACATCGGCGGGGTGCACGGCGACAACAACGCGACGTACCTGGTGGGCGACGTCGACGAGGAGAGCCGCCTGCTGGTCGAGCGCACCCGCGAGTCCCTGGACCGCGCGATCAAGGCGGTCAAGCCGGGCCGCCAGATCAACATCATCGGCCGGGTCATCGAGTCGTACGCCAAGCGCTTCGGGTACGGCGTGGTCCGGGACTTCACCGGCCACGGCATCAACTCGTCGTTCCACTCCGGCCTGATCGTCCCGCACTACGACAGCCCGCACGCGACGACGGTCATCCAGCCCGGGATGACGTTCACCATCGAGCCGATGCTGACGCTGGGGACGTACGAGTACGACATGTGGGACGACGGGTGGACGGTCGTCACGAAGGACCGGAAGCGGACGGCGCAGTTCGAGCACACGCTGGTGGTGACGGAGACGGGGGTGGAGGTGCTCACCCTGCCGTAGCGCCTCAAGACCCACTCTCCGTCGAGGGTGGGTCTTTTCTTGTACGCTTTTACCGACAGGATGTCGGCAACCTGTTGACTTAGGTAAGGCTTGCCTTAGAGGATAGAGCTCATGGACTCCTTCTCGACAGTCATCCGCACCGCGTCCCACGAACAGCACGTGGAGGCCGAGACCTCCAGCTTCATGAGCGATCTGCTCGGCGGCCGACTGGGCGTGGACGCGTACGCCCGCTACACCGAGCAACTCTGGTTCGTGTACGAGGCGTTGGAGACCTGTGCCGAGCGACTGACGGCGGACCCGGTGACCGGGCCCTTCATCCAGGCCGAGTTGTTCCGACTGCCCGCGCTGGAGCGGGACCTTGAGCATCTGCGCGGTGCGGACTGGCGCACGGGCCTGACGGCTCTTCCCGCCACCCAGGCCTACGCGGACCGGGTGCGGGAGTGCGCGGAGTCATGGCCCGCCGGCTACATCGCCCACCACTACACCCGCTACCTCGGCGACCTCTCCGGCGGCCAGATCATCCGCGACAAGGCGGAGCGGACATGGGGGTTCACGCGCAAGGGCGACGGCGTGCGGTTCTACGTCTTCGAGGAGATCGGCAACCCGGCGGCGTTCAAGCGGGGTTACCGCGAACTCCTGGACGGCATCCGGGTCGACGACCTGGAGAAGCAGCGGATCGTGGCGGAGTGCAAGCGGGCGTTCGCGCTCAACACCGGGGTCTTTCGGGCGTTGGGCGAGGAGTTTCCGCTGAGCGCGTGACGCCGGCTAGCGCTCCAGGAACACCCGTCCGCCGACCTCCACCCAACCCCCCGGCTGCGGCGCCGTGAGTATCTGCGACCCCGCGCCCTGCGTGATGTTGAGGGCGCGGCCCAGCTGGTCGGTCAGCAGCAGTGCCGCCGCGCCCGTCGCCTCGTCCTCGTGGATGCCGTCGTCGCGGCCGGGGAAGGCACGGGCGCGGACGCGGCCCGCCGCCTCGTCCTCCCAGGCCCAGGCGTAGATCCACTCGCCGGGCGGAGGCACGGGCAGGGCGTCGACCTCGGCGGCGGTGGCGTACTGGCGCAGGGTGCGCGGCGGGACCCACTCCGGGAGGGCCTCGATCCAGCTGAACTCGCCGTCCAGGCGGGCACCGACCACGCCCGCGGGGGTGACCAGCTCGGGTATGTCCAGCAGCCAGGCCGAGCCGACGCAGGGGTGGCCGGCGAAGGGCAGGCGGGTGGTCGGGGTGTAGATGTCGATCACTCCGCGCTCGGGGTCGTCGACGAACACCGTCTCGCTGAAGCCGAGTTTCCCGGCGAACAACTGTCGCTCGTCCGGATCCGGCATGACGGAACCCTCGCGGACGACGCCTAGTTCGTTGCCGTATCCGCCGCTTGGGCCGCAGAAGACACGCAGTACGTCGTAGTCAGTCACGGGGGCATTCAAACATCGCCCGGGCGGCGAGGTCATCCCAGGCCGGGGCTCCGCCGGGGAGGGGCCAGGTGGGGGTGGGTGCGTTGTCGTAGGGCAGTGAGGACAGGGTGTCGCCGAACGCCCTGTCCAGCGAGGCCCGTTGATGGGCGAGGCCCGGGTGGGCGGGGCGCGCTGCCAGTCGCTCCACGCGCTGTTCGTGCGCCTCGGTGATCTCGTCGGCGGTGCGGCGCCAGTCCGCCTCGTCCGGTACGCGGCGCAGCTCCACGCACACCGGTTGCATGCCCTCCGCGAGCGCGGCCACGGCACGGTCGTGGCCGTCGAGGATCAGCCAGCCGTCGAGGAAGGTCACCCACCACAGGAGGACGGGCGCGAGGGTGCCTTCGCGCGCGTGCTTGCGGTACGCCTTCACGCGCGGGGCGTCGGGCGGGGAGAGCCGGCGCAGGGGCAGGATGCCGTGCCAGCCGCCGCCGCAGTACAGCTCCAGGGTGCCGTTCGGCCACTCCCCCACGAAGTCCGTCGTCCAGATGCCGGGGGCGAAGCGGTCGCGCCGGGACAGGGCCCAACGGCCGTCATACAGCGGCCCGTTCGGTGTCTCCTCCAGCCGACGCGCGTACTGGTGGACCCAGTTGACGTCCCGACGCTGTTGCGCGGCGCGAAGCGGCGGCAGGGGTGGGCGGTAGCCCTCGAAGCGGTGCAGGACGAGGTCGTGGCAGCAGCCGTCGCCGTCCAACCGGCCCAGGAACAGCGGGTGTTCACCCTGGCGGAACAGCCTGCGTCCGCCGTCCGCCCTCTCGAAACGCAGCGGGGACGGACCGGGCCGACCGGTCACGGTCAGCACCAGTCCGTCCTCCGACAGCGTCTCTCTGTGCCCCCTCGTATCCATGGGGCACAGTCTTACGCCTCGGTGGCCTCCGCGCGCCGCCTGCGCATGGCGAACACCACGCCCGCGCCCGCCGCCACCGTGACCGCGGCTGCCGCGCCCAGTGCCGTTACCGGTACGTCGGAACCCGTCGAGGCGAGGGAGCCGGTCGCGCCGCCCGTCGTCGAACCCGTGACGCCGCCCGAAGTCGAGCCCGTCGTACCGGAGTTGCCGGAGGAGCCCGAGGAGCCTGTGCCGCTCGTCGACGACGGGTCGTCCGAGGGGAGGGTGGCGTCTGCAGTCAACGCCACCGACAGGTCCAGCGGGTCGAGTTCGGCACCCGTCTGGTAGAAGCCGCCGAAGGCCTTCGCGCCGGCCGCGGTGAGGGTGGTGGTGACGTCGTCGAGGGTGATGACGTCGTCCTTCGCGGTGAGGTCGGTCGAGCCCGCCTTCAGGTCGGCCAGGACCACGTCCTCGGACTTCTCGCCCAGGCTCGTCACGTCCGCCGTCAGTTCGCCGGAGCCGCCGTCGAGGGTCGCCTTGAGGTCGGTGAAGGTGAGGTCGAGGCCGTAAGTGCCGTTGTCCTCATGGCCCTTGAAGTTCACCGCGCCCTCGAAGGCGGCGGAGAGGGTGTCGGCGTCGGTGTCGTAGCTGCCGGTCGCGCCGGTGAAGGTGAAGACGCCGTTGGCGGTGGCCTGGGCCGCGCCGTCCGACGTGGTGATCCTGCCCTTGGCGACGCTGCCGACGACGTAGGAGCGGAAGGACTCCTTGACGCCCCAGGTGAGCGTGCCGTCCGCGATCTCGCCCTTGGTGGCGGCCGGTTCGGAAGCCGTGTCCGAGGGGCTCGCGGTGTCGGAGGGTGTGGTGGACGGGGTGGCCGACTGCGTGGACGTGGGGCTGGGCGTGGTGGACGCGGGCGTCGACGGCGGCGGCGAACTGGGCGCGCTCGGGGTCGGGGACGTCGTCGACACCGGCTTGACCGCCGACAGCGGGTCGCCGGCCGCGTTGGCGTACGACGGGCTGCCGAGGAAGTCGGCCGCCGCGCCGGTCAGCGTGGTGGCCAGGTTCGTCAGATCCTGGCTGGTGGGCGCGGCGACCGTGGCGAGCGTGACGTCCTGCTGCTTGGCGCCGCCGTTGGAGACCAGGTCGGCGGTGAGGGTGCCCGCCGCGCTGTCGTACTGGAAGTCCGACATCTCCCGCACGAAGCCGTGCAGCGTCGACTTCGCGGTGACCGTGCCCTTGAAGGTGAGGTGCAGGGTGTGGCCGGTGGTGTCGTACGTACCCGTGCCGGCGGTGAAGGTGAAGGCGCCGTTCTCGGCGGCCTGCGAGGCGCCGTCCGTCGCGGTGAAGGAGCCCGCGGCGGCGCCGGTCACGTAGCTGCGATACGACTGCTTGATGCCCCAGGTCAACTCGTAGCCGCTGAGCGGGACTTCGGCCGCGGACGCGGTGGTCGTGGCGAGCGCGGTGGCGCCGAGCGCGGCGGCGGTCGCGACAGCCGCGGCGAGGGCGAAGGACGGGCGAGGTCGTCTGACGGGCATGGCCGTGGTTCTCCTTGAGAGATGAGTGGATGGCCCGCCGACACGCGGACCGGGTAAGGGAGTTACTCCGCTTCCGGCGATGCGCCGCCGGCCGCCGGGCGGGTGCGGCGCCTGCGGACGACGACGAGCACGGACACCGCGGCCACCAGCAGCAGGGCGCCTGCCCCGAGGCCGATCGGCAGGGCGGCCGAACTGCCGCTGCCGGACGTGGAGTTGTCGGCCACCGGCTCGGCGGAGACCGAGGGCTTGGCCGACTGGCCCTCCGGGGTCCCGGTCGCCGTGGGGGTGGTGCCCAGGTCGGGCAGGGCGGGCAGTTTCGCGTCGTCGGTGAGGGCGACGGCCAGGGACACCGGGTCCATGGCGGTGCCCGCCTGGTACATCCCGCCGAAGGCCTTGGCGCCCTGCGCGGTGAGTTTCGCGGGTGCCTCGGTGAGTTTCGCGAGCCCCTTGACCGCCTTGAGGTTCTCGGCGGTGAAGGTGACCAGCGGGACCTTCTTGCCCGTGAAGTCGCCATCGGCACCCGCCACATCGGCGTAGAGCGTGCCCTTGCCGTCGGCGACGGTGGTCCGGACTCCGCCGAGTTTCAGGTCGAGGCCCTGCGCGCCGGTGAAGCGCACCGCGCCCTTGAACGAGGCGGTCAACTCCCCGTTCTTGTACGTCCCTTCGCCGTCGGGGAAGCGGAAGAGGGCGCCGCCGTCCTCGGCTCCCGCCGACAGCGTCCACCTGCCCTTGGCGATGTCACCGGTGACGTACTCCCGGAAGGTGCGGCGCACGCCCCAGTCGACGGCGCCGTCCGCGATCGCACCGCTCGAACTCTCCTTCTCCGTCGCCGACTTGGCGGGAGGGGGCGTGGCCTTTTTCGTGGCCGCGGCCTTCACGTCCGCCGAGAGGCTCACCGGGTCGAGGACCGTGCCGGCCGTGTAGTAGCCGGCGAAGGACTTGGCGCCCTGCGAAGTCAGCGTGGCGGGAAGGTTGTTGAGGACGACCGCGGTGCCGCCGCCCTTCATGTCGATGCCGCCCAGGGAGAGGTTGGCGAAGGGGACCTGGGAGGACGTGGTGACCGTCCCCGTTCCCTTCGCCTTGCTGGTGACGTCCAGGTAGAGGGTGCCCGTCGAGCCCGAGATACGGACCGTGGGGCGGCTCAGGGTGAGGTCCAGCTCGTAGCTGCCGTCGGTCTTCTTGTGGCCGACGAAGTGCACCCCGCCCGCGAAGGACGAGCGGAACGCGCCCGTCGAGCCGTCGTAGGAACCCGTCGCCGAGGGGAAGCGGAACTGGCTGCTGCCCACGGTCGCCGCGCCGCCCGTAAGCGAGTAACTGCCGTTCGCTATGGGCCCGGTGACATAGCTCTGGAACGAGGACTTGATGCCCCAGTCGAGCCTGCCGCCCTGCACGGTGCGGCTCTCCGCGTGGGCGAGGCCCGCCGGGAGAAGGGCGCCGAGGACGGCCGTGAGCAGCACGGTGACCAGGGCTCTTGGGCGCGCGGGCATGGGTGGGTCCTCCGGTGACGACAGCCGGTAGCGAACAAAGGTAAGGCTAACCTAAGCTTTCTTCACCAGAAACGACAGAGGCCGAGAGAACCGACGCGTTCGGGAGAGCCGACAGTGTCCGAAGGACCGAGAGAGACGGGCGGGACCGTGCCACGCTTGCGCACACGACTGGCGGGAGCACTGTTGACCGTGCTCGCGCTCACGCTCACCGGATGCGGGGGCACCGGCGGCTCCGCGACCACGGCGTCCGCTACGACCGCCGCCGCGGCCAATCGCGTAGAGCCGCTGACCGATACTCCTGAACCTCAACTCCCGGTCACCGTCAGCTCCGCCGACGGCAAGAAGGTCACTGTGCGCGAGGCGCGGCGCATCGTGCCGCTCTCCGGCAGCCTCAGCGAGATCGTGTTCACGCTCGGGCTCGGCGACCGGGTCGTGGCCCGGGACATCACCGCCACCTTCCAACAGGCCGCGAAACTCCCGCTGGTGACCCGTAACCACGATGTCTCCGCCGAGAGCGTGCTGTCGCTGAAGCCCGATCTCGTGCTCGCCGAGAAGACCACCGGGCCGTCCGAGGCGATGGGCCAGATCCGCGCGGCCGGTGTTCCCGTCCTGGTCGTCGACCCGGCGCAGGGCCTGGCGGATGTCGGCCCGCGCATCCAGGCGGTGGCCGACGCGCTCGGTGTACCGGCCGCCGGCAAGGAGCTGACCAAGCGCTCGGAGGACCGGATCGCCGCCGTACGCAAGGCGATTCCGGCGCACAAGGAGAGGCCGCGGGTCGCGTTCCTCTATCTGCGCGGCTCCGCGTCCGTGTATCTCATCGGCGGGAAGGGCTCGGGCGCGACCTCGCTCCTGAAGGCGGCCGGGGCGGTCGACGCGGGTGCGGAGTCGGGGCTGGAGCAGGACTTCACGGCCATCACCACCGAGGCGCTCGCGAAAGCCGCGCCGGACGCGATTCTCGTCATGACCAAGGGACTTGAGTCGGTCGGCGGGATCGACGGGCTGGTGAAGATCCCCGGGGTCGCGCAGACCCCGGCCGGGATGGACCGACGGATCGTGTCGATCGAGGACGGGGTGCTGCTCAACTACGGGCCGCGCACCGACCAGGTGCTCAAGTCGATCGTGGCGCAGTTGTACGCGGACGACACCAAGTGAGACGCGAGTACAACACCGCCTGGCTGCTCACCGCCGGGCTGGTCCTCGCCCTTCTCGTTCTCGTACCGGTGGCCGCGGGACTGGGCGCGTATCCCATCCCGGTCGGTGATGTCCTCTCCTCCGTCCAGCACCGACTGGGGCTCGGCGGGGGCGCGTTGGGGCGGGTACCGGAGTCGGTGCTGTGGAACGTGCGGTTCCCGCGGATCGTGCTCGCGCTGCTCGTGGGCGCGTCCCTCGGCTGCGCGGGGGCGTTGATGCAGGGCGTGTTCGGGAATCCGCTCGCCGAGCCGGGGGTCATCGGGGTGTCCTCGGGGGCGGCGGTGGGCGCGGTCGCGGTGATCGCGCTCGGGCTGGACTTCCTCGGTACGTGGACGGTGTCTGCCGTGGCGTTCGTCTCCGGGCTCGCGACGGTTCTGCTGGTCTACGCGATGTCGCGCTCGGGCGGCCGTACGGAGGTCGTGACGCTGATCCTCACGGGGATCGCGCTGAACGCGTTCGCGGGGGCGTTGATCGGGCTGTTCCTGTTCTTCGCGGACACCGCGGCCGTCAACCAGATCACCTTCTGGCAGCTCGGCTCGCTCTCCCAGGCGACCTGGCCGAAGGTGCTCGCGGTGCTGCCGTGCGCGGTGGTCGGGCTGACCGTGGCCCCGCTGTACGCCGACCGGCTGGATCTGCTGGCCCTCGGTGAACGCCCCGCGCGTCACTTGGGAGTTGACGTGGAACGGCTCCGGGTCGTCCTGGTCCTGGTCATCGCGCTGCTCACGGCTGCGGCGGTCAGCGTCTCCGGGATCATCAGTTTCGTGGGCCTGGTCGTGCCGCATCTGCTGCGGATGGCGGCGGGGCCGGGGCATCGGTTCCTGATCCCGGGGAGCGCGCTGCTGGGTGCGCTGGTGCTGTTGGCGGCGGACCTGGTGGCCCGCACGGTTGCCGCTCCGGCGGAACTTCCGCTGGGGGTTCTGACGGCACTGCTCGGGAGCCCGTTCTTCTTCTGGCTGCTACGGAGGACGCGGCGCAGGCAAGGGGGGTGGGCGTGATGCGGGTTCCTTGGGTCACCGTGGCCGTTTCCCCGTCGAGACTGCCACGGGATGTGTGTTGGGGGGTGCGGGCCGGTGGGGGCTGGTCGCGCCCACGCGGCGGTAGCCGCACATCAGATACAGCCCCGCGCCCCTTCTCATCCGGCCGCCAGTCCTCGACCACCGGCCAGTTCGTCTCGACGCGCCAACTCCCTTCTGCCCGCCGACTCTTCTCCCCCCGCCAACTCATCTCCGCCGCAACGGCGCCCAGCCCCCGCGGACCGTCCCGGCGGTGCCGAACAGCGCCGTCCATCCCCCACCCGCAAGGAGCCCGCGCATGAGACTCCTCCGTCGTCGCCCCGAAGGCCCCGCCCCGGCCGAGCCCGGAGACGTTCTCGCCGAGGCCGAGGGCCTGCACGTCCGACTCGGTCGGCGCAGCGTGTTGCATGGTGTCTCCGTGGTCGTCCGGGCCGGTGAGGTGTTGGCGCTGGTCGGGCCCAACGGGGCGGGGAAATCGAGCCTGTTGGGGGCGCTCGCCGCCGATCTTCCGGCCGCCGCAGGGGTCGTACGGATTCACGGGCGCCCGGCGGCGGAGTGGTCCGCGCCCGAACTCGCCCTGCGACGGGCCGTGTTGCCTCAGTCGGCGACGCTGTCCTTCCCCTTCACCGTCGAGGACGTCGTACGGATGGGGCGGGCGCCGCACGCGGCCAACCCCGCCGAGGACGATCTCGCCGTGGCGGACGCGATGGCGCGGGCGGAGGTCACGGACTTCGCGCTACGGCCGTTCTCGGCGCTCAGTGGTGGCGAGCGGGCCCGGGTCGCGCTCGCGCGGGTGCTCGCCCAGCGGGCGCCGCTGGTGCTGTTGGACGAACCGACGGCCGCGCTGGACCTCCGGCACCAGGAACTGGTGCTGCGGCTGTGCCGGGAAAGGGCGCACGCGGGGGACGCGGTGGTCGTGGTGCTGCACGATCTCGCGCTGGCCGCCGCCTACGCGCACCGGGTCGCGATCCTGCGCGCCGGTCGTGTCGCCGCCGAGGGTCCGCCGGGGGGCGTTTTCACCGAGGCGCTGCTTTCGGACGTCTACGACCAGCCGGTTGAGGTGTTTCCGCATCCGCGCACGGGGGCGGCCGTCGTGGCCCCGCGTCGCCCTGCTTGACCTTCTGTTGACTTTTCCTTGAGATCCATTTTTCGCCGTCGAGATCAAGCCGTGTCTGTGATTTTTCTGTGGTCAGTGAATGGCGGACCGGGTGGGTATGAGTGAGGTAAGCCTCAGGTAAGTTAGGGCAGCCTCACCACACTGCCTCACCAGACACTCCCGCTTGGAGCCTGCATGCGTGCCGTCCGACTTCCCGTCGTCACCGCTGTCGCCGCCGCGGCCGCACTGACCGCCGTCACGGCGTGCACCGCGAAGAGCGACGCCAAGGACGGCGACGCGATCCAGGTCACCGCGGCCGACTCCAAGTGCACGACCTCGACCAAGTCGATACCGGCAGGCCAGGTCACGCTGAAGATCGAGAACACCGGCTCGAAGGCGACCGAGGTCGAGATCCTCTTCCCGGACGACCGGATCGTCTCCGAGAAGGAGAACATCGGGCCGGGCACCAAGTACACGCTCACCGCCGAGGTGAAGGCGGGGTCGTACGAGATCGCCTGCCGGCCCGGGATGAAGGGGCACGGTGTGCGGCAGAAGCTGACCGTCACCGGGGGCAGCGTCGCCAAGCGCGACCCGAAGCTGGACGCGGCCGTCGCCGCCTACCGCGAGTACGCGCAGAACGAGGCCGACGCGACGATCCCGAAGGTCGAGACCTTCGTCAACGCCATCAAGGCCGGCGACCTCACGGCCGCCAAGAACGCCTACGCCCCCTCCCGCGTCGGCTGGGAGACCACCGAGCCGATCGCCGAGTCGTTCGGGGACATCGACCCCAAGACCGACACCCGCGTCAACGACCTGGAGAAGGGCCAGAAGTGGACCGGCTGGCACGCGCTGGAGAAGGCCCTGTGGGAGGACAAGAAGATCGGCACCGAGCAGAAGGCCCTCGCCGATGAGCTGCTCACCGATCTGAAGGACTGGCAGAAGCGGGTCGGCAAGGCCGAGATCACCCCGACCTCCATGGCCAACGGCGCCAAGGAACTCCTCGACGAGGTCGCCACCGGCAAGGTCACCGGCGAGGAGGACCGCTACTCGCACACCGACCTGAGCGACTTCAAGGCCAACGTCGACGGCGCGGAGAAGGCGTACGAGCTGCTGAAGCCGGTCGCGCAGAAGAACGACGCGGCGCTGACCACCGAGCTGGACAAGCAGTTCACCGCGATCGACACGCTGCTCGACAAGTACCGCTCCACGTCGACCTCGGACGGCTTCGTGTCGTACGACAAGGTCACCAAGGATCAGCGCAAGGAGCTGTCGGACGCGGTCAACGCGCTCGCGGAGCCGCTGTCCAAGCTCGCCGCCGCCGTCGTGAAGTAGGCGATCACCATGGCCGAAACCCCGAAACCCGCATCCCTGAAATCCGAAGCCTCGAAATCCGAGAGCCCGTCCCGTCGTTCACTCATCGGCTGGGGCGGTGCCGGGCTCGCGCTCGGTGCCGTCGCGGCCGGTGGCGCGGTGGCGATGACCCGGGTCGGCGAGGACGTCGATCCGGCGGGCGCCGACACCGGTGCCGCGGTCGCCTTCCACGGCGCCAACCAGGCGGGCATCGCCACTCCCGTGCAGGACCGGCTGCACTTCGCCGCGTTCGACGTGAAGACCGACGACCGCGCCGAGTTCGTGCAGATGCTGAAGGACTGGACGGCCGCCGCCCGCCGGATGACCGGCGGGCACGCGGTCGGCGAGGGGGCCTACGGCGGGCTCGCCGAGGCACCGCCGGACGACACCGGTGAGGCGCTGGGGCTGAAACCCTCGCGGCTGACCCTCACGATCGGCTTCGGGCCGTCGTTCTTCGAGAAGTTCGGGCTCGAGGACAGCCGTCCGGAAGCTCTCGTGGACCTGCCGCAGTTCCCCGGCGACAACTTCGACAAGTCCCGTACCGGCGGGGACCTTTGCGTGCAGGCCTGCGCGGACGATCCGCAGGTCGCCGTGCACGCGATCCGCAACCTGGCCCGGATCGGCTTCGGCAAGGTCGCCATCCGCTGGTCCCAACTCGGCTTCGGGAAGACCTCGTCGACGACCCCCGGGGCCCAAACCCCGCGCAACCTCATGGGGTTCAAGGACGGCACCCGCAACATCGCGGGCACCGAGACCGACCGGCTGAAGAAGTACGTGTGGGTCGGCGACGGGGACGTCGGCAAGAACTCGGCCTGGATGACCGGGGGTTCGTATCTCGTCGCCCGGCGCATCCGGATGAACATCGAGACCTGGGACCGGACCTCGCTCCAGGAGCAGGAGGACGTCTTCGGCCGCGACAAGGGCGAGGGCGCGCCGGTCAGCAAGGCCAAGGAGCACGACGTACCGTTCCTGAAGGCGATGAAGCCCGACGCGCACGTCCGGCTCGCGCACCCCGACTCCAACGGCGGGATCACCATCCTGCGCCGGGGCTACTCCTTCACCGACGGCACCGACGGCCTCGGCCGGCTCGACGCGGGCCTCTTCTTCCTGGCCTACCAGCGCGACGTCCGCAAGGGGTTCATCCCGCTGCAGCGCAATCTGTCGGCGACCGACGCGCTCAACGAGTACATCCAGCACGTGGGTTCGGCGGTCTTCGCCGTCCCGCCGGGCGTCCGTGACAAGGACGACTGGTGGGGCAGCACGCTGTTCTCCAAGGAAGCCAAGGAAGCGAAGGAGTCGTAGACCGTGTTCTCCAACTACCTCATCGGTCTGCGCGAGGGCCTGGAAGCCAGCCTCGTCGTCTGCATCCTGATCGCCTATCTGGTCAAGACGGAGCGACGGGACGCGCTGCGGCCGATCTGGATCGGCATCGTCGTCGCGGTGCTCATCGCGATGGGCTTCGGGTGCGCGCTCGAATTCGGCTCCCAGGAGATGACGTTCGAGGCGCAGGAGGCGCTCGGCGGTTCGCTGTCGATCCTCGCGGTCGGGCTTGTGACGTGGATGGTGTTCTGGATGCGGCGCACCGCCCGGCACCTCAAGTCGGAACTGCACGGCAAGCTGGACGCGGCCCTCGCGATGGGCACCGGCGCACTGGTCGCCACCGCGTTCCTCGCCGTCGGCCGCGAAGGCCTGGAGACCGCGCTGTTCGTGTGGGCGTCGGTGCACGCGGCGAGCGACGGCACCCCGCGCCCGCTGATCGGCGTGGGCCTGGGCCTCGCCACCGCCGTGTTCCTGGGCTGGCTGTTCTACCGCGGCGCCCTGAAGATCAACCTCGCCAAGTTCTTCACCTGGACCGGCGCGATGCTCGTCGTGGTCGCGGCGGGTGTGCTGGCCTACGGCTTCCACGATCTCCAAGAGGCCGACTGGATCCCGGGGTTGACGAATCAGGCCTTCGACATCAGCGGCACGATCCCGCCGGACAGCTGGTACGGCACCCTCCTCAAGGGCGTCTTCAACTTCCAGCCGGACCCGACCATCCTGCAGATCACGGTGTGGCTGCTGTACCTGATCCCCACGCTCACCCTGTTCTTCGTCCCGGTAGGGTTCGCCTCCGGGAAGGGGAAGGTGAAGACACCTGATGAGCAGGGATCGCAGCCCTCGAAGGCTCCGCAGGCTTGACCGGCGCGTACTCATAGCGGCCTCGATGACCGCTTTGTCGCTGACGGCGAGCGGATGCGTGGTGGTCCACGGGGAACGCGAGATCCTCCCGGCCACCACGCGCGCCGAGGCCGCCAAGGCGCTCCAGCAGTTCACGACCGCGTACAACGCGGCGGACAAGGCGTACGACAGCTCCCTGGACGCCGCCCATGTCACCGGCGCGCTCGGTGACATCGACGCGGCGCGGCTGAAGGCGGGGCACACCAACCACCCGTCGGGGAACCCGAGTTACTCCCCGCTGGAGCTGACGGACGCGAAGTTCACCATCCCGAAGAAGGCCGGCTGGCCGCGCTGGTTCCTCGCCGACACCGCCGCCAACAAGGGCGGCAGCGCCCGCTGGCTGCTGGTGTTCACCCGCAACGACCTGTCCGAGCCGTGGCAGGTGGCGTATCTGACGCTGCTCGCGCCCACCGCCGTACCGAAGTTCAGGACCGACAAGGACGGCTGGGCCGAGGCCGTGCCGACCAACTCCGCCGAACTCGCCGTCGCGCCCGGGGACTTGAGCAAGAGCTATGCGACGTATCTGAAGAGCGGTGGGACGGACTTCGCGGACGGCACGCACACCAGCGCGTGGCGCGCGGACCGCGAGAAGGCCACCAAGCCCGGTCTGGCCGTCCAGTTCCTCGACGAACCGGTGACGAACGGCGACTACGCGCCGCTGGCGCTGCGCACCGCGGACGGCGGGGCGCTGGTGTTCTACACGACCCGCTACTTCCAGAAGGAGACCGCGGCGGCGGGCACCTCGGTGCCGGCCCAGAACAAGGACGTGCAGGCGCTGACGACGGGCGCCGTGCAGCAGTCCCTCACCCTCCAACTCATGTCCAACCAGGTGGCGTTGGACCCGAAGCGGGGCGGCAAGGTGTCGGTGCTGGGCCGGATCGAAGGGCTGACCTCCGCGCAGGGCGGCTGACGGTCCCTCAAGTCGTCATACAGACCCTGATCGTCAACGGCCCAGTGGCCAGGCCGCGTTGGCGTGGTCGGGCTCCTGGCCGGCGTGGCGGGCGCAGGCGTCCGTGAGGGTTTCCAGGAGGGTCAGCGGGTCGGGCAGCGGATGCTCGGGGCCGCGTACCCAGTGCACGGACTGGTTGTCGCCGGGCAGTTGGGCCGGGGGAACGAGGACGTAGGAACCGCGGCAGTGCCAGCGCAGGCCCGGGTGTTCGTCCATCGTCTCGGGGTGGCAGTCCAGTTCGCACGGCCACCACTCGTCCTCGTCCTCGGGGGTGCCGCGGGTGAGGGTGAAGAAGAGCAGCCGTCCGTCGTCGCTCGCGGCGACCGGTCCGACCTCGATACCGGCGGCGAGCAGCCGCTCCAGCGCCTCGCGGCCGGCCTCCAGCGGGACGTCCAGGACGTCGTTGACCATGCCGGTCGCGGTGATGAAGTTGGCCTGCGGCTGGTGGCGGGCCCAGCGCTCGATCTGCGCGCGGTCGGTCGTGGACTGCGTCTGCCAGGCGAACGACACCGGGTGCCGGGCGGGTGTGGGACAGCCCACACGGTCGCACGAACATCGATACCCCGGGGCGGGGTGCGCGGCGGGCGCGAGCGGCAGTCCCGCTCCGGCGGCGGCGAGCAGCAGCGCCTCGCGCTCACTGCCGTCGGCGGCCTCGTCCTGCGGGCGGCGTCCGCGCAGCCACGAGGAGAGTCTGCCCTGCCGACCGGTCCGGCCACCGAACGTCGCGCTCATCTATCTCCTCGCCTCGCTGTTGTCGCCCTGCTGTTCTTGTCCTGTTGTTGTACGGAGAACCTCCCCCATCGTCGCACCATCCTGCGCCCGGGGAGGCGGTACCCCACATGCGGGGTAGGTGGGACGAGACACACCGAGACCCGGATCACCGCCTATCGGACGATTTGCCGGGATTTACGACCTTCAGGCCTACGACGCCGCGACGATACGGCGCTACGCCGCTACGACGGCCAGGAGTCGCCCCAGCTCGCGTCCCGGGCCGCCTTGTACAGGTCGCCGTGGCGTTTGGTGACCGTCGTGCGGCGCAGCTGCTCGTCTCGCTCGCAGAGGTCGAGGAGTACTTGTCCCTTGCGGATCTGCGGACGCCGTACGACCCGGGCGGGGGCGGGTTCGACGGGCAGGCGGGTGGCGGCGACGTAGCTGAACTTCTCGTCCTCGTACGGCAGGGAGCCGCCCTTCACCTGCCGGTGCAGGGAGGAACGGCTGACCCGGGTCGAGAAGTGGCACCAGTCCTCGCCGGGGACGATCGGGCAGGCGGCGCTGTGCGGGCAGGGGGCGGCGATGTGGAACCCCGCGCCGATCAGCCGGTCCCTGGCCTCGATGACACGGGCGTAGCCGTCCGGGGTGCCGGCCTCGACGATCACGACGGCCTGGGCGGCGGACGCGGCGGCGTCGACGAGGGCGGCGCGGTCGGGGACGGTGAGTTCGTTGAGGACGTAGGAGACGGTGACGAGGTCGGTGGCGTCGAGGGTGAGCGCGGAGCCGATACGGGCGCGCCGCCAACTGGCGTTGCTCAGCCCCGGGTTGGCGGCGGCGATCTCCTTCCCGAGGGCGAGTGCGGGCTCGGCCCAGTCGAGTACGGTCACCGGGCGGTCGCCGGACCAGGTGGCGGTGACGGCCCAGGTCGCGGCGCCGGTACCACCGCCGACATCCACGTGCCCCTGCGGAGCCCAGCCGGGCACGGCATCGGCGAACGCGTCCAACGCGGAGCGTACGGCCTCGAAGGTCGCCGGCATCCGATAAGCGGCGTAGGCGACCACATCCGCACGGTCCCTGAGGATCGGGGCGTCGGTCGGGGTGGCCCCGCGATACTTGCCGATCAGGCGCTCCACGGCACCGGCGGCCTGCCTGGGCGGAAGCCCACCGAGCAGCGCGGCGAGAGCGGTACGGAGGGTTTCGGCCGGGGCCACGGGGTCGTTCACCCGCCGATTCTAAGTGGCCCGGAGTGGAGGTTGCCGTCCCTGGGGGCTCCGCCCCCAGACCCCCGGGACCTATGCCCACCCACCACCCGACTCGGTGGGTCGAGACGCGGACGTCAAAAGCCCCGCGCGCCCCGCCGACGCAGAGGACCGAGAAGCAGACGCCCAGGACCCCACGCGACCCACCGGCTCGGCAGGGCGAGAAGCAGACGCCCAAAACCCCACGTGGCCCGCCGACGAAGTGGAGCGAGAGGCAGACACCAGAGGCCACACACGACCCGCCCACTCGGCACGCCGAAAAGCAGACACCCAAAACCCCACGTGGCCCGCCGAC
>NZ_JAEQAZ010000067.1 GCF_016654115.1 Streptomyces sp. MBT53
CGCGTACATGTACGCGTGCGCCATGTCCCCCAGCGTCTCCAGCCCACCCCACCCCACCGAAGCCCACTGCTCCTCACTCAGCGGCTCGGTGGCGATCATCGAGGAGTTCATCGGCAGCCAGGTCCGCCGCTGCCCCTTGAGACTCGCGGTGAACCCCTCCGTACACCGCAGAACATAGGGCGCCCGCACACTGCCGTACGGAGTGACAGCGCACCGAGGCCGGATCTCCGTCACGGGCGTCGACTCATGAATGACGACGCCCAACGCCTCGGCGGCCGCCGCCAGCCCCTTCACCAGCTTCACCGGATGCAACCGCGCCCCGTGCGGAGTCCACGTAGACCCGACCGCGTCCGCAACGCGAATCCGCTCGGCGGTCTCACGGGCGCCGTACAACTCCCGATCCGTCTCGCCGTACGCCGACTCGTGCTCATGAAAGGCCTTCAGCCGCGCCAACTGCGCGGGCGTACAAGCGACTTCGAGCACGCCACCCCGATGGATGTCGGCGTGGATCCGCTCCTCCTCCGCGACCTTCACGACCTCGGCGACGGTGTCGTTCATGGCCTTCTGCAGCCGTACCGCGCTTTCCCGACCATGAAGTCTTGCGTACCGGTCCCGTCCGGCGATCCCGTTGTAGAGCCACCCGCCGTTCCGCCCCGACGCGCCGTACCCGCAGAACTTCTGCTCCAGGACCGTGACGCGCAGCGAAGGATCCGCCTTCTTCAAGTAGTAGGCGGTCCACAACCCCGTGTACCCACCCCCGACGATCACGACATCGGCGGAGGCATCACCGCCGAGAGGCTCCCGCCTCTCGGGCAGACCGTCGTCCGCGTACCAGAAGGAGACGCCACCGTTCACGACACCGCTTGCCGAACCGCTCGCCGAACCGCTCATATCCGGACGCTAACCCCTGAAGGCGGCCACTGTCTCCTTCGGATTCCATGCTTTTCCGCAGCCCCTGACCAGCGGATAACACGCCAGACCGATCGCCATGGAGGTGAAATGCCCGAGATCGGTGAACGTCCGATGGGTACCCAGGGGCACCCCGTAAACACCCAGCACAACCGCCAGGTACAGATACCGCCAGGGCACGGCGATCCGATACACCAGCACCCCCACCACCCCCGCCAACGCGTAACTCACCCCGATATCAAGGGTGTCGACGGACGACTGCGGCGCCATGCCGTTCTTCACGGCCCACAACAACGCCCCCTCGCTGATCAACGAGGCGAGCACATGCGCGGCCACACACACCATCAGCCACCGCGCCGTCCCCAGCCACCGCTCCGCCTGCGCGTGGAACACCGTGTACAGCACGGCGTACGGCAGCCAGCGCCCCCCGTCGATCCACATCGCGCTCGCGAACAGCACCCGCACCGGGTTGTTCGACAGCTCGTGGATGTTGGTGGACCGCTGCCGCAGGAACTCCTGCTCGAAGTCCGGCGACATGTGATGCATGGCGACCGTCGTGACAAAGAGAATCCCCAGCCAGACATACGTGCCGGGAGCGCTGCGGACGTACGTCCACACCCTGTGGAGGCCCCGGTTGATTCGCATGAGCCGATTCACGCACGCCAGTATCGCCCCCGGCGTGATCGACATTCCGGCCACCGGTGGACACAACCCGTGGTTGTGGATGCACAGCGAGCCGGTTGTTTGACCACGGGCGGCGCCACTCGCTTGGATCCCTGAGGTCGTCCGACAGAGGGAGCACAGGTGAGCAGGCAGACGCTGGGCCGGCAGTTCGGCTGGCTGTGGGCGGCGTTCGCGGTCAGTTCATACGGCACCGGCCTGGGCTTCGGCGCCTTCTCCGTACTGGCGATCCTCGTACTGCACTCGGGCCCGACCCAGGTCGCGGTACTGGCCGCCTCGGGCCGGGCGGTGGGTTCCCTGCTCGCGGTACCGCTGGGCCCCTGGGTGGAGTTCCGCCGCAAACGGCCGGTGATGATCGCGATGGACCTGACCCGCTTCGCGGCCCTGGTGAGCATCCCCGTCGCCTACGCGCTCGGCGGACTCACCTTCACCCAGCTCCTCCTCGTCTCGATCACCGTCGCCACCGCCAACATCGCGTTCAACGCGGCGAGCGGCGCCTACCTGAAGTCCCTCGTCGCCCCCGAGAACCTGCTGGTCGCGAACGCCCGCTTCGAGTCCACGACTTGGACCTCGACGATGCTCGGCCCCCCGCTGGGCGGCGCCGCGATCGGCATGTTCGGCCCGGTGACGACCGTGTTGGCCGATGCCACGAGCTACCTGCTCTCGGCCCTGGGCATCCGCGCCATCGGCGGCACGGAACCGCACCCCGCCCCCGCCAAGGCATCACAACTGCGCGCGGGCGACCTGCTGGACGGCTGGCGCTACATCCTCGCCCACCCCACCCTGCGCCCCCTGCTCCTCAACGCGATGACGGTCAACGGCCTGATCATGGCCTCCGAGCCACTGCTCGCCGTACTCCTGCTGGGCCACCTCGGATTCACGCCCTGGCAGTACGCCCTCGCGCTCGCGGCCTCCTCCGGCGCCGGCGGCTTCGTCGGCTCACGCCTCGCCCGCCCGCTCGCGGCCCGCTTCGGACAGCACAGGGTGCTGCTCACCGCCGGGGTACTGCGCGCGTGCTGGCCGATCGGTCTGGCGTTCGTCGGCCCCGGAGTCCCCGGGATGCTCCTGGTCACCGTCCTCCAACTGGGCATGGTGACCTGCATCGGCGTCTTCAACCCCCTCCTCGCCACCGCCCGCCTCACCCAAACCGCCCCCGACCGGGTCGCCCGCACGCTCACCGCGTGGTCGGTCAGCACCGGCGCCGCGATCGCGCTGACGACGGCCGCGTGGGGATGGGTGGCCGCGGCCACGACCCCCCGCACGGCGATCGCACTGGCCGGAGTCCTCCTCCTGGCCAGCCCCCTCCTCCTCCCCCGCCGCGAGCCCGCCGAACGGGACGCGGACCCGAGCCCGTCTTCTACGCTCTCCGCATGATCCGCACCGCGACGCCCACCGACATCCCCGTCATCCACGCCCTGATCCGCGAACTCGCCGCCTACGAGAAGGAACCCCAGGAGGCGAGGGCCACCCCGGAGCAGCTCCACGAGGCGCTCTTCGGCGAACACCCGGGCGCCTACGCCCACATCGCGACCGACGACACCACCGGCGAACCGGTCGGCTTCGCGCTGTGGTTCCTCAACTTCTCGACCTGGCGCGGAGTCCACGGCATCTACCTGGAGGATCTCTACGTCCGCCCCACCGCCCGCGGCGCCGGCCACGGCAAGGCCCTCCTCACCGAACTCGCCCGCATCTGCGCGGCCCGCGGCTACGAACGCCTGGAGTGGTCCGTCCTCAACTGGAACACCCCGTCGATCGCCTTCTACGAGGCACTGGGCGCCCGCCCCCAGGACGAATGGACGGTGTACCGCCTGACGGACGACGCACTGAGCACCCTGGCCGGAAGCCGAACTCACTGAACACACCGGCCGAAAGCCGAAGAGGCACCGCCGACGCAAATTCGCGCACACGATCATGACCGGACTGGGCAGGGTCCCCGCATGAGCTTCACGAATATGCCACCTTTCTTACCGGGCCTCGAACTCTCCCGCCGTTTCTACACAGAAACCGTCCGCCCCCTCCTGGAAGAGACCGCCCCCGACCTCCCCCACTCCGCCGCCCGCATCGGCGCAGGCTCCGAGGTGCTCGGCTACGACACCCCACGCTCACGGGACCACACCTGGAGCCCGCGCCTCCAACTCTTCCTCCGCACCCGAGACTTGCCCCGGCACGCGGGCCGCATCAGACACCACCTCGCCGAACACCTCCCGAGCGCCTTCCACGGCCACCCCACCCACCACTGCGTCGAAGTCACCCACACCACGGCCTGGTTCACCGACACCCTCGGCTTCGACCCGACCCACGCCATCACGCCCACCGACTGGCTGGCCACCCCCACCCACCTCCTCACCGAGGTCACAGGGGGCGCGGTGTTCCACGACGGCCTCCACCAACTCGGCCCGCTGCGCCACACCTTGCGCTGGTACCCCCACGACGTCTGGCTGCACGTCCTGGCCCGCGAGTGGCGGCACATCACCGAACGCGAAGCCTTCGTCGGCCGCTGCGGCGAGGTGGGCGACGAGTTGGGCTCCGCGGTGGCCGCGGCCCACCTGACCCGCCGGCTGATGCGCCTGTGCCTCCTCATGGACCGCCGCTACCCGCCGTACGACAAGTGGCTGGGCACCGCGTTCGCCCGCACGGCGGCCGGTCACCGTCTCACCCCGGTCCTCACCGCCGCGCTGGCCGCCACCGACTGGCAGACCCGCGAGAAACACCTGGCCGACGCCTACGAGGCCGTGGCGGGCATCCACAACCAGCTGAACCTCACCGACCGCGTCACCCCGACCACCCGCCCGCACCCCTCCGGCCCGTTCCGCGTCCTGGACGCCGAACGCTTCACCACCGCCCTGCTCGCCCGCGTCACGGACCCGGCGTTGGGACACCTGCCCGAGCGGCACTGATCACGCTCCAGCAGTCGACCGCAGACCTGGGGTTAACCAGGGAGCCGCCTGTCGGATTCGAACCGACGACCTACGCATCCCCACGGACGCGTTCCGCCGGGGTTGCCGCCGGGATGAGTCCGGCCTTGACGCCCGCCGTGCCCTGACCAGGTCCTGGCGCTCGATGCTCTCCGCGAGCTGGGCGATCGCCACGACGAAGGCCCTGCGACGACCAGCCTGGGTGCCGCGTCGCACGGAACGCGACGGCCCGTCGAAGCGGTCGACGTAGTGACCCGGGGCGTCGATATCTGTCATGCAGGGCTGAGGGCGAGGAGGGCGGCCAGGCGGTTCTCGAGAGAGCCGGTGGCTGTGTGGACGGGGGCGCCCACTGTGTGGAGGGTGTCCAGGAGGAGGCGGTCCGAGAGAGTGCGGAAGTGTTCGGCTATGGGCGGCGGGTCGTCGTGGAGTGGGAACTCGACGGGGAGGTGGACGAAGACGTCGTACGAGGCGAGCGCGCGGTGCAGGAACTCGCGGCCCAGATGGTCGAGCACGCTCCGGTAGGGGTTGTCGGGGTCGGCCATCACGATCTGCGGTCCCCGGCCGGTGCCGGGATGGAGGCCGACCGCGAGCCGGACCGTGGCGTAGACCCACTCGTGGAGGAGGGAGCCGTCGGAGAGGAACCCCTCCGGGTGCGCGGCCTCGGCAAGGAGCCGCTCGGCGTGGCGGCGCACGACGAGTTGGACCAGTTCGGGCTCGGTGGCCTCCTCCAGCGGCTTGGGCCGGCTGCCGGCCGGGTCCCGCATCGGGGTGCCGTGGGCGGCGGGCAGCCCTGTGCGGGCCGTGGCGGCGGTGATCAGGGTGGTCTTGCCGGCTCCGTAGGCGCCGACGACGGCGATCCTCACAGCAGTACTCCTGGCGGGGTGGGGTTCGGTTCGGGCAGCGGTACGGCGGGGGGCGGGGGTGCCTTGGGCAGCCGGTGCCAGCCGTGGTGGGCGGCGAGACGCCGCAGGTCCGGGTCGTCACCGACGATCACGGCGCGGTCGGTCAGGGCGAGCAGCGGGGCGTCGGAGACGTGGTCGCCGTAGGCGATGGAGGAGGCCAGGTCGATGCGGTGGGCGTCGGCCAGTTCCCGTACGGCCTCGGCCTTGGCGTTGCCGATCATCGGCTGGTGGGGGCGGTCGGCCAGCCTGCCGGTGTAGGTGCGGGAGACCGGGGTGATCTCGGGCTCGGTGCACAACAGGTGATGTGCACCGATGTGTTCCAGCACGGGCAGGAGCACCGCGGGGAACGAGCCGGAGACCAGGACGACCTGGTGGCCGTCCCGGCGGTGGGCGTGCAGCGCGTCCAGAACGGGTTCGTGGAAGAAGCCGCCCTGGGCCAGCTCGGCGCCGAACCAGGCCTCGGCGACTCGGGCGATCTCGGCGGCGGGGGCGCCGGTCAGCAGCCGGAAGTAGGCGCGGTTGGTCTCCTCCCGGCCGACACCGGCCGTGGTCATGGCTTTCAGGCGCTGGCGTTCCCGTACGGCATCGCGCGGGGGCCTGCCCTGGGCCGCGTACCAGTAGACGAGGAAGCGGAAGATCGCGGTGCCGCGGGTCAGTGTGTTGTCGACGTCGAAGAAGGCCGCGGGGTGGTGATCGGCGGGGGTCATGGCGGGTCCATCCCGGTGGAGGAGCGCGGCCGGCCCGGTCGGGGCGGGCCGCGCTGCGGACGGAGGGAGCGGACGAGGGCCGGTCCGGCGGATCAGGTCGCAGGAGAGCGTCGGCGCCCGATCAGCGCAGGTGGGCGTGCCGGACCCCGAGTCTGCGACGGGATCCGCCGGACAGGCCCCGGGGGACCGGCAGGTCAGACGCCGGCGCCCTTGGCCAGCAGGAGTTCGGCGACCCCGGTGGCGGTGCCTGCCTCCTGGAGCTCGTCGTCGGCGACCTCGATGCCGTAGCGGCGGCCGAGGTCCACGGCGACCTCGACGAGGATGAGCGAGTCGAAGCCGATGAGTTCGAACTCCGTGTCGACGGCGGTGGTTTCGGCGGGGGCCTCGTACTTGTCGACCAGGAGGGCCAGGATCGCGTCAGCGAGGGCGGCGACGGAGGTGGACGTGACGGAGTTGCTCATGGAACGGTGTTTCCTCTCCGGTTCGGTGTGGCGCACGGTTCCGGTGCGATGCGCGCGGGGTTTCCACGGGCCTCGGCACGCGTGCGTGATACGGCGCGGGAGATGTGGGACGCGCGGACCCTGAACTGGGAATCGGCGCAGCGGCGACGGTGCGCGCTGCGGCTGTCCGGTCGCGAAGGACGCGAGGAGCGCGAGAGGCGCGAAAGGCGCCAGGGATGTGGGAGGCGCGGACGCGCAGCGACGATGGTGCGCGCGAGGGACGCGGACGCGCAACGGCGGTGGTGCGCGCGCAGGACACGGTGCGCGGGCTCGGCCGGAGTTCGGGCCGGGTCCGGGGGCCGCGTCAGACGGGGACGATGTCCGGCCAGGTGAGGGCGGCGGATCCCCAGGTCAGGCCGCCGCCGAACGCGGTGAGCAGCAGGCGCTCGCCGGTCCGGAACGTTCCGGTCGCCGCCGCGTCGGCCAGCGCCAGGGGAATGGACGCGGCGGAGGTGTTGCCGACCTTGTCGATGTTGGTGACGGCCTGGCCGGCACCGAGCCCCAGCTGTTCGGCCACGGCCTTGAGGATGCGGAGGTTGGCCTGGTGACCGACCAGGTACCCGATCTGGTCCGCGCTCCAGCCGACGCTCCGCAGCAGGGCGAGCGAGGAGTCCGACATACGGTGGACCGCGTGGGCGAACACCTTCTTGCCCTGCATGGTGAAGTAGTGGTCGTCCGCGGCGGCGGGCACCCCGCTGGAGCGCTGTCGGGAGCCGCCCGCGGGGATCTGGATGAGGTCCTTGCCGGTGCCGTCGCTGCCCAGGTCGAAGCCGAGCAGCCGGCCCGGCTCGTCCCCGCTACCGCGGCCCAGCACGACGGCCCCGGCTCCGTCGCCGAAGATCACCGAGGTGGTGCGGTCGTTCGGGCTGAGGATGGTGGAGTACGTCTCGGCCCCGATGACCAGCGCCCGCTCGACCCGGCCCGCCTCGATGGCGTTGGCGGCCGCTTCGAGGGCGTAGACGAAACCGGAGCACACCGCGGCGATGTCGTACGCGGCGGCGGTCCCGAGCCCCAGCCGGGCCGCCACGTCGGGCGCGGTGCCGGGGCAGGGATGGTCGGGTGTGGTGGTGGCGACGATGACGAGACCGACCTCGGCTCCCTCGTCGAGACCGGCGGACTTCAGGGCCGCGCGGCCCGCCTCGGTGGCCAGATCGCCGGTGGACTGGCCGGGCGGGGCCCAGTAGCGCTCCCTGATTCCGGTGCGGGTGGTGATCCACTCGTCGGAGGTCTCGAAGAGGGTGGCGAGTTCCGCGTTGGTGACGCGCCTCGACGGCAGATGGGTGCCGAGCCCGCGCAGGACTGCGTACGGCATGGGTGTCCCCCGACTTTCCTGGGTGGTGTCCGGTTCTGTGTGTCCTCGCTGTGGTGGCTCTGTTCTTTCGTGGTGGCCGGCAGGGATGCGGGCCTCGTGCGGCGGCCGGGGTTCAGGCGGCGGCGCGGGTGAGTTCCGAGCTCGTGTCGATGAGCGCGTAGTCGGTCTGGGCCTTCTCGATCGCCGCGTCGATGCTCATCACGGGCTTGAAGCCGTAGATGTCGATGATCTTCTGAAGGCGCTCGGGTATGGAGCCGCCCACCGTGTGGTACGGGATGTTCAGCTCGTCCAGGGTCCTGAGCATCAGCTCGTCCGCGAGGGACCGGAAGCGCTCGTTGACCGGGCGGTGCCCGTCGGGGACCAGCGGGAACTCGATGGGCAGGTGGACGAAGGAGTCGTAGGTGGCGCGGGCGTGCTGCTTGGCGGGCACGGCCATCTGCGCCAGGACCTTGCCGTAGAAGCCGATCTCCTCGCTGACCTCGATGGTGTCCAGGTCCACCGACTCGTTCGGGTTGATGCCGACCAGTACGCGGACGGTGCCGTAGGCCCACTCGTGCAGTGAGGAGCCGTCGGAGACGAAGCCCTCGGGCAGGTGGGACTCGTTGACCGCGCGCTCCTGGTTGCGCCGCATGATCAGCATGATCAGCTCGGGCGGGGTGCACTCCTCCAGGGTCTTGCCGGGGATAGAGATGGGCAGCAGTTCCCGCATGGTCTTGGCGGACGAACGGGGCAGGCCGGTCAGGTGCGAGACGGCCATCGTGGTGAGGGTCTTGCCGACCGAGTAGGTGCCGGCGATGGCGAGCTTCATGTGGTTCTCCCGTGATTGACGGACGGCGCCGGGGCTCTGGGGCCCGAACGCCGTGGGACGAGGGTTCGGTTCAGGGCGCGGACAGCGGCAGCCGGTGGGCCACCGAGCAGACCACGGAGATGTCGGCGAGCTGCGCGGCGATGTCCGCGCGCCGCCAGGACTCGCCGTGGCGGTTGTTGAGCAGGACGGCGTCGCGCAGCTCCGCGCGCATGGGCAGCGGACCGCCGTCGGCGGTGACGCGCGGCCGGTGCGGAGTGGTCGCCGTCAGCAGCGTGCTGCGCATCCACAGGGTGTCGGAGGCGGCGCGGGGTACCCGGTCCAGCTCGTAGAGCAGGACCTGCCCGACCTGAAGGGCCGTCACGAAGGCGTCCACCAGGTGCACGGACGGCTGCTGTTCGCCCTCCATGCCGCCGAGCTCGCCGTCCGGGCCGCCGGTGAGGTGTACGTCGGCGGTGGCGACGTTGCTGCCCGGCCTGACCTGCATGCTCTCGACGCGCTGGGTGCCGAGTCGGCGGGTGTCGCCGTAGCCGCCCTCGCGGACCACGGGCTCGATGCGGGCACGCCCGCCCGGACGGACGTCCGGATGGTCGGCCTCCAGACGGATGCGCAGGGTGCCCACCGTGGCCTCGACCGCGGTACGGCTGCGGCCGGGTCGCGGGGAGGGGAGCCGGTCGGCGACGTACGCCGAGACCGGGAACCCGGTCAGGTCCTCCTCCACCGGGCGGGTGCCGGCCTTGATACGGACCCGGGCGAGCCAGACCGTGGCGAGTTCCCGCTCGGTCAGCAGCAGATGGCTCGTGAGCAGGGCCTCGGTGAGCTGGGCTCCGAGGAGCAGGACGTCGACGGTGGACAGGTGCGGCCGCTGGTCGGTGTCACCCTTGCGGGACCAGTCGCTCGGGTAGTCGACCTGCGCGGTGGCGGCCAGCCGGGGCGCATCGGCGGCCGCGCCGCCCGCTTCGGGTATGTGGAAGCCGGTCAGGCGGTGTCGGGCGCGTTTGTATCCCTCGCCGAAGAAGCGGCGTTCGGGCGCGCCCAGGTAGTCGGAGACGTCCGGGAGGTAGGGGGGAGCGACGTGCAGAAGGGACGAGGCAGACTGGGCAGACATCGGGTTCCTTCCTTGTGCTCGGGGCGTGTGGTACTCGGGCGGGTGCGGGGCGAGGGGCCCCGCGCCCGGGAGAGCGGCCGGGGCGCCGGCTACGGGGCGGCTGTGAGGCTGGACTCCTCCTCGCCAACGCTCACGGCGGTGTGGGAAGCGGGCTTCGCCGTGCGCAGCAGGACGCTGATGACGAGGGCGCCGGCGACGACCACCAGGCCGTCGACGAGGATGGCGAAGGTGGTGCCGTCCAGGACGCCTGCCGCGGAGGCGACGCCGTTCTCCAGCTCCCCGTACTGCGAGGCGGCGACGGCCGACATCACCGGGATACCGAGCGTGAAGCCGATCTGCTGGGTCATGGCGGCCAGACCGGTGGCGAGGCCCTGCTCACGGTCCTCGATGCCGGAGGTGCCTACGACCGTGTAGGCGACGATCGCCAGGACGTGGCCGAATCCGCCGACGAACGTGGTGAACAGGACGGCGGCGATGCCCGCGGACTTGTTCTCGCCCAGCCAGAACAGCGCGCCCGTCATGACGCCCTGCACGGCGAGACCGAGGACCAGACTGCCCTTGGCGCCGGTACGGGCGATGATCTTCGAGGCGAAGGTGCCGCCGAGGAACGCGCCGATTCCCAGGAAGCCGAACATCAGGCCCGTCTGGAACGGGGTGAGGCCCAGCACCTGCTGAAGATAGAGGGTGAGCAGGAACGACAGCGCGGACTCCATGGAGAAGGTGACCAGGCCGCCCAGGTTGCCCCACTTGACGGAGTTGGCCTTCAGGACGCGCACCGGGGCGAGCGGCGCGGCGGCCCGCAGCTCGATGACGTAGAAGGAGACCAGCAGTACGGCGGCGACCAGCAGCGTGGCCCACGTCTGCGCGGAGCCCCAGCCCTCGCGCTCGGCGCTGGTGACGCCGTACACGAAGGCGAGCAGGCCCGCGGTGACGGTGATCGAGCCGGGGACGTCCAGCTTGGGCCGGTCCTCGGCCACCGAGTCGGTGATCACCAGGATGCCGCCGATGAACAGGGCCACGCCGACCGGGACGTTGATGAAGAAGTCCCAGCGCCAGGAGAGCAGGTCGGTGAGCACCCCGCCGAGGACCGCGCCGCCGGCGAACCCGAGGGAGAGCAGCGCGCCGTTCAGCCCGAGCGCCTTGGTGCGCAGCGGGCCCTCCTCGAAGCTGGTGGTGATCAGCGCCATGCCCGACGGGGTGACGATCGCGGTGGCGAGACCCTGCAGCACCCGGGCCGCGATCATCAGCCCGGGACTGGTGGCGAGGCCACCGAGCAGCGAGGAGACGGTCAGCAGCGCCATGCCGACGAGGAACAGCTTCTTGCGGCCGATCAGGTCGCCGATGCGCCCGAAGAGCAGCATGAAGCCGGCGGCGGTCAGGGCGAAGGCCGTGGAGATCCATTGGAGGCTGTCGAGCCCGAACCCGAGGTCCGAGCCGATCTCGGGCAGCGCCACGGTGAGGATGGAGAAGTCGACGGCGAACATGAACTGCGCGCCCAGCAGAACGACGAGGATCGTCTTCTGCTTCCCTGTCATGGAGAGGTCTGGGGAGTGTGTCTTCGGCATGGTCAGAAGCCTCACGCCGATCGCGATCACCAAACAGTGCGGGCTCAACATATTGGTCGCCGCCAACAGGCTCGGTGCCTGCCCCTGCCCCTGCCCCGGGGCCGGATGACTCACCGGCGGTCGCCGTACACACGGTGGGCCGGGACGTGGTGCACGCCCCGGCCCGCCGGCCTCACAACTTCCGTAGCGGCGCGCCCTGTTCACTCCAGGGCCTGCCATCGGTATCCGCCGTCCGTGACCTCGACCCGGCCGAAGACCACGTCCGCGAAGTGCCCGGCGTAGCAGACGGTGCCCGGCCGCGCGGCCTCCTCCAGTACGGCCCGCCGCGTCCCGACCGCCTCCTCGCCCGCGCCGTCGAAGAACACCCGCCACTCGGGATGCGCCGTCTGGGCGGGAGAGTGCAGCGCGTCCCCGAGCACCAGTACCCGGTGGACGCCGTCGTCCCCGGACCGCTCGTCGGCGACCTCCACGACGTATCCCGCGTGGCCGCTGGTGTGTCCGGGCCACTCCCGCAGGGTGACGCCGGGAAACACCTCGCCGCCGTCCGCCACCGTTCGTACCCGGCCCGCGATCTTCGCCGGCAGCAGGCTGCCCCGCTCCCGCCACTCGGCCGCCGACAGCGCGAAGGACGTGACGCCCTCGAAGTGGGCTCCGTCGGCCGCCAGCACCCAGCCGATGTGATCGTCGTGCAGATGGGTGAAGGCGACCGTGTCCACGGCTTCCGCGTTCACCCCCGCCGTCCGGAGGAGGGTGATCAGGTCGCCGCCCGCCAGCATGCCCAGGGCGGGATGCGTCTGCGCCGCCGCCAGGTGTCGCGGGCCGAATCCGGTATCGATCAGCAGGGACCGGCCCTGGTGCTCGATCAGCAGGCCGCCCACCGAAGCGACCAGGAAACCGTCCGGGTCCCGGTAGGGGGCGAGCGTGGCGAGGTCGTCCGGGCCGAGTCCGGTGAACCAGCCCTCGGGCCTCAACTGGACCATCCCGTCCGGGACATGGGTCAGCCGCCAGTCCCCGAAGGTGAGCGACCGCAGCGGCGAGGGACGTGTCAGCCGCTCCAGCGGCAGTACAGCAGACATGGCGAAGGCACTTTCGGCAGGGGATGACAGAGAGAGGAAGAAAGAAAGAAGAGAAAGCAGGGGAAGTGAGTAAGAAAAGCCGGGTTGTCCCGCCGGCCCGGCGGGACAACCCGACCCTCAGGCCGCGGAGCCTCGCACGTCCCGCGACAGGGTGAGAAGCGGCAGGGCTCGCTCCGCCCGGGTCCCGGGGACCGGCATGAACACGGTGAGCCGCAGTCCCAGTCGCGGAGTGAAGTCCAGCGTCGTCCGCCGCAGGGACAGCTCACCGGCCCGCGGATGCTGGAGCAGGTCGATGCCGCAGGAGTCCTCCTGCACCTCCTGCGCGTTCCACAGCTTCGCGAACTGCTCGCTGCGCGCGAGCAGCCGGTCCACCATCGCCTCCAGCAGGAGGTCGCCCGAATGGTTCGCGGTGTGCGCCCGGAACCGCGCCACCACCGTCGCCGCGTCCTGCTCCCAGTCCGGATACCGGGTACGCGTCTGCGGGTTGAGGAAGAAGTCCTCCACCATGTTGCCGCAGCCCGAGTCCAGCGCCAGCAGTTCGCGGGCGGCGGCGTTCGCCACCACCACGTTCCACAGCCGGTCGGCGATGTAGGCCGGGTTGGGCAGCCAGTTGTCGACGAAGGGCTTGAAGGACTCCCTGTCCGGTGGGGACGAGGAGGCGAAATGGGACGAGCCCAGACCGGCGAGCCGCCACACGTACTGACGCTGGGTGTCGTCCAGGCTGAGAACCCGGGAGATCGCGGCGAGCACCTCGGCGGACACGTTCTCGGCCCGGCCCTGCTCGATCCAGGTGTACCAGGACACTCCCACACCGGCCAGGAGCGCCACTTCCTCACGGCGCAGCCCGGGTGTTCTGCGCACACCTGCGCGCGGCAGACCCACTTCGGTGGGGTTCACCTCCCCCCGGCGCACCTTCAAGAACTGTCCGAGTTCCTTTAATTGACGGCCAGTCGGCATGCCCCCCCGCCCCTTTGTCCAGCCATAGACACTGAGATATACGCCACCTTACGCATCTGCTCCCCTGCTGTGCGCGACACGTGACAGGGGTTACACCTCCATGGTCGGGCCCCGAGATGCCCCTGGGGAAGAGGGACTTGAGGCACGGCAGCGCCGCGCGGCAGACGACGCGCCATGCGCTGTCACCTCCATGTCCAGGTCGGACTCCGACTCGTGGTCGCCGTGGCGTCGATGACGCCGAAGTGCGTAGGCAGGTCTAATCGGGCCACCCAAAGTACGGCTTAAGAAGCTCTGGCCAGGACTCCCGTCTCCCGTCACTCCGGCTTCGCCGTGTCCCGGCTGCCGGGCCTTAGGTCCTGTCCGCAAGGTCCCGCCTGCGGACAGGACCTAGGCCGCCGTTAGGTCGCCTTTAGACAGGTTGCCAACGATGACGCGGCCGTGTCCGGCGGCTTCCCGCCGGGCGGCGACGGTCCGGTGTCTCTCGTCCGCAAAGAGCGTCGCGGAACACCGAGCCCGCGGCGCGGATCCGGCGGGCGCAGAGCCTGGGAGGGCTGAACACGTGAAGACAGTCGACGAGTTCCTCATGCTCGTCCGCGACGAGGCCGGTCAGGAGGTGACGGTCCCGACCGTGCGCAACGGCTCCGACAAGCCACCCGCCCGGGACGCGCTCACCTCGCCGCCGCCGACCGCGCCGGAGCGGGCGACCGGCGTACGGGTGCCGAGGGCACTGCGGCCGGAGACGGCCCGCCCGGAGGATCTCCCCGGGCCCACCGTCGAGTCGGTGAGGACATGACCGTCGACGGCCTTGTCTCCGGAGCCGGAACCGTCCCACCCTGTCTGCTCCCGTGGCAGCGGCTGCCGGACAGTGCGTCGATCCGACTGCTGTGCTTCCACCACGCAGGTGGCGCGGCCTCCTCTTTCGCCTCCTGGCAGGCCGGGCTCGGTCCGGCCGTCACGGTGGTACCGGTACAGCTGCCGGGGCGGGAGCGCCGGGTACGCCAGTCGCGGTTCCGGGACTTCGGCCGGCTGCTGGACGAGCTCGACGAGCAGCTCGACCCCCTGCTGGACGGGTCCTACGCGGTGTACGGACACAGCCTGGGCGGTCTGATCGCCCATGAGCTGACCCGCCGCCGAGTGACGACGGGCCGACGCGCACCGGAGCTGTTGCTGGTGGGAGCGTGCTCACCGCCGCATCTGCCGCGCTCCGCCGTCGCCCCGCAGAACGCCTCCGACGCCGAACTCGCCTCGTGGATGCGGGAGCTGGGCGGTGTCCCCGAGCGGGTGTCGCGTCACCCGGACTGGTTGCGGAGGTCCGTCGAGCTGCTGCGGGACGACCTGAGTCTGGCGCACAGCCATCCGCGTCACCCCGTCGTGCGGCTGCCCGTGCCGCTGGGCGTGCTGGCGGCACAGAGCGACCCGCTCCTCACGCCGGCGCAGGCCCGGGAGTGGGCACGGCACACCACGAACGACCTCCAGGTGCACACCATGCCCGGCGGCCACTTCTTCCACCGGGAGTTCCCCGAGGCCACACTGCGGGTGATCTCCCAGCTGCTCCCGGTCGCCACGGAGCGGATCCGAGCCGACGGCCGGTCCCAGATGTCGGGACTGTAAAAACTATGCTTCCCAGCCGAGCGGAAATAAAAAATTGGTCAAAAAAACCGGCCTAGAATAACCTATTTCGCACGCCATCGATTGTTTACTGCTCATGAAATCATCCCCCTCATTCGGACAGCAGTTGTTACCGTGGCAACGATTGGCCGGTTCGGGGGAAAGGTCTCAGTCACTGTGGAAACATCTTTGGCCACCACAGATACTCCACGGGAAGCATCGGTGCGCTGCGGTGAATCACTGCAACTGCTGCAGGCACTCCGGCAGGTCGGCGACGGCCACGGCGGCGTCGTCGAACTGCACGGGGACCCGGGGTCCGGAAAGACACGGCTGCTGGCCCGGTTGTCGTCGGCGGCCCGGGACCAGGGAATCCGGGTGCTCGACGGCCGCTGCTACCCGGCGGAACGGAACGCGTTCGCTGTCTTCACCCGGGCTCTCGGCAACCTGGTGACGCCGCAGGCGCTGGCCCGGCTCTCACCGGCTCATGCCGAACTGGTTCGGGCGGGACTGTGCGCCCGGCGCAGCCGCACGGATCCCCCGCCCCAGCCGCTCCCGTTGTCTCAGGCGGTGCACGCCTTACTGGCCGACACCGCAGCCGGCGGACTGCTGCTGGTGCTCGACGACTTCCACTGGGCCGACCCGAAGTCCCTGGAGTTCGCCGACCACTTGGTGCGCTGGTCACTCAGGGCGCCCCTCCTCATCGTCATCGCCCACCGGCCCCGGCAGGCCGACCCGGCCCTGCTCAGCACGCTCGCCTACGGTGCCGAACAGGGCCGGGTGACCCGCGTCGGGCTGGGGCCGATCAGCCCGGAGCAAGCGGCCCAACTGCTGAACGTACGGCCCGACACCGGCTGGCTGCGGTCGGCGTATCTCGAGAGCCAGGGCAACATCCTGAATCTGCTGGTACTCGGTGAGTCCGCGCCGCTCAGACCCTCGATGACCGCCGACCTGGTCACCGGCCGACTGGCCCCGCTCGCCGCCGAGCTGGAGTTGCCGAACCCCGTCGAACGTCTCGTGGCCGAGTCCGGGGCGGTGCTGGGCGACCGCTTCACCCGTGAGGAACTGGCGGACGTCTGCGAGCTGCCCTACGACGAGGTGTGCGCGGCCGTCACCGGGCTGATCCGGCTCGACATCCTGCGCCCGCTGCCCCACTCCGCCACCCAGTTCGTCTTCCGCCAGCCGGTACTGCGCGAGCTGGTGCACGAGCGAGCGGACCACTGCTGGCGCCGGCAGGCCCACCGCAGGGCACTGACCGCCCTCAACCGCCGCGCCGCCCCGGCCTCCGAGCGTGCCGTGCACATCGAGCTGTCCACCAGCACCTTCACCCCGGAGGACCTGGAGACACTGGCCCGGGCCGGCAATGAGGCGGTACTGAGCGCCCCCGAGGACGCCGTGCGCTGGCTGCTGCTCGCGCTGCGCGGCCTCGCCCCGGACGACAGCTCGCCCGGCCGGCTGCTCGGCCTGGTCCCACCCCTGGCCCGGGCACTCCGGGCGACCGACTGCCTCCACGGCAACGAGGCGCTACGGTCCCGGCTCACCCAGGAGGCAGGGATACGGCCGGACGAGGCGCACCACGCGGCGATACGCGTCTGTGTGCTGGTGGAGTGCCTGCACGGGCGGTTCGCCGAGGCCGACGCGCTGCTGCGCACCGAACTCGCGCGGGCCGGCTCCGCCGCCGACCCGGATCTGCTCGCCCGGCTGACGATCTTCCGGGGCATCCGGTCCACCCTGGGCAACGACGGCGAACTGACCGCCCTCGCCTCCGCCGCGCTCCGCCTGGCCCGCTCCGCCGGCCGGGCGACGACGCTGGCCGGCGCCCTGTCGCTGCACGCCCTCGCCGAACTGACCGCCGGCCGCACCGCGCGGGCCCTGGCCTCCTACGACGCCGCGGTACGGCAGCTGGACGAGCTCCCGAACGCCGAACTGCGCCTGCACACGGAGTACTTCGCCCTGCTCGGCGGGTGCGCCCTGGCGCTGGGGCGGCCCCAGGAGGCGGAGTCCCACTATGTCCGCGGTATCGCCGTCTCGGCGGGCCGCTCCCCCGACACCATGCTCCCCACGCTGCTCAGCGGACTCGCCGAGGCGCAGCTGCGACAGGGTCGGCTGAACAGCGCGCGGCGCTCGGCCGCCGACGCCGCGGACCTGGCCGGACACCTGGGCGCGGACCGGCTGCGGGCATACGCGATGGCCCAGGAGGCGCTCGCCGTCACCTACGCGGAGCTGCCGGGCAGCAGCCGTGCCTCGGCCGCTACGGAGGAAGCGCTGCGGGCCCTGCACCACTGGAGCGACATCTGGCACTCGCTGGCCGTGCTGACGGTCGCCGAATGCCTGCTGCTCCAGGGCGGTCAGGAACGCTGCCTGGACCTGTTGCTCGATCTGGGCGCCCCCGAATTCGGCGCGCTGAGCCCGCCGCTGCGGGCCCGGGCCTACGAGTTGCTCGCCCGGGCCTCCGCCTCCAGCGGCACCCACGCCGCTGTGTGGGCCGAGCGCGCCTCCCGGGTGACGGAGGTCTGCCCGCTGCCGCACACACGGGCCTACGCGCTCTTGGCTCGCGGTCATGTACTCACCCAGCAGAACGAGCCGGCCGCGGCGATCACCGCCTATCGGAAAGCCGAACGCCTCTTCGACGGCGCGCAGTTGAGACTCCAGAGCCTGCACGCGGCCGTACGGACCGCCCAGGCGGCGAGTGCCGGCGGACGGCCCGAGGACGCGGAGGAACTGTGGACCGCCGCGCGGGGACTGGCCGATCACTGGCACGTGCCGCTCTTCGCCCAGCCGCCGTCCGTACGTCCGGCACCCGATCTCATGCCGCTGACCCGGCGGGAGCTGGAGGTGGCACGCCTGGTCGGCACCGGGCGACGCACCCGCGAGGTCGCCGAGACACTGCGGGTGAGCCCGCGCACGATCGAGGTCCATCTCTCCCGCATTTACCGGAAACTGGAGATCGGTTCCCGCGCGGAGCTGGCCCGATTGATGGCCGTACGTATTTCTACTGATGCACGTACACACAATTACTGAGAGGCTTATATCAGCTCTGCGGGATCCATGGGAACAGCGCATAGACCGGTCCCGATATGGACGAACCTCTAGCTGGAGGAAGTATTCCGGAAACAATTGATCCGACTCGACGAGCGCTCCGGCCCGACGTTGCGCCGAGCGTCGTCGGGCCTCCCCCCACCAGGAAGGCAGCGTCATGCGATTCGAGATCCTGGGAAGCCTGCGCATCACTGACGGCAAGGACGTGTTCACGGTCACCGCTCCGAAGATGGAGTCCCTGCTCGCGGCCATGCTGGTACGTGCCGACGACGTCGTCTCCATGGACCAGATGTGCACCGAGATCTGGGGTGCCGATCCCCCGCGCCGTGCCGTCGCCACTCTGCACGTCTACATATCGCAGCTGCGCAAACTGCTCGGACGCGCCGATGAGGGCCGCAGCCCGATCGTGACCCGGTTCCCCGGTTATGTCCTGGAGCTCGGTGACAGCAGCCTGGACGCGCACGAGTTCCAGCGGCTTGCCCGGCAGAGCCGGGCCGCGTTCCGCGCCGGGCAGTACCAGGAGGCCTCCGTGGCCTGCGGCCGGGCGCTCGCGCTGTGGCGCGGCACGGTTCTCGGCGAGCTGCGCGGCGGCCCCATCGTGGACGAGTTCGCGACCTGGGCCGAGGAAACCCGGCTGGAGTGCGTCGAGTTGGGCAACGAGGCGGACCTGATGATGGGGCGGCACCGGGAGCTGGTGGGGCCGCTGTACACGCTCGTGAACAAACATCCGCTGATCGAGGCGTTCCACCGGCAGCTGATGCTCGCCCTGTACCGCTCGGACCGGCGGGCCGACGCCCTCCGTGCCTTCCAGCGGGTGTGCTCCCTGCTCGACCGCGAGCTGGGCATCACGCCGTGCCGACCGTTGTACGAACTGCACCAGCAGATCCTGGCCGACGAGGAGTTGAGGGTGCCGGCAGCGGCATGAACCGCCGCGGGCGGCCGGGCTTCTAGGTGAACCGCGGGGCCCGGCCGCCCACCGGCGGTCCGCGCAGCCGGCTCCCGGACAGGTACGCGGCACCACCGCAGGCGCCGGGTGCGGCTCGTTCTCACCCGGCGCCCCGTCCGCTCTGCGCCCTCACCCCGCCGAGACGAGGTCCAGCAGGCGCCCGGCCAGGTCGATGGTGTGATCGACGGTGCCGGTCACGAAGGTGAAGTCGACGAAGACCTCGCTCGCCGGCACCACCGAACGCATCTTCATCACCTCCTCGGCGACCACCGTCACCGGTGTGCCGGCGGCCACGTTGACCCGCAGGATCACCCCGATCCCGTCCGGGTCCCGCCCGACCTCCTCCGCCGCCTGCCGGACGGTCGCCCACCCCTCGGTGAGCCGCGTCGCGGGAAAGGCCTCGGGCGCCCACCACACCGGCATCCAGCCGTCGGCCCGCGCTCCGATCCGCCGCAGTGCCCGTCGTCCGAACGCCCCGAGATAGATCGGGGGATGCGGCCGTTGCACGGGCTTGAGCTCCACATGGCCGGCCGGGATCGTGAACAGCGGGCCCTGGTGCTGCACGGGGTTGACCGTCCACCAGGACACGAGCACGTCCAGCAGTTCGTCGAGCCTCGCGCCGCGCCCTTCGAACGGCACCCCTGCGGCCTGGTACTCCTCGGGCGACCAGCCGCTCCCGAACCCGGCGATGAGCCGACCACCGCTGGCCACGTCGAGGCTGGCCAGCGCGCGTGCCAGCAGCGCGGGCGAGTACCACGGCGCGTTGATGCCGCTGCTGCCCAGCCGGACCTCACTGGTGACCGCCGCCGCGACCGCCAGCGCCGTCAACGGGTCGGCCGCCACCCGGAACTCGTCCGGAATGGCAGGGGAACCGGGGGAATAGCCGACGGTCGGATCCACCGCGGTCAACAGCCGGTCGCCGACCCAGAGGCTGGTCGCGCCGAGTTTCTCCGCGTCGGCGGCGAACCGGGCGATGCCGTTCACCTCGTTGGCCGCCGGACCGAATGTCGGAAGACCGAATCCCAGCCGCATATGTGCGCTCCCACCCGCTCCGGAATGTCACCAGCAATGGAACCCACGTTAGGGGAACGGAAAGCGGTGCTCCAGAGCGCGCTGGTCCCGCCGGCAGGAGTACTGGTGGTGCGACCAATAGGAGAAACTGACTCCCCCCTGGGACCCGGCCCGACACCTATATTCGTTCAGGCGGCGAATCATCGATGACAGACAGGGGATTTGATGTATCCGGACCGACTCAAATTCGGCGCTTTTCTCGCACCGTTCCATCCGCTCGGCGAGGATCCCACCCTCCAGTTCGAGCGCGACCTCGAATTGATCGAGTTGTTCGACCGGCTCAACTACGATGAATTCTGGATCGGCGAACACCATTCGCTGGGCTGGAACAGCATCGGCTTCCCCGAACTGTTCGTGGCCGCCGCCGCCGAGCGTACGCGCCAGATCAAACTGGCCACCGGCGTGATGACACTGCCGTATCACCACCCGTTCATGGTGGCCAGCCGCGCCCTGCATCTCGATCATCTGACCCGTGGCCGCTTCATCCTCGGGGTCGGCGCGGGCAGCAGCCCGGTGGACGCGCACATGCTCGGCCGCGAGTGGGGGGAGATGCGTCGCATGTTCGGCGAGTCCCTGGAGGCGGTCGTGGAACTGCTCCACGGGGACCAGCCGGTCACCAGGAAGACCTCGTGGTTCACTCTCCAGGACGCCAAGCTCCAGCTCGCGCCGTACCGGGCGGGCAAGGTGGAGATCGCGGCCGCGAGCGTCGCCTCGCCGCACAGCGTGCGGCTGTCGGGTCAACTCGGCATCAGCACCGTCTCGTTCGGGGTGTCGCGGCCCGGTCACCGCCCTCCCGACATGAAGACACAGTGGCGCTACGCCGAGGAGGCCGCCGCGGAGCACGGCAGGACCGTCGACCGCGGGAACTGGCGGATCACGCTGCCGATCCACGTCGCCGAGACGCGCGCACAGGCCATCGACGACGTGCGGGCCGGCTACCAGCGCTGGGCCTACGAGTACTGGGGTGATCTGCGCGGGCTCGACGTGAGCATCCCCGGCGTCGATCCGGAGAACGCCATCGAGGCGGCGATCGAGGCCGGCAGCGCGATCATCGGCTCGGTCGACGACTGCGTGGCGGGCATCCGGCGCATGCAGGAGGAGACCGGCGGTTTCGGCACCCTCCTGGTGTACCTCCAGGACTGGGCCGATCCGGAGCGCACCAAGCGCAGTTACGACCTGCTGGCACGCTATGTGGCACCGCACTTCACCGGTTCGGCGCGCCCGCTGGCCGAGTCCGCGCGGTGGTACCAGGAGAACCGCGACCTGTTCGGCGGCAAGCTCACGCTGCCCGATCACGGAGCACGGCCGCGTGGCGCCGCCGGCTGACCGATCGTCGTCGAACGTCGCTGCCGCACCCGGCGAGGTCCGCCAGGGTGCGGCAGCGGCGGTGGGGTGTTCAGGCGGTGGCGAGGGCGGCCTCACGCTGTTCGGCGCGGGCGATCAGCAGCCAGGCGCCGACGGCGGCGGCGAGATACGCGGCACCGATCACCGCGAAGCACAACGCCGGCCCACGCTCCCAGTCCGAGGTGGTGCCGAGCACCACGCTCATCGCGGCGATGCCCACCAGCGTGCCGATCTGACGGTTGGCGTTGAGCACG
This sequence comes from Streptomyces sp. MBT53, assembly GCF_016654115.1. GTDB lineage: Bacteria > Actinomycetota > Actinomycetes > Streptomycetales > Streptomycetaceae > Streptomyces. The sequence goes on from NZ_JAEQAZ010000067.1 coordinate 21,697, forward strand.
GAGCCGGCCGCGTTCGCGTGCTCGGGCCCGGCGGCGTCCACCAGGGCGGCGGTCATCCCGGGGGAGATGATGCCCGCGCCGATGTTGGCGAGACCGACGGCCACCGCCAGCACCCAGTAGGGCGTGGCCGAGGACACGGTGACCATGGTCAGCGAGGAGACTCCGGCGACCAGTAGGAACACCGTCAGCAGTGCCCCGTTGGAGAACCGTGCGGAGATCCGCGAGTAGACGACGTTGGCCAGCGGGAACCAGATCGTCATCGGCAGCAGTTCGAGCCCGGCCTGGAAGGGGCTGGCCCCACGGGCGTGCTGGAGGTACAGACTCAGCATGAACATGCTGCCGTAGAGCGCGAGGTTGAAGAGGAAACCCACCAGGTTCGCGCCGGCGAAGCTCGGCCGCCGGAACAGGCTCCACGGCATGACCAGGTTGTCGGCGCGCCGCTCGCGCACCAGCAGCGAACCGGCGGCGACCACCAGCACGGCGTACGACGCCAGCATCGCGCCGGCACCCCAGCCGAGCCGCGGTCCCTCGATCAGCGCGAAGCTCAGGGCGGCGAGTGCCACGATCCACAGGAGATGGCCGGGCACGGCCAGTTTGGTGGCGCGCACCTCGGACGGAGCGATGTAGCGCCTGGTCAGCAGCATGCCGATGATGCCGATGGGCAGGTTGAGGACGAAGATGCTCTGCCAGCCGAACGCGCTGACCAGGAGACCGCCGACGGTCGGGCCCAGGCCCGCGGAGGTGGCCACGATCGCCGACCACAGGCCCAGCATCCGGGTGCGCTGCCGTTTCTCCGGGAACGAGAACACCAGCAGGGACAGCGAACTCGGCATGAAGAGCGCGGCTCCCACGCCCTGCAGGAGACGTGCGGAGATGAGCACGGCCGCGTTCGGTGCCAGCGCGCAGCCGAGGGAGGCGACGAAGAAGACGGCCATGCCCCACAGGTAGACGGTCTTCGCGCCGAGGCGATTCGCCAGGCCGCCGGCCAGCAGCAGCAGCGAGCTGAACACCAGGACGTAGCCGTCGACGATCCAGGTGAGTTCCGGCAACGAGGCGTGCAGTTGTTCCTGGATCGCCGAGCCCGCGACGTTGACGACGGTCACGTCCAGGGCGGCCATGACGAACCCGGTGGCGAGGGCGGTCAGCCGCAGGCCTGGTGACACGTCCCGTTGGGCCGGTGTCACCTCACCGGGCAACGGCACTGCTCGGGACTCAGCACTGGGCATCGTTGTCTCCTCCGGGAGGCTCGCTGGGGCGAAGAACGACCGCAGACCACCGACGACCGCGGCCAGGGATCTCTCCCCAGGTCCATTGAAACCGCTATGACGATGGCGGTCAAATTTGATAGCCATCATCATATGACCGCTGTCGTACGATTGGGGCGCCGCGTCGCAACGCAAGGAGGCCGAGTCACGTGACCGCACAGACCACCGAGCGCATCACGGATCACCTCGCCGCCGAGGACATCGCGCTCCAGGGGGTACTGGAGGCGCTGACCGACCCGGTGCGGCGCAGCATCGTGCTCCAACTCGCCGACTCCGAGCGGCACATGGCGTGCGGGACGTTCGACATCAACGTCACGCGCTCCACCAGCACCCATCACTTCAAGGTGCTGCGCCGGGCGGGCATCCTCCGGCAGCACTACGAGGGCACGGTGAAGACGAACTCCCTGCGCCGCGCCGACCTGGACCGCGCCCTTCCCGGCCTGCTCGACGCGATCCTCGCGGCGGCCCGTCGCGAGACGGACCAGTAGCAGGCCCCTCCGGCGGATCCCCGGTCGCGTCGGCGTTCACCCGGCCCGGTCGCCGTCGATCTGGGTCGGCATATAGAGCATGAGCAGCGGCTCGGACCTCTGGTGCAGCCCCATCACGACGTGATGGAAGGCCGCCCTGCGGCCGGCGGCGGGCCGCACCTCGACGGTCGCGATCCCGGTGTCCCGGGTCTCGTGCCGCCCCCAGAGCCGGTCGAAGTCCGGACTCGCCGAACACAGCCTCCGCGCCAGCTGTTCGAAGTTCGGATCGTCGAGGAAACGCACGGTCTGGACGCGGAACTGACCGACCAGACGGCTCGCCACGTCCAGCCAATGGGGGTAGCGACTCCTGTTCCGGCCGTCGGTGAAGAACGACCAGAGGTAGTTGGAGCCCATGTCCTGCACGCCGAGCAGTGCGCGCGCGGGAGCGTTGCTCACCAGGACGTTCCAGTACCGGTCGACCACGAAGGCCGGAGCCGGCTGCCACACCTCGACGGCGAGCCGGAGCCGGGACAGCTCCTCCGGGGTCACCTCCTGGCGGGCGGCCGGCGGATTCACTCCGGCCAGCAGATACAGGTGCGCCCGCTCGGTGCGATCCAGGTTGAGCGCCTTGCTGACCGCGTCGAGCACGTCCCCGGACACCTTGATGTCCCTGCCCTGTTCGAGCCACGTGTACCAGGAGGCGCTCACTCCGGCCAACACGGCGACTTCCTCACGCCGGAGCCCCGGTGTGTTCCGGCGCCCGCCCATCCTCAGTCCGACGTCGCCGGGCGAGAGCCGCGCCCGGCGGGACCTGAGGAAGTGGCGCAGCGCGGCCCGCCGCTCTCTGTCGGCGTCCCTGACGTTCCTGGTCTCCCCCTGGCCCAAAGCGACACTGCTACTCATGTAAGCCACCCTTCACGCACGAAGAACCAGTACGGGTCACCGGGAACGGCTGTCAGAACGCGAGGATCAGACGCCCCCGGACCCCACCGGCCTCCAGCCGCCGGTGGGCTTCGGGAGCCAGCTCGGGAGCGAGTACGTCGGCGGTGCGCAGGGTCAGTACGCCCTTCTCCGCCAGGGCTGCGAGCTCCTCCAGAGCGGGGCGCTTGGCGGGATGTCCCATGACGACCACCCCATGGATGGTGATGCCGCGCTCCGAAGCCAGCTCGTAGGGGCGGCACTTGACGAACTGACCGCCGTCCTTCACCACGCCCAGAGCGTCGGCACCGATGACGGCGGCGTCGACGATCGCGTCAGCCCCCTCGGGAACCGCGACGCGATAGACGCCGGCGAGGTCAGCGGTGGCGGCGGCACGCGGCACGACCAGATCCACGCCGAGTCCATGGACCAGGTCGCGGTCCCGCACAGCGGCGTCGGCGACGACCCGGAGCCCGCGGTGCTTGGCGAGTTGCACCACGTACCCGCCCAACGCACCCGCCGCTCCCGTGACGGCCAGTGTCGCGCCTTCGGGCAGGTCGAGGAGGGAGAGGGCCAGGTGTGCGGTGAGCCCGTTCATGGGCAGGCCGGCGACGTCACGGAGGTCGAGGCCCCGGGGCGCGGCGACGACCTGGTCGCGGGGCACCACCACGTACTCGGCCTGGGCTCCGCCCGCGGCATGAAAGGGATTGACGAACGCCATGACCGGCTCACCGACCTCGATGTCGACACCGTCACCCACGGCGTCGACGACCCCGGAGGCGTCCATGCCGGGAGTGTGCGGAGGCTCCTGCCCGGCCAGCGCGGCGGTCAGCAGCCCCGAACGCAGCAGCAGGTCGGTGGGGTTGACCGCGGCGGCACTGACCTTGATACGGACCTGTGCCGGGCCGGGGACGGGCACCGGCCGGTCGACGACCTTCAGCACATCGGGTCCGCCGAACTGTTCGATTCCGACAGCGCGCATGGTGAGAGGTTCCTTCCACGAATCGAATCAAGGGGTCGTACGGAGGGGGCGCCCGGCCGGCGACCCGGCGACCGCGGTCAGAGTGCGGCGGTCTCCACGGGGAGGGGTCTCTGTGCGCCCGGGAACACGGCGAGGGTGGTCAGCCGCCTCACGGTCGTACGCTGGAAACCCGAACTGGGCCTGGTCAACCCGGACATGACCACAATGATTCACCGACCGGCGGAACCCAACCAGTTCGCAGATGTCATATTGGCAGCACCAATACGAACAAGGCGCGGGCATGGTGGTGCCGCTGCCAGGTGAACGGCACCCCGCACAGACTCGCCCTCTCCACCCGCTGGATCAGCTCCTACGATTTCCCCGTGAGCGATCAACTGCCGTACGGCTGTGCGGCGGTTACCTTCTCATGAGGAGAGCGATGGCAACTCGTCCTGATGCCTCGGCCTTCGACCCGGCGCACTTCCGCCGAGTGCTCGGACACTTTCCGACCGGCGTGGTGGCCGTCTCGGCAATGGACGGGGACGAACCGGTCGGCCTGACCGTGGGTTCCTTCGCGTCGGTGTCACTGGAACCGCCCATGGTCGGCTTCTTCCCCAGTGCGACCTCCACCAGTTGGCCACGTATAGAACGGGCCGGATCCTTCGTGGCCAACGTGCTGGCGGAGCATCAGGCGGAGCTGTCCGCGGTGTTCGCGACCAGCGGAGGCGACAAGTTCGGCCGGCTCGACTGGCACCGGGGGGTCACCGGCGCCCCGATCCTCGACGGCGTCGCCGCATGGATCGAGTGCGAGGTGGCGGATGTCGTCCCGGCCGGCGACCACCTTTTCGTCCTGGGCCGCGTACTCGACCTGGCGGTCGCCGGTGATCCTCGCCCGCTGGTCTTCTTCCAGGGGGACTACGCACGACTGGCCGGACAGTGACGCGGAAAGATCATCCGGACGGTCACGGGGCAACGCGTATGCACCCGTGCCCCCCGCGCAGATGTACTCGGTTCGGCTCGCCCGAAAGTGGCGAGGCGACCGGGGTGCCTGAGCGGGACTCATCCTCCAAAATGCAAAGTGTCCGAGGATCACGCTGGTCGCGATGGGGCACGCTCGGGGCCGCTGCGGGACGGGAGCCGGGGCGTGTCCGCACTGCACCTGCTCGCGTATGCCTTCCACATGCCGGCGTTCACCGTCGTGCCCGGACAGTTCTCGCGGACCTTCGACGTGAGCCCGGCGGGCAAGACCGAAGTGTGAGGCCGTCGGCGCGTTGCCTGGGTGGAAACTCCGTGGCCTGTGCGCAAGTTGTGCTTGCCGGAGTTCCCCTACGGCTCGAACCTGTTGCCGACGGTCACGGTCATTGACACTACGGGTGTCGCGAAAGCCTGCGTATGCCCGGCGTGCCGGGCGTCAGGGCGGCACCACCCGCTACGCAATCGCCAGTTCATCCCGCTCGGCCTGGACCTCCCGAAGCTGCTTGGCCGGCTCCCCAGCGAAGGCGCCCAGTTCGACCCAGCGGGCGGTGATCCACTGGCGCCCCTGCATCCCCCACGCCCTCCCGCACAGGGCCGTGCGCCCACATGCACGGACGCGGCCACTCGTTCATCGCCCATGCCCGCGGGGCTTCCGCGCCTCTTCACGGACGTGATCACCGCAGGACCCGAGCCAGATTCCAAGGTCTTCCGAAACAAGAAACCCCAGGTCAGAGTCCTGACCCGGGATTTTCCATGGAGCCCCCTGTCGGATTCGAACCGACGACCTACGCATTACAAGACCGAGAGCAGTCCTGACAAGGGGGTTCAGTAACTGCCACGGAATGCCGATACGTGCAGGTCAGAGGCGTACAGAGTTCCATCGAAGTACAGGCGCTGACAGCTGGTCCTAGGCAATCCGGCCACACATCGGCCACACCGAACAGCCCCTCGGCCAGCCCGTTTGCGGCTGGCCGAGGGAGACGAACCCGGATGCCGGGCGGTCGGCCCGGCGAGGCCGCCGACAGACAGAGAGGGCCGCGCGGCATCCACCGCGCGGCCCTCGCCGCTGCTCAGCCCTGGCGCTAGTCCTCGGAGTTGTCACCGTCGGCACGGGGGGCGGCAAGCCCGTTCAAAGCCTGTTCGAGACCGGCCGCACCCGCAGGGGTGATGTGGCGCCGGTCCATGTCGATCGTCAGCTCGTCGCCGGCTGCCCGAACGACTGCAATCGCCCCTGTGTCGAGTTGAGTGCGGGTTACGCGGATCAACGGTTGCCCCCCTCATGGCATCACTAGGCCCATGACTCGAACATATGCCCGAGTCAAGAGCCCGGATCAGCCTACTCCGCAGTACACGCGAGGTCACGCGCGAACTCCATGGAGTGACCAGACCGCCCGCATAATTGTCAACGCCTAGGCGTCATCGGTTAGTTCCGGCGGGAGATCGCCGGCCGCATACCTTCTGAGCAGAGCCTCGACCCTGGGCATGTCCCGAGCCCCCATACCGGGCGCATGGACGACAACGACGGTCGCCTCCTCACCGCTCGCGCCGAGCGGGTCGCCGGCCACGGCCCCGCAGTACTGCATCGCCGCCGCAAGGCGCACTCTGCGCTCGTCACCCCCTATCGCTTTCGAGATGGCACCGGCGACCCCCGGCAGCATGTGTATCGGCTGATCATGAGCGATCCGGTGCAGGGTCGTGTACCCGACCCTCGTCTGCGTCGCCGGGTCGACGGCACGCTCGGCGAGCTTGCGGTACGAGAGGCCCGTCTCTTCCTTCGCCGCGCGCAAGAGGTCCCCGAAGGGGGTGCCGTAAGGCCAACGCTCGTCCGTGTCGGTCAGCGACACGCTCTCACTCCACTCCGTTGCAGAATTCGAACACTTCTCATCTAAGCAGCCATCACCCGGAATCGCGGCGGCCAAAGTTCGTTGACGTGCGTCTCACCAGACTCTTACGGTTGCAGTGTTCGAATACTGCAACAGCAGGGGTCAAGCGCCACAGGCACTCTAGGGCCCCGACTGTTCGAAATGTGGGACAACGGGGGAAGAGTGATCGCGCACAGCGAAATCACAGGATCGACGGTTTCCGGGCAGCCGGGTGCCGTTCGAAATGCCCTCGCCCCGCAGCCACGGAGCGCGCCGAGCGCGCCAAGCCGCAGTGTGAGGAGAGACAAGCACGTGAGCCCTGTCGAGTTCGTCGGCCCGCCGCCCAAGCAGCGCAACACCAAGCACACCCGGATCGCGAACAGCCTTCGCCAGCACCCCAAAGAGTGGGGTGTCGTCCGGACCCCGGCCACCTCGGTGAGGGCGGCATCCGCCGCTCAGGCCATCCGTAGCGCTCGGCTGCCGGCGTACGAGCCCGCCGGTTCGTACGAGGCGGTCGCCCGGACGGTCGTGCAGAAGAACGGAGACGTCGAACACCGCGTCTACGCGCGTTATGTCGGGGGCGAGCAGTGACTGCCACCCCGCCAACTCCGGTGACGCCCACAGGCGTTGTCGTCGCGCCGCCCGGCCTCGACCGCGAGCAGTGGCTCACGGTCCGCCGTACGGGCATCGGTGGCTCGGAAGTCGCCGCCGTCCTCGGGATGGACAAGCACACCTCGCCGCTTGAGGTCTACCTCGACAAGGCCGGCGAGCTGCCGCTCGACCGTCCGCGGAACCCTGATCTCGACGAGGCCGCGTTCTGGGGACTGGCGCACGAGCCGACGATCGCCCGTGTCTTCGCCGAGCGGTCCGGGCTGCGCGTCGTCGAGGGTCCCGGCACCCTCGCCCACGTCGAGCGTCGTTGGATGCTCGCGAACGTCGACCGGTTCGTGCTCGACGAGGGCGAGTCGACGCCGTCGAGCCTGCTGGAGATCAAGACCCGGTCGGCGTTCCAGCTCGACGAGTGGCTGCTCGGTGTGCCCGATGCTCCGGCGTTGCAAACGCACTGGTACCTCGCGGTGACCGGCTACCGGCACGCGCACGTCGCCGCTCTGCTCGGGGGCAACCGGCTGCTGATTCACCGTGTCGAGCGCGACGAGGGACTCGTCGAGCACCTCGTCGCCCTGCTCGGGGAGTTCTGGCAGGGCGTGCTCGACCGCCGGCCGCCCGCGGTCGACGGCTCCGAAGCGACCGAGGAACTGCTCGGCCACCTCTACGACGTCAAGGCCGACGCCGTGACAGTCGCCGACCCGGCCGAGGTTCTGCCGCTGCTGGAACGCCGGCGCGAACTCAAGGCACGCGAGGAACGGACCGCCGACGAACTGCGCGACGTCGACAACCGGTTGAAGGCGATTGCCGGCGAGGCCGAGATCGTCAAGACACAGGGCACCGTCGCGTTCACCTGGAAACAGAACGGCCCACTCGCCACGAAGCGGTTCACCGCCGCGCACCCCGGCCTCGCCACGAAGTACACGCACCGCGTCGACGCGCTCGATACGAAGAGCCTCGCCGCCGAGCACCCCGACGAATACCGGGCGCACCGTGCCCGACGCCTCGTTGTGCCCAAGGAGCCTGCCGCAGCGTGAGCACCAACCTTGCCGAGCGCGTCGCCACCAAGCGCACCGGCCGCAGTGCCGCCCCTGCCCACCGTCCCGCCCAACAGCCCACCCTCGTGCAGTTCGTGCAGCAGATGCGCCCCGAGATCGAGCGCGCGCTGCCCGCCCACGTCGGGGGCGCCGACCGTATCGCCCGCATCGCGCTGACCGAGCTGCGGCGCGTCGAGCACCTCGCCGAGTGCACTCAAGAGTCGTTCGCCGGCGCCCTGATGACCTGCTCGGCCCTCGGCCTCGAACCCGGCGGAGTGTCCAGCGAGGCGTACCTGCTGCCGTTCTGGAACAAGAAGATCCGGGCGTACGAGGTACAGCTCGTCGTCGGCTATCAGGGCATGATCCGCCTGTTCTGGCAGCACCCGCTCGCCGCCGGTCTGGACACGCACACCGTGTTCGAGGGCGACGAGTTCGAGTACGAGTACGGCCTCGCCCCGGTCCTCAAGCACAAACCCACCCGTGGCAGCGCCAAGGGAGCGCCCACGCACTACTACGCCGTAGCCCGCCTGGCGAACGGCGGGAACGCGTTCGTCGTGCTGGACGTCGACGACGTCGAGGCGATCCGCAAGCGCAGCAAGGCCAAGGACTTCGGCCCCTGGTCGACGGATTACGACGCCATGGCCCGCAAGACCTGCGTACGGCAGCTCTTCAAGCTGCTGCCCAAGAGTGCCGAGCTCGCCCGCGCGGTCGCGCACGACGAGACCGTGCGCCGTGACCCCTCGCCCGAGGGATTCGACACCCCCGGCGACTACATCGAGGGGGAGGTCGTCAAGCCGACGGCCGCGCAGGGCGGCGAGCAGCCGGCGGTCGAGGACGTGCCGGCGGAGTTCGCCGGGTGGCCCGAGGCCGCCGAGCCGGGCGAGTCGGCATGAGCGGCCCGGGACCGCGTATCGGCAGTCTGTGCAGCGGATACGGCGGACTCGACATGGGCGTGCGGTCGGTGATCGGGGGGTCGGTCGCCTGGCACTGCGAGATCGACGTGAACGCGTCCGCCATCCTCGCGCGGCACTGGCCGGACGTGCCGAACCTCGGTGATCTGTCGGCCGTGGACTTCGCCGAGGTCGAGCCGGTCGAGGTGCTGACCGCAGGTTTTCCATGTCAGGACGTGAGCCTTGCCGGGCTGCGCGCCGGGATCGCCGAGGGCACCCGTTCCGGTCTGTGGCTGCATGTCGCCCGTGCCATCTCTTCCCTGCGACCTTCCTTGGTGGTGATCGAGAATGTCCGGGGTCTCCTCTCGACGAAGGCCCATAGCGAGCTGGAACCCTGCCCGTGGTGTGTGGGAGACGGAGGCCGTGAGCCTGCTCTGCGAGCACTCGGTGCCGTACTCGGCGACCTGGCCCGCATCGGGTATGACGCGACTTGGGCGTGCGTACGCGCTTCGGAGGTCGGCGCTCCGCACCAGCGCGAGCGGGTGTTCGTCCTCGCGTGGCCTGCCGACGCCGAGGGCGCGCGACAGCAAGGGGCGTGGGTACGAGGACGGCTTGCCGACGGTGGTCGAGCTGCTGCCGACTCCGACGACGACCGAGGGGAACGGTCCGGGGCCGATCGACGGCAACCGGTCGGACACCTTGAGGTCGCGCGTCCGGCTGCTGAAGACTCCGACGTCGAACCTCTCGGTGAACGGCGGGAGTCAGCACCCGGACAAGCGGCGCGCGGGCGGGCACGGTCCGAATCTGGCCGACGAGGTCGAGCACCTGCTGCCGACGCCCAGGGCGAGCGACGGGCCGAAGGGGTCGCCGAACCAGAAGCACGGCGACGGCAGTCTGACACTGGCGAGCACCGCCGCCCGGATGCTGCCGACTCCGACGGCCACGCCGTACGGCTCGAATCAGTCGCCGTCTCCGGGGGCGGTCGTCCGCCCGTCGTTGGACGGCCTCGCCCCGCGGATGCTGCCGACGCCGAGCGCGAGCGACCACGGCTCGAACTCGTCGACGGCGGAGGAACGGGCGGCGGCCGGTCATCAGGTCTACCTCTCGAACGTGACGACGTCGATTGGGGGGCCTACGGACCCGCCATCGAGCGATGGGAACGGCTCACCCGGCCTGCCCCTCGGCCAACTGACGATCGAGGTCGACTGAGCCCCGCGTTCGTCGAATGGCTGATGGGGCTGGACGAGCACCACGTGACCGGCGTTCCCGGTCTGTCCCGCGCCGCGCAGCTCAAGGCCCTCGGAAACGGCGTCGTCTGGCAGCAGGCGGCGGCAGCGCTGCGGCTGCTGCTCGACCGCCTCGACCCCGTGCCCGTGGCCGCTTGATCTGCGGTCACTGGATCGGCACCGAGCGCCGGTACTGCCGCACCGCCGACAGCGTGCGCCGCTACCTGACCGACTTCCGGTGTCCCTCCCACACTCCCGCCGCCCTCGTCGGACGGCCCGAAGCCCCTGGATCACCAACACCGCATAGGAGACGGACCGTTGAGCCTCGACGCCATGGATTGGGTGTGGACTAGGTCCACGGCCAAGGGCATTGCCCGCATGGTGTTGCTCGCCATCGCCGACAAGTGCCCCGACGACGCCTGCACCGCCTACGCCGGTACGACGATGCTCGTACGGCGGACGAACGGCGCCCGCTCGTCCGTCGTGGCCGCCGTCGACAAGCTGCTCGTCGGCGACGAACTGCGCGTCGTCGAGGGCTCCAAGGGGCCCCGGGGCGAGACGGTCTATCACCTCCCGCGCGCCGTCGGACACCTCCGTGCCGCGCCCGAAGAGACCCGTTTCGGGGGTCCGGAAACCGGACCGGTACAGATTCCGGACCGGTCCGGGAACCGGACCCCTGGGGGTACGGAAACCGGACCGGAGGGGTACGGAGACCGGACCCCCACCGGTCCGGAGACCGGACCCCAGAACGCATATGAACGCAAGCACCAAGCAGAACAGCAGCAGACGCGCGCGACCCGGTCCGCGCTGATTCCCGAACTCGGCCCGCTCGACAGCGCGCTCGCCGCCGCCGGCGTCCCGGTGCGCTGGTCGCTCGGCCTCGGTGAACAGCGCGATGTGTGGCGCCTCGTCCAGGCGCACGGCGCCGAGGCCCTCGTCGCCCGTGCCGCCGCCCGGACGACTCCGGGCGCCGAGCCGAAGTCCGCGCGCTACTGGCTGCGTGTGTGGGGCGACCTCGACCGCTCCCCCGCCGTCCGGCCCGGACCGGCCGACACCGCGGCGTACACGGACAACCTCGCCGCCGGCCTCGCGCTGCTGCACGCCCAGAAGGAGGGCACCCCGTGATCGACCAGCACATCGCCGCCCTGCTCGCCTACGCCGGCCGCCTCGATTCCCGAGTGCGCCGCTCCCTCGCCGACCCGCAGCAGTCCGCCCGCACCATCGCCGACTGGACCGCCGCCCTCGCCGACGTGCCGGCCACTTTGCCCGACACCGGTTGGGACGCCTCGCAGGCCGTGCGCCGCTACTACGAGCAGCACGGCGGCGACCGCTCCGCGCAGTTCCGTCCCGTCGAGCCGCACGACGTGCTCGCCGCATGGGCGCCGCACCGCGCCGAACTGATGAACCGGCACACCGACCCCGTGCCGTCCGCTGATCCCGACGACCCGGCAGCGTGGCGCGAGGAGCTGCTCGGCACCCGAGCCGCGGTCGCCACCGGTCACACCCCGCCCGCCCAGTACCGCGCCGAGATCAACGCCGCAGGGCAGAAACGTCTCGCCGCCCTCGTCTCCGGAGTCGGCCGCGGCCCGCGCCGGTACATGCCGGCCGAGGTCGCCGCACAGCTCGCCGAACACCGTCCGGCCCGTGCCGCCCGCGAGGCCGCCGTCGCCGCCGGAGAGCCCGACGCCTACGCGCACAAGTGCGGTTGGTGCGGCGCCGAGCCCGAGCAGCCGTGCCGGACCGGATACCGCCGCCGGGGCAAGGGGCGCAGCACCCGCTCGACCCCGCACCCCTGCCGCATCGAGGCCGCCCTCGCCGCCGACCAGGACGAGCACAACCGCCTCGCCCGCCTCATGTCCACCCCGCCCGCACCGCGCGAAGTCCGCGCGCGCCACACCGCCGGAGGACTCCGCCGATGACCCCGCCCGCGGCCCGAGCCGCAGTCTCCGCCCATCTGACCGACACTCTCGGGCTGCCGCCGAACCTCGCCACGCACACCGCGTCCGAGCTGCTCGACCGCCTCGCCGTCGAGGGCTGGCAGATCACCACCACGCCCACCGCGCGACCGGTCGCGCCTCGCGCGCGGGAGACCCGGCGCGCTCGGCGCCTCGTCGCCCGCCTGCTTCCCCACCGCGTACGCCCGAACGGAGAGACCGAACGATGAACACCCGTACCCGTACCGACTCCCGCCGAGGCCGCAGCCAGGCACGCGAGACCGAGCGCGACGCCCGCCGTGCGCGCTTCCGCCTCGTCCTCGCCCGCGCCGACCGCAGCGTGCTCATGCCCGAGGACTGCGCACAGCTCCGCGCCGACGTCGAGGCCGAGGTCGCCGAGAACGACACCCACCGCCGCAGCTCCGGCGGACAGCAGGCCGCGGCCCTGCGCCTGCACAAGCGGATCGAGGCAGCCGAGGAGTGCATCACCGAGACCGAGGCCGACCGCGACGAGCACGCCGACCGGCTCGCCACCGCGGCCAAGCTCGCCGGCGCCCTCGGCGACTACCTGCCCGGCGACGGCTGGCACCTCGCCGAGGCGATCCGGCGCCTTTGCGAGGGCGAGATCACGCCCGAGCAGGCCCTCGACGACACCGCCCACTGACCACCCCGAGGGAGGGAACACCAGAGATGACGTCCGACGTCATTGCCCGACGCGAGACCGCCGACGCGCTGCGCACCGTACGGGAGTTGTGGGGCGAGCTGCTGCTCGCCGTCGAGACCCCGCCCGCCGACGTGTGGCCGCCGCGGCAGCTCGCGCACACCCTGCGCGCCGCGGACGACGAGCAGCTCGTCGCCGACCGCGCGCCCCTGGTCCTGCGCGAGCACCCCGCACCGCTCAACATGACCGCGCTCGACACCGGCCTCGCCGTCGAGCGGATGCTGTTCGACCTCGCCGACACCCTCGCCGCAGCAGTCCAGCGCGCCCAGACCGGCGACCCCCGCCGCTGGGAGTTCCAGCAGCCGGGCGCGGCCGACGCCCGGAGCGCGGCCGGATCGCGGTCGCACGGCCTGCACTTCGCTTCCGTGTGGATCGAGGGGCGCGTGCTCGACGAGGACACGGCCCCCGAGCAGCAGCTCGACGGCACCCCGACCGCCCCGCCGTTCGAGCCCCTGCCCCCGCACCTGCTGCACGAGGCCCGGCGCACGGCACGCGTCGCCGAGGGCCGGCTGCTGCGGACCCTCGGCCTCGACGAGCGCCGCACCCCGCTGCCCGACCGGCCGTGCCCGTGGTGCGCCGGTGAACTGACTCTGCACACCGGCCCGGACGTACCGCCGACGGTCACCTGCTCGACCGGCCCCGAGTGCGGGGCGCCCGTGCCGACCGACGACTACGGCCGGCGTGTGTGGGGGTGGGCCAGCCTCCCCGGTCTCGTGACCGCACTGGCGAGGCAGCCGGCGGTCGCGTGAGCGGCGAGGCGCCGGTCAGTCTCCGGCGACCGGCGCCTCGTCCCCGGCGACCGGCGGGCGCTTCGGCAGCTTGGCCCCCGGCCGCCGCAGGTACCAGTCGACGAGTTCTTTGATCACCGCCGACCGGTCGCCGCCGGGTGCGGCGGTAGCGAGGTCGGCCCATTCGTCATCGCCGATCCGTACGGACCGGTGCTTGGTGGCGGGTGCGTTCGGCATACGCGAACAGTAGCCGGGTGTACGTACAGAAAGCCATGGGCCAGGGGTTGCGGTGTACGTACACCTGATGCTTAGGTGTACGTACACCGACCGATGGGGTCGGTACCTAGCGAGAGGTCAACTCCCTTGCAGTACAACGAAGTTCAGCCAGACACCCGAGTCTTCTGCGAGCGACGAGGCGGCATTAAGGGCACGGTCCTGCGCAAGTTCATGGGCCTGACCGACAACGCGACGGAACTCGTGTACGTCGACTACGACGAGGGCGGTCCCGCCTACAACACCCCCGAGCAGCTCGACCTTCTCGACGAGGCCGCCCCCGAGCCGAAGCTCGGCCGCGCGTACAAGGGCAGCTCGCGATTCTGGATCGGCGGGAACGAGTACGAGGTGTTCAACACGACGGGCGTCGGCAACGTGCGCGGCTACTGGGCGTGCTACCGCAGGACGCACGACGGCACCGCCCACACGAACTCCGACTACGTCGTGTCGGGCGCCAAGACCCGTAAAGCCGCGTTCGAGACCGCCCTCGGAAAGCTCAAGGTCCGCAACGTCGTCGAGATCATGCCCCGCCGCTACCGCGAGACCACCATGAGCCGCGAAGACCAGGAGGGCGAGGCATATCCGCCCGTCAACCGTGGCGGATGGGTCGCCGACTGGCACACCGACGGATACCTGATCGTCTTCGAGGACAACCACGAGCGCGGGATCGTGTGGCCGCAGAACCCGATCGAGGCGCAGGTCACCGAGGCCGACGGGACCGACCACGGACTCGACCTCCAGTTCCCCCACATCGAGGCCGCCGTCAGCGCGATCCGCGACCACCACCTGAACTCCCGCGCCTGACCCGGAAGGAAGAACACCCCATGAGCTGTGTCGAACTGCTGCCCGTGATCGTGACTCTCTTTCCGGTCGACGAGGATCACGCCCCCCTGCTCATCGACCCCGCGCACGCCCGCCTCGCACGGGCGGCCGAGGTCGTCGACGGTGACACCGTCCTCGCCTCGTTCCCCGCCTACGCGCGGCGCGAGGGAATGCTGCGGTCGGACTACTTCAACGACCAGTACGAGGCGCACCCCATGCCGTACGACCCGACGTGCGGGTGCGGATCGTGCACCGAGATGGCCGCCGAGCAGGGCCCCGTCGTGAACCTCGGTGATGACAACCCGTGGGAGGTCTGCGACCCGTGGGCCGCCGACGCCCTCGCACTGATCGTCCCCGCGAACCACCTCGCGTGAGCCTGCCCCCCACTCACACCCCAAGGACGGATGACATGGTCGACCACCCCGAGAACAGCGAGGAGCGGTGCAAGCACTGCGGCTGCTCCGAGAACGAGTTCGATCCCCGCTGTGACTGCCCGAACCTCGTGACCTGCCCCGCAGGCTGCGGACGGCCGTAGCACCGACACACACAAAGGCGCCCCCGCTGAGGAAAGCAGCGGGGGCGCCTCGCGTTCATCGTACGAGGACGGCCGAAGCGGCTTGCGCCGTTATCGTTCCGTGACCTAATATGGGTGGCGCCTCCGCTGTGCCCGGAAACTGAGCCTGCGGGCCCCCACTGCGCTCGGCGCTACGCGTTCGCGCCTGCCACAAGGTCAGCGGCGGGGCACCACCCGGGCCGAGACCGCCGCCCCGCGCTGGATACACAGGGACAGGGCCGCAGGAATCACCGCTCCGATCAACGCCACCAGAACCGCCAATCGCGGCCCTTCGATCCAGGGGGCACAGACGATGACGCCACAGACGACCACGACGACGACCACCCACCAGACCTGACGCTTGCCAGCGAGCGGGTGCCTGCGCCGTCCACGTTCCGGCCGCGCCGAGGCGCAACTTGCCTTGCTTTTACGCACGTTGGGACTCCCATCCTGAGACGCTCTTGCAGTTGCGCAGACTGGGGCGGCCGCTCCGTTAGCCGACTAGAGCACCTCATGTCGATGGCACACCACCTTGCGCACCCTGGCGCACCGTGGCGGAAAGTCACGACCTGCAAGTTTCCGGGGATTTTTTACACTTCCATTGCGTGCACAAAAGCCTCATTCGTGCCATTTCCGAAGGGGGTGCATCTTCATGGCCGAGCCGATCACCGAGCGGGATCACGACCAGGTGCGCCGGCTGCACTCCGAGGGCAAGTCCCGTAACGCCATCGCCCGCGCGATCGGGCGCAGCGCCGCCACCGTAAGCAAGATCGCCGGATTGGAGGGGCTCACCTTCGCCGGGGGCGCACGCGTCGCCGCCGCGACCGAGGCCCGGCGGGCCGATGCCGCCGCGCGGCGCGGGCAGCTCGCCGACGAGTCCCTCGACGGCGCCCTGCGCCAGGTCGAGCGCGTCGGGGGCGCCGACTCCGCCCGAGATGCCCGCGACCACGCCACCGCCGCCCGCGCGCTCACCGAAGTGCACGCCCGGGTCTCCGAACTCGCCCGCCAAACCGGTACCGGCAGCACCGGCGGCTCGATGCTCGACCGCCTCGCCGACGCCCTGCTCGGACCGGCCGGAGGTGACAGCGAGGGGGAGTGATGCCCGCACCCGTCCCTCTCTCCGACAAGCAACTGCGGTCCGTACGCGAGTCGTTCACCTCCCGCATCTCCGTCTGGCACGGCAGCGTCCGGTCGGGCAAGACGATCGCGAGCCTCCTCGCGTTCCTGCTGTCGATCCGGCGCGCGCCGGCCACGGGCTTGATCCTCCTGTGCGGCCGGTCGTTGCAGACCATCGAGCGCAACATCATCGAACCCCTGCAAGATCCAGCACTGTTCGGCTCGGACGTCGCCGCCGAGGTCCGGCACACCCGGGGCGCCACGGTCGCGAGCATCCTCGGCCGCACGGTCCACCTGATCGGCGCGGCCGACGCGCGCGCCGAGGGCCGGCTGCGCGGTGCGACTGCCTGCCTGGCCTACGTCGACGAGGCAACCCTCGTTCCCGAGGGCTTCTTTGTGCAGTTGCTCGCCCGGCTGTCCGTGCCGGGTGCGAGGCTGCTGTGCACCACGAACCCCGACTCGCCGAGGCACTGGCTCAAGCGGCAGTACCTCGACCGGTCCGACGAACTCGACCTCGCCGCCTGGCACTTCCGCCTCGCCGACAACCCGAGCTTGGCGCCGGCGTACGTCGCCGCCCTGTCGGCTGAGTACACCGGCCTGTGGCGCCGACGGATGATCGACGGTGCTTGGGCAGTCGCTGAAGGCGCCATCTACGACATGTACGACGAGGCAGCGCACGTCGTTGACGAGTTGCCCGCGATGCGCCGGCACTGGATCGGCATCGACTACGGCACCGTGAACGCCACCTCGGCGATCCTGCTCGGCGAGGGTGTCGACGGCCGGCTGTACGCGTGCGCCGAGTGGCGCCACGATTCCCGCACCGCGCACCGGCAGATGACCGACGCCCAGTACAGCGCCGCACTGCGCACGTGGGTCGCCGACCTCGGCATCGCGCCCGAGTGGACGTTCGTCGACCCGAGCGCGGCATCGTTCATTACGCAGTTGTGGGCCGATTCCTACGAGGGCGTCGCCCGCGCCTCGAACGAGGTCGTCGACGGCATCCGGTCCGTCGCGAGCCTGCTCGGCGCCGGCCTGCTGCGGATACACCGGTCGTGCGAGGGACTGCTCAACGAACTGCCCGGTTACGTATGGGATACGGCCGCCGCCGACAAGGGCGAGGACAAGCCCGTCAAGGTCGCCGACCACTCGTGCGACGCACTGCGCTACGCCGTGCACTCCACCGCCCACGAGTGGCGCCACCTGCTCACCCTCGCCGCATAGGCAGGCAACGGAACTACCTGGGTTCACGTTCCATAACTGTGTTCACAGCCTCGACAAACCGACGACTTGCTGCGGCACATTCGAACCAACGGACCGTCACCTCTGCGGCCGTCGCATGCCCCTGCACTTGGCGTCGGAGAGCGATGGAAAGCTCGTACGTCTCATGCTGAACCTCCAAAGCAGCCGCTGCGACCTCCCGCGGCCCACAGAGATCTACACGCGGTTGCAGCGCATGAAGGTGCTTTTGGGCCTCAACGAGCTTCACCCGAGCGGCTTCTAGGGCCTGTGTGACGTC
>NZ_JAEQAZ010000068.1 GCF_016654115.1 Streptomyces sp. MBT53
CGCCGCCACCCGCCCCTCCACCAGGGCGACTTCGTACCCGTCACCCGCCGACAGCCAACCCACTATGCCCCCGCCTCCCACATCAACACAGCCAGAAGAAAGCACAGTTCAGCCGGGATGCCCCGACACCTGTGCGACGACAAGTGGAACGTTAGCGGCGATCACTGACAATCGGCCGGGGAAGCTGTGCACGGGCTGAGTCGAGACATCGGCGGAACCGGCGAACTAGGCGCCCGGCCATGCCCGTTCCACGCACTCGCGCAGGGCCGGCGGGCGGTTCGCCGGGCCACGAGTTCAGGCCAGACGCACGGCCCCTGCCCGGAACGGACGTGCCGTCAAAGACGCAGGACGATCAGGGCCGTGTCGTCGGTGTTGCCCTCGGCGGGGAGCAGATCGGCGAGCAGGGCGTCGGCCAGGGACTCGGGTTCCGCGTTCCCGTGGTGGGCGAGGGAGTCGGCGAGGCGGGCCAGACCGCGGTCGATGTCCTCCGTACGACGCTCGATCAGTCCGTCGGTGTACAGCACCAGGGTGGCGCCCTCGGCGAAGGGGACGCTCGTCTGCACCCGGCCGACATGCTCGGGTCTGGCGCCCAGCGGCGGGTCGGTGGCCTGGTCGAGGAAGGTCACCGTGCCGTCGGGGTCGAGCAGGGCCGGCGGCGGATGGCCCGCGCAACTGTAGGTGATGGCGTGGTCGTCCCAGTCGATGAACGTCGTGACCGCGGTGGCCGACTCGGCGCCCTCGACGAAACGGGAGTACAGACCGAGGGCCTCCAGCGCGGACCCCGGTCCGTCGGCGACCCGGCAGGCCGCGCTCAGGGCGCTGCGCAGCTGGCCCATGGCGCAGGCCGCGGCCAGACCGTGTCCGACCACGTCACCGACGGCGACCGCCATCCCGCCGTCGGGCAGGTCGACCAGGTCGTACCAGTCGCCGCAGACGTTCAGCGCGCCCACGGCGGGCCGGTAACGGACGGCCGCCCGGTGATGGCCGACCGGGCGCGGCGGAGGCAGCATCGCCGCCTGCAGGGTCAGGGCCACCTCGCGCTCGTGCGCGTGGGCCGTGCGCAGCCGCTCGTTGACCTGTTGGAGTTCGCGTGCCCGGGTGTACAGCTCGGCCTCCAGCACCCGGGCCCGGCTGTCGTCGGACTGGCCGCCGAAGCCCCGGACGAACTCGGTGACCTCCTCCACCCGGTGGACGATCAGCATCACTTCGCCGTCCGGATCGCGGACGGGCGCGTTGACCGGGCTCCAGAAGTGCTCCACCCACCGGCCGGACAGCGGCGGGTCCTCGATGTCGTAGCGGAGCAGGGCCATGGTGTCGCGCTCCCCGGTGGTCACCGCCCGCAGCATCGACTCCCGGGTCTCGCGCATCCCGGCCGCCGCCGGGTCCTTGGGGTTTTCGGGGAAGACGTCGAAGATGTAGCGGCCGACCAGTTCCTCGCGCTTGCGTCCGGACAGGCGCTGAAAGTCCTCGTTGGCGTCGAGATAGACGAGGTCAGGGGTGAGCAGCGCCACCATCCCGGGCAGGTCGCGGAAGACCGCCGCGTAGTCGATCTCCGGATCCGGATCCTGCATGGCCTGCCCGCTTCGACGCCGATGGTCACTGTGTCGCTCCACGATAAGAGGGATCTGGCCACGAAGCCCGGAAACGGCACTTTTCGGTCCGGCAAGCAGCGGCGATGCCGTCGGCCGTCACCCGACAGAGTGGCCTGCCCGCGTGGGCCGCCGTGGGCGGCCGGGCGGTGGTATTGCCCGCTCAGCGGCCACGCCCTTCATGACGATCAGGTGTCCGTCGTGCCGGCGACGCCGGTGGTCACCCGGCGGTAGGCGGCACGGGCGTGGAGGAGGCGGGCCAGAGCAGTGCCCAGCAGGGCGGCGGTGAACAGGCAGCCGAGCCAGAACGTGTCGCGGTGTCCGGCCCAGGTGAGAGTGCCTGCGGGCGGTATGGCGAAGCCGTTGAGGAAGAGCCAGCACAGCACCGCGATGCCGGGGGCCGCCGTGAAGCGGGCGCACAGACCGAGCACCACGGACAGCAGGGACAACGCGACCAGCGCGGGCGAGGGCCGGTCGGGACCTATCAGCGCGTTGAGCAGTGCCACCAGCACCAACGCGCCACCGGATGCCGCGGCCCAGACCAGCGGTGTGGCCATGGGCGAGGGGACGGGCCTCGCTCCGGTACGGAGAGGCACCCAGTCGATCATGGCTGAGACTCCTTCTGCTCGTCCCGCTCCTCCTGGCGACGGGGGAAGCAAGCCTGCCCGAGTCCGCGCTGCCGCTACAACCTCGCCCCATGGTTCAGGCCGTGGCCCGCACGGCCTCCTTCGACGACTTCGTCGCCCGTCGCTCGTAGAGGATCGGCCACAGGGTGATCAGGACGAGCAGCCAGACCACGGTCACGGTGCGAACGTGTGCGCCGAACACCGCCAGCAGCAGGGGCAGTACGCAGCAGGGGAGAGCCACCGACAGCAGCCACCGCTGTTCCCGGCCGGCCTGCCCCAGCCAGGCGAGTCCGCTGAGCAGGAAGTACCCGGCCAGCGACGAGCACAGCAGCCACCGGGTGGCGTCCGGCAGCGTCTCCAGATGCTCGGCCGCTGCTCCCAGCGCGGCGGCCAGCGCGGCGAGACAACCGGACACGAAGCAGTGCAGGGGCAGCCCCGCACGGGAGGGCAGCACTCCCGCCGTCAGATGCGGCACTCCCGCGTAGCCGTGCTCGAAGGACAACGCCCACAGTGTCGCCAGCAGGAAGAACGCCGCGACGGCGACCATGTACAGCTGCTTGTCCCACTCCGCGTCCGAAAGGGCTGCGACCACCTGGGCGACGCCCTCGCCCAGCACGATGAGGACGAAGAGGCCGAGCCGTTCGCTCAGGTGCTCCGTCTGCGACCGCGCGAGCGAGGGGCGCCCCGCGGAGCCGCGCCGCGCGGTTCGGTCGTCGTGGCGTTCCCGGGCCTCCTGGTGCTCGACGAGGTCGCGTGCGGAGACCGCGAAGGTGACGTACAGATCGAGGGCGATACCGAGGGCCCAGAGCCAGTGGCGCAGCGGGTCGTGCGCCCAGAGGGAGACGATCCACGGGATCACGCCGAGCGACATCTGGGCGGCAGGCCAGTCGACGAGGATCTGGCGGCGGTGCTGCCAGGCCCGGCTCGCCAGTCCCCGGATCAGGACGTAGGCGAGCGCGAACACGCGCGCGTGCTGGTCGTCGCCCTCGTGCACCCCTGGTACCGCCGCGGCCATGACGGCCATGCCGAACATCGCGGCCAGCACGGTACGGACGTGGGTGTTCTCGTAGGCCACGTTCGCGTACAGGGTGAAGACGATCCAGGCCGTCCAGAAGGCCAGGAACAGCAGCGCGTACATGCCCAGGTCGGAGATGTCCGGGACTCCGTGCAGCAGGTGCGCGATCTGCGCCACCCCGGCCACGGCGACCAGGTCGAAGAACAGCTCCAGCCAGCTGGCGTGCCGGTTCTCCTCGGATGTCTCTTGAGGGGCCGGTGCGGTGGTGTCGTCGTCGCTCACTGCACCACCATGCCCTGTCCTGACGGCGGTCAGGCCTCTGACGGCGGGGGAGCCAGCATGATCGGCCACTCCTCGTCGTCGGCGAGGAGTTCGTCGAGCGTGACGTCGGGTCCCGCGGTGAACACGACGGTCGGCTCGCTCAGGCGCGCGCGGAGTTCCGGATCGACTGTTGTCCGGGCCTCCACGATCAGTACGGCGTCGGGGTCGATCGCGGACCGTTCGGGGAAGTCGGCGGGGTCCGTGCTCGCCTGCCGGAGCGGTACGGGGTGGTCGGCGATGCCGACCGCCAGCCGCCCGGAGTCGACCGACCGCTCGGCCCAGCCGTCCGTCCGCACCAGGTAGAACGCCCCGTCTCCTTCGTAACAGTGCCCACCGAGCCGGGCCATGGCACGCTCGCCCGGGGTGCCGTCCGGATCGACGACCAGGATGGGGAAGGCCGCGTCCGGATCGTCGGGGACGATGCCGGAGCGGACGTACAGGCGGGCCATGGGGCAGGGCCTCCGAAGCGGATCGGATCTGGGCGGAGCATCAGTACGGTACGTGGTCGCTTCCCGCCGGAACCGCTACCCCTGCCAGCTGTCCCCGCAGCCGATCGCTGATGATGCTCTCCGCGTCCGCCACGATCGTGCGGACCACCGTCTCGCAGCTCTCCACGCTGTCGATGAGGCCCTGCGCCTGACCGGCCCACCACATTCCGCCCTCGACGTCGCCCTCACGCAGCACCCGCTGTCGGCCGCGTTTCCCGGAGGCCAGCTCGGCGACGTCGGAGAAGGCGGCCCCGGGGCGCGCACCGAGGCGGGCGATGTCCTGGGAGACCGCATTGCGCGCCACGCGGGCGGTGTTGCCGAACTCCCGGAACACGATCTGGGTGCCGCGCTCGTCGTTCGCGACGATCCGGGCCTTCACGTTCGGGTGGATCGGCGCCTCCTCCGTCGCTTCGAACCGGGTCCCCATGTTGATCGCGCACGCTCCGAGCGCCAGGGCCGCGACCAGGCCGGAGCCGGTCGCGAAGCCGCCTGACGCGATGATCGGGATGCGCAGCCTGCGGGCGGCGGCCGGGATCAGTACGAGCCCGGGGACATCGTCTTGCCCGGGGTGCCCGGCGCACTCGAACCCGTCGATGCTGACGGCGTCGACGCCCAGCGCCTCGGCCTTCAGCGCGTGCCGGACGGCGACGGCCTTGTGCACGACCTTCACCCCGGCCTCCTTGAACGCCGGCAGGTGCGGCGCGGGGTTGCTGCCCGCCGTCTCGACGACCTTCACACCGGAGTCGATGATGACCGCCCGGTAGTCGTCGTACGGCACCGGCTCGATGGTGGGCAGGATGGTGAGGTTGACGCCGAACGGCTTGTCGGTCAGTTCACGGCAGCGCGCGATCTCCTCGGCGAGCGCCTCCGGGGTGGGCTGGGTCAGCGCGCTGAGGAAGCCCAGCGCGCCGGCGTTCGCGACGGCCGAGATCAGCTCGGCGGTGCCCACCGCGAGCATCCCGCCGCACACGATGGGATGTTCGACCCCGAACATCTCCGTGAACTCGTTCTGGAAGGTCATGTCACTCCTGTCGCGGGGGCAGAGACGGCACAGGCTTCGGGGGCGTCAGAGGCGTCGCGAGATGATCAGCCGCATGATGTCCGAGGTGCCCTCCTCGATCTCCTCCAACTTGGCGTCGCGCATCCACTGTTCGACCGGGAACTCGCGCGAGTAGCCCCACCCGCCGAGCGTCTGGACGGCACCCCAGGTCACCGCCATCGCGGTCTCCGAGGCCTGGAGCTTGGCCATGGCCGCGACCTTTGTGGCATCCGCCCCGGCGTCCATCTGCCGTGCCGCGTGCAGGGTGAGCAGCCACGCGGACTCGATCCGGGTCGCCATGTCGGCCAGCCGGAACGCGACGGCCTGGTGCTCGATGATCGGCTTGCCGAACTGCTTGCGCTCGCGGGCGTAGTCGAGCGCGTACTCGTAGGCCGCACGGGCCGCTCCGGTCGCCGCGGCGGCCAGTACGATCCGCGAGATGTCGAACGTCCTCATCAGCCCGCGGAAGCCCTGCCCCTCGTCCCCGAGCCGGTCGGACTCGGGCACGAAGACGTTGTCGAAGAAGATCTCGCGGCAGACGATCGCGCGCTGCCCCATCTTGCGCATGGGCTCCCCGAACGTCATCCCCTCCGTACCCTTGCGCAGCAGGAAGGCGGTGACCCCGGAGGCCCCGCGACTGGGGTCGGTCTTGGCGAACACCACGTACTGGTCGGCCAGTCCCGCGTTGGAGATCCACACCTTCTGCCCGCTGATCGAGTAACCGCCCTCGACGCGTGTAGCCGTGGTGACGATGGACGCGGCATCGGAACCCGATTCCGGTTCGGTCGTCGCCAGCGCGGTGTAGAGCGGGTTCGGACCGGCGAGCGGACGCAGCCACTCCGCCTTCTGCTCCTCGGTGCCGAGCGCGAGCAGCGGGTCGGCGAAGAACCCGTTGGAGCAGACGAAGTTGCCGATGCCCGGGTCGCCCCAGCACATCTGCTCCTGCACCAGGCACTGCGTCACGACATCGGTGAATCCACCCCCGCCGTACTCCTCGGGCAGCATGAAGTCGGTGATGCCGACCTTGGCCGCGGCCCGGAAGATGTCCAGCGGCGACTCGATGTCCCGCTCGTCGACCTCGCGCCCGCGCGGCCGGATCTCGTTCGCGGCGAACTCCCGGCACAGTTCGACGATCGCCCGCTGCTCATCGGTCAGCGGCCAGGGCTCAGTGGACGTGCTCACGCGATATCTCCTGCTCCTCGGTGGTTTCCCGGTGGCCGGTCGCCCCGGTTGTCTCTGGTACGACTGCTGCGGCACCGGAGACGACGAGCGCGTCCACGGCGAGTGCGCCCTCGGCCCCGACCCGGATCGGGTTGACCTCGATGTCCGCGACACCGGGCGCCGCCGCGATCGCCTCCGACACGGCGACGATCGCGTCGATCAGCGCCTCGACGTCGACCGCGGGCTGTCCCCGCCAGCCGTCCAGCAGTCGGCGCGAGCGCAGCCGGTCGAGCATTCCGGCCGCCGTCCGCCGGTCGACCGGAGCCAGCTCCACGGACACGTCACGCCAGAGTTCGGCATGGACCCCGCCATGGCCCACGGCCACGGTCGGACCGAAGTCACGGTCCCGGCGCCCGCCGATCAGCATCTCGACGACGCCCGGCCGGGTGTCCTGCTCCTCGACGACGTACTCGCCCGGCCCGAGCCGCTCGTACATCTCGCGGAACGCAGCAGCGGCGGTCTCCGGGCCCAACCCGGTTCTGACGGCCTGGTGTTCGCTCTTGTGCTCGATCCATCCGGCCTTGAGTACCAGCGGCGGTCGCAGGGACGAGCAGGCCGCCGCGAACCCGGCCGCGTCGGTGACCCGTCGTGCCTCGGGCATCGCGATGCCGAGTGCGGTGAGGAACGTACGAGCCGCCCAGTAGCCGGGCCCCGGGACGGCCGCTTCGGTTTGTACGGTCGTCGGCGCGGGGCGGGGCTGCCCGCCCAGCCGGGACACGTGGCCCAGCGCGCCCAGGGCCGCGTCGATGGTGTCGAAGACCGGGACGCGGTGCTCCCGTAGCCGAGCGATCGCGGGCGAGGCGGCGCTCATGCTGTGCACGATCAGGGGGACGTGCGCCGCGTCCGTCCGGTGGCGGCGGCCGAGGCGGTCGATCACGGCGGACTCGGCGTCCACGAGGCTCGGCGAGTCCTCGCCGTAGCAGCCGAGATACCCCGACAGGACGACCGAGTCGACCTCGCCGGAGGCGGCCACCAACTCGACGACCTGGGCGTAGACCTGGAGATCCGCTTCCCCCGCACCCGCGAGGTCCACCGGATTGGACACCGCCGCGGCGGCGGGGAGCAGGGCACGCAGAACGGTCTGCAGCCCGTCGGTGAAGACCGGCGCGCGGAGTCCCCGGTCGGCGGCGAGGTCGGCGGCGATCCCGCCCTGTCCGCCGCTGTCGCTGATGATCGCGACCCGGCGTCCGTCCGGCGGTGCAATCGCGTCCAACACCCTTGCAGCGTCGACGAGTTCGCGCGGTGACGCCACCCGGAGGGCTCCGGCGGCGCGGCACGCCGCGTCGACGACGTCGAGTGCCGAGGTCATCGAACCGGTGTGGGACCGCGCGAGTCGACGGCTGCCCTCGCTGGCACCCGTGGTGAGGACCAGCGCGTGCTTGCCGGCGCGGTGGAGGGCTTCGAGGGCTGCGACGATGCGTGTTCCGTCCGCGAAGCTCTCCAGGTAGAGCGCGACCGTGGTGGTGTGTTCGTCGGCGACGAGGGATTCGAGTATGTCGGCGGCTCCCACGTCGAGTTGGTTGCCGACCGAGTAGAAGCGGGACACGCCCAGTCCGGCCCGTGCGCCGAGGCCGGCGATCTCAGAGCCCAACTGACCGCTCTGCGAGACGATCGCCAGGCTTCCGGGCGTGAAGTTCCCCCAGACGAGCCGGAGTTGCGTGGAGGCGTTGAACAGTCCGAGGCTGTTCGGCCCGATCATCCGCGCGACCGACTCGCTGAGCAGCGCGGCGAGTTCGGCCTCGTCGGCTCCGAGTCCCGCGGTGATGGAGAGGAACGCGCGGCATCCCTTGGCGAGAGCGTCCCGGACGACAGGAAGGACGTGTTGCGGCGGTACGCACAGGGCGACGAGGTCGGGGGTTTCCGGCAGGTCGCCCACCGTCGGACGGCAGGGCTGGCCGAGGACTTGCGCGGCACGGCGGTTGACGAGCCACACCTGCCGACGGTCGGTTCCCGCGAGGGCGCCGGTGGCGAGCCAGTAGCCCCATTTGGCGCGGTCCTCGGTGGCGCCGACGACGGCTATGGACGAGGGGTCGACGAAGGCCCGGGGAAAGGACACGGACGGTCTCCCGGTCTCAGGTGCCGACGGCGGGCCGCCGCGGTGATCCGCGGTGCCGAACTGATCAGACATGGGGCCCCACCACCGTACATACGAGCCGCTTGTTGATGAACTCGCTGATGCCCGGGCCCAGTTCACGGCCGAAGCCCGAGCGTCGGACGCCGCCGAAGGGCAGTTCGGGTCCGTCCATGGACGCGGTGTTGATGTTCGCCATGCCGGTCTCCAGTCGCTCCGCGACGCGGCGCGCCCGCTCGGGATCGGCGCTGAAGACGGCACAACCGAGCCCGTACGGGGTGGAGTTGGCGAGTCGGACCGCGTGTTCGTCGTGCGTGACGCGGTGCACGACGGCCACCGGCCCGAAGAGTTCCTCGTGCCAGGCCCGCATGTCCTCGGTGACGTCCACCAGGACGGCGGGGGAGTAGCGGGCCGACCCGTCCGATGCCAGGACACCGCCCGCGAGCAGCCGGGCGCCCTTGGCGACGGCGTCCTCGACCTGGGCCGCGAGGTGCTCGGCCGCCGCGCGGGAGGCCAGCGGAGGATGTACGGCGGTGTCGACGGCCTCGGCCTCGGTGACGAGCGCGGTCACGAACTCGTCGTAGATGTCGGCCATCACGAGCATGCGCTTGTTCGAGGTGCAGGCCTGCCCGTTGTTGTGCATGCGGGTCTGCCAGGCCAGCGTTGCCACGGCGGTCACGTCGGGGGAGTCGAGCACGATGAACGGGTCCGAGCCGCCGAGTTCGAGCACGCACTTCTTCAGGTGTCGGCCCGCCGCCGCGGCGACGACCGAGCCCGCACGTTCGGAGCCCGTCAGCGACACGCCCTGCACGCGGGGATCGGCGATGACGGCCTCGACCTGCTCGTGCGTGGCGAAGACGTCGAGATAGGCCCCGTGCGGCAGGCTCGCGTCGAGGAACACCTCCTCAAGTGCCTTGGCGGTGAGCGGGACCGACTCGGCGTGCTTGACGATCACGGTGTTGCCCAGCACGAGGTTCGGGACGGCGAAGCGCACCACCTGATAGCAGGGGTAGTTCCAGGGCATGATGCCCAACAGGGGGCCGATCGGGCGGGATCGGACGACCGCCCGGCCATCGCCACGGGGCGTGAGTTCCTCGTCCGTGAGCAGGGCGGGGCCCTGGTCGGCGTAGTGGTCGAAGATCGACGCGCAGTACTCGATCTCGTCGATCCCTTCGGGGAGCGGCTTGCCCATCTCCAGCCGCATGGTCGCGGCCAGTTCGCGGGAGCGTCGGAGGAGCGCGGCGCCCGCCCGGCGGACGAGATCCGCGCGTTCGGCGACGGTGCGCTCCCGCCAGTCGAGGTACGCCGCCTGCGAGGCGTCGAGGATGTCGGCGACCTCGGTCTCGGTGGCGTAGGGGAAGGAGCGGACCGGTTCGCCGGTCGCGGGATCGACGACCTGATAGGCGGGCCGGCCCGTGCCTGGCAGGGTCATGAGTGATGAACCTCAAGGGGTCGTAGGACGGGGGAGCCGAACTCAGCTCTGAACTGCGGGAGTTGATCGGCGGGCGAAGAACGCGGGATACAGGCGCCGGCAGATCGACAGGGCGACCAGTCCGAGCAGGAGCGTCCCGGTGCCGATCAGGAACGTGCCGCCGACGCGGGATCCCGAGGAGAACGGGAGGGTCCAGCTCGTGCCGCTGTTGATCGGATCCCACGCCTGCACCAGGCTCCAGGCGCCCGCGGCGAGCAGGACGATCCCGCCGATCGCGGGGAGGATCACCGTCAGCCACAGGGCCGACGCCTTGGCGCGCGGCTCGTTGCGGTGCACCCAGGCGGAGGTGAGCCCGGTGAGGCCGTAGTAGAACGCGATCAGCACCCCGCAGGCGGACACCGCGTCGCCGAGGACGAGGCCGTGGCCGAGGAAGTTCAGGGCGACGTACACCACCGCGCCGATCACCCCGACCGCGATCGTGCCGACGTGCGGGATGCGGAAGCGCGGGTGCACCCGGGCCAGTGCGCGGGGGAGTGCGCCCTGGTCGCCCATCGACAGCATCGTGCGGCTCAGGGTCAGTACGGTCGTCTCCGTCGAGGCGGCGGCCGAGGTGAGGACCATGAGGATCAGCAGGTGCCACAGCACCGAGCCGAAACCGCTCGAGCCGAACACCGCGGTGCCGAAGCCGTAGAGGACGTCCCCGGAGTTGTCCGGGTTGTTCAGGCCGATCCCGGAGTCGCCGATACCGGCGAAGGAGATCGCGGCGAACGTGGCGAGGAGGTACAGCGTCACCAGCAGCACCGTGGACCAGGTCGCGGCGCGGCCCGGGATGCGGTGCCGGTCGGTGGTCTCCTCGTTGACGGTGAGCGCCGTCTCCCAGCCCCAGTAGATGAACAGCATCAGCACCAGCGCGCTGACGAACGCGCTCAGGGACGCGCCCTCGAAGGGGTTGAGCCAGGACAGGCTCGGTCTCCGGGTCCCGGTCGGCGCGTTGCCGGCGTACACCTTGACGAGCGCGACGACGGACAGCGCCACGAGCATGCCGAACTCGAGGAACAGCAGGGCGCGTTGGACCGCCGCCGCGATCTCGATACCGCGGTAGCAGACGAGGGTCATGAGCGCGAGCCAGCCGAGTCCGGCCAGCAGCACCCGCCAGTTCGCCGGATCGGAACCGATGTTCTCGGCGCCCGCGAGCAGGAACACGTACTGTCCGGCGACCTGCGCGAGGCTGCCGATCACGAGGACGAAGGACGCGATGATCGCCCAGCCGCCCAGGAAACCGAGGCTCGGATTCAGTGAGCGCGTGGCCCAGGTGAAGATCGTGCCGCAGTCCGGATCGCGGCGGTTGAGCGCGGCGTAGCCGAAGGAGACGAACAGGATCGGGACGAAGGCGAGCACCACCACGGCCGGGGCCTGGAAGCCGACGTATCCGACGACGAAGGCCAGGGTGGCGGTGAGACTGTAGGCGGGCGCCGCGGACGCCACGGCGAGGATCAGGCTGGTGGCCATGCCGAGCGCGCCGGAGCGCAGGCCTTTGTCCGTCTGGGCCTCGCGCACTTGGAGTTGCGAATCAGAGGTCATTGCCACTCCCGATCTATTGGTCTACGGGTACCGACAAGAAAACGCAATGACTGATTGGCGAGTCAGACTGGCTGTGGCGGGAGGCGCTGTCAAGACTTCGATCGCAATTTTGTGGAGCATCTTGACTGGCGAGTCAGTGTTGCGGCACGGTGGCCGGCGTGACACCACTCGAAACTTCTGCCGTGGACACCGAGGTCGTGGTCGTGGGCGCCGGATACGCGGGGCTGAGCACCGCGTGGCGGCTGGCCGACGCCGGGATCGACGTCGTCGTACTGGAGGCCGCCGACCGCGTGGGCGGCCGTGTGTTCAGCCAGGTGAGCCCGTCGGGCGTGCGCATCGACCACGGAGGACAGTGGATCGGGCCGAGCCAGCGACGGTTCCACGCGCTGGCGGACCGTTTCGGCTGCCGGACGTTCCCGACCTGGGAGACCGGGCGGCACGTCGAGATCCGCGCCGACGGCACCCGCCTCGACTACGCGGGCGGCGCACCGGACACCGGACCGGGCGTCGAGGAGTACGAACGCGTCACCGCCCTCCTCGACGACCTCGCCCGCACCGTCGACCTCGAACAGCCGTGGTCCACCCCGCGGTTCGCCGACTTCGACGCCCTGTCGGCCGAGGACTTCTTCCGCGCACAGACCGCCGACGAGGACGCCCTCCAACGGCTGGCGCTCGCCATCCAGGGCGTCTGGTGCGCCGAACCGCGCGAGATCTCCTTCTTCCACGTGCTGTTCTACCTGGCCTCGGGCGGCGGCTACGAACAGCTGATGGAGACCCGCGGCTGCGCCCAGGACGCCCGCTTCTCTGACGGTGCGGACGCCGTGGCCCACGGGCTCGCGAAGTCACTGGGCGGACGGGTCCGGCTCGGCGAGCCGGTGCTGTCCCTGCGCGAGAGTGCGCACGGAGTGGAGGCGTACACCGGCCACACCGTCGTCCGCGCGAAGCGAGCCGTGGTCGCCGTACCACCGGCGGCGATCGAGCGGATCGCGTTCGACCCGGTGCTCCCCGCAGGGCGGCTCGGCTGGGTGCGCCACTCGCCGATGGGCAGGGTCGCCAAGGTGCACGCCGTCTACGAGGAACCCTTCTGGCGCACGGCCGGACGCTCCGGGATCGCGACGCTCTACGGCGACAACCCGGTCGGCGTCGTCTTCGACAACTCTCCCGAGGACGCCTCGCGCGGCGTGCTCGTCGCGTTCGTCTACGGCGACCGGCTCGACCGCTGGTCCGCCGGGACCGACGCCGAGCGCCGCCGCGAGGTGCTGGCCGCCCTGTCCGCGGTGGCCGGACCCCGGGCCGGAGCGCCCGTCGACTACGTCGAGAAGATCTGGCCCCGGACGGGCTGGACCATCGGAGGCTACGAATGCTTCGTGACCCCGGGCGGCTGGACCCGGCACGGCAGGGAGGGCTGGCGGGAACCGTCCGGGCTCGTCCACTGGGCCGGGACCGAGACCGCCTCGGTGTGGAACGGCTACATCGACGGGGCGATCTCGTCGGGCGAGCGTGCGGCGGCCGAGGTGATCAGCGCCCTGGCGGCCGTCGTCCACCCGGGGTGAAGCGCCTTGCCTGACATACTGGCCGGGTTATGACCAGCATCGAAGAGCGGCCGGCCGAGACCGTTGCCGGGACCGTCGCCGATCTGCCGGAACGCGTCCGTACGGCGATCAGGGCCGCCGCCGTCTCCCAGCGCGAACTCGCCCACCGCATCGGCATGGACCCGACCGCCCTGTCCAAGGCGCTGCGCGGGACCCGGCGGCTGCGCGACGAGGAGATCGCCGCCATCGCGAAGGCCTGCGGGGTGTCCACGGAGTATCTCGTCGAGGGAACCGGCCCCGAGCCCGTACTTCCGCCCGACACCGGGCGGGACCGGGCGCAGTCGGTGACGGCACAGGAGCGGCAGGACCAGATCCTGGAGGCCGCGACCGTCCTCATCGCCCGCCGCGGCTACCACAACGTGCGGGTCTCGGACATCGCCCGCTACTGCGGGACCAGCACAGCCACGGTGCACTACCACTTCCCCAGCAAGGAAGCCACGCTGCACGCGGCGCTGGAGTACTACGCCCAGCGGTTCCGTACCCGCCTCGACGAGGAGTTCGGCCGGGCGACCTCCGCGCGGGACAAGCTGCGCCGACTGATCGAGGTCCAACTCCCGCTCACCGCCGACGACATCGACGAATGGTCGGTGTGGATCCAGTTCTGGAACCAGGCGATGCTGGAGCCCCGGTTGCGGCCCGCGCAACGGCGGATCTACTCGGGCTGGTACCGGGTCGTGGTGGACCTGCTGCGCGAGTGCCGGTCCGAGGGCCTGGCACCCGAGGCCGACATCGAGGCCCTCGCCGACCGGTTCACCGCGATGGTCGACGGCCTGGCGATGCAGATCCTCGCCGGCTCGACCGAGATGCGCCCGGACCGTATGCGCTCACTTCTGCTGCGAGCCTTCGAACCGCACCTCGACCTGACCTGACCGGTCGGCTCGGGACACCGGCTGCCGCCGAACGTTCCGAGGCGCCGGGGGCACCGGCCCGGTGCGAACCGGGTTCCGGCGCCCCCGCCGACATCGATCTGTTCGAGCCTGGGAGTCAGGCCCGGGGTGTCACGGCTTGCGGGCGAGGCCGCCGTGCTCGCCGATGGGTTCCGGAGCCGGGCTGGTGGATTCCGGACGCCAGAGGGGAACCGAGACCACACCCGGGTCCACCAGTTCCAGGCCGTCGAAGTACGCCGTGATCTCGTCGATGGTGCGCAGGTTGTAGGGGACGGCACCGCTCTCGTTGTAGGCGTCCTGCGCCTGCTCGAAGACCGGGTCGATGCCCCGCGAACCGTCGTTGATGGAGAGGTAACTGCCGGACGGCAGCGCGTCCATCAGCCGGGTGACGATGGAGAGCGCCTGGTCGTGGGTGGCGACATGGCCCAGGATGTTGCTGAGGATGAGCGCGGTGGGCTGGGAGAGGTCCAGCGTCTTGGCGGCCTCCGCCAGGATGCGGTCCGGGTCCGTCACATTGGCGTCCACGTAGGCGGTCACCCCCTCCGGCGTGGAGTAGAGCAGCGCGTGGGCGTGCGCGAGGACCATCGGGTCGTTGTCGACGTAGACGATCCGGGCCTCGGGGGCGATTCCCTGGGCGACCTGATGGGTGTTGTCAGCGGTCGGCAGGCCGGTGCCGACGTCCAGGAACTGCCGGATGCCCGCCTCGGAGACCAGGTACGTGATGTTGCGGCGCAGGAAGGCGCGGCTGCTGCGGGCGATGGTGACGATGCCGGGAAAGACGGCGGTGTACGCGTCGCCGGCCTCCTCGTCCACGGGGTAGTTGTCCTTGCCGCCCAGCCAGTAGTTCCAGATCCGGGCCGAGTGCGGCACCGATGTGTCGATCTTCTGCTGTGCGGCCGGTCCGGGGGTCATTGCTTGGTCTGGCATGGGTAGCGTTCGTCCTTCACCTGAGGTGTGCGGTGTCCGCCGCTCAACCTACGTCCCAACGGCCCGGCCGCGTAAGCCAGTTCATGTCTCCGGTGGAGCCGAGTGCCGGTCCGTGCACATTCCGTGACCCGGGGCCGCTGCCCGCCCCGGGGCGGCCCGGGAGCAGTGGTTATCCTCACAAATGGTACCCATAGGGCTTTTTCGTGGCACTGGTCACGTCGCGAAACGGCCGCCTCGTCTACGTTCGCAGCTCTGTGCCCCCGCCCCCGAACCGCCGAGGCCCCATGTCGTACCGACCGAATCCCCGCCCGACCACGCCGACCGCGAGCACGCCCGCCCGACGCGGCAGGCGCACGGCACTCCTCACCGGAGCCGTGGCCGCCCTTCTCGCGGCCGCCGCGGCCGGTCCCGCCGCGGCCGCCGGCACCACGCAGACGACCGCGACGACCCCGCCGAGCCAGGCACGCCTGACGACCGCCGTGCTGGACCTGGACCACCCCGACCGGAGCCCACAGGTGCGCGGCAAGGACGTCCCCTACGACACGGCCAGCATCATCAAGGTCGACATCCTCGCCACGCTGCTCCTCCAGGCCCAGGACGCCGGACGCGGTCTCACCCAGCAGGAACTCACCTGGGCCACGGCGATGATCGAGCACAGCGACAACGACGCGGCGACCGCACTCTGGCGGCAGATAGGCCAGGCCGCCGGCCTGGAGGCGGCGAACAAGCGCCTGGGTCTGTCCGCGACCGTGGGCGGATCCGGCGGCAAGTGGGGACTCACACAGACCACGGCGACCGACCAGATCCGCCTGCTCCACGCGGTCTTCGCCGCGGACGGGACCTCTTCCTCCAGCGCGTCCGCACTGACCACGACGTCCCAGAGCTACATCCGTACGCTGATGACCCGCATCGCCGCCGGACAGTCATGGGGCGTCTCGGCGGCCTCCGACGCCGGGTGGGCGCTCAAGAACGGCTGGCTGCAGCGCAGCACCACCGGCCTGTGGGACATCAACAGCGTCGGAGAGGTCACCTCGGGAACACACCACTACCTCGTCGCGGTCCTCTCCAACGGCAACGCCTCGATGGCGGGCGGTATCGCGGCGGTCGAGAGCGCGGCCCGCACGGCGGTCTCCTCGGTGCAGGCGGCCGGCTGACAGCGCACCTCGCCGCACTGGTCCTCCGGCGATTACTCGGCTGCGACATCGGTGCCGCCCCGTGGAACTCACGGACGTCGACACGGCCAACTCCTACGGCGACCAACCGCGGTTCGACCGCCCGGGAGCACCGCCCGTAGCGGAACGGGCGTCGGCGAAGGAACTCGTGGGGCGGGCCATCGCCGCCAGGCCGAGCGCACATCACGAGGACGGTGGAGCGCAGTCTGCGCCGCCTGGGCACCGACCACATCGACATCTACTACGCCCTCTCCACCTACGCCGGTTGGCAGTTGACGGAAGCCGTCCTCACGGCGGACCGGCTCGGGGCCCGGCGAACCGTCTGCCATCAGGTGCTCTACAGCCTGGCGCTCGCAGCTCAAGGCTGTCGACGCGCTCGTTCCCGTTCCACGCGGCCCTCGGGACTGAGGGGCGTCACGCTGTCGCGCGGGCCAGCGCCTCCGAGACGAGCCAGCCGAGGACCGGATCGGGCTCGCGAAAGAACTCGGGGTGCCACTGAACGTCCGGGACGTTCTCCCCGACGACTCCGTCACCCGCGCGGGCCACGACCTGAACTCCCGTGCCGGGGGCGTCGACAGCCTGGTGGTAGCTGTTCACGGTCGTCACCGCAAACGGCGGAGGACATGCGCACTCCTCAAGGATGGACACCGCCCCGTCCCCTCGCCCCGCCGTGCGGGCCGCAAGGTTTTCGCAAGGCGACCCCGCCACCATCGAGAGCGCACGACGTGTTCAGGTCATACGGAAAGGTACGAGCGTGAGAATGCTCAACAGATCGGCCGTCGCTCTCGTGATGAGCACGCTGTTCCTCGCTGTCGGCGCCGCCGGAGTCGCCACCGCCGCTCCCGCGGCACCCAGCACTCCTCAGGTGGCGCTCGGAGGATGCAGCAGTTTCCCGCCCACCCCGTGCGGTGAGGTACAGAACAACTCGAACCGAACGGTCCGTGTGTCCTTGAACTGGACCTGTACCGCGGACACCGGCAACATCGGCTCGACCTGTCCGAAGGACATCAAGTCCGTTGCGGCGGGCCACCACATCGGTGGTGGCAGCGTCGACGTCGACGCCTTCGAGGTGCCGACCGGTTGCACCTTCGCGTTCGACATCGACGGTCTGAATCTGACCCGGGGCGCGGGCTGGTACAAGTTCTCCAGCCTGAACACCGTCACCATCCACCGGGCCACCTGCTAGGGGTGTTCACCTCGCCCTGCGATCGGGCCTTCTCATCCTGGTGAGAGCACTGGGCAGTTGGCGCCTGTCAAGCACGCCGTATCGCCTGCCGGCGAGGGAACGGCAGGAGATACGGCATGCCTGGGGACCTCGGAGTCGGTGCGCAAGGTTTTCGCAAGGTCGGTGGTTCAGCGTTGGTGTCATCGAGCACGGACGATCGGCACCGCATCAGCGCCGGAAACGCGGAATCGGCGTCGGAATGTTCTTCATGACGGAGGGAGCCAGCATGACCATGAAGAAGGCAGTGGCGGGGTGGGCGGCGTTCGCGGCCGTGAGCGCGGTGGTGGTGAGTGCCCAACCGGCGGCCGCCGAGACGACCTTGCACGGATGTGTCTATCCGCGGGTCTGCTTCTATCTGACGGAAGCCCAGTTCACCGCCGGCAGTCCCACGGCCGCGTACCAGGACGCGGACTACAACCAGACGCTCGGTTCCAAGAGCAAGGGGGCTGATGTGGTCTACAACTCGCGCAACGACGACACGGTCCTTCTGCGAATCGGTACCACGAGTACCGCGATCTGCCTGGATCCGAACACCACCTTGCACAACGACGCGACCGTCACGGTGACAGCCATCCGGATCCGGTCCAACCCCTCGTCGTGCAGCGACCTGCTGGTGACGTGGCCGTCGAGTTGATCGTCGAGCGGTCGTCCGGGAGTCGGAGCGACGTACCCAGTGAAGAAGGGGATGCATGGTGAATTTCAGAACGCGGGCTTCGCTGCCGAAAAGGCTGGCCGTGGTCGCCGTATCGGCCTCCGCCGCCCTCATCGGTTTCTCGGCTGTTCCTGCCCAGGCGCTGACCTACGACTTGAGCACGACCGGCGCCGCGGGTTCCGTCACCTATGTCGGGAACGGGGACTGGTCGCTCCACGCCCATGACCCGCTCACCGACGGCCACTGCGCTCGCTTCCAGGTGAAGGACACGGACGACACCAGTTGGCGGTGGTACGGAGACATGGTCTGTACGTCCGCCGATCAGTACGTGACGGGAGCACGCTCGTTGTGGTCCGTCCGTATCTGCCGGACGGGAATCGGGAACTGCTCCGCCGCCGTCAAGCTCTGACCCGTTTCGTCGGCGGGCAGGCTCGTGCATGCGGTGGCCCGGCACGGTCGGCGGGTCACCGCACGTCGAGCATCTTGCGGATGTCCTGGGCGCGTGGGGAGTTGAGCGCGGTGTAGAGGTCGAGGGCCTTGGACAGATGGTCGGCGACCTTCTCCGGCCGGCCGTTGTCCCGGAGGACGGCGGCTGTTCCGAGGTGGGCGCGGGCCTGTTCTTCCTGTTCCTCGATCTCAAGGGCGACATCCAGCGCCTGGGCGTGCGCCTCGAGCGCCTCGGTGCCCTGTCCGAGTCCGTTGAGCGCTTCGCCGAGTCCGTTGAGGGCGCCGGTCTCGCCGTAGCGTTCGCCGATGTCGCGGAACGTTCTCAGGGCTTCTCGCTGGTGCTCGGCTGCTTCCCGATGGCGGCCCAGAGCGCTGAGCGCGTTGCCCAGGTTGGACAGTGCGTGTCCGGTTCCGGCGGGGTTGGTCAGCCGCCGGAACAGTGTCAGGGCCCGCTCGAAGTAGCCTGCTGCCGCCGTGTGGTCGCCCTGCCGCGCCGTGAGGATGCCGAGGTTGCCGAGGGCACTGGCCTCCCCGAAGGGGTGGTGCGCGGCCCGGTACAACTCAAGGGCCTGCTCGTAGCGTTCGGCCGATGCGGTGAAGTCCTCCAGCAACTCCAGCACAATGCCGAGGTTGTTGAGGACGTCCGCTTCGCCGTGGGCGTCACCGGCCGAGCGGAAGAGCGCCACCGCCTGCTCGTGGTGTTCGGCGGCCTCCCGGTAGCGTCCGCGCAATTCGAGCAGGACACCCAGGTTCGTCAAGTGCCGTGCTTCTCCGGCCGGATGGTCGGTGGTGCGGCACAGGGCGAGAGCGGTGTCGTGGAGCCGGCGCGCGCTGTCGTAGTCGCCGAGCCGCCGGTGGACGGCGCCCAGGCAGGCGAGGACGTCCACTTCGCCGCGCGTGTCGCCGGCCGACCGGGCGGCTCGTAGAGCGTGGGTGTGGATGGTGAGGGCGTCCGTGTAGTGCCCTGAGCGCTCGTAGTGGCGGTGCAACGTGGTGGCGATGCGCACCGTGTGGTCGGTAGGTCCCGGCTCCTCGGTACGGGAGCACAGCGCTACGAGGGTGGGTTGCGTGGCGGTCAGCCAGGCGCGCGCCTCCTCCGGGGTCCGCAGTGGTGGCAGTCCGGTGCCGGGGTGCTCGCTGGCGGGGCGCAGGTGGCGTTCGGCGGGGTAGAGGAGGTCCATGGCGGCCGCGGATGTGGCGAGGCAGTGGTCGAGCAGGCGGGTGAGGGCGGCCCGGTGTTCGGCCGGCGTGTCGTGCCGGGCGGTGAGATCTGCGGCGTAGGCCCGCAGCAGGTCGTGCATGGCGTACCGGCCGGCCGCGGTGCGGTTGAGCAGGTGCGCCCGGGCCAGCACGTCGAGGGCCTGCCGTACGGTGTCCACGGGCTCGTCGGCCAGTGCGGCGGCCGAGTGGGCGTCGATGTCGGGTCCGGGGTGCAGTCCGAGGAGCCTGAAGAGGCGGGCGGGCAGGTCGGCGAGGCGGGCGTAGGACCAGGAGAAGACGGCGCGGACGGCGGCGCGGGGATCGTCTCCCAGGTCCAACAGGTCCAACCGCCTTTGGTGGTCAGCGAGTTCGGCCACCAGACGGGCCAGCGTCTCGGTGGGCCTGGACAGGACCAACTGCGCCGCCACCCTGAGGGCCAGCGGCAGCCGCGCGCACTGCTCCGCCAGATCCGTGGCGGCGGGGCGCTCCGCTTCCAGTCGTTCACCGATCAGCGCCCGCAGCAGCTTGAGGGCATCGGAACGGGAGAGCGCGTCGAGCACCACGGGGTGTGCCCCGTGCACCGCCACGAGCCCGCTCAGCGAGTCCCGGCTGGTGATCAGCACGCGGCAGCGGGGGTTGCCCGGCAGCAGATGCCTGACCTGGGCGGTGGAGGCGGCGTTGTCGAGGATCACCAGCAGCCGGCGTCCGTCGAGGGCGGTGCGATAGCGCGCCGCCCGGTCCTCCAGCCGCAGCGGGATCTCCGGCCGGGGCACACCGAGGGCGGTCAGGAAGCCGGTCAGCGCCTGGGCGGCGGAGACCGGCTGGTGCGGGTCGTACCCCCTGAGGTCGACATACAGCTGCCCGTCGGGAAAGGCCTCCCGCGACCGGTGCGCCCAGTGCACCGCGAGCGCGGTCTTGCCGACGCCCGCGGTGCCCACGACGGCGGAGACGGTCGCTTCGGTGTCGCCCGCGGCGCCGCCTTCGTCGAGCAGGACCCGGGTCAGGGCGGAGAGTTGGTCGTCCCGTCCGGTGAAGGGCCTTATGTCCATGGGCAGTTGGGCCGGAACGGGAGCTGCGGCCGGTGCAGCGACCGGCCGCGGCCTTGTCGGTGTGTCGGTGGTCAACTCCTCGTACACCGAACGCAGTTCGGGTCCGGGCGCCAGGCCCAGCTCGTCGGCCAGCTGCGCGCGAATCCTGGTGTAGACGTGCAGCGCGTCCGTACTTGAGCCGGTGGCCGCCAACGCGCGCATCAACAGCATGGCCAGCGGCTCGGACAGCGGATGTTCGGCCAGCAGGGGCCGCAACAGCTCCGGCACGCTGTCCGAACCGCCCTGCCGCAGCGAGCCCTGTGCCCAGGCGCATGCCGCCTCGATCCGTTCCTGCCCCCAGGCCGCCCGGACGCGCTCCGCCCAGGCTCCGGGCAGTCCCGCCAGCGCGGGGCCCTGCCACAGACGCAGCGCCTGTTCGAGGAACTCCGCACGTTCTGTGTCGGAGTACGCCGGCTTTCGCCCCTGGGCCACGAGCCGGCGGAACTGGATCAGGTCGACGGCGTCGTCGTCCGCGTTCAGCCGGTAACCGCCGGACACCTTCTCGATGTGGATCGACGGGTTGCGCGCCCCTATGCCGCTCTCCTCGGCCGCGGCATCGTCCAACAGCCGCCGCAGACGGCTGACATGGGAGTAGACCACCGAGCGCGCGCCGCTGGGCGGATCGCCGTCCCAGAGCCGGTCGATGAGCGTTTCGACAGCCACGGGCCGTCCGGCGTCGGCCGCCAGCGCGGCCAGGATCACCCGCCTGCGCGGCTGTCCCGGATCACGCTCGCTGTGCGCGACGCGCAGATGCATCGGCCCGAGCAGAAGGAGCTTCAACAACCCTCCATCACAAGATTTTCGCAAGACGGATCCTAGATCCTCACATGGTGGGTCGTCAGGGAGACAGTCCGACCCAACTGCCGTACACGCACGGGACATTGACGATGCGACAGAACGTGACGGAACGCCAACTTGGGGCGAGGGCTCGGCCGTTCCCGCCGGTCGGCAACGCGGGAAACCTGCTCGCCACCCACCTCGGCCCGGGCCGGCAGACAGTGGTCCCCGACGCGAGCTGGCGCCGCCTCCTCCGCGACAGCGCACGCCGGGCCGACTTCGGCGGACCGATGGTCCTGGGCGCGGACCTGCTGCGGCTGCCCGTACGACGGCGCGGGCCCCACAGATCCTGACCGACCCGGTACCGCACAGAGGTTCCGCATTGCTTGCGCCGCGCGACCGATCAACAGCGCGTCATGGCTCTCGCCTCGCCGGGAATCGCCTGTTACCGTCCGACTTAATCGATCTAGCTTCGGGGTGGCGCCCTGCATGGCACCCCGGACGACGGCCACTCGACGGAGAGTGAAATGGACCCTGTCTCACAACAGCGCAGCACCTACGAAGCGGTCCTCCGGCTGAACGACGCGCCGTTCATCACCGAGCGCCCGGCGATGTTCAGCCCGGCCGCCGCGGCCCAGGACGTGGGCAACACGCGGGGCACCTACGGCCGCTTCGCGCAGCTCCTGCTTCCCGAGCAGTACACGGACTGGGTCGAGGAGAGCGCCGCCCATGTCGGCTCGTGCTACGTCGGCGACTGGACCTCGCTGCACAAGGTCAAGGTGCACGGCCCGCAGGCACTCGCGTTCCTGAGCCGGCTGGGGATGCGGGACCTCTCCCGTTTCGAGGTCGGGCAGATCAAGCACCATGTGCAGCTCGACGAGAACGGCTGGGTCGCCTCCGAGGGCGTGCTGTGCCGGCTCGGACCCGACGAGTTCGTCTACACCGCGGGCAGCTGCGACTGGCTGTTGTGGCAGCTGAGTCAGGGCAGTTGGGACGCGGCGGCCACCGACATCAGCCCCGACGTGTTCATCTTCGGCGTCCAGGGCCCGGCATCCCTCGCCGCGCTGGAGAAGCTGACGGGGGACGACCTCGGCGACATCGCCTTCAGCCGCAGCCGTATGTCCACGGTCGACGGCGTCCCGGTACGGGTCCTGCGCACCGGGATCTCGGGTGAACTCGGATACGAACTGCACGGGCCGACCGCGCACGCCAACGACATCTGGGCGGCGGTCGTGGCGAGCGGGCAGGACGTCGGCATGCGTCAACTCGGCTTCCGGGCCCAGCCTGTTCAGCACATCGAGGCCGGGATCGCGACCAACGGGCTGGACTATCTGCCGGCGTCGATCCTCACGCCGGGTGCGCCGAGGCAGTTCCGCAAGGGCGAGCCGACCGGCAGTTTCGTCCCGACCGGTGGGGTGACCGACTACTTCCGCAAGCCGGGCGAACTCGGCTGGGGTTTCCGCAAGGGCGTCCCCGACCGCGACTTCATCGGCCGGGACGCACTCGTCAGGGATGCCGAAAGCGGCGTACCCACAAGGCAGTTGGTGGGTCTGCGCTGGAACGGACAGGACGTCGCCGGCATCCTCACCTCGCTCCTGGGCGAGGCCGAGCCGCCGGACCAGATGGAGCTGCCGCGCGGACGCGGCCCCCACTTCGACCAGGTTCTGATGTCGGGCGAGCCGGTGGGTGTCGCCACGGGGCGGACGGTGAGCCCGACCCTGCGGGCGATGATCTCCCTCTGTGTGCTCGACCCCGCGCACGCGACACCCGGCACCGAGGTCGTCGTCCTGTGGGGCCGCCCGGGTACCCCGCAGCGGGAGATCCGCGCGACGGTCACGGCGCTGCCCTTCAAGCCGGACAACCGGCGCACCGACGTCACCGATCCCGGGTGAATTAGCGTGAAGTCGGGGGCCGGCGGATGTCGAGAACGCTGCGCCGGCTCCGTCCCTGGGGTGGATGGCGACAACTTCTCTGGAGGACGGTCATGCGAGCGAGTGAGATCACCGAGATTCTGGAGCGGCCGATCAGCCGGGAGCTGCTGGCACGTGATGTGGTCCGGCTGGCGTACGTGGCCAAGGACGGCACGCCCCGGAACGTCCCGATCGCGTTCACCTGGAACGGCTCGGAGATCGTCATGTGTACGACGAAGAACGCCCCGAAGCTTCCGGCACTGCGGGCGAACCCGACGGTCGCGCTGACGATCGACACCGAGGTGCATCCGCCCAAGATCCTGCTGATCCGCGGTCGGGCCGAGCTGGATGTGGTGGACGGCATCCCGGAGGAGTACCTCCAGATCAACGGCTCGTACGAGATGACACCCGAACAGCGGGTCGAGTGGGAGGCCGAGGTCCGCTCCCTCTACGACGGCATGGTCCGGATCGTGGTGACGCCGACGTGGGTGAAGCTGATCGACTTCGAGACGACCCTGCCGAGCGCGGTCGAGGAGTTGGTGAAGCAGCGGGCGGAGCGCGAGCAGGTCTGATCGACGCGGGCGGGCGTGGATCAGCGGGCGATCGAGATCGCGAAGGGCGCGAATCCGCCGGACCGGATCACGTGCGGTACGAACAGGATCGCCGCCTCGACAGCCCGGGCGGTCTCGATCCCGCCGAGGTCCGTGATCCACTCCTGGCGCCAGCCGAGGTCCAGGAGAAGCCCGCGGACTACCTGCTTGGCCTCCGGGTCCGTGCCGGACAGGAACGCGGTGGGCGTCTGGGCGAGTGCGGCGGGCGCGGTCATCACCGTGTGCAGCATCGTGTTGAGCGTCTTGACGACGTGCGTCTCGGGCAGTGCTTCTTGGAGTCGCTCCGCGAGGCTCGATCCGGGGTAGAGCAGGTCGGCGGGCAGTCCGTCGGGTCCGTCGACGGTGGCGTTGGTGACGTCGACGAGGATCTTGCCCCGCAACTCCGTGCGCAGTGCGGTGAGTCGTTCCAGCGAACCGGCGCCCGGTGTGGCGTTGATGACGATGCTCGCGGTTCGGATGGCGTCGGCGGCGGCGTCCGGGGCGCGGGTCGCCACGGTCACCTTGTGTCCGGCCCGGGTCAGGGCGGTCGCCAGGCCGCCGCCGACCCGACCGCCGCCGAGAATCGTGATGTCACTCATGCTGAACTGTTCCTCTCGGTGATGGGGGTTTGGTCAGTGGTCAGCGGGTGAGCGTTGCCACCGCGTCCGCGTGCACACCGGGTGCCGCGGCCAGGAAACTCTCGCTCGCCGGAGTCCAGGGACGGCCCTCGACGTCGGTGATCCGTCCGCCGGCCTCGGTGACCAGCAGCGCCCCGGGAAGCATGTCCGCGCGGGCTCCGGCGAACTGCCAGAAGGCGTCTGTCCGGCCGGCCGCCACGTTCACCAGATGCAGGGTGGCGGGAACGGCGGTCCGCACCACGAGCGCGTCGAGGAGCATCTCGGTGATCGAGGAGCCGACGCGCCGCACGACCTTCTCGTCCTCGTCCGGCCTGGCCTGGCTCGTGGCCACGATGGCCAGACCGAGCTCCGGGGTCCGCGACACGTGCAGCGCCTGGCCGTCGAGGTGAGCGCCGGCGCCCGTGAGCGCGGTGTACGTCTCGCCGGCCAGCGGCAGATGGACGACGGTGAGAACCGGCTGGTTGTCGCGGACCAGGGTGGCGGTCACCGCCCACTCGGGAAGTCCGTGCAGGTGGTTGACGTTCCCTTCGGCGGGGTCGACCACCCACCATTCGCCGTCCGGGAGGGCGCCGCCCTCCAGCTCCTCCTCCACCCAACGGGCGTCCGGGCGCAGGGCGGTGAGGCGGGGGCGCAGGATGTCGAGGACCGCTTCGTCGTTGGCGGCGAGCGCGTGCATCAGCTCGTCGAGGGTCTTGTAGGGGACCACGTCACCGAAGCGCTCCCGCAGAGCCGCCCCGGCCGCGCGTACGGCGAGCGCGGTCTGTGCGAGCAGGTCGGCGTCGGTGTTCGGCATGGATTCAGGCATGGCGGTGCTCCCAACTGAACGGCGGAGATCGGGGTCTACCGGGCGAGAACCGGTTGTGTCGGTGCCCGTGTCTCGACGGTAGGAGAGGGCATCATTAACAGCAAGTGCATGTGAAGCACGGCTAAGATGACTCCCATGCAATTGGATCTGAACCTGCTCGCCGCGCTCGACGCCCTCCTGGAGGAGGGCAGCGTGGCGGGCGCCGCCGACCGCCTGCATGTCACGGCCCCCGCGATGAGCCGCAGCCTCGGCCGGATCCGGCGTACGACGGGCGATCAGATCCTGGTGCGCACAGGGCGCACGATGACCCCGACGCCGTACGCGATCGCCGTGCGGGAACAGGTGCACGACCTGCTCCAGCAGGTCCGGGGAGTGCTGGCGCCGAGCCGTGAACTCGACCTCGCGACCCTCGAACGCACCTTCACGCTCCGCTGGCACGACGCGCTGGTCGCCCTCGGCGGGCCCACGCTGCTGGCCGCCGTGCGCGAGCAGGCACCCGGCGTGCGTCTGCGCTTCATCGCGGAATCGAGCATCGACACACCGGAGTTGAGGCGTGGTGAGGTCGACCTCGCCGCGAACGCCGACGGCCCGGCCGCACCCGAGATCCGCGCCGAGCGGGTGGCCGAGACCCGTCATGTCGTCGTCGTACGGCGGGGGCACCCGCTCACTCGCCTCAAGGCTGTCGGCGCCGCGCGGTACGCCGCGGCGGAGCACGTCACCGTCTCTCGGCGCGGAAGGCTCGGAAACGTCCTCGACGACGCTCTCGCGCGGCTCGACCTCACCCGACACGTGGTGGCGACCGCGCCCACGGAGAGAGCTGCCTTCGAGTTCGTGCGGGGCTCCGATCTCGTCGTCACCGCCCCGGAATCCACGGCGCGTTCGGCCGCCGCGGATCTCGGTCTGGTCCTGCTGCCGCTCCCGCTCGACCTTCCGCCGGCCCCGGTGTACCTGTCATGGCATCAGCGCTACGACACCGATCCCGCACACGTCTGGCTGCGAGACCTGGCCAGGGCCGCGCTGACCGGTGCGATGAGCGGGCCGAGCCGCACGGCACCGTGACAACCGATGACGCGAGGCACCGCGGGGCTCCGTACAATTTGATCCCGAACGACCAGTGTCAGCGAGAGACAGAGGGAGCGCCCGTGCCCGGCCATCGATCCATCACCGAAGCCGAGAAACTCGCCGCACAGAGGCTCGGTGGTTTCCCGATACGCCGGGAACAGATGGCGGCGGTCGCCAACATCCACCGGGCCGCGGCGGCGGTGCGCCAGCATCTGGAGAACTCCGTGCTGCGGGGCTCCGACCTGACCTGGACCGCCTTCGTCGTCCTGTGGGTCGTCTGGGTCTGGGACGAGTCGGAGACCCGGCATGTCGCGGAGGAGGCGGGGATCTCCAAGGGGACGCTGACGGGGGTGGCCCGCACGCTGGAGTCGCGCGGCCTGCTCAGGCGGGCCGGTCATCCGACGGACGGAAGGCTGGTCCTGCTCAGCCTCACGGACGAGGGCGAGCAGCTGATGCGGCGACTGTTCCCCGAGTTCAACGAGGAGGAGGCGTTCGTCACCGGGCAGCTCACCGACGACGAGTGCCGCAGCCTCGCGGACATGCTGCGCCGTGTCGTGCTCCAGGTGGAGGACCACGGCGAGGAGCGCCGGCAGTCCCTGCTGGACGGCGCCGAGCCGGCACCTCGCCGCAGCGGGCGCCGGCCCAGGGCCTGAGTGCGTCTCAGCGGGTCCCCCGAGCAGCCCGTACGAGGCTGTCGAACAGGCCCTGCTGTGCC
Source organism: Streptomyces sp. MBT53 (assembly GCF_016654115.1). Classification (GTDB taxonomy): domain Bacteria; phylum Actinomycetota; class Actinomycetes; order Streptomycetales; family Streptomycetaceae; genus Streptomyces. The sequence goes on from NZ_JAEQAZ010000068.1 coordinate 27,071, forward strand.
GCCTGTTCGCGCGCGGTGTCCTCGGGATGCCACTGCACGGCCGTGAACCAGCCGCGCGCGCCGGGGAGTTCGAGCCCCTCGACGGTGCCGTCGGCGGCCCGCGCGGTCACGCGCAGTCCGCTGCCCAGGCGGTCGACGCGCTGGTGGTGGTAGCAGGACGCGTCCACCTTCTCCGCCCCCGTCGCCCGCGCGAGGAGCGACCCCGGCTCCACGGCCACCGGGTGTACGACGTGCCGGTGTTCGCGGTCCGGGCCACCCATGTCCTGCTCCAGCGTGCCGCCGAGAGCCACGTTGACGACCTGGAGTCCGCGGCACACGGCCAGCAGGGGCAGGCCCGACTCCAGTGCCTGCCGGGCGACTTCGAGGTCGAAGCCGTCCTGCTGGTCGTCGACGTCGTACACGCTCTGGTGGGTCGCGCCCGCTCCGTATCGGTACGGCGCGAGGTCCCCGCCGCCGGGCAGCAGCACCCCGTCGAACCGGGCGAGGCGGGCGGCGACCTCCGCAGGGTCGGCCGTGCCGTCGGGGGCGTACGGGTGGATCGTCGCGGGTTCGCCGCCCGCCCGCCACACCGCCTCGACCAGGGCCCGGGCGGTGACCTCGGCCGCGTACCGCAGCGCCGAGGTGGTGGCGGAGAAGCGGGCGGGCAGGGCGATCAGCGGGCGCGGCGGGACGGTCACAGCTGGATCCAGGTCGTCTTGAGCTCGGTGTATTTCTCCAGCGCGTGGGCCGACTTGTCGCGCCCGTTGCCCGACTGCTTCATCCCGCCGAAGGGCACGGTCAGATCGCCCTCCTCGTAGCAGTTCACCCACACCGTGCCCGCCTTGAGAGCGCGGGAGACCCGGTGAGCGGTGCTCAGGTCCGAGGTCCACAGCCCGGCGGCCAGGCCGTACTCGGTGGCGTTGGCCAACTCCACCGCTTCCTCAAGGGTGTTGAAGGAGATGACGGACAGGACGGGGCCGAAGATCTCCTCGCGGGCCAGCCCGGCGCCGACCTCGACCCGGTCGAACACGGTCGGCTCGACGAAGCTGCCGCCGCTGTCGGTACGGGTGCGCGCGCCTCCCGTACGCAGCCGGGCACCCTCGTCGACACCGCGCCGCACATGGCCCAGTACGCGCTCCAGATGCCCTTCGCCGACCAGTGCGCCCATCTCGGTCGCCGGGTCCAGGGGATCGCCCACCCGCAGTTCCCGGGCTCGTGCGACGACGGCCTCGGTCACCTGCTCGGCGACGGAGGAGTGCACGAGCAGCCGGGACGGGGCGGTGCACATCTCGCCCTGGTTGAAGAAGATGCCCCAGGCGGCGGTGGCGGCCGCCTTCTCGAGGTCGGGGGCGTCCGGGAGGACGATGTTGGGCGACTTCCCGCCCAGCTCCAGCCAGACCCGCTTGAGGTTGGAGTCGGCGGAGTAGCGCAGGAAATGGCGGCCGACGGCGGTGGAGCCGGTGAAGGCGAGCACGTCGACGTCGGGGTGAAGTCCCAGCGCCCGACCGGCAGTTGGACCGTCGCCGGTGACCACGTTCAGGACGCCCGGCGGCAACCCGGCCTCGGTGCCGAGTCGGCCCAGCAGCAGGGCGGACAGCGGCGAGTTCTCGGACGGCTTCAGTACGACCGTGCAGCCGGCCGCGAGGGCCGGGGCCACCTTCCAACTCGCCAGCGTCAGCGGGAAGTTCCACGGGACGACGGCTCCCACGACACCGCTGGGTTCGCGGGTGACGAGAGCGAGCGCGTCCGGTGCCGTGTGCGGGGACTCGTCCGTCAGTTTGTCGGCCAACTGCCCGTACCAGCGGAAGGTGTTGATCGCCGCGCGCAGCTCGATGTCGTGGGCGTCCGTCACCGGCTTGCCCATCTCCAGGGTCACCGCGAGGGCGAGCGACTCCCGCTGTTCTTCGAGGAGTTCGGCGAGCCGGAGCAGGACCCGGCCGCGTTCGGCGGGGGCCAGGCGCGGCCACGGGCCGGAGTCGAAGGCGCGCCGGGCGGCGGCCACGGCCGCGGCCACCTCGGCGGGCCCGCCGTCGGCGACCTCGGCGACCACCTGGCCGTCGCGGGGGGAGACGACCCGGAAGGTGCCGCCGACTCCGGGTTCGTCGCGACCGTCGATGTGGTGGGCGCCGTAGACCTGGAAGTCCTTGGCGCGACGGAGCCATTCGTCATGGGTGACGGCCGGCATGGGGAACTCCACTTCGTCAGCAGGTGGGGGAGAGCGGGGTGCGTCTCCCGGGTGCGCGCCCGTGCCGTCGGACGCGCACCGGAGGAGGGGAGCCGGTCAGCTGTCGGCGGTCGAGGGCCCGCGGCGGCTCAGCCGTGCGGTCACGATGCTCAGTGCCATGACGACCGGGACCGACAGGGCGAGCCAGAGAGCTGTGGTGCTGTCGCCGCCGATGAGGGTGGTGAAGTTGGCGAGGATGAGCCAGACGGCACCGGCGACCGCGATCGTGGCCAGGACCGGGGCGATCAGGGTGTTCCACAGCCGCACCTCCAGGCGCTCGCGGCGGAAGAAGACCACCACGGAGACCGAGGTCAGCAGGTACAGGAGCATCATCGCCAGGACGGCGACCCCGCTGAACCAGGAGAAGAGCGTCAGCACCGGGTCCTTGCCCGCGAGCGCGAACGGCACCACCAGGGCCACCGCGACGAGCGTCTGCACACAGCCGGCCGTCCAGGGCGCATGGCGGCTGTTGAGGGTGCACAGGCGGCGGGGCAGCAGCCCGTCGCGGCCGAGCGAGAAGAGATAGCGGTTCGCGGAGTTGTGGAAGGTGAGCAGCCCGGCGAAGAGGGAGGTGGCCAGCAGGACGGGCAGCACGTCGTTGACCCAGCCGCCGAACTGCGCGGCGATCGGGGCGAAGACGAACGCCGTGGAGTCCCCGCTCGCCAGCGCCTTGCCCGCCGCCGCGACCGCCTTGGAGGGCCCGTACGCGGCGACCAGCATCCAGGAGGTCAGGGCGAAGAAGCCGACGACCACGACGACCGCCAGGTAGGTGGCGCGGGGGACGGTCTTCTTCGGCTCGCGCGCCTCCTCGCCGTAGATCGCGGTGGCCTCGAAGCCGAACATGGACGCGACGGCGAACATCACGGCCACGCCCGGCGCGCCCTGGGTCACGGCGCTCGGTGAGAACGTCTCGGTGAAGCCGAGGCCCTCCGGGCCGCCGCCCTTGAAGAGGGTGACGAGGCTGAAGACCAGCAGGATGCTGAACTCCGCCAGGACGAACACGGCCAGCAGCTTGGCGCCCATGTCGATGCCGGTGGCGCCCAGGATCTGCACGACGGCCATGGTCGCCAGCGACCACACCCACCACGGCAGGTTCAGTCCCGTGTGGGCGTCGACCAGGCCGCTGACGATGGAGCCGTACAGCCCGTACATGGCGGCCTGGATGGCGCAGTACGCGAAGAGCGCCACGCCCGCGCTGCCGGCGCCGGTGGTGCGGCCGAGCCCGGTGCCGATGTAGGTGTAGAAGGCGCCCGCGTCGACGACGTGCCGGCCCATGGTGACGAAGCCGACCGAGAAGAGCAGGGTCACCACGCCGACCAGGACGTAGGCGCCGGCGGTGCCGGGACCGTTGCCGATACCGACGGAGATCGGGACCGCTCCGGCGATGCCGGTGAGCGGCGCCTGGGCGGACAGAACGAGGAAGAGGATGCCCAGCACGCCGAGCGCGTTGGGTTTGAGCGTGCCTGCCGTGGGTTCGTCCCGCACGGACCGCTGGGATGCGACCGCCTGACTGTCCACTCGGATCACCTGCCAGTTAAGGGGATGGTCGTTTCAGGCCAAACGAGTTGCCTCATGGTGGGGCGGAACTATCCGTTTGGCAAGGGGGTGGCACGGAGAATCCGCGACCGACGCGGATTTCCTACGAGGCCGTGATCAGCGGTGGAGAAGGGGCGGGAGGTCAGCTCCCGTCGCGCTCCCGCGCGAGCAGCCGCAGGACGTTCCGCAGCTCGTCGAGGGCGTCCTCGATGACCTCGCGCTCACCGAAGACGAGCTGGTGCAGGACCAGGCCCTCCAGGGTGGCGAACACCATCCGGGACAGGCCTTCGTCGACCGGTCCCGGCAGCATCTGGGTCAGCTCGCGACGGGTGGCGGCGAAGTACTCGTCGTAGAGCGCGCGGAGGTGGGACAGCAGCTCCGGCCTGCGCCGGGACTCCAGGAGCAGTTCGTACTGGAAGGCCTGGAGGTCCGGCCCCGAGTCCACCATCTCGGTCAGGCCGAGCGAGAAGTCCTCGGGCTTCCCGGTGCCGGGTTCGAGGTCGCTGCTGCTGAGGGAGGAGCGGATCGCGTGGGTGAGCGCCTCCTCGATCAGCGCGTCGCGCGTGCCGAAGTGGTGCACCACGAGCCCGTGTGTGACCCCCGCCTCCTCCGCGACGGCGCGGTAGGTGAGCCTGCGCAGTCCGCCGCGCGCCACCACGCGCACCGCGGCGTCCAGCAGGGCCTCGCGGCCCGCGCCGTAGGTGACGCGCTTGCGGGGGCGGTCGGCGGGCTCGGTCATGCAGGCGACCCTACCCGCGCCGTCGCCCTCAGCGGCGCGGTGGACGAACGCCACGGAACTCCCAGTCGCCGCCGAGCGCGGTGGACAGTACTTCCTCGGATTCGGTGGGTTGGGCGCCGACATCGGTGCGGATGGCGGCGGGTCCGGTGACGACGTGGTTGGTGAGCCTGCCCAGCCCCTCGACCTCGACCTCGACCACGTCACCGGGTTGCACGGGACGGGAGTTGGCGGGTGTGCCGGACAGCAGCACGTCGCCGGGGTACAGGGTGATGGTGCGGGCGATGTCCGCGACGAGATAGTGCATGTCCCACTTCATCTCGTCGGTCGAACCGTCCTGCACCACCTCGCCGTTGACGTAGGTCCGCAGTCGTTTGCCGTGGAAGTCCCAGTCGGTGACCAGGCCGGGGCCGAGCGGGCAGAGGGTGTCGGAGCCCTTGACGCGCAGCATGGAGCCGGCGTCGGTGTCGCGGAAGTCGTGCAGGCCGTAGTCGTTGGCGACGGTGTAGCCCGCGATGTACTCGCCCGCCTCGGCGGGGGAGACGTTCCGCGCGGTCCTCCCGATGACGATGGCGACCTCGCCCTCGTAGTTGAGCCACTTGCAGCCGTCGGGGCGGACGATCGCGCCCTTGTGGGAGTTCAGGGAGGAGGTCGGTTTGTGGAAGTACGTGGGCGTGTCGGGCAGTTGGATCCGGAACTCGTCCACCCGGCTGCGGTGGTTGAGGTGGACGGCGATCACCTTGGACGGCACGACCGGGGGCAGGTGCAGCGCCTCGTCGGTCTTGACGCGGCGGCCGTCCCCGGCGACGAGTTCGTCCCCGTCGACGGTGACCTCGACGGTGGCGCCGTCCAGCAGAATGCGGCGGTACTCGGGCATGGCGCTCTCCTAGGGGCGGCTGTGCGGGGTGCGGGGTGAGGTGGCGGGTACGGGCAGGTCGTCGCCCGTCCAGCCGGTAGCCGGGCGGTCGAACCAGAGGTGGACCTGGCCGGTGCCGACGGAGTTCTCGTACTCGCCGTACTGGCGGGCCCTGGCCGTACAGGCCTGTTCGCCCAGCGCGCCGGCCAGCATCAGGTAGTGGAAGAACTTCGCCTCGGGCTTGTACTTCCAGAACTCGTCCATCGTGTCGAGGACCTTGTCGTGCCGGCCCTCCTTGAACCAGCCGATCCGCTCGTAGTCCGCCTCGCGTGCCTCGGGCGTACGGATGTGCACGGGGTCGCTGGCCTCGTGGTCGCGGATCTCGCGCAACGGCCAGAAGGTGTGCGAGAGGGCACCGGAGGCGATGACCAGGACCCGGCGGCCGGGGGTCGCCGCGATGCCGTCGGCGAGCGCGCGGCCCAGGCGCAGATGGTCCTCCATGTCGCCGGTCTGGCAGACGCCGATGGTGACCCACCGCTTGTCCGGCAGCCCCTCGCCTAGGAACTTCCACAGGTTGATCGTGGCGTAGTACACGGGGAGGCAGTCGTCCTCGATCGGGGTGATCCAGGTGCCGTGCCGGTCGGCGAACTCGGCGATGTTGTGGGCGAGTTCGGGGTCGCCGGGGTAGTCGTACGGCATCCTGCACATGCCGCGCGGCAGCTCCTCGGAGGTGAAGAGTCCGGCCCGCCGCCGCTGGGCGGTGACGACGAACTCGACGGTCGTCGCCCAGTGGGAGTCGAGGACGACGACGGTGTCGTAGTCGTCGCGGTCGAAGACGTCCTGGCGGAGTTGGCGGAGGCCGGTGACGAGGGTGATCTCCTTGCCCTCGTTGAGTTCGAGGCGGTCGGCCTCGGGCAGGACGATGGTGGGCACATGGGCCAGCAGGCCGGCCCCGACGATCTCACCCATGGTTGTTCCATCCGTTGGGGGCGGTGACGGTGTTCTTGAGGTCGCAGTAGAAGTCGAAGCTCCAGGTGCCGCCCTCGCGGCCGACACCGGAGAGGCGGGAGCCGCCGAACGGCGCCTGGAGGTCGCGCACGAAGAAGCAGTTGACCCAGACCGTGCCCGCGACCAGCCGCGCGGTGACGCGGTCGGCGCGCTCACGGTCGCCGGTGGCGACGGTGGCGGCCAGCCCGAAGCGGGTGTCGTTGGCGAGGTGGACCGCTTCGTCCTCGTCGGCGAAGGTCTGGAGGGTCAGGACCGGTCCGAAGACCTCCTCCTGCACGATCTCCGAGTCCTGGGCCACGTCGGTCAGGAGGGTCGGCGCGTAGTACTGGCCGTCCTTGCGGTGTCCGCCGATGACGGCACGGGCGCCGGCCGCGAGCGCCCGCTGCACGAAGCCGTCGATCTTCTCCAACTGGCGGGTGTGGATGGTGGGTCCGAGGTCGGTGGCCTCCTCGCGCGGATCGCCCTGGACCAGGGCCGAGGCCTTCTCCGTGAAGCGTCGCGTGAACTCCTCGGCGACGGACTCCTCGACGAGGATGCGGGTCGCGGCCAGGCACACCTGACCGGCGTTGTCGTACTGCTCGACGGCGAGGTCCACGGCGAGGTCGAGGTCCGCGTCGGCGAACACCAACAGCGGTGACTTGCCGCCGAGTTCGAGGCTGAGCGGGGTGAGGTGGGCGGCGGCCGACGCGGCGATCCGGGTGGCCGTGGGCACCGAGCCGGTGAAGCTGATCCGGCGTACGTCCGGGTGCGAGGTGAGCGCGTCGCCGATCTCCGCGCCGTAGCCCTGGACGACATTGAGGACACCGGCGGGCACTCCGGCCTCGGTGGCGATGTCGGCGAGCAGCGAGGCGGTGAGCGGGGACCACTCGGCGGGCTTGAGGACGACGGTGTTTCCGGCCGCCAGTGCCGGGGCGACCTTCCAAGTGGCCAGCATCAAAGGGGCGTTCCACGGCGTGATCAGGACGCAGGGGCCGGCCGGGTCCCAGGTGACGTGGTTGGTGTGGCCGCGCGTCTCGAAGTCCTCGTGGCCGAGGGTGAGCAACCAGTCGGCGAAGAAACGGAAGTTGTGCGCGACGCGGGGCATGACTCCCCGGCGGTGCGAGCGGAGGAGGGCGCCGTTGTCGTGGGTCTCGACGGCCGAGAGTTCCTCGATGCGCTTCTCGACGCCGTCGGCGACGGCGTGCAGGATGCGGGCGCGCTCGGCGCGGGGAGTGGCCGCCCAGGCGGGGAACGCCTCCCGGGCGGCGGCGATCGCGGCCCCGGCCTCGGCGGGGCCGCCGCGGGCGATCGAGCCGAGGAGTTGGCCGTCGATGGGGGAGACGTCGTCGAAGGTGTCGGGGGAGGCGACGCGTCGGCCGCCGATGAAGTGCCGGGTGTCGACGGGGACTCCGGCGACGATGATCTTCTCTGGCATGGGAAGGGCTCCTGACGCGAAGGGGCGACGGGCGGACACGGGGGACTAGTCGGCAGTTGCCGCCGACGTGCCGGACTCCAGCAGTCGGCCGCCGTCCCAGACGACCCCCACCTGCCGGTAGTACGCGGCGATCGGCTCGTGGACCTCCAGCCGGGACAGCTCCTCCGTGGGTGCCTCGAACAGCGCCAACTCGGCTTCTCCGACCCACGGTTGACCGCCCTCGAAGTCGGCCGCGCCCGTCTCGATCAGTTCGTCGAGTGCCAGGCCCTTGCCCTTCTCTATGGAGGGGAGCCAGCGGTGGTGGGCCATGGGGTGGGCGTTCACGAACCCGTTCGTCTCGGCGGGTTCGCGCAGGGTCACGACGGTCTCGGCGAGCCGCCGGTCGGCCGCGGCGAGGGTCGCGCCGAAGCGGGCGCCCGCCTCTATGCGGGGCGCGGGGCCGTAGGGATGCGGCCGGGTCTGGTGGATGGAGCCGAGCTTCTTCGGGTAGCCCTGGTGCAGTCCGCGCGCGATCGCGAAGTCCTTGTCGACCCAGATGTACACGCACCGCGAGTACGTACGGCCCCGGAACGAGCAGCGCACGACCGCGAACGCCTCCTTGTACTGGGCGAGTACGGGGTCGAGCAGTTCGTCCCCCGTCTGGGAGCAGGACTGCCAGTCGGCCCAGATCAGTGCCACCGCGCCCGGGTCCTCGTCCGCCAACTCCAGTGGCTCGGGGAGCAGTTCACGTACCCGTGCGGGATCCGTGCGGTACTCGACGGTGAGCAGGTCGCCGGAGTAGCGCCAGGGCGGCGCGGGGATCAGCGACGACGATCCGGTCGCGGTCTTGGGGTGGAAGTAACCACGGACGCTGGCCATGACGTTGGTTCCTTACGCGGTGAGGGCGGGCTGCTGGAGGAGCGCGGCGCGGTAGCGGGCGGCCCGCGCGGCCGTCGTGGGAGCACCGAGCGCCACGACGCCGACGAGCAGGTCGTCGCGGTGGTAGCCGGCGATGAGGTCGCCGTCCGGGTCGCCGTCCAGGATCCGGACGTCGTCGAGGCCGAGCAGGGGTGATCCGAAGGACTGCAGCCGGAAGTCGTGCTGGTCGCTCCAGAAGGTGGGCAGCGGCGCGAAGGCCCCCAACTCGCCCTGGGCTCCCGTGAGATGGGCGGCGAGACTCCTGGCCGCGTGTTTCGCGCTGTCCGTCGGGATGGACCAGTGCTCGACCCGGCGTGGCACCCCGTCGTAGCGGGCGTTGGGGAAGCGGGCCACGTCGCCGACCGCGACGACCGACGGCAGCCCCCCGACCCGCAGCAGCTCGTCGGTGAGCACACCGTCGCTGAGGTCGAGCCCGTTGCCCTCCAGCCACTCGGTGTTGGCGAGCGAACCGACCGACTCCACCACCACGTCGGCGGCCAGGACGGTCCCGTCGCCGAGTACGACACCCGTCACCCGGTCCTCGCCCTCGAAACCGGAGACCCCGGTGCCGAGCGCGAAGCGCACCCCGTGCCGCTCGTGCCGTCGTAGCAGCGCACCGGCGAGCAGTTCGCCGAGCGGGCCCACCATGGGCAGCGGCAGCGGGTCGACGACGGTCACCTCGGCGACGCCGAGGCCCACGGCGGTGGCGGCCACCTCGCAGCCGATGAAGCCGGCGCCGACCACGACCACGCGCGCGCCCGGCCGGGTCAGTTCGGCGCGCAGGCCCTGGGCGTCGGCGAGGGTGCGCACGGTGTGGCGGCCGGTGAGCGGTCCGGGGCAGCGCAGCCGCCGGGGGCGCATACCGGTGGCGACGACCAGGCCGTCGTAGGGGAGGGTCGTGCCGTCGTCGAGGGTGAGGGTGCGTTCGGCGAGGTCGGCCGTGACGGCCCTGCGGCCGAGGCGCCACTGCACGTCGGCGGTGCTCGCCTTGGGGGTGAAGGCGAGGGAGTCGAAGGAGGCCTTGCCGGCGAGGACCTCCTTGGAGAGCGGGGGGCGGTTGTAGGGCATGTGCGGTTCGTCGCCGACGACCGTCACGGAGCCGGTCCAGCCGGCCGTCCGCAGTTGTTCGGCGGCGCGCAGGCCGCCCATCGAGGCGCCGACGACGACCACGCTTCCCGTGGTCATCACTCCTCGATCCGGATGGCCTGGAGCGGGCAGACGTCCGCGGCTTCCTCGACCTCGTCGCGCAGGGCGTCGTCGGGGTCGGGGACGTAGCCGAGGTGTCCGTCGTCGTCCAGGTGGAAGACGTCGGGGGCCGCGAAGACGCACTGGCCGTGGTCCTGGCACTTGTTCATGTCGACGACGACCTTCATGGCCGGTCCTCCAGAGGTGAGGGCGTCGGAGAGGTGGTGGGGAGAGGGGCCCGGCACGGTGGCCGGGCCCCGGCCAAAGGGGCTCGAAGGCCGGCCCCTGACTCGTTTGGCTTCAAACAAGATAGGAAGCCGCCGGGGTGGGGTCAATACCTATCCGGATGGATAATTTTCTTGTCGTCGCCTCTTGCGGGATGCGGGGACCGCTCCTACCGTTTGGCGTCAAACAACGTTGCCGGGACCGCCCGTGACCGCCGTGCCCCGGCCCCTCATTTCCCCGCCGCCCGCCTCCGGGCTCCCGACCCGGAAGTGCCCCACCGTCCGCCCGAGGAGACAACGGTGAGCGTTCAAGACATCTCGGAAGTCCGCCGCCACATGGAGCGACTGGCCGCCGACGGCATCGACGTGGTCCGGGTGACGTACCCCGACCTCATCGGCACCGATCGCGCCCGCGACGTCCTGCTGGAGGAACTGCCCCGGGCCATGGAGCACGGGCTCGCCTTCTGCCGGGCCGTCTACCACACCAGTCCGCAGGGCGATGTGGTCCCGGTCCACGGCGGTCTGGACGCGGGGCTGCCCGACATCTGCGTGCGCCCCGACCTGGACACCCTCCTGCCCCTCCCGTGGGAGCCCGGCGTGGCCGCCTGTCTCGGCGAGGTCCTGGACCCGGCGACCGGTGCGCCCGCCCCCGAGTCGCCCCGCGACCTCCTCCAGGCCGTCCTCGCCCGGTGCGCGGAGCACGGTCTGCGGCCCGTCGTCGGCCCGGAGCTGGAGTACTTCCTGTGCGAGCGCGACGCCGCCGGCGGCTGGCGCAGGTACGCGTCCGACCCCGGTGTCGTCTACACGGCCGGGCTGCGCGCCGACCCCGACAACCACCTCCTGCGCACCCTGCGCCAGGTCCGCGACCTGAACATCGGCGTGCTCAGCGGCAACCACGAGTTCGACGGCGGACAGTTCGAGATCAACCTCGTCCACTCGGAGGCCATGTCGGCCGCCGACCGGGCGTTCCGCTTCAAGGCCGCCATCAAGGAACTCGCCCGCAAGGAGGGCAGACTCGCCACCTTCATGGCGAAGCCGTTCAACGACGCCGGAGGGTCCGGCTTCCACCTCCACCTGTCGAGCCACGACACCGAGGGCCGCAACGCCTTCGACGACCCGTCCGGGCCCTACGGCCTCTCGGCCACCGCACGGCACTCCGTCGCCGGGGTCATGGCCCACGCGCCCGCCCTCGCCGCGCTGCTCAACCCGACCGTCAACTCCTACAAACGCTTCGGACCCGACACGCTCGCGCCCTGGCTGATCGACTGGGGGCTCGACAACCGCAGCGCCATGGTCCGCGTCCCGCCCGAGCGCGGCTCCGGGGCCCGGCTCGAACTCCGGCTCGGCGACGCCAGCGCCAACCCCTACCTCGCGATCGCCGCCACCATCGCCGCCGCGCTGCTGGGCGTGGTGGCGGCCGAGGAGCCGCCCGCCCCGCTGGAGGGCTACGGCTACGACCCGGCCCGCTCCGCCGTGCTGCCCGGCACCCTGTCCGAGGCCCTCGACGCGCTGGAGGCGGACACCGCCCTGGCCGAGGTGCTCGGCAAGGACTTCACCACGTCCTTCCTCTCCTACAAGCGGAACGAGGTCGAGCGCTTCCAACGGCACGTCACCGACTGGGAGTTCACCGAGTACGCCTACCACCTGTGACAGCCCGCACGACCCCCAGGAGCCACCGATGACCGAGACGACCCTGACCGCCGCCGCGAACGAACCCCTGCCCCTCGCGGACGTCGACCTCGCCGACCTCGACAACTTCACGGACGGCGTGACCCCTTGGCGTATGTTCCACACCCTGCGCCACGAGGACCCCGTCCACTGGCAGCCGGAGGACGCCCCCAACTCCGGCTTCTGGTCGGTGACCCGGCACGCCGACATCGCCCGGGTCGACCGGGACGCCGAGACGTTCACCTCCACCCGGTTCGTCAACCTCGAAGAGGTCGACGACGACCAGATCAAGAAACGCGCCTCCATCCTGGAGCTCGACGGCGTCCGCCACCGGGCCCTGCGCAGCCTGATCCAGCGGCAGTTCGGGGCCGGGGTGATCAACAGCTACGCCGACTTCCTGCGCGGCCTGACCGCGAGGACCCTGGACGCTGCGCTGGCCAAGGGCAGCTTCGACTTCGTGAAGGAGATCTCCGCCGACTTCCCCATCAACGTGCTCGCCCGGCTCCTCGACGTTCCGCCGGAGGACAACCAGCAGCTCATCGACTGGGGCAACCGCATCATCGGCAACACCGACCCCGACTACGCCGACGTGCTGCTGCACAGCGAGGAGAGCGAGAAGTACCGAGACCTGCCGTTCCGTTCACCCGCCTCGCTCGAAGTCTTCGAGTACGGAAGGGAGTTGGCCCGACAGCGACGCGGCGGCGAGGGCACGGACCTGGTCTCCAGACTGGTCAACACCACCCCGCGCGACGGAGTCCCGCTCTCCGCGCAGGACTTCGACAACTACTTCCTGCTCCTGGTCGTCGCCGGCAACGAGACCACCCGCCACACCATCACCCACTCCATGCTGGCCCTGCTCCAACACCCCGAGCAGTTGGCCCGGTTGAAGGACGACCCGTCGCTGATCCCCACGGCTGTCGAGGAGTTCCTGCGCTGGGCGTCCCCCGTCTACCACTTCCGGCGGACCGCCACCCGAGAGGTCGAACTCGGCGGCAAACGCATCAAGGAGGGCGACAAGGTCGTCATGTGGTACGCCTCCGGCAACCGCGACGAGGAGGTCTTCACCGACCCCTACGACCTCGACGTGGCCCGGCAGCACAACGACCACGTCACCTTCGGCAAGGGCAGCCCCCACCTGTGCCTGGGCAACCTGCTGGCCCGCACCGAGATCCGCATCATGTTCGAGGAGCTGATCCCCCGCCTCGCGGACATCCGCCTGGCCGGCGACGTGCCGCGCGTGCGCTCGAACTTCGTGAACGGCATCAAGAGGCTGCCGGTGGAGGTGAGGCTCGCGTGAGACGGGGCCGACGATTTGCCGGAGCGGCAACAAGAGTGGCGTGACCAGGACTGGGTGGGTGACCGTGGGCCGGTGACCGACAACATCGCAGGATCATCCGCGCCCGACACGTCCTTGCCCGCCGACGGATACGTCGGAGACCCCGAGGTCCGGGCCGAGTGGGACAACCGATACATGGACCGACAGCAACTGTGGAGCGGCCGGCCCAATGGCGCGCTCGTGGCCGAGGTCGCCGGGCTCACGCCCGGACGGGTACTCGACGTCGGCTGCGGCGAGGGCGCCGATGCCGTCTGGCTCGCGCGCGCCGGCTGGGACGTGACCGCGCTCGAAGTCTCGGGAGTGGCGCTGGAGCGGGCCGCGGGGCACGCGAGGGACGCCGGTGTCACCGTCCGCTGGGTACACGCCGGACTGGCGGAAGCGGCGCTTCCCCCGGCCTCCTTCGACCTGGTCTCCGCGCAGTATCCGGCCCTGCTGCGGACACCCGACGCCGCGGCCGAGCGGGCGCTGCTCGCGGCCGTCGCGCCCGGAGGCGTACTGCTGCTCGTGCACCACGCGGGGATGGACACCCGGCACGAACACGACAGCGAGTTCGACCCGGCCGACTACGTCTGGCCCTCGATGGTCGCCGCTCTGCTCGACGACGACTGGACAGTGGAGGTGGACGAGCAGCGGCCACGAGTGGCACCGGACGGCGGCGCCGGTGCGCACCACACCGATGACGTCGTGCTGCGGGCGCGTCGACTGCGTTGACAGCCCGCCCGCCGAGGGCGGGCTCGGCGCCCGAGGGAGGCCGTCCTGCCGGGGTTCACAGGTCGAGGACCGCGCGGAGGGCGTTGTCGACGAGTTCCTGCTGTTCGGGGCCGATGTTCCCGTGCGGTGTGCCGGTCTCGAAGCGAAGCGTGGAGAGCTGGAGGAGATTGACGGCGACGACCGAGGCGTCGACCGGGGTGGTCAGGTGCACGCTCATCGCCGTGTCGGGGTGCTGGGCCGGGGCATGCAGAACCAGGACGACGACCGCGCCGTAGGCGTCGGCGAGTCCGTCGAGGCTGACGACGAGAACGGTGCGGGTGCCTTTGCCGGTGTCGACGTCCCAGACGTCGCCCTTGCGGACGGTCACAGGGTGTCGCCTTCGCCCGCCAGGTCGAGGGGGGCGACGGAGGCGAGTTTGCGCGCGGCGTCGAGGGTCATCTGACGTCGTACGGCTCGCACGATGTAGTCGTTCAGGGACGAGGCGCCGGCGGCGGCGTCGCGGAGTTGTTTGTCCATGGCGTCGGGGATGCGCAGGGTGATGGCAGTCATGACACCGATTCTAGTGGCAAGAGTGCCGTCATGGGTGCTTGGTGCGAGGGCCGGTTCACGGAGGAACCGGCCCTCGTGTCAGGTGGGCCCGAGGGTGAGCGTCAGCAGTAGAGGTTGCTGCCGGGGCTGACTCCGAGGATCGAGGTGAAGCGGTTGTAGGCGTCGACGCGGCTCTGGACCTGTGCGGGGTTGCGGCCGTCGCATTCCAGGGAGCCGTTGATGGAACGGATGGTCTGGCCGAAACCGGCGCCGTTGACCATGGCGTTGTGCGGGGTCATCGTGCCCGGGCCGGACTGGGTGTTCCAGTACCACAGGCCCGTCTTCCAGGCGACGGCCGCGTCGTTCTGCACCAGCCAGGGGTTGTTGAGGAGGTCGATGCCCAACGCGTCGCCCGCGGCCTTGTAGTTGAAGTTCCAGGACAGCTGGATGGGGCCGCGGCCGTAGTAGGCGGCCTGACCGGCCGGGCAGCCGTAGGACTGGCTCCAGTCGCAGTACGTCGGGTAGTTGGCGGTGTTCTGCTCGACGACGTAGACCAGTCCGCCGGTCTCGTGGCTGACGTTGGCGAGGAAGGCGGCGGCCTCCTGCTTCTTCACCGTGTCGGAGCCGGTGTTGGCGAAACCGGGGTAGGCGGACAGGGCGGCCGTCAGGCCCTGGTACGTGTAGAAGCCGTTCCGGCTCGGGAACATCTGGTTGAACTGGGCCTCGCTGACGACGAAACCGGACGGAGTGGTGCCGCCGCCGCTCGCGGGAGCGCTCCACTTCTGGTTGGCGCCGCCCGAGCAGGTCCAGATCTGGAGCCGGGTGCCGTTCGCCGAGTTGTTGCCGGTCACGTCCAGGCACTTGTTGGCCTGCGGGTTGACGATGTCGTTGGCGGAACTGACGGCCCACTTCTGGGCGGCGCTGCCGTTGCAGTCGTAGAGCTGGACCGTCGTGCCGTCC
The DNA here is from genome assembly GCF_016654115.1 of Streptomyces sp. MBT53. Classification (GTDB taxonomy): domain Bacteria; phylum Actinomycetota; class Actinomycetes; order Streptomycetales; family Streptomycetaceae; genus Streptomyces. The sequence continues at coordinate 42,333 of NZ_JAEQAZ010000068.1, forward strand.
GCCGTGCCGCCGGAGGTCACGTCGAGACACTTGCCGAGCGCGCGCAGCGTTCCGTCACCGGGGTTGGACCAGGTCTGGGCGCTGGTGCCGTTGCAGTCGTAGAGCTGTACGGCGGTGCCGTTGGCGGAGTTCGCCCCGGCGACGTCGACGCACTTGCCGGCCAGACCGGTGATCCGGCCGTCCGCCGCGCGGGCGGGGGAGATGGTGAACAGGGCGGACAGCGCCGCGGCGAGCAGCATGGCGAGGGTCAGTCTGCTCAGAGCCGTGAGTCCCCGGAGACTTGGTGCGGAGTGGGGGGTGACCATGGGTCTTTGCTCCTGTGGTTGAGAGGCGGACGAGAACGGTCGGTCGGCCTGCGTCGGCCGGTGCGGCGAGCCGGGCGGCCCGCAGTGGTCAGCCCAGAACCGTCTGGGTGACGACGATGTGTCCGGCGTCCGGGTCGAGGACGCCGCCGAGGCGGCTGAAGGCGCCGTCGGTCAGATCGAGGCACTTCGGTTCCTGCGGGGTCTGGGCGAACGTCCCTCGGTCATTGATCCGTACGGTCAGGGAGCGGCCGTTGGCGACATTGGTGACCTGGACCCGTGTGCCGAAAGGCAGTTGGGGCTGGCGCGAGAGCGAAGTGGCCGCCGTGTCCGCGTTGTTGTCGAAGACCTCGCCGCTGGCCGTGAGGGCACCGGCGGGCTGGGGACCGTAGTGCGTGGCCCAGCACTGATCGCCGGACTGCTGGGCGGGGGCGTTCCACTTCTGGTTGGCACCCCCGGTGCAGGTCCAGATCTGGAGCCGGGTGCCGTTGGCGGAGTTGTTGCCGGTGACGTCCAGGCACTTGTCGGCCTGCGGGTTGACGATGTCGTTGGCGGAGGTGACGGTCCACTTCTGGGCGGCGCTGCCGTTGCAGGTCCACAGCTGGATCTTGGCGCCGTCGGCGGTCGAACCGCCCGTGACGTCAAGGCACTTGCCCAGCGCGCGGACGGTGCTGTCCGTACCGACCGTCCACTGCTGGGCGCCGGTGCCGTTGCAGTCGTAGAGCTGGACCGGTGTGCCGTCGGCGGAGGCGGCTCCGGCGACGTCGAGGCACTTGCCGGCGAGGCCGGTGATCGCCCCGGTCGCCGCGGCCGCCGGTGCTGCGGCGAGGAGACCGAGCAGCAGGGTCAGCAGGGCGAGGACCGGGGTGCCGCGTAACGCGATACGGGGGAGGTAGCGACGAGTGGTCATGGGGGTGGCGGGGCCCTTTCGAGCGGTTCGGCGCACGCGGAAGAGGGCGCACGTCTCAACTGGGCGCGAGCCGAAGGAGGTTGACCACTCGAAGGTAAAAGTCTAGACCAATTTGGTCAAGGTGTGTGCATGACAGCGTTGGCGGGCGGCGTGCCCGTGGCGCTCGTGACCCTCATGTCGTTCATGACACTTGTCACGGACAGTCGTGACAGATGGCATCGGCGGCGAGTCCGACCGGCATCAAGACTCTGATCATGGCCACGCATCAGCTCATCACCACGTACGAGCGCCAGGAGCGCCAAGAAGGACAGCCGACGCCTCAACACGCCTGGACACGGCGGAAGTTGACGGTCCTGGGCGGGGCCCTCGCGGCAGTCGGAACCGTGGCCGGCGCCTCGTCCGCCGTCGCGTCACCCGTGCACCGCCCGGCCAGGCCCGGCGCCCCAGGTCCCGCCCCAGCGCGTCGTGCTGCCCACGCCTACCGGTCGGCACGCGATCGGCGCCCACACCCTGCGGCTGGTGGACCACTCCCGGCGTGACCCTTGGGTCCCCTCCAGGCCGTACGGGAGTTCATGGTCCAGATCAGGTACCCGGCCGAGCGCACCGACGTCCGACGCGGTGCCCCGTGGATGACATCCGCGGCGGCCCGTCACTTCCAGAGTGCGGGCCTGCTGCCCGCCGGGTACGTCGTCCTGCCGGTCACCCACGCCGCACCCGACGCCCCCGCGCGCATGGCCGGTGGCCGCAGACCGGTGATCCGCTACTCGCACGGCCACGGACAGCACCGCAGTTCCAGCCTGTGCCTGGTCGAGAACCTGGCCTCCTACGGCTACGTGGTCGTCACCGTCGACCACACCTACGACGCCGGACAGGTGGAGTTCTCGGGAGGGCGCGTCGAGACGTACGCCATGCCCGAACTCTCCCCGACCCTCCCGCCGGACGAGGAGGGGCGCATCGTCCGCAAGGCCGTCCGGGTGCGGGTGGCCGACGTGCGGTACACCCTGGCGGAGCTGGGCCGGGCGGTCCGGCGGGACGCGCCCGCCCCTCCCTCCGGGCTGCGGGACATCATGGATCTGTCGCGGACGGGCATGTTCGGACACTCCCCGGGCGGTGCCACCGCCGCGGAGGCGATGTCCGGGGGAGTGGCGATCGGGGCCGGGGCGAACCTCGACGGCGGCCTGTTCGGAGACGTCGTCACGCGGGGACCGGACGCACCCTTCCTGCTGCTCGGAGCGGACCGTGACGACGACACCGCCTGGCTGAGCACCTGGCCCCACCTGCGCGGCTGGCGCCGTTTCCTCGGCCTGACCGGAGCCGAGCACTTCACCTTCACGACTACGAGACCCTCCTCCCGCAGGCCGCGACGCGGCTCGGGGCGACACCCGAGCAACTCGCCGCCTTCATCGGCCCACTGGAGTGGCACCGCTCGCTCGCCGTGCAGCGCGAGATCCTGCTGGCCTTCTTCGGCCTGCAGCTGCGCGACCGTCCCGCGCCCCTCCTGGACGGACCCGGCCCGGGGTGTCCGGAGCTGGTCTTCGGGAAGGCGCGATTCGGTTAACCGGAAGTGAATTATTCGCAGCCATCAGGCGTACAACCCTTCACTCCTTCCTCGCGTCGAACTGGCGTGCAACGGCGCCGCCGTCGCGGGAAGTCCTGTGGGGGGATCCCTTGTCCATGATGGTCCGTTGGTTGTGTGCTGCCCTGCGCGTGCGGGCGAAGACCGACCTTCTGCTCGTGTTCCTGTTCGCCGCCGGCTTCGCCGCGCTGCCCGTCTTCGCACTGCTGCCGTCCCTGTGGGGCTTCGCCGCCGCGTCCGCCGTGAGCTACGTCGTGGACGAGGCCCTGCACGTCCGGGCACCCCAGTTCGTCCGCCGACTTGCGGCACTGCAACTCGACCGCACCCTGCGGTTCGCCTTCCGAACGCTGATGCTGCTCGCCCTGGCAGACCGGACCGGAGCCCCGGACCGGGTGCTGGTCGCCGGACTCGCCGTCTTCGGCGCCCACTTCACGCTGGTGATGCTGTACTCGGCCGTGCATCACGCGATCAGCCGTCGGCGCGTGCTGCCGGTGGCCGTGCGCAACCTCGACATGAGCGGGTCCGGCATCGAGAAGCCCCCGCCCGCCTATCTCTACCGGCGTTTCCTGCGCAAGCTGCTGCACCTGGACCTGCCCGCCCACGTGGGACTGCTCGTGGCGCTCGCGGCCGGGACCTGGTACCCCGCCGTCATCGGCTACGCGCTGACGGCCGGGTCCGCGCTGGCGGCCGTAGTGGCGCTGCTGATCGCGTTCCGCAGGGCCCGCCGGATGCCCGCGAAGGACGAGGTGATCGCCGAGGTCAACCGCCAACTGGGCGGCTACCGGCCCGAGGTGGCCCTGTACTTCAGCTTCGCGGCGGTCTCCCGGGACTTCATGTACCAGGTCAACATGTGGATCGAGACCCTGGAGCAGCTCGATCGACGCCCGCTGATCATCCTGCGCGAGCAGGCCTCGTTCCGCTACCTCAGCCGCACCTGGATCCCGGTCCTGTGCGTGCCCAAGGCCGACGACCTGGCCGAGCTGGAACTGCCGGACGTCCGGGTCGTCCTGTACCCGGGCAACGCCGGCAAGAACGTGCACATGCTGCGCGTCGCCGAGGCCAAGCACGTCTTCATCGGCCACGGCGACAGCGACAAGCTCGCCAGCAGCAACCGTGTCAGCAAGGTGTACGACGAGATCTGGGTGGCCGGACGGGCCGGACGCGACCGCTACCAGCGGGTCCGGCACGCCATCAGCGACGGGGCGATCGTCGAGGTCGGGCGCCCGCAACTGTCGTCGATACGACTGCACACCGAGCACGTGCCGGGCCCACTGCCGGTCGTGCTGTACGCCCCCACCTGGGAGGGCTGGAGCGACGACGACTGCCACACCTCCCTCATCCCGATGGGCGTGCCCCTGATCGAGAAGCTCCTCGCCGAGAACGTACGGATCATCTACAAGCCGCACCCGCTCACCGGCCGCCGCTCTCCCGAAGCGGCTGCCGCGGACCGGGCCGTCCGTGACCTGCTGGGCAACGACAACGAGCGACACGAGTCCGCGCACACGCGGGCGCAGGCGCAGGCCGCGCTCGTCGTCGGAACGAGGCTGCGGGAAATCCGGGCCCGGATCGACGAGTTGGCCGGACGGCACAGCGGCGACCACACCCAGCAGACCCGCGACTCACGTGTCCCCGACCGCGGTGACACGGCCGAGTGGCACGCCCTGCACAACGAGTGGCACCGGCTCTTCTGGGAGAGCCACGGACCGGTCCGACACCAGGTGATCCTCGGACAACTGCCCACGCTGTACGCATGCTTCAACCAGGCGGACATGCTCATCAGCGACGTCTCCTCGGTGGTCGCCGACTTCGTCGCCAGCCTCAAGCCCTATGTCCTGACCAACGCGCACGACCTGCCCGACGACGACTTCCGCGCCGCCTACACCACCGCCGGCGGCGCCTACCTCCTCGACCGCGACTGCACCCGGCTGCCGGAGATCCTCCGCGCGGTCCGCGAGCCGCGCCACGATCCGATGGCGCCGCTCCGCCACGACTTCAAGGAGTACGTCCTGGGCGCGGACCGGCCCACCTCCATGGAGCGCTTCAACACCGCCGTCAACACTCTGGCCGACCGGGCCGCGGCGGAACGGGGCGAATACCGGGCGGACGGAGATCAGCAGACCGTCAGGGAGTTGGCGTAGCCGCATGACGTCCGGTTCGTGAGGGCGGACCGGGCGGTGCGGGAAGTCGCGTGCGGGGCGGCGGGGCAGGCGGGGCGGGCGAACACTATGAACGCAATGATCGACGGCTGGTCCCCGCATGCGGCGCTTCCTAACATCACGGTTCGCAGCGCAACTTTGCACAGCGAATTCATAGGAGCCGCTCCCGTGACAAGAATTGACGCGCCCGTGCCGGTACGCAGACGGCTCCCGGCCCCTCGCCACCGCCGGGCCCTGCTGGCCGTCGGCGTGGCCGCGACGCTCTTCGGCACGCTCGGCAACGCCCCCGCGCCCACGGCGGAGACCGCGCGGCCGGCGGTGGCCACCTGCCCGGCGAACCTGGTCGGGCAGGCGACGTGTTACACCGGCCAGGACAGCAACGGGGCGTACTACGCGATGGCCGTCCCGACGCACTGGAACGGATCCCTCGTGGTGCACGCGCACGGCGGACCCGATCTCGGCGACGCCTCGGACCCGGCACGCAGCACCGACGACCTGGGGCGTTGGGCGGTGATGGTCAAGGAGGGGTACGCCTGGGCCGGCTCGTCCTACCGCCGCGGCGGCTACGGCACCCGGATGGCCGCCGCCGACACCGAGAACGTACGCAGGCTCTTCGTCTCGGAGTTCGGCAAGCCCAGGCGCACCTACGTGCACGGCCAGTCCTGGGGAGGCGACGTCGCCGCCAAGGTCGCGGAGACCTACGGCAGACGCCCCGGCGCCTACGACGGCGCGCTGCTGACGAGCGGCGTCCTCGGCGGCGGTTCGCGCGGCTACGACTACCGGGTCGACCTGCGGGTGGTCTACCAGTACTACTGCCACAACCACCCCCGCCCGACGGAACCGCAGTACCCGCTGTGGCAGGGGCTGCGCGCGGACTCCACCATGACGAGCAGCGGACTCCGCGCCCGCCTCCAGGAGTGCACCGGCTTCGCCTCCACCCCCGCGGAGCGCACCGCCCTCCAACAGCGCAACCTCGACGACATCCTCGCCGTCACCCGCATCCCGGAGCGCTCGCTGGAGTCACATCTGCGGTTCGCGACCTTCACGTTCCGGGACATCGTGTCGACCCGGCTCGGCGGCCGAAATCCCTTCAGCAACCAGGGTGTGCGGTACTCGGGTTCACACGACGACAAGGCACTCAACGCGGGCGTCGAACGGTTCTCAGCCGACCCCACCGCGCGCCGCGACCTCTCCTACGACAGCGACCTGACGGGCAAGGTCTCCATCCCCGTCCTCACCCTGCACGCGATCGACGACCCGACCGCCTTCGTCGAGCACGAAGCGGCCTACCGCGCCACTCTCCAGGGCGCGGGCAGCGGCGGCGACCTCGTCCAGACCTTCACGAAGGAGACCGAACACAGTGCGCTGAGCGACTCGGAGTACGCCGACTCCATCGCGGCACTCGACGCCTGGGTACGCCATGGACACAAGCCGACCGCACGCTCGATCGCGGCTTCCTGCGCGGCCTTCGACCAGAGGTACGGCACCGGGTGCTTCTACGACCCGGCCTTCCGCCCCGCGCCGTACGCGTCGCGGATCCGGCCGCGGCCGGGCGGACTCGCCTGGCCCGCCATGACCGCGAAGCAGGAGCGGGCGTGGAGCCGGATCGACGGGGTGGGGATCGCTCCCTGATCCCACGGCGGCGGGGTGGGCCGTAGTGGTTGAGATGCAGTGCTACGGATCCCGGCAGCCGTGCACCTCCACGGATGCCGGGATCCGTCCCTTCGACGGCGCCCACGCCGAGGGCCAGGTCACCGACTGCTCCCTGCGCGGCGTGAGGCGGACCGGTCTCGGGGATCTCCGTGGTGTCCTTGCCGACGCGCAGCATCCGCAGTTGTTCCTTCACCCGCATCGGCGTCGCCGTCCGCCGCGACAGCCGGCTCGGTCGGTCGGCCCCGGCATCTCGCGTCGCTCCCGTTGGCCCCGGCCCCGGGTCAGGACGCGGGCGCCGGGAGGGGCCTGTTCAGCAGGAAGGCACGCAGGAGCGCGGTGTAGAGGGCCGGCCGGGAGTGCGCGATGGAGTGGCCCGCGCCCTGGATACGGACCAGTTGGGAGTTCGGCAGGGTCCGGCGGTACTCCTGGGTGACCTCGGGTTTGATGAAGTCGCACTGGCCGCGCAGGATCAGGGACGGGACGTGCACGGTACGCAGCACGGGACGCGGGTCGGGGAGTTGCTCGAAGTCCTTGACGGTCATCTGGTTGCTGTAGAAGCCCTGCGGATTGTCGTGTGCCTCGGTGGGTGCCGCGCCCGCGCAGGACGTGGCGTCCTTGCCGAGAAGCGCCATCTGGTGCATCCACTGGTCGAGTTCGCGGTCGCCCACCAGAGCGTGGGCGGCGCGCGGGTTGACCTCCATCAGCAGGCTCGCGGCGATCAGCCGGGGCCTGCCGGTCAGTTCGTCGCGCCGGGAGCGCTGGTCCGGCGTCAGGTCGTTCCAGGGATCACCGGCATTGGACCCGGGATACTGCCGGCCCCACAGCGCGCCCGGTGACGTGAAGACGGCCTTCGCCACGTGCGTGCCGTGGGCCCGCAGGTACTGGGCGGTCAGGGAGCCGCCCCACGACTGGCCGATGAGGATGATCCGGTCCGCGCCGAGGAGACGGCGGATCGCGTCGAGGTCGGCGACCTGGCGGGCGGCGGTGTAGCCGGTGATGTCGGAGAGGCGGGTGGAACGGCCGGCGCCCAACTGGTCGTAGGAGTAGACGTCGAAGCCGTCCGCGGCCAGTTCCCGGCCGCCGGCGGGGATGCCCTCCGCCGGGGTGCCGGGACCGCCGTGCAGGAAGATGACCGGGGTCGTCCGGGGGGTGCCGGCGGCGGGTGCGTGGACGTAGGCGATGCGGGAGCCGGTGGGCAGGTTCCAGAAGCGGACGTCGGACGGGACCGGGCCCGCGGCCGGGGTCGGCATCGGGTGGAAGACCGTGGCGGCGGCGAGGGCCGTGACGCCGAGGAGCAGGACGCCCGTGAAGGCGGCCGTGGCCCGCAGTCCGCGCTTGCCGAGCAGAGTGAACGCCGCGCGGCCGAGCGGTAGGGCGACCGCCGCGGCGAGGAGCAGTCCCGCGATCGCGAGCAGCGGGACGCTCGCGGTCGCGAACGCCGCCGCGACGAAGCCGGCCGCCGCCGCGGCCGGTGTCAGCGCCACCGCGAGGGCCAGCAGAAGGCCGCCGCACAGGCGGCGGGCGAGCGGCGGAAACGGACCGAAAGGGGAATTCCTGAGTGCCATGGCCGTGAGGCTAGGTGCGGGTGGCCCGCCCGGTCGTCGTGCCGCCGGACGACCGCCCGACGGCGGAATCCGCTGGTCGGCGGGGTTCCGGACCCCGCCGCACGGCGGGGGTCACGGCCCTGTCCCGGGCCCGGCCGGGACCGTCGCGGGCGGTCGCGGGACGTGGTGGTGCGGGTCCGTGCCCGCTCGGTCCGGCGGACCTCCGTATCTGCGCCGACCGCCGCGCCCGAGTGCTTCGGCGCGCGACCCGTGGCCCGCACCGGCCACCACCCGGACCCGACACGTCCGTGAGCCCGTGCCGGCCCGCCGCCGGATGGGGTTCAGCGGACCCCTGGGCGGATCAGCCCCGTCTCGTACGCGGCGATGGTGGCCTGCACCCGGTCGCGTACGCCGAGCTTGCCCAGGACCACCGCGACATGGTCCTTGACCGTGGCCGGACTGATGCCGAGTTCGGCGGCGATCTCCGCGTTGGTCAAGCCGCGCGCCATGTTCCGCAGGACCTCGGTCTCGCGCGGGGTGAGCCGCCGCAGCCGGGCGGCGTCGGCGGGAAGAGGGCCCGCGGTGTACCGCTCGATCAGCCGTCCCGTCACCGCGGGGTCGAGCAGTGCGGCGCCGCGGGCGACGACCCGTACCGCGTCGACCACCCGCTCCGGCTCCGCGTCCTTGAGCAGGAAACCGACGGCCCCGGCGCGCAGCGCGGCGAACACGTACTCGTCGAGATCGAAGGTGGTCAGGACGACGACGCGGGTCGCGGGCGCGCCCGCGGTGATCCGGGCGGTGGCGGCCAGCCCGCCGTCGCCCGGCATCCTGATGTCCATCAGCGCGACGTCCGGCCGCAGTCGGAGGGCGAGCGCGACGGCCGACTCCCCGTCGGCGGCCTGCCCGACGACGGACAGGCCGGGCTCGGCGTCCAGGATCGCCGCGATCCCGGCGCGGACGACCGCCTGGTCGTCGGCGACGATCACTCTGATCGTGATGGGAACACCTCCGGCAGCCACACGCGTACCGCGTCGTGGGCGGTCCGGGTGAGCGTACCGCCCATGGCGTCGGCCACCGCCCGTACCTGCCGTCGCGCGTCCGGGGCGGCGGGCAGCGGCCCGGACACCTCGACGCCCGCGGCGCCGCGCAGCACAGTGAGCGTGACGCCCTCGGCCAGCAGCATCGCGGCGACGCGGTACGCGGCCACGCCCACGACGGCGGGCTCGGCCATGCGCGGCCCGCGGTAGCTGACGGTGGCGCCGTAGCGGGCGGCGAGCGCGGAGATCCCGGCGACCGTGGGCGGTGGAGTGACGGCGCCGTCACGGGCGCGCAGGTCCGCGAGGAGTTCCCTGAGCGCGGCCAGGCCGGACCGGGCCTCGGCGAGGACGGTGTCGAGCCGTCCGGCGTCGGCGGCGGCGACCACGTCGCACGCGTGCCGGTGAGCGGTGCGCAGCAGGCCCGCGGCGATCAGACGACGCTGGTCGCGTACGGCGGCCTCGGCGTCCCGTTCGAGCAGTTCCCGGCTCCGGGCGGCGGCGACCCGGCGCCGCTCCCGCCGCCGGGCGGTGCGTACTCCCAGCCACCACAGCGCGGACGCGGGGACCACGAGCAGCACGGTCAGCACCGCCCAGGCCACCGTCCGGCTGCCGGTGATGCCGCTGCCGCTGGCCAGTGCCAGACCGCCGGTCACGGCCACCGCGACGGGGGCGAAAGCGCCGCGCCGGAGCGGCAGATACGCGCCCGCGCTGTACACGAAGGTCAACTCCACCCACCAGTACACCAGGAAGATGTCGCCGACCGGCGGTCGTGTCCAGCCCGCCCGGTCGCAGCCCCACCACAGCACGAGTGCCGACAGCACCGCGGCCAGACCCGCGCCGGGCGCACGCGACCGCCAGCCCAGCGGCACCGCGTGCAACCCCGACAGCAGAACGAACGGAAGGCCGGCCAACACACCGCGGAACGAGTCCGGCACGTCGTCCGAGAGGAGACTCGCCCCGAGCGAAAGCGCGACGGCAAGCACGACCAGCGCCCAGTCGAGGGCGGTGGGCCCACGCCAGAGCGGCTGACGGCGCGGGACCGGCCCACGCGTGCGCGCGCCGAAGGGCGCGCACCCGGGCCACCGCACCCGGCGACACACAGCCGCCGACAGCCGACCGCGCCGCAGCGCACCCGCACCCCGCGGTGCCGAGTGCGGGGGTGGGGGCAACGGGGGCTCGGGTGACGGTAGTTCGGCATGGACGGTCCAGCCGGTGGCGGTCGGCCCGTAGGACAGAGTGCCGCCGGCCGTGCCGACCGTGGTGCGCAGGCCGGTGAGGCCGCCGCCGGTGCCGAGGTCCGGTTCGGCGGCGGTGCCGCCGCCGTCCGTCACCGTGACCGTGAGGAGACCCGGGCCGCCGCCGAGAGAGACGCGTACGGCGGAACCACGGGCGTAGCGTGCCGTGTTGGTCAGCGCCTCGCGGACCACGCGGTACGCGACCGCGCTCGTCGTGGCGGGGACGGTGTCCACGGCGCCGGCGGTGGTGTGGAGGTCGGCGCCGAACTCCGTTGCCAGCGAGGCGATTTCGGCGAGCGAGGCGCCGGTGGCCGGGGCGCCCGCGCGGTCCCGCCGGTCGGCCAGGTCGTCGAGTTCCGCCACGGCCCGGCGGCCCGCGTCGGCCGCGTGCCGGAGGGCGTCGGCGATCAGGTCCGGGTCGGCGAGCCGTTGTGCCGCGGCGGCCGAGACGACGATCGCGGTGAGCCGGTGCGCGGCCACGTCGTGCAGCTCGACGGCGAGCCGGTCCCGCTCGGCGAGCGCGGCGAACCGCGGAATCGAGGCCGCACCGGTGCGGTACGAGGCCAGCGCGGCGCGTTCGGCCCGGCGCCGCCGCCGCGAGCGGCCCAGGACCCAGGCCACGGCCGCGCCACCGGCCGCGACCAGGGCGCTGCCCACGGCATTCCACGGGCGCAGCCCTGCCGCCGTACAGGTCCCGGCAACCGCGAGGACGGCGAGAGCCGATCCGGCGACGGCGAGCCCGGCGGTGCAGCGCAGCGCCAGGACGTACAGGACGATCAGCGCCGCTACGGCGACGACGGCCGCAGTGGTGATCACGGCCCTGGCCCACGTGCGTGCGGGCGCGCACCCCCACCGAGCGGCCGTGCCGCCTGCCCGGATCGTCCGGGCCGGACCCGCGGCCCCGGATCAGCTGTGCCACACCGCATGCCCCGCAGGATAACGAACCCGCCGCAGCGGTCCGGGCGGCCGGCTGCTCGCGGGCCACCGTCGACAGCCCTCTTGTCGGGACACCGCACGGCTGTGGCCCCGCGAGTCGGGCGGCGGCGCCGCTGTCCTGTCCGTGGGGAGCGGCGCGTGCCGGGACGCTTTCGGGTCAGGCCGGCTGCCAGGAGAGTATTGCCCGGTACTGCGCCTCGATGCCACCGGCCGCGATGATGCTCGACGGAACCTGGTCGGCCCCGGTGATGTTGTGGTTGCCCTGGATCAGGACGCCCTTGCTGTCGTAGTCCGAGGGACCGCTCGGCCAGTAGTTGCCTTCGATGTCCGTGGGGTCGTAAGTCCCGTCACCCGCTGTGTAGTTGCCGTGTTTGCTGCCCCAGGGGGAGACGTTGATGTTCCACACGGCGTTGCCGAGGATCGACACGTAGGTGGCGCCGTTGTCGGTGTAGAGGACATGGCCGCCGGAGGTGTTGAGCTGGTCGTGGACCACGTTGCCGCTGACGTGCTCACCGGTAGCCATGGAGGTGCCGGTGATCCCGTTCGTGTAGATGGCTCCGCCGTCGCCGAGGAGCGACATGTGGTCGTGGACGAGGTTGTTGGAGACGGTGTTGTTGTTGGAGTAGTTGGGCTGTGCGGGCAGGCTCACCTTGTCGGGCCAGCCACCCCAGCCGATGGAGATGGCCGTGTAGGGAACATGGTCGATCTGGTTGTGGGTGATGGTCGAGGTCTCGATGTAGCCGGCGTCGATGGCGACTCCTCCGTGGTACTCGGCGGCGATGTCGTAGAAATGGCTGTCTTTGACGGTGATCCCGCTGGTGTGCTGGGCGGAGTTGGCGGGCTGGGGGATGTCGACACCGCCCAGGTCGAGGCCGTTGCCGGAGATGTCGGTGAACACGCAGGCGGTGACGGTGGCGTTCTGCGAGCCGTCGCCGAGGTCCAGTCCGGCCGCGCCGAGGTGGACGAAATAGTCGTGGTCGAAGTGGATGCTCTTGTCGTAGGTGAAGCGCACGGCGCCGGGCATCTTGGTCCAGTTGCCGTACGGGCAGGTGCCGCCGGACACGAAGTCGCACAGGCCCTGGGTGGCGTAGCCGCTGGTGCCGGTGACTTGATACGTGGCCTGGATCTCGGAGAAACCGGTGCCGGTGTTCGAGGTGGTGTAGTTCGCGTAGCTGAACTGGATGCCCTGGAAACCGACATGACCGGGTGCGTCCGAGGCCTTGCCGGAGGACGCCACCAGCGTGTCGAGTGCAGGCGCCTCGACGTCCGCCGTGGCCGGGTTCTCCCCGGAACGCGGGATGTAGTAAAAGCGGTGCTCGCTCTTGTCCAGGTAGAACTCGCCCGCCTTGTCGAGGAGTTCGTAGGCGTTCTCCACCGCTGTCGGCTTCTCGGTGATGGACTTGCGGCCGACCAGGTTGTAGGTGCGGCCGGAGTCGTCGGTGCGCATGACCCGCTGGGTGGAGTTGTTCCAGCAGGGCTGGGCCATGGTGATGGCCGTACTCGTCACCGAGGCGACCGGGCAGCGCGGTTCGGTCCACAGTCCCAGGCCGCCCCGGTAGACGAACTCGATCGCCGACGGGTTGCGCCAGCCGGCCATCGGGTCGCCGGACGCCGTGGTGTATCCGGTCGCCGTCTGGGTCACCGACACCGGCAGGGCGCCCGTCGCGCGCTGGGCGCGCACTCCGTCGACATAGAGCTGGCGGGTGTCCAGGCCGGTGGGTGCCGGAGCGGACCAGATGTCGCTGTCCGCGCTGGTTCGGGCCCAGCCGGTGATGTGGGCGCCGCCGCTGATGACCGGGGTCTGTCCGGCCGCCGCCTTCCACCACACGGTGCCTGCCGTGCCGCCGCCCGAGTCCGCGGCGGTGAAGGTCAGCGTCTTGGTCAGCCGGTAGAC